>CAMFGW010000001.1 GCA_945952025.1 uncultured Paracoccaceae bacterium
CGCCGCCGCCATGCGGGGCCGCGCCGCCATAGGTGTCGACGATGATCTTGCGGCCCGTCAGGCCGGCGTCGCCGTCCGGGCCGCCGATGACGAAAGTGCCGGTCGGGTTCACCCACCATTCGGTCCGGTCGGTCAGCCAGCCCTCGGGCAGGACCTCGCGGATGTAGGGTTCGACGATGGCGCGGATGTCGGCGCTGGTCTGGCTTTCGCTCGCATGTTGGGTCGACAGGACCAGCGAGGTCACTTCGACCGGCTTGCCACCCTCGTAGCGCAGCGAAAGCTGCGACTTGGCGTCGGGGCGCAGCGACGGCTCCTGGCCGGACTTGCGCGCCTCGGCCAGGCGGCGCAGGATCGCGTGCGCATACTGGATCGGCGCGGGCATCAGCTCGGGCGTCTCGTCGGTGGCGTAGCCGAACATGATCCCCTGATCGCCGGCCCCGTCCTTGTCGACGCCCTGGGCGATGTGGGCGGACTGCGGATGCAGGTAATTGGCGACCTCGACCGTGTTCCAGTGGAACTTGTCCTGCTCATAGCCGATGTCGCGCACGCAGTCGCGCACGATGCTGTCGATCTTGCCCAGGTAATGGTGCAGACGGTCCCGGTCGCTCAGCCCGACCTCGCCGCCGACGACGACCCGGTTGGTGGTGGCGAAGGTCTCGCAGGCGACGCGGGCGTTCGGCTCTTCGGCGATGAAGGCGTCGAGGACGGCGTCGGAAATGCGGTCGCAGACCTTGTCAGGGTGCCCCTCCGACACGGATTCGGAGGTGAAGATATAGTTCTGACGGGACATGAAGTGCTCCATTGGGGACAACCCGCCACGCCAGGAAGCCGTTGTGGCAGTTCAGTTTGGGCAGCTAGCAAGCGGGCGGGGGAAGGTCAACCGCGCGCACGACGTGTTGCCAGGCCGAACCAGAATAAGCCGAGGAACAGGAGGAGTGTTGCCGGTCCGTCACCAGTCCGGGCGTAAACGGTCGGCGGAAGGGCGCCCGGCACGTCCAGGTCCAGATAGCCCACGCTTTCCTGCGCGAGCCGGCCGAGCTCTCGCCCCTTGGCGTCATAGCCGACGGTGATCCCGGTATTGGCGTCGCGCAGAAGCGGCAGGCCCTGTTCGATGGCGCGCAGGCGGGCCTGTGCCGCATGTTGCCAGGGGCCGGACAGGCGGCCGAACCAGCTGTCGTTCGTGACCTGCAAGATCCAGTCGGCGCGGCCGTGGGCGGCCTCGGCGGCGCGCAGGTCCTGGGGGAACACCGCCTCGTAGCAGATAAGCGGCAGGACGCGGCCCGCGGGGCCAAGGTCAAGGACCGTCGGCCCCGCGCCCGCGCTGTAGCCGTTCCCGGCGCGGGCGGCGAAGGCGGTGACGCCCAACTGGTCGGCGAAGGGCACATATTCGCCGAAGGGCACAAGGTGGGTCTTGTCGTAAAGCTGCCTCGCCTGCCCCGCGTCGTCGATGATGGCGAGCGTGTTGTAGTAGCGCGCGCCGTCGCCCCGTTGCAGGCCGATGGCGAGGGGGGTGCCGTTGGCGGCCAGTGCTGCCTCTTCCAGGATCGGTTGCGCCTGATCCAGAAGCCAGGGGATCGAGGTTTCGGGCCAGACGATCAGCGACAGGGGTCTGTCGGTCGGCGCGCCGGTCGCGGCGATCATGCGGTCAAGGAAGGTGTCCCACATGCCGGGCAGCCATTTCAGCGCCTGAGTGGCGTTCGGCTGGACGAGGCGCACGCGGATCGCCGGGTCGCGCGGCGGATCGGTTCGGGACAGGCGCCACAGGCCCCCGCCCCAGACGGCGGCGGTCAGGGCGAGCGCCGACAGGACCGGAACCGGCCGGGCGCGCGAGAGAAGGAGCGCGAGCGTCGCGGTCAGGATCGACAGGCCGATGGGGCCCGCGAAGGCGGATGCCTGGGCGACGGGCGTCGCGATCCAGACATGGCCGAGGAGCACCCAGGGAAAGCCAGTGAAGAGGTAGCTGCGGGCAAGGTCCGAAAGGACGAGGCCCAGCGCGAGGCCCAGGGCGCGCAAGGGGCCGGGCCGTGCGCGGTCGGCGAGCCAACCGGCACCGCCCCAGAAAAGGCCGCCGCCCAGGGCCATGAAGACCAGCGCGAAGGGTGCCATCCAGGCGTCGCGTTCCGGCTCGACGAAGAAGGGCTCGACGATCCAGAAGAGGGTGGCGGCGAAATAGCCCGTGCCGGCCCAGAAGGCCGTGAAACGGGCGCTGCCCTGCCCCGCGCGGCGCAGAAGAAGGGCGAGCGCCAGAAGTGTTGCCGGCCAGAAGCCGACTGGGGCCTGACCCAGCGCCGCAACGGCACCCAGCGCCAGCGGCAGCGCTGCCCGCCGGGCGGCGCGGATCAGCCCTGCCCCAAGCGTCATTCCGAAGGCTGCGGCAGGCGGACGCGGACGCGCTTGATGCGGCGCGGGTCGGCATCGACGATCTCGAACTCGGCGCCGCTTTCGTGCGGGATGACCTCGCCCCGCGCCGGGATGCGGCCGGTGAGCATGTAGACGAGGCCGCCCAGCGTATCGACCTCTTCGTCCTCTTCGGGTTCGGCGAGTTTCAGGCCGATCTCATTCTCGAAATCCGACAGGGGGGCGCGGGCCTGCACCAGATACTGGCCGGGCCGTTCCAGCTGCCACAGGCCGTCCTCGGCCTCGTCATGTTCGTCGTCGATCTCGCCGATGACCTGTTCGACCAGGTCCTCGAGCGTCACAAGACCGTCGACGCCGCCATATTCGTCGATTACCAGCGCCATGTGGATGCGGTCGCCCTGCATCTTGCGCAAAAGGACGCCGATCGGCATCGAGGGCGGCGCGAAGAGAAGCGGGCGCAAGAGCTTGCGCAGGTTGAAGCGGGGGCGCGGCTCGGCGAAGGCGAACTGGAGCGCCAGGTCCTTCATGTGGATCAGGCCCTGCGGGTTGTCGAGCGTGCCCTTGAACACCGGCAGCCGCGAAAAGCCCGAGGCGCGGAAGGCTGCGATCAGGTCGGGCAGGGTGATCGTGACCGGCACCGCCACGATCTCGACCTTCGGGATGGCCACGTCATCGACGCGCATCTTGCGCAGGTTGCCGATGCCGGGCAGCGGTCCCGCGCCGGGGGTGGCGGCTGCGCCATCCACTTCGTCCCGCTGGGCGCCGGGTCCGCCGAAGGCATCGAAGATGCGCCCAAGAAAGCCGCGTTGCGGAGACGGGCCCTCGTCGCCCTCGTCCGGTTCGGCCGTGGCGGCGTCGGCCGGACTGTCGTCGGATCGTTCACCCATGGGGATCGCCTGTCTGGTCCTGATCTGTTGTCGCGAACTTCTGGTCCTGGCCGATTTGGGGCTCAGGCATAGGGATTTGCAAGGCCCAAGGCCGCCATTGCCCGGACCTCGAGCCCTTCCATCAGCTCGGCATCGGGGTCGGTCACATGGTCGTAGCCCAGAAGATGCAGCGTGGCGTGGATCAGAAGGTGGGTCACATGGTCGGCCATGGGGGTGCCCGCCGCCTCGGCCTCGCGCGCGCAGGTGTCCCAGGCGATGGCGATGTCGCCCAGTTCCTCTGGGTCGTCCGGGGTGCCCCCTTCGGGGGTCCGGGGCGCGCCGCCCGGTTCTTCGGCGCCGCGTTCCTCGGACGGCCAGGACAGGACGTTCGTCGCCTGCGCCTTGCCGCGGAAATCCGCGTTCAGGACGGCGATGCGGGCGTCGTCACAGGCCAGAAGGCTGATCTCGAACCCGTCGGCCGGCATGCCCAAGACCGCCAGCGCCGCACCGGCGGCGCGGTCGGCGAGCGGTTCGAGGTCCAGATCCGACCAGCGCGGATCCTCGATCACTATGTCAACCAGCGGCGCCATCGTCGCGGTCATAGGCCTCGATGATGCGGGCGACAAGGGGATGGCGCACCACATCCTTGGCGGTGAAGTAGTTGAAGCTGATGCCCTTCACCCCATCCAGGATGCGCTCGGCGTCCGCGAGGCCCGAGTGGGTGCCGCGCGGCAGGTCGATCTGGGTGCGGTCGCCGGTGATGACCATGCGAGAGCCTTCGCCCAGGCGGGTCAGGAACATCTTCATCTGCATGGTCGTTGCGTTCTGCGCCTCGTCCAGGACCACGAAGGCATTGGCCAGCGTGCGGCCGCGCATGAAGGCCAGGGGCGCGATCTCGATGCGCTTTTCGGCCATCAGCTTTTCCAGCTGCTTGGCCGGCAGGAAGTCGTGCAGCGCGTCGTAGAGCGGCTGCATGTAGGGGTCGACCTTTTCCTTCATGTCGCCGGGCAGGAAGCCCAGACGCTCGCCCGCCTCGACCGCGGGGCGCGACAGCACAATCTTGTCGACATGGCCGCCGATCAGCATGGTGACGCCGACCGCGACGGCCAGATAGGTCTTGCCGGTCCCGGCCGGGCCGATGCCGAAGGCCATCTCGTGCTGGAAGAGGTTCTTGACGTAGTTCTTCTGCGCCTCGGTCCTTGGTTCGACCTGCTTTTTCCTTGTGCGTATCTCGACCCGGCCCTGCGCGAACATTTCAAGCTGTTCGTCAAGGCTGACGGGGCTGGGGCTGCCGGCCTCGGCCATGTGGCGCAGCGCCGCGTCGATGTCGCCTGCGGCGAGGTGGCGGCCGGATTCAAGGCGGGCGTAGAGGTCCTGCAGGACGGCGGCGGCCTGGGTGCGCGCCTCGGGCGGGCCGACCAGCGCCAGCTGGTTGCCACGGCGCAGGATGTGCAGGCCAAGCTGGTGTTCGATCTGCGCCAGATTGCGGTCGAACTCGCCGCACAGGTCGATCAGCAGGCGATTGTTGGGAAATTCGAGCAGCGTCTCGGCGTTGGGGTCGGGATGCGGCGGCGGGGTCAAGGCGCTGATGCCCAAAGGTCACTCCTTCCGGGGCCACGGGCGTGCGGCCCCCTGCGGCGATGGTGCCTGCCGCGTTAAACCATTGCAAGCACGGGAATGTGACAGGGTGATGACAGGATGCAGCCCCCTCATCCGCCCCCCCTATCCACCCATGGCGATCTGGTCCTGAAGGGCCTGCGCCAAGTGGGCCAGCCTTTGGGCATAGCGTGCGCGAAGACGGCCGCGCCCGAGTTTCAGGGTCTGCAGCAGGATACGGGCCGACAGGGTGCGGGGCCGCACCTCAAGGTCGGACCAGAGCCGCGTCGCCTGCCGCGACAGGGGGGCGAGCGTCAGGCTGAGCGTGAAGGCAAAGCCGCCGCTTTCACCGGCAAGCGCTATCTTCTGCGGCGGGTCGAGCGCGGTCACATGGCTATGAAGCGTGCGCATCCGGCCGCGATAGGGCACCTCGGCCTGCCAGTCGGAGCCGACGGTCAGCGTCCGCCCGCCGTCGGGGCGGAAAAGCCGCGCGCCCCGGTCGGCCGCGATCCGTTCGCCCAGCGCCACATCGGTCAGCCGGGCATAGACCGCCTGGGCGCCCGCCTCGATATCCGCACTCTCAACCAGCCGCATCGCGTTCCCTTCGCTGCCCCAATGCCGTCAGACCCGCCGGTCCGCAAGCCAGCCTTTCATCAGGAACGCCGCGATGGCCCCCTGACGTGGCGGCTTCATCAGGGGATGGCGGTCGGCGAAAGAGTCCGCCAGATCCTCGCGGCTGATCCAGAAGGCATCCTCGAGCTCGACGGGGTCAAGGGTGATCGGGCCGGTTTCCGCCTCGGCCCGGCAGCCGATCATCAGGGACGAGGGGAAGGGCCAGGGCTGGCTGGCCAGCACATGGGCCGGGCCGCAGCGGATGGCGGTTTCCTCGAACACCTCGCGCGCGACAGCGGCGGATATGGTCTCGCCCGGTTCCATGAAGCCGGCGAGGAGGGAATACATGCCCTCGGGCCAGCCCGGCGAGCGTCCGACCAGCAGCTCGTTGCCGCGCGTGACCAGCATGATGACCACGGGATCGGTGCGCGGGAAATGCTGGGCGCCGCAGGCCGGGCAGTCGCGCCGCCAGCCGCCGTGCGAGGGTCGTGACGGCGCGCCGCAGTTGGCGCAGAAGCCATGGGTCGCGTGCCAGTTCAGAAGTGCGCGCGCGCTGGCGGCAAGTGCTGCCTCTTCGGGGGGAAGCGTCGCCATGGCGCTGCGCAGTTCGGCAAAGCTTGCGTCGGCGATCCGGGGATGGGTCCAGCGGGCCGGATCGGTGACGCCCGGCGCGTCGCGCGCGGGGCCGGTTTCGGCGTCCGGCCAGTCGGTCAGGGTCGCGGTAAAGCGCAAGGTGCCGTCGGCGGCGCGGCCAAGGAAAAGGGGCGCGGCATCCCGAAGGGCCGGGTGGCCCGGCGGCAGAAGGGCGAGGTGCCCGTAGCCGTCCAGAAGCACCCGCCCGCGCCAGAGGGGCAGGCAAAGCCCCTGCCCCGCGGCCCACAGATCGGCCGCCCCCGGCCTCAGCCGCGCGTCCCGTTCAAATCCGCCGACAAAGGCCAACTCGTCGCGCATTTCCGCCACCTGCCCGTTTGGGCGCGACAATAGCCGATAGGACGCGCCGCGCCAGAGGTGCCGCTAGACAACCCAGAAGCGAATAATTCTGCAAATTCTGCAATTTGGATGGACAAAGCACCAAGGCGGCCTAAGGTCGCCGCATGATGCGGGTGGACAAGCTCGGGATGGATGAAAAGGACGCGGCATTCCGGCTGCGGATTCTGGCCACAAGCGACCTGCATGCGCATCTGATGCCCTACGATTACGCCTGGGACCGGCCTCTGGCGCGGACGGGGCTTCTGGGCCTTGCCCCCCTGATCGAAGCCGCGCGGGCCGAGGCCGGACGGGACGCCTGCCTTCTGCTCGACAATGGCGACAGCCTGCAGGGCAGCCTGATTGGCGACCGGCTGCGGCTGGGCGGGCGGGGGCCGCTCGCGGGGCTTCATCCGGTGATCGCGGCGATGAACGCGCTTGGCTACGACGGGGCGACGCTGGGCAATCACGACATGGATTTCGGCGCCGCACTGGTCGAGAGGATCGCCGGGGGCGCGGCCTTTCCGATCGTCCTGTCGAACCTCGTGCGCGAGCGGGGGCCGAGCCCGGACGACGATCGCCCGCTGCTGCCGCAGGTGGCGATGGTCGAGCGGCGGCTGACCGCACCCGACGGACGGCAGGCGACGTTGCGCATCGGCCTTCTGGGGCTGATGCCGCCACAGGTCCTGATGTGGGAATATCACGTCATCGGCACGCAGCTTCAGGCGCGGCCCATCGTCGAGGCGGCGCGGCACTGGGCGGGACACCTGCGTGACGCGGGCGCCGACCTGGTGGTGGCGCTCTGCCATTCCGGGATCGAGGCGGCCGAGTCGGGGCAGGCCCGGGCGGGGCGGGCCGAGGCGGAAAACGCGGCCCTTGGCGTCGCGGCCCTGCCGGGGGTCGATGTGGTCGTTGCGGGCCACACGCATGGGCTTTTCCCGGGGCCGGGCTGGCCGGGGACCGCCGGGATCGACGGGCGGTCGGGACGGCTGGCGGGCAAGCCTGCGGTCATGCCGGGCTGCTGGGGGTCACATCTGGGGCAGGTCGACCTGACGCTGTCGCATGGCCCCGGCGGCTGGCGCATCACCGGGCAGGATGCGCGGCTGATCCCGGCGCCGGCGGGGCGGCGGCCGGGGACGGCGCCGCTCAACGCGCTTCTGCGGCCCGCGCACCGGGCGACGATCGCGGCGGCGCGCAAGCCGATCGGCGCGACGACCCAGCCGCTGTCGAGCTATCTGGCGCCCCTTGGCCCGACGGTCGCGCTGGCGCTCGTCCACGAAGCCCAAAGCGACTGGCTCGGCGCCATGGTCGAGGGGACGGCCCTTGCCCACCTGCCGCGCCTGTCGGCCGCGAGTGCCCTCAAGTCGGGCGGCCGTGGCGGCCCGCAACATTACACCGACATTCCGGCGGGGCCCCTAGAGCGGCGCCATGTCGCGGACCTTTACCCATTCCCGAACACGCTCGCGGTCCTCAGGCTGTCGGGCGCGCGGGTGCGGGACTGGCTCGAACGGTCGGCGGCCCTTTATGCGCGGATCGAGCCCGGCATCCGCGACCAGCCGCTTCTGGACCCGGCGATGCCGGCCTACAATTTCGACACGATCGCCGGGCTGACCTACCGCATCGACCCGACGGCGCCGGCCCTCTTTGGGCCCGGCGGGGCACGGGTCGGCGATCCCGGCGCGGGGCGGGTGCGCGACCTTCTCTGGCGGGGGATGCCGGTCGAGGACGGCCAGGAGTTCCTGATCGTCACCAACAACTACCGGGCGAGCGGCGGCGGTGGCTTTGCGGGCCTTGGCCTGGATGCGATCGTGCATGATTCGTCGATGGGCGTGCGCGACCTTCTGACCCGCCACATCGCGCAGGGGCTGGCTTCGGGGGGGCTGGCGTCGGGTGGGCACGCACCGGGCCCGGCCGCGCCCTTCTGGTCGCTCGACCTGCCGCCCGACACCTCGGCCCTGTTCGAGACGGGGCCCGGCGCGCTCAGGCGGGGGGCGGTGATGGCGGGGCTGGCGCTTTCGCCGCGCGGCCTGACCGAGGCGGGCTTCCTGCGCCTGTCGGTCATGGCGGCGTCGGAAACGGCGGGGTCGGTAAAGGCGGCGCGGGCGGCGGACGCCCCTGTCGCAGGCCACGGCTTGCCTTCGGGCCCGAACGCGCCTATGTGAGCGGTCGAGAGGTTGGCGCGGGCGAGCGCCTCGCCAACCCGGTCAGGTCCGGAAGGAAGCAGCCGTAACGAGCCCCGCTTGGGTCGTTGTCCAGCCTCTCACCCTTTCCCTTCAGACCAGCGTCGCGGCACCCCGCCCGGCGGCCGTGACTTCGGCCGTCATGAATTCGGCGGCGCTTTCGCTTTGCCGGGTGAAAAGCTGCACGAACTCGGCCCGGGTCCTCACGCCCGATTTCAGCAGCAGCCGCCCGACATGGGTCTTGACCGTCGGCAGCGCGATGCCGAGCCGGCGCGAGATTTCCTTGTTCGGCAGTGCGACGCCCACGAGCATCGCCACCTCGCGCTCCTTCGGCGACAGGCCAGTGCGGCCGAGCCAGCCGGGCCCCGCGCCTCCGGCATCGTCCGCGCCTTCGGGCGCGCCAAAGCCCGTGAAGCCCACGAGCTGGTCGAGCAGCAGCAGATTGTCATCGGTGAAGCCGCCCCGATCGCGGCCGCGGACCAGAGAGGCACCCGCGACAATCGCCGATCCGCGCCGGAAATAGAGCTCTGCCTGGAAATGCGTGTCCTGCGGCGCGAGGAAACCCGCGACATATTCACGCTCGCCCCCGCTTGCGGGCCGGTCGCTCCGCGCGAAGGTGCAGACCCGGATCCCTGTGCCGGCCATGCGTTCGGGGTGAAGGGGGTCGAAGCGCCAGAAATAGGACTTGTACTTGTTCAGCCAGTAGTCGCTCAGGCCCGACAGGCGGTGATGGACGGCCTGCCCGTCGACCACGCGATAGAAGCAGCACCCGTCGAGCGGCATCGCCACCGAGACGAGGGACAGAAGGCGATCGCCGAAATTCGTGGAGTCCAGAAGCACGGGCAATCCTCGCGCCTGTTCACCGCCAAAAGCCTAAGAACCGGGCGTCCGGCTTGTCAAGGTTCGCGGGGCCAAGGTTCGCGGCCCCCCCCCCCGCGCGCCCTGCGATGATACCTTGGTATGATTGCCGGTCCCCGCCGCCGCCCGCAGACTTCAGGTCCCCACGCACCGCCCGCGACCCGATGAGAGCGACGAATGAGCGAACGCCCCCCCTACATCCCGCCCTACATGGCCATCGGCCTGTCGACCATCGCGACCGGTGTCGCGGAACGGCGGCACATCAAGCATAACCTCGAGACGATCGAAGAGGCGATCCATGCCGCGATCTCGATCATCTCGATCAATGCGCCGGTGCGGGTCGTGGCACTGGCCGAAGGGGCGCTGACCGGCTTCACGGACGAAATCTTCGACGTGCCCCATGTGGTCGCCGCCCGCGACATGTTCATCGACCTGCCGGGCGAAGAGACAGAGGCGCTGGGCAAGCTGGCGAAACATTACGACACCTACATCATCGGCCAGTGCAAGGCGCGCTGGCCCGACGTGATGGAGAACCGCTTCTTCAACACGCTCTTCGTGATCGACCGGCAGGGCAAGGTCGTCCACCGCGCCGCCAAGAACCACATCTGGTGCCGCGAGCGCAGCTGCACGCCCCATGACATCTACGACCGCTGGGTCGAGGTCTTCGGCGACGGGCCAGAGGCGTTCTTCCCGGTCCTCAGGACCGAAGACATCGGCAATATCGGCACGATCTGCTGTTCGGACGGCGAATATCCCGAAGCCGTGCGCGCCCTGGCCTTCGGGGGCGCCGAGGTCATCTACCGCCCGTCCGAGGCGATGCCGATGACGGCCTCGTCCTATCCCGGCGGCGGCAGCTGGATGGTGCAGAACCGGGCGCATGCCGAATTCAATTCGACCTACATGCTCTGCCCGAACATCGGGCCGGTCTACCTGTCGCCCAGTTCGCGCTTCCCGGTCGACATCTCGGGCGGCAACAGCCACATCGTCGACTACCGGGGCAACATCATGTCCTATTCGGCGAACGGCGCGAATACGATGGTCGCGGCGATGATCGACATCGAGGCGCTGCGCCAGTTCCGGCTGATGAACCTGAACTCGAACTGGCTGAAGGACCTCAGGACCGAGCTTTTCGCCCGCATGTACGAAAAGCCGATCCATCCCAAGAACCTCTGGCTGAAGGACGATCCGGTCCGCCATGCCGCCGCCGACGAGGTCTATCGCGGCAACATCCGCCGCCTGGTCGAGCGCGGCACCTGGAGCCTGCCGCACCACGAGGTGCCGGGCGCCCGCTACACCCCGCAGGACCCCGACGACACCGACCGCTGGGACGAGGCCAAGGAACTGTGGAGGCCCTGGCACAACGGCTGACCGACGC
This sequence comes from uncultured Paracoccaceae bacterium, assembly GCA_945952025.1. Taxonomy (GTDB): domain Bacteria; phylum Pseudomonadota; class Alphaproteobacteria; order Rhodobacterales; family Rhodobacteraceae; genus TMP-24. Next base: position 10,812 of record CAMFGW010000001.1, read on the forward strand.
CCCCTTTTCCCCGAACCGACACCCCATCCGAGGTTTTCCCATGGCAAGCACCGACCTGACGCCCAAACGCTCGCTGGGCAGTATCGAAATCTTCTTCATGGTGGTCGCCGCCGCCGCGCCCCTGGCAGCGGTCGTCGGCAATGGCGCGCTGGGCGTCCTTCTGGGCAACGGTCCGGGGATGCCGGGCGCCTACCTGATCGCGGGGCTGGTCCTGATCCTGTTCGCGGCGGGCTTCGTGAAGATGAGCCCGCATGTCCGGGGGCGCGGCGCCTTTTACGCCTATATCCGGCAGGGGCTCGGCGGGCGGGCCGGCGGGGCGGCGGCCTATGTGGCCTTGCTGGCCTATCTGGTGATGGTCGTCGGTTCAGTCGCCGGGATGGGCTTTTTCGCCAACATCTTCCTGGCAGAGGCCTTCGGGATCGACATGTCCTGGAAGATCCTCGCGATCCTCTGCCTGCTGATCACCGGGCTGGTCGGCTACCGCGAAATCTCGCTTGGCGCGCGGCTTCTGTGCGTCCTTCTGTCGCTTGAGGTGCTGGTGCTGGTCGTCCTGGTAATCGCGGTCTTTGCGCCGGGCAGTGGGGCCGTGACCTCGTTCACCTCCTTCTCGCCGGCGACGATTGTCTCGGGGAATTTCGGCGTGGCGATCATGTTCGCCTTCGTCTCGTTTCTGGGGTTCGAATCCGCCGCGATCTACAGCGAGGAAGCGCGCGAAGGCCCCCGCACCGTGGCGCGCGCGCTGATCGCGGCCGTCCTCTTCATCTCGATCTTCTATGCGGTGTCGATGTGGAGCGTCGTGACCGCCTTCGGCGCCGACAATGTGACGGCGGCGGCGGGCGAGAACCCCGGCACGCTCGTCTACCGCGCCTTTGCCGCCTTTACGCCCGCGATCTTCGTCACGCTGGCCGAGGCGCTGATGGTTACGAGTGCCCTTGCCGCCACCATCGCGCTGCACAATGCCGCCGCGCGCTACGTCTTCGCGCTGGCCGGCGAGGGGATGCTGCCCGCGGGGCTCGGGGCGCTTCACGCGCAGATGAAGTCGCCGCACGTGGCGAGCCTGACGGTTTCCCTCATCACCAGCGTGATCGTCATCGCCTTCATCCTCGCCAACGCCGACCCGCTGATGACGGTCCTGTCGGCGACCTTCGGGCTCGCCTCGCTTGGCATCGCGATCCTGCAATGCGCGACTTCGGCCGCCGTCATGGCCTTTGTCGCCCGGCAGGGCCGGGCCGGCGGCATGGGCCCGCTGGACAGCCTCGTCGCCCTTGTCGCGACGCTCTGCCTTGCGGCCATTGCCGTCCTGATCCTGGCGAACTACGCGGTCCTGACGGGTGACCTGGGGCTTCTGGACTATGCGCCCTGGCTGATCCCGCTCGCGGCCATCCTCGGCACGGCGGTGCAGGGCGGGCGCAACGCCCCGGCGGAGTCGCAGGGGTGAGCGGCCCGGACCTGAAGGGGCGCCGGGCGCTGGTGACAGGGGCTGCCGGCGGGATCGGGGCGGCGATCGCGCGGCGGCTCAGGGGCTGCGTCGCGGCCGTCACCATCGCCGACATCGACCTTGATGCGGCAGAGGTGACGGCGGCCGGGATCGGCGCCCATGCCGTGCGCATGGATGTGCGGCGGCGGGCAGAGGTCGAGGCGGGCTTCGCCCGTGCCCTCGACCAGATGGGCGGTTGCGACATCCTGATCGGCAACGCGGGCGTGTCGACGATGGCCCGCGCGCTCGACATCACCGACGCGGAGTGGGACTTCAATTTCGACGTGAACGCGCGCGGGGTCTTTCACACGAACCAGATCGCGGCGCGGCATTTCGTGGCCGAGGGGCGGGGGTGCATCGTCAACACCGCCTCGGTCGGCGGCAGGGGCGGCGCGCCCTTCCTGGCCCACTACTGCGCCTCGAAGTTCGCCGTGATCGGCTGGACGCAGTAGCTGGCGCTGGAGCTTGGGGGGAAGGGCATCCGCGTGAATGCGGTCTGTCCCGGCTACACGCACACCTCGATGCAGTCGCGCGAGGTCCTGTGGGAGGCGGAGCTGCGCGGGATCACGCCCGACGAGATGATGGCCCAGTATGCCGCCATCGCACCCCTTGGCCGCAACGGCCAGCCGCAAGTTGTGGCAGGGCTGGTGGCCTTCGTCTGTTCGGACGAGGCGAGCTTCATCACCGGGCAGAGCATCAATGTCGATGGCGGGCTGGTGATGCACTGAGGGCGCCCGAATCGCGGGCAATGACCGTAAGGGGGCTCGCCTGCGCCGATGTCGCGACGATTTGCCGGAGCCGGGCCAAGCCTGCAAGGGCTCGCCGCGAACCGCGGTAACATATTGCTTTCATGTCATATAATTAGACGACCTGTCACTTTCGCCAAATCCTCCTCGTTCACAGCTCCGTCAGGCCCATCCGAAAGAGCTTGGTGCCCCCCCCCACATCCGGCGATATGGAGCCGAAGGGGAGGACGGGCATGCGCGGACGACGGGGCAAGGGCATTCTGCTCGCGGGGCTTTTGGCCATCGCGCTTGCCGGTGCGGCCTGGGTCGCGGCGCATCCGGCCGATCTGGGCCGGCTCAGGGACGTGGTCGACGGGCTGGCGGCCTGGCGGGCGGAGCGTCCGGCAACGCTCTGGCTGGCGCTCTGGGCGCTTTACGTGGCGGCGACGGCGCTGTCGGTGCCGGTCGCGGTCTGGCTGACGCTGGCCGCCGGCGCCCTTTTCGGCTTCGTGGGCGGCCTCGCGCTGGTGCTGACGGCCGCGCCCCTTGGCGCGACGCTTTCCTTCCTGGCCGCGCGATGGATCGCGCGGGACAAGGTGCGCGGCTGGCTCGGGCCTCGCGCGGCGCGCATCGAAGAGGCGCTGGCGCGCGACGGGGCCTTTGCGCTGTTCTCCTTAAGGCTTGTGCCGATAGTGCCCTTCTGGCTTCTGAACCTGGCGATGGGGCTGACCCCCCTGCCCGTCTGGACCTTCCTTTGGGTCAGCATCCTTGGCATGGCGCCCGGAAGTGCGGTCTACGTGGGCGCCGGGACGCAGCTGCCGCGGCTCACGTCGCTATCGGGCCTTCTGTCCCTGCCGGTCCTTCTGGCCTTTGCCGCCCTTGCGGTGCTGCCCTGGGTTGCGCGCTGGATCCTGCGGCGGATCGAGGCGCGGCGGGCGTTGCGCGGGATTGCGCGGCCCCGGAGCTACGACCGGAACCTGATCGTGATCGGCGGGGGCGCCGCTGGGCTGGTCGCGGCCTATGTCGCGGCCGCCGGCAAGGCGCGGGTGACGCTGATCGAGCGCGACCGGATGGGGGGCGAGTGCCTGAACACCGGCTGCGTGCCGTCGAAGGCCCTGATCCGCGCCGCCCGCGTCGCGCATGAGGTGCGGCAGGCGGGGCGCTTCGGGATCGGGGCAGGCGCGCCGACCGTCGACTTCGCCGCCGTTTTCGCGACCGTCCGCGACCGGATCGCCACCATCGCGCCCCATGATTCGGTCGAGCGCTATCAGGGGCTGGGGGTCGAGGTCCTGCGCGGCGACGCGCGGCTGGCCGATCCCTGGACGGTCGAGGTGACGGGCCCCGCAGGCGCTGTGACGCGGCTCACGACCCGGTCCATCGTCCTTGCGACCGGCGCGGAGCCTGCGGTCCCCGACATTCCGGGCCTGCACGATCTGCCCTTCCTGACCTCTGAGACGCTCTGGGACGCGATGGCGGCGCGTGACGGGGCGCCCGGACGGCTGGCGATCCTGGGCGGCGGGGCGGTCGGGGTGGAGCTTGCGCAGGCTTTCGCCCGCCTTGGCGTCCGGGTCACGCTGATCGAGGCGGCGGACCGGCTCCTGCCCCGGTCAGACCCAGACCTGTCCGAGGCCGCGCGGCTGGCGCTGGAAGCCGACGGGGTCGATCTGCGGCTCGGGTCCGGCGCCAGGGCCTGTGGCAGCGGCCCAGCGGGACAGTGGATCGAGCTTGCGGACGGCGCGCGGGTGGAGTGCGACGAGCTGGTCGTCGCCATCGGGCGGCGGCCGAGGCTCGGCGGGCTGGGGCTGGAGGCGCTGGGGCTTCTGGACAGGGGCCGGCTGGTCCTCGACCAGGGCCTGGCGACGCGGCTGCCTCATATCCTTGCGGCGGGGGATGTGGCGGGGCCGGTGCAGCTGACCCATGCCGCGGGCCATCAGGGCACGGTCGCGGCGCTGAACGGGCTTTTCGGTTTCCTGTGGCGGGTCCGGGGTGACCGGCCGTTTCTGCCGCAGGTCGTCTTTGCCGACCCCGAGCTTGCCCGGGTCGGCCTGACCGAGACCGAGGCCGCAGCCAGGGGGATCGCCGTCGATGTCACGCGCGTCGATCTGGCCGACAATGACCGGGCGATCTGCGAGGGGCTGTCGACGCCCCCCGGCTACGTGAAGATCCTGACGGCCAGGGGCAAGGGCCGCATCCTTGGCGCCGCGATCGTGGCGCCGGGCGCGGGCGAGATGGTGGGCGAGATGGCGCTCGCCATCCGCAAGGGGATGGGGATGGCGGATGTGCTGTCGACGATCCACCCCTACCCGACGATGGGCGAGGGCCTGCGGATGGCGGCGGGGCGCTGGCGGTCGGGGCGCGTGCCCCCCTGCGTGCAGGCGGCGCTTGACAAGCTCCACCGCTTCCGCCGGAAAGAGCCGCGATGATCGACCGCTTCCTTCTGCCCTTCCAGCACCGGATGCTGGCCCCCCCGGCACGCCTTCTGGCCGCGCGCGGGGTGATGGCCGACCAGGTGACGCTGACCGGGCTGGCGCTCGGCGCGATGGCGGCGCTTCTGATCGCGCTTGGCGTGCCGGGCCCGGGGGCGGTGCTTTTGATGCTGAACCGGCTTGCCGACGGGCTCGACGGGGCGCTGGCGCGCGCGATCGGGCCGACCGACCGGGGGGCGTTTCTGGACAGTGCGGCGGATTTCCTGTTCTACGCCTCGGTTCCCCTGGCCTTTGCGCTGGCCGATCCCGCGCGGAACGCGCTGCCGGCGGCAGCACTTCTGGCGGCCTTTCTTGGCACCGGCTCGACCTTCCTGGCCTTCGCGGCCCTTGCCGCGCGGCGGGGGATGGTGGCGACGGACTATCCGCTGAAGGGGCTCTACTATCTGGGCGGCCTGACCGAGGGGACCGAGACGATCCTCGTCTTTCTGGCCATGGCGATCTGGCCGGCGTGGTTCCCGACGCTCGCCTGGGTCTTCGCGGCCCTGTGCCTCATCACCACGGCAAGCCGTATCAGGCTGGGGTGGCTTGCCTTCTCGACCACCCGCACATCAAAGGATGAATGATGAAAGCCCCGCTTCTTGCCGCCCTCGGGTTCGCAATCGCCGCCATGGCGCAGGCCACCATGGCGCTGGCCGCGACCTGGGACGAGACGCTCGACAAGGCCCGTGGCCAGACGGTCTATTTCAACGCCTGGGGCGGGGATGAGAGGACGAACAGCTTCCTGACCTGGGCCGACCAGGAGATGCAGGCGCGCTACGGCGTCCATGTCCAGCAGGTCAAGCTTTCGGACACGGGCGAGGCGGTGGCGCGGGTGCTGGCCGAAAAGACGGCGGGGCAGACAAAGGACGGGTCGGGGGACCTGATCTGGATCAATGGCGCCAACTTCCTGTCGATGAAGGAAAAGGGCCTGCTTTACGGCCCCTTCGTCGCCGACCTGCCGAATGCGCGCTACCTGGACCTGACCCCCGGCTCTGCCGCCGCGACCGACTTCACCATCCCGACCGACGGCTACGAGGCGCCCTGGCGGCTGGCGAAGTTCGTCCTGACCGTGGACAGCGCGCGCGAGCCGAACCCGCCGCGCAGCATGGTGGCGCTGGCCGGCTGGGCCGCCGCCCATCCGGGGCGCTTCACCCATCCGACGGCGGCGAACTTCATGGGCGCGACCTTCCTGAAGCAGGCGCTCGTCGAGCTCGCGCCCGACCCCAGGGCGCTGGCCCTGCCGCCGACGGACGCGAGCTATGCCGCCCAGACGGCGCCGCTGTGGGCCTGGTATGATGCGCTGCGCCCGAACCTCTGGCGCAAGGGCACGGCCTTCCCGGAAAACGAAAGCGCGCTTCAGAAAATGCTGAACGACGGCGAGGTGGATTTCGCCATGGCCTTCGATCCTGCGGCGGCGGCGGCGGCGGTCGAAAAGGGGCTTTTGCCGCCCACGGTGCGCAGCTACGGGATGGCGGGCGGCAGCCTTGGCAACATGAGCTTCGTCGCCATTCCCTTCGACGCCGCGCATCGCGAGGGGGCGATGGTGCTGGCGAACTTCCTGCTGGACCCTGCGACGCAGGCCCATGCGCAGGACCTGCGGGTCCTTGGCGCGGCCTCGGTCCTTGATCCGGCGAAGCTGTCGCCCGCCGAAGCCGCACCCTTCGCCGCGCTCCCTTCGTCCCCTGCCCTGCCGACGGCGGCAGAGCTTGGGGCGACGCTGCCCGAACCGCACCCCGACTGGATGGTCCGCCTGGCCGCCGACTGGGCGAAGCGCACGGCGCCCTGAGCCGATGGCGCGCCCCGGCCCGGCGCTGGTGCGGGCGGCCCTTGGCGTCGGGCTGATCCTGCCCTTTGCCGCCGCTGCCGCGATCACCCTTGCCGCGAGCTTCGGCCTTCTGCCGGCGCTTGGCGGGCAGGCCTTCGGGCTTGACCCCTGGGTGCGGCTTCTGGACCAGCCGGGGCTGGCGCGGTCCGTCGGGGTGACGCTTCTGGCGGGGCTTCTTGGCACCGCTCTCGCCCTTGGCCTGGCCTTCGGCCTTGTCTTTGCGCTGCGGGGGCGCGAGGGGCGGCTTGCGCGCCTGTTGCCGCCCTTCCTCGCCACGCCCCATGCGGCGCTGGCGATCGGCCTTGCCTTCCTGATCGCGCCCTCGGGCTGGATCGGGCGGGCGCTCAGCCCCTGGGCGACCGGCTGGCTGACGCCGCCCGACTGGCCGGTGCCGCAGGACGGGGCGGGGCTGTCGCTGGCGCTGGGGCTTGCGGTGAAAGAGCTGCCCTTTCTGGCGCTGATGATGCTGGCGGCCCTGCCCCGGCTGCCGGTCGTGCGGCACCTCGCAGAGGGGGCGACGCTTGGCTACGGCGCTGCGCATGCCTGGGCCGGGCTGGTGGCGCCAGAGCTTTACCGGCTGGTCCGGCTGCCGGTCTATGCAACGCTGGCCTTTTCGCTGTCCGTCGTCGACATGGCGCTGATCCTGGGCCCGACGCTGCCGCCCACGCTGCCGGTCGCGGCCGCGCGCTGGCTGATGGCGCCGGACCTGGCGCTTTACCTGCCGGGGCTGGCGGCGGCGACGCTTTGCGCGGGACTGGTGGCGCTGGGTTTCCTGGTCTGGTGGCTGGCCGAACGGGTCGCGGCAGCCCTCTTGCGCGCATGGCTCATGCGCGGGCAGCGAGCGAAGGGGTCCGGCCGCGTTTTGGGGTTCGCGGCAGCAGGCGCGGGGGTCGCGCTGGCGCTTGCCACCCTGTCCCTTGCCGCGCTTGCGGTCTGGACGCTCGCCTGGGGCTGGCGCTTCCCCGATGCCTGGCCCGAACGGCTGACGCTGCAAGGCTGGCAGAGCGCGGGACGCGAGGGGATCTGGGGGCTTGCGGCGCGCACGGCGGCCCTTGGGGTCGCGGCATCCCTTCTGTCGGTCCTTTGCGCGATCGCCTGGCTCGAGGCCGGGACGAGGGCGGGTCGCGAGGGGCCGGGGCGGATCGAGGGCGCGGTCTGGCTGCCGCTGCTTCTGCCGCAGGTGGCGCTGATGTTCGGGCTGCAGGTGATCGCGGCGCGGGCGGGGTTGGCGGGGGCTGCAGGCGCGGTCCTTTGGGGCCATGTGCTTTACGCCTTTCCCTATGCGCTTCTGGCGCTCGCCGGGCCCTGGCGGCGGCTCGACCCGCGGCTTCTTCAGGCCGGCGCTACACTTGGCGCCGGCCCTTGGCGGCGGCTCTTGACCCTGCGCCTGCCCCTGCTGCGCGGCCCCCTTCTGGCCGCCGCCGCGCTGGCGCTTTCGGTCTCGGTCGCGCTTTATGTGCCGACGCTCTTTCTGGGCGCGGGCCGGATTGCCACGCTGACGACCGAGGCGGTGGCGCTGGCGTCCGGGGCCGACCGGCGGCTGGGCGCGACCTATGCGCTTTTGCAGGCGGCGCTGCCGCTTCTGGCCTTCGCGCTCGCCGCCCTTCTGTCGCGGAAGGAGGGGGCATGAGCGGGCTCGCGCTCGACGCCGTTTCCCTTGCGCAGCCGGGCGCCGCGCCCCTCTTTGCCCCCCTGATGCTGACGGTTCCCCCGGGGCAGGTCACGGTCGTCATGGGGCCGTCCGGCATCGGCAAGTCGACGCTGCTGGCCCATATCGCCGGCGTCCTCGGGCCGGACTGGGTGACCAGGGGCCGCGTCACGCTCGACGGGCGCGACCTGGCGGGGGTTCCGGCAGAACGGCGGCGGGTCGGGCTGATGTTTCAGGACGCGCTTCTTTTTCCGCACCTCAGCGTTGGCGCCAACCTGGCTTTCGGCCTGGCGCCCGAGGTGCGTGGCCGGGCGGCGCGGCGGGCGGCGGTCGAAGAGGCGCTGCGGCAGGCCGGAATGGCGGGCCTCGCGGACCGCGATCCCGCAAGCCTTTCGGGCGGCCAGGCCGCGCGCGTGGCGCTGATGCGCACGCTTCTGGCACGGCCCCGCGCGCTCTTGCTGGACGAGCCCTTCTCGCGCCTCGACACGGCCCTTCGGGCCGATCTGCGCGCCTTCGTCTTTGCCCATGCGACGGCCGCCGCGATTCCCGTCCTTCTGGTCACGCATGATGCGGCGGATGCGGCGGCGGCGGCTGGGCCGGTGATTCAGCTTCGGCCCTGAGAAAGGCGGGGAAATTTTCGCCCGGCGGCTGTTGACTTCACCCCGAGTCGGCCCTAGAAGCGCGACTTCAGATTTACCCCTACCCAGACCGGAACCAGTTCAATGGCCAATACGCCCCAGTCCAAGAAGCGCGCGCGCCAGTCCGAGCGTCGTCAGGACGTCAACAAGGCCCGCCGTTCGCGAATCCGCACCTTCCTGCGCAAGGTCGAAGAGGCGATCTCGTCCGGCAATCAGGAAAACGCGGCGACCGCGCTGAAGAACGCGCAACCCGAGCTTGCCCGCGGCATCACCAAGGGTGTGCTTCACAAGAACACCGTGGCCCGCAAGATGTCGCGTCTTGCCGCGCGCGTGAAGGCTCTGGCCACCGCCTGATCCCAGGCGCTACGGCCTTTTGAAGGGGCGGGCCCGACCGGGCCGCGCCCCTTTTCGCATTCTTATCTGATTTTCAAGGATTTTCTGCGGGCGCCGCACGCTTAGACCCCCGCCGGTCGCCCACCGAACACCCACAAATCGCCCCCTGTGGCGCTTCTGCACAGGGCCGCCAGATTCGTTTGGGCTATTCGGGCGTCAAGCGCAGAGTTCTGTTGCTAGCGCTTGATCGGGCGGGCTAGCGTCAGGGTGCGATTCACTTCGTCCTGGGGGGACGGACAGTCGGACCAAGGGGGCGCCACCCCCGAAATCTCTGCTTTCGGCCGCGCCCTTGCGGTCAAGGTGACAGGATCTGGATGTGCTGCCGTGCTTCCTGACCTGCGACATCGACCATGCGACTGCCGTCAGGCAGCCGCATCGTTCTGTGTGCCCCGCCCCAGACCGGCCCCGGCCGGACTACGCGAAGGATCGCCCGACCGGACAACGAGCCGGACCGGTGGGACGCAAGATGTGGGCGAGACAGAAGAATGACTGACAAGACCTGGGGACAGGTGCAGGCCGACCTTCGCAAGATGCTGGGGGCGAACGCCTATTCGGCCTGGATCGAACCCCTGAGGCTCATGTCCGTGGACAAGGGCGTCGCGCGGATCGAGGTGCCGACGAATTTCATGCGTGACTGGGTCGCGCGCAACTATGCCGAACCGATCCGGCAGCTGCTGAGCTCGGTCACCGGCGCAACGCTCGACCGGGTGGATTTCACCGTGGCGCGCGTTCGACCGATTCCCGTGGCCGAGGTGACGGGGGCCGCCAAGGCCCCGCGCCCGTCCCGTGCGGCGGCCGCAGCAGCGGCCCGCGACGACGGCGACCTGCCGGGTGCCGCCCTTGATGCGCGCTTCACCTTCGACACGTTCGTCGTCGGCAAGCCGAACGAGCTTGCCCACGCCGCTGCCCGCCGGGTGGCCGAATGCGGGCCCGTGACCTTCAACCCGCTTTTCCTTTACGGCGGCGTCGGGCTTGGCAAGACGCACCTCATGCACGCGATCGCGCATGAGATGCAGGTGCGCCAGCCCGAGCTTCGCGTCCTTTACCTGTCGGCCGAACAGTTCATGTACCGCTTCATCCAGGCGCTGCGCGACAAGCAGATCATGGATTTCAAGGAGCTGTTCCGGTCCGTCGACGTGCTGATGGTCGATGACGTGCAGTTCATCGCCGGCAAGGAATCGACGCAGGAAGAGTTCTTCCACACGTTCAATGCGCTCATCGACCAGAACAAGCGCATCGTCATTTCCGCCGACCGCGCACCGGGCGAGATCAAGGATCTTGAGGACCGGATCAAGTCGCGGCTGCAGTGCGGGCTGGTCGTGGACCTGCACCCGACCGACTACGAGCTGCGCCTTGGCATCCTGCAGCAGAAGGCCGACTATTACCGCGCCCAGTATCCGGGGCTGGAGTTGGCGCCGGGCGTCCTGGAATTCCTGGCCCACCGGATCACGACGAACGTCCGCGTGCTGGAAGGCGCGCTGACCCGGCTTTTCGCCTTCGCGAGCCTTGTGGGCCGTGAAATCACGCTCGATTTGGCGCAGGATTGCCTTGCCGACATCCTGCGGGCGTCAGAGCGCAAGCTGACGATCGACGAGATCCAGCGCAAGGTGTCCGAGCATTTCAACATCCGCCTGTCGGACATGATCGGCCCGAAGCGCACGCGCACCATCGCGCGGCCGCGCCAGATCGCCATGTATCTGGCCAAGCAGCTGACGACCCGCAGCCTGCCCGAAATCGGGCGCCGCTTCGGCGGCCGGGACCATACGACGATCATGCACGGCATCCGGGTGATCGATGAGCTGCGGCAGAGCGACCCGCAGATGGGCGAGGATGTGGACCTGCTTCGGCGGCTGCTCGAGGGCTGACCCTCCTCTCGCGCTTTGAACTTGAGCAGGGCGCGAAATTTGCTAGGTTTCGCGTCCGGGTTCGTCCGGCCCTGTCCGGGCCGGTCAGCGCGCAAGACAGGGGACGAGTCATGAAATTCAGCATCGAACGCGCGACGCTTCTGAAGGCGGTCGCCCAGGCGCAATCGGTGGTCGAGCGGCGCAACACGATCCCGATTCTTGCCAACGTGCTGATCGAGGCGGCAGAGGCCACCGTGTCGCTGCGAGCCACCGACCTTGACATCGAGGTGACGGACAAGGTCCCCGCGATGGTCGAACGCGCGGGTGCTACCACGGTCAACGCCGTCCTTCTGCATGACATCGTGCGCAAGCTGCCCGATGGGGCGCTGGTGCAGATCGCATCGGACGCGGCGGCCGGGCGGCTCAGCGTGCAGGCGGGGCGGTCGAGCTTTTCGCTCGCGACGCTGCCGCGCGAGGATTTTCCGGTCATGGCCTCGACCGACTATGCCGCCAACTTCTCCTGCCCCGCGCCGGTCCTGCGGCGGCTCTTCGACAAGTCGAAGTTCGCAATTTCGACCGAAGAGACGCGCTATTACCTGAACGGGGTCTACCTGCATGTGGCGCAGGGCGAGGATGGCCCTGTCTTGCGCTGCGTGGCGACCGACGGGCACCGGCTGGCGCGGATCGACGCGCCCCTGCCGGACGGCGCGCAGGGGATGCCAGGGGTGATCGTGCCGCGCAAGACGGTGCTGGAACTGCGCAAGCTTCTGGACGATGACGAGACGCAGATCGCCGTTTCGGTCAGCGAGACGAAGGTGCGGCTGGCCACGCCGCAGATCACGCTGACCTCGAAGGTCATCGACGGCACCTTCCCGGACTATTCCCGCGTCATCCCGATTGCAAACACCCGCCGGCTGGAGGTCGACGCGGCCGAGTTTGCGCGGGCCGTCGACCGGGTGGCGACGGTGTCGTCGGAACGCTCGCGCGCGGTGAAGCTGCAACTGGACGAGGACCGGCTCATCCTGTCGGTCACAGCGCCCGACAGCGGCGCGGCCGAGGAAGAGCTGGCCGTGGCCTATGGCGACGAGCGGCTCGATATCGGCTTCAACGCCAAGTATCTCCTGGAAATCGCCAGCCAGGTCGACCGCGAGAATGCGGTTTTCCTGTTCAATTCATCGGGCGATCCGACCCTGATGCGCGAGGGCGACGACACCTCGGCCATCTATGTCGTGATGCCGATGCGGGTGTGACGGAAGCGCCTTTTCGCAGCGCCCGCCCCCAGTCGGATTGGCCATGCTGACCCGGCTTTCGCTGTCGCATTTCCGCTCGCACCGCCAGACGCGCCTGACCTTCGACGGGCGGCCGGTGGTGTTTCACGGGCCGAACGGCGCGGGCAAGACCAACGTGCTCGAGGCGCTGTCACTTCTGTCGCCGGGGCGCGGGCTTCGGCGGGCTGCGCCGGTCGATCTGGTGCGGCGGCCAGAGGGGCTGGGCTGGAAGATCGGGGCCGACCTCGACGGGCACGAGGTCGAGGCGCAGGGCACCGTCGAGGGCGTCCGGGCGACGCGGATCGACGGCAAGGCCGTGCCGCAACTGGCGCTGTCGCGCATCGCGCGCGTCCTGTGGCTGGTGCCGGCGATGGACCGGCTCTGGATCGACGGGGCAGAAGGGCGGCGGCGGTTCCTCGACCGATCCGCGCTTTCGCTCTTCCCCACGCATGGCGAGGCGGTCCTGGCCTATGAAAAGGCCATGCGCGACCGCAACCGCCTTCTGAAGGACGATGTGCGCGATCCGGGCTGGTATGCGGCGCTCGAGGCGCGGATGGCCGAGGCGGCGGAAGAGATCGGCGCGAACCGGCGCGCAACGGTCGAGCGGCTGGCGGCGGGTCAGGAGGACGAGGGGTTTCCGGTCGCGAGCCTGTCGATCGACGGGCAGGACGATGTGGCGCCGGGCGAGGATCTGGCGCTGGCGCTCGCCCGCGGACGCGAGAGGGACCGGGCCGCGGGGCGCACGCTTCTGGGCCCCCACCGGGCCGATCTGGCGGCGCGCTATGCGGCCAAGGACCAGCCGGCAGACCTGTGCTCGACCGGCGAGCAGAAGGCGCTTCTGATCTCGCTCGTCCTGGCCAATGTGCGGGCGGTCCGGGCCGATACCGGGGCGGCGCCGCTGCTTCTTCTGGACGAGGTTGCGGCGCATCTCGACGGGGCCCGCGCGGCTCTGCTATTCGATGCGCTCTGTGCCATGGGTGCGCAGGCCTTCCTGACCGGCACGGGGCCCGAGGCCTTCACCAGCCTCGGGGCCCGAGCCCAGCGGTTCAGGGTGACGGATGCTCAGGGCGTGACAGAGGTCGAGGAGGATCCATGAGGACGGAACGGGTGACTTTGGTGACGCTGGGCGTCGCCGATCTGGACCGTGCGCGCGCCTTTTACGAGGCCTGGGGCTGGCGCCCCACGCAAGCGCAGGAAGGCGTGGTCTTCTACCAGATGCTGGGGGCCGTGCTGGCGCTTTTCGGGCGCGCGGACCTGGCCGAGGATCAGGGCCGGCCGGGTGCAACACTCGGGACCGGCGCCATGACGCTGGCGCAGAATTTCGCGACGGAGGCCGAGGTCGATCAGGCCTACGCGGCCGCGCTGAAGGTGGGGGCGAGCGCGCTGGTCGCGCCGCGCAAGGTCTTCTGGGGCGGCTATTCGTCCTATGTCGCGGACCCCGACGGCCATGTCTGGGAGCTGGCGATGAACCCCTTCTGGCCCCTGGCCGCGGATGGCAGCCTGACCCTGCCGGGCGCGGGTGAGGCATGACCGTCACGCTGCACAGCCTGGTCTTCTACGCGGGCGCGCTCGTCATCCTGTGGATCACCCCGGGGCCGGTCTTCATCGCGCTGACCGCGCGCGCACTGTCGGGCGGCTTCCGGTCGGCATGGCCGCTCGCCCTTGGCGTCACGATCGGCGACATCGTCTGGCCGCTGACCGCCATCTTCGGCCTGACCTGGATCGCCGGGCAGTTCGGGCAGATCATGACGGTCCTGCACTGGGTCGCCGCCGCGATCTTCATCGTCATGGGCATCCTTCTGGTCCGCCATGCCCATGCGCCGATCGTGGGCGCCAACGGGCGGCTGACGCGCCCCGGCCTCTGGCCGGCCTTTTCGGCCGGTGTCGCGGCGGTGATCGGCAATCCGAAGGCGATCCTCTTCTACATGGGCGTCCTGCCGGGCTTCTTCGACCTGCGCCACGTCACAGGGCCGGACATTGCCGCGATCCTGTTCCTGTCGGCGCTGATTCCGTTGATGGGCAACCTGCTGACGGCCTTCGTCTTCGGCCGTGCCCGGCACCTTTTCACCACGCCCGAGGCGCTTGCCCGGGTCAATATCGTCGCCGGTTGCCTGCTGGTTGCGGTCGGGCTGGTCATTCCGCTGCTGTGACCCCCAAATATGGGGGTGGCCCGTGACATTCCCCCGCCGGCACCCTATAAGATGACAGGCTTATGGACAGGCGGACGGGCATGACGCAGGCGGCAAAGAAAACCGCGGAATACGGCGCGGATTCGATCAAGGTTCTGCGGGGGCTCGAGGCGGTTCGCAAGCGCCCCGGCATGTATATCGGCGATACCGACGACGGCTCGGGCCTGCACCACATGGTCTATGAGGTGGTGGACAACGGCATCGACGAAGCGCTGGCCGGCCATGCCACCGCCGTCACCGTCATCATCCACGCCGACGACAGCGTGTCGGTCCGCGACAACGGGCGCGGCATCCCGGTCGACATCCACCCCGAAGAGGGCGTGTCGGCCGCCGAGGTCATCATGACCCAGCTGCACGCGGGCGGGAAATTCAACAACACCGACGAAGGCTCGAACGCCTACAAGGTGTCGGGCGGCCTGCATGGCGTCGGCGTTTCGGTGGTCAACGCCCTGTCGGAATGGCTCGAACTCACGGTCTGGCGCGACGGCCGGGCCTACCGCGCGCGGTTCGAGGATGGCGAGACGGCGGTGTCGGTCCATGACATCGGCCCGGCGCCCGACGAACGCGGCACCGAGGTGCGGTTCCTGGCTTCGGCCAAGATCAACCGGCCGGACGGGACCTTCTCGAACCTCGACTACCAATTCAAGACGCTCGAAACGCGGCTGAGGGAGCTTGCCTTCCTGAATTCCGGCGTCCGCATCATCCTGGAAGACCAGCGCCACGCCGAACCGCAACGCACCGAGCTTTACTACGAAGGCGGCGTGCGGGAATTCGTGAAATACCTCGACCGCTCGAAGCAGCCTGTCATGCCCGAACCGATCTACATGACCGGCGAGCGCGGCGGCATCGGGGTCGAGGTCGCGATGTGGTGGAACGACAGCTACCACGAGACGGTCCTGCCCTTCACCAACAACATCCCCCAGCGCGACGGCGGCACCCATCTGGCGGGCTTTCGGGCGGCGCTGACGCGGACGATCAACGCCTATGCGCAGTCGTCGGGGATCGCGAAGCGGGAAAAGGTCGACTTCACCGGCGACGACGCGCGCGAGGGGCTTACCTGCGTCTTGTCGGTCAAGGTGCCGGACCCGAAATTTTCCAGCCAGACCAAGGACAAGCTGGTCTCGTCCGAGGTGCGGCCCGCGGTCGAGAATCTGGTGAACGAAAAGCTCGGCGAGTGGTTCGAGGAGCATCCGACCGAGGCGAAGTCGATTGTCGGCAAGATCGTCGAGGCGGCGCTGGCGCGCGAGGCGGCCAGGAAAGCGCGCGAGATGACGCGGCGCAAGACGGCGATGGACGTGGCGAACCTGCCCGGCAAGCTGGCGGACTGCCAGGAGAAGGACCCCGCACTGGCCGAGCTGTTCATCGTCGAGGGCGACAGCGCCGGCGGGTCCGCCAAGCAGGGCCGGGACCGCAAGAACCAGGCCGTCCTGCCCCTGCGCGGCAAGATCCTGAACGTCGAACGGGTGCGGATGGACCGGATGCTGTCGTCCGAACAGATCGGCACGCTGGTCACGGCGCTGGGCACCGGGATCGGCACGGATCATTTCGACATCTCGAAACTGCGCTACCACAAGATCGTCATCATGACCGACGCCGACGTGGACGGCGCGCATATCCGCACGCTGCTTCTGACCTTCTTCTACCGCCAGATGCCAGACGTGATCGAACGCGGGCACCTCTACATCGCGCAGCCGCCGCTTTACAAAGTCGCGCGCGGGCGGTCCGAGGTCTATCTGAAGGACCAGGCGGCGCTTGAGGATTACCTGATCGAGGCGGGGATCGAGGGCGCGATCCTCAGGCTCGGCAGCGGCGAAGAGATCGGCGGCGCCGACATTGCGCGGCTGGTCGAAGAGGCGCGGGTCGTCAAGCGCATCCTGCAGGCCTTCCCGACCCATTACCCGCAGCACATCCTGGAACAGGCGGCGATTGCCGGCGCGCTGGTCCCCGGCCGGGTCGATGCCGACGCGCAGGGCACCGCCGAACAGGTGGCGCTGCGGCTCGACGCTGTTGCGGTCGAATATGAACGCGGCTGGGGCGGGCGACCGACGCAGGACCATGGCCTGCGCTTTTCCCGCTCGCTTCGCGGTGTGCAGGAGGTGCGCACGCTTGACGGCGCGGTCCTTCGGTCGGGCGAGGCGCGGAAACTTGCGAGCTATACCAAGACGCTGGCCGAAACCTATGGCAACAGCGCGCACCTTGTCCGCAAGGACCGCGACCAGGTGGTGCACGGGCCTGTCGACCTTCTGAACGCGGTCTTGGCCGAGGGCGAAAAGGGCCTGACGCTGCAGCGCTACAAGGGCTTGGGCGAAATGAACCCCGACCAGCTTTGGGAAACGACGCTCGACCCCGCCGCGCGGACGCTTCTGCAGGTGAAGGTCGAGGATCTGGCCGAGGCGGACGACCTGTTCACCAAGCTGATGGGCGATGTAGTCGAGCCGCGGCGCGAGTTCATCCAGCAAAATGCGCTGAGCGTCGAGAACCTGGACTTCTGAGGGGCCCGGGGTAAGGCCCCCCGGCGCGCGCGCCGATCAGCGATCGCGGTAGACGGGCGGGCGCTTTTCCAGGAAGGCGTTCATACCCTCTTTCTGGTCCTCGGTCCCGAAGAGCGACTGGAAGAGGCGGCGTTCGTTCAGGACGCCGGCGCTCAGGCTCATCTCATCGGCCTGATGCACCGCCTCTTTCGCGGCAAAAACGGCGATCTGCGATTTCTGTGCGATGGCTTCGGCAGTCCCGAGCGCGTCGGCGATCAGCTCCGCCGCCGGCACGACGCGTGCGACAAGGCCCGCGCGTTCCGCCTCTGCGGCGTCCATCAGGCGGCCGGTCAGGTGCATCTCCATCGACTTCGCGCGGCCGATCAGGCGCGTGAGCCGCTGCGTGCCGCCCATGCCGGGGATGACGCCCAAGGTGATTTCCGGCTGGCCGAAGCGGGCGGTATCTGCCGCGATGATGAAGTCCGCCATCATGGCAAGCTCGCACCCCCCGCCCAGGCAATAGCCCGCGACGGCAGCGATCAGAGGCTTGCGGGTGGCGCGGATGCGGCCGGTGTCGTCGGCGTAAAGGTTGATGCGGAAGATCTCGGGGTAGGTCATCCCCGCCATTTCGCGGATGTCGGCCCCGGCGGCGAAGGCGCGGTCCGATCCGGTCAGGACGATCACGCGCACGGTGGGGTCGCGGTCGGCCTCGCCCAGCGCCTCGGCCAGTTCGCGCAGAAGTTCGGCATTCAGCGCATTCAGCGCCTTGGGGCGGTCGAGCCGGATGAGCGTAACGGGGCCATGGCGGTCGATCTTGAGCGTGACGGGGGGCATGTCCAGTCTCCTTCGGGGCGAAGGGTTATGGGCCGCCTTGGTTGAATGCAAGTGCAGCACCCGGGAAAAAACCCAAGTGACGGAATAGCTTGCGGTTTCCCCTAGGGCCGCTGGCAGACGGGACAGAAGAAGCTCGACCGGCCCGACTGGGTGATGCGCGCGATAGTGCCCTTGCAGCCCGGGGTCCGGCAGGGTTCGCGCTCGCGGCCATAGACGCGGAAACTGTGCTGGAAATAGCCAAGCTCGCCGTCCGCATGGCGGTAGTCGCGCAGGGTCGAGCCGCCGGCCTCGATCGCTTCGGCAAGGACGGCGCGCACTTCCGTGACGAGGCGGGCGATGTCGTCCGCGCCCAGCGCGCCCGCGAGCCGGCGGGGGTCGATGCCCGCGCGGTAGAGCGTTTCGGCCACATAGATGTTGCCAAGGCCCGCGACGATGCGCTGATCCAGAAGTGCCGCCTTCACCGGCGTGCGGCGGCCGGCCAGCCGCCCGGCCAGGTAATCGGCATGGAAGGCGTTGCCCAAAGGCTCTGGCCCGATGGTGCGCAACAAGGGGTGTTCGCCCTCGGCCCCCGGCGCGATCAGGTCGATCGCGCCGAAGCGGCGGGCGTCGTTGAAGGTCACGCGCGCGCCGCCTTCCAGGTCGATCACCACATGGTCGTGCTTTTCGGGCACCGGGTGGTCCTGGTGGAAGGCGCCAAGCGTCCGGCCCGACACCAGGATGCGGCCGGACATGCCAAGATGCAGAAGCAGCACCTCGCCCGCCTGGCCCGCCACCGGGCCGTCGAGGTCGGCCAGGATGTATTTCGACCGCCGCCTCAGCGACAGGACGCGGCGCCCGGTCAGCCGGTCGGCCAGCCCTTCGGGCAGGGGAAAGCGCAGGTCGGGCCGGTTGACCGTGGCCTTCAGGATGCGCCGCCCCTCCATCGCCGGGACGAGGCCCGCGCGCACGGTTTCGACTTCAGGCAGTTCGGGCATGGCGGCACCATCCGGGCGGTGGAAGAGGTGTCGCATTGTCTATCAGGCCCGCGCCCGTGTAAGGAAGGCAGGATCGTGCCGCGCGTGGTGCGGCGGAACGGGCGCCCCCGGCGTCGCGGCAGGGACGGACGGTGATGGGCAGCGAGGGAACAACGCATTTCGGCAACCGGACGGTGCCAGAGGGCGAAAAGGCCGGGCTCGTCCACGGCGTCTTTACCCGCGTCGCCAGCCGCTATGACCTGATGAACGACCTGATGAGCCTGGGGATCCACCGGCTCTGGAAGGACGCGATGATGGACTGGCTGGCACCGCGCCCGGGCCAGCGTCTTCTGGACGTGGCCGGCGGCACCGGCGACGTGGCCTTCCGGTTCCTCGAACGGGCGGACCGGGGCGGCGCGCTGGCCGCAACCCATGCGGCCGTCTGCGACCTGACCGAGGGGATGCTGGTCGCCGGCCGGACGCGGGCAGAGGCGGAAAAACAGTCGGGCCGCATCGACTGGGTGGTGGGCGACGCGATGGCGCTGCCGTTCCCGGACCGCAGTTTCGACGTCTATACGATCAGCTTCGGCATCAGGAACGTGACCCGGATCGGCGACGCGCTGGCCGAAGCTCACCGGGTGCTGAGGCCCGGCGGCCGGATCATGGTGCTGGAATTCAGCCAGTTGCCGAACCCGATGCTGCAGGCGGCCTACGACGCCTATTCCTTCAACGTGATCCCGATCATGGGCCAGATCGTGGCGAAGGACCGCGACAGCTATCAATATCTGGTGGAATCAATCCGCAAGTTCCCCAACCAGGAGCGGTTTGCGTCCATGATCGGTGCCGCGGGTTTTCAGCAGGTGAGCTACCGCAACCTGTCGATGGGCATCGCCGCCCTTCATTCCGGCTGGAAGATCTGAATGCGCGGGCCGCACAACCTCTGGCGGCTGATCCGCACGGGCGCCACGTTCGAGCGCACGGGCGCGATGGGCGTCGCACTCGCCGCGATGGAGGCGCCGCCGCGCCTGAGGCTCGCGGCGCGTGTCCTGGGCTGGCCCTTCCGGTTCCTGGGCTACCGGGGTGACCCTTCGCTGCCGCCGGTGACGCGGGCGATCACGGCGCTCGGGCCCGCCTACATCAAGTTCGGGCAGGTGCTTTCGACCCGGCCGGACGTGGTCGGGACCGAGCTTGCGAACCAGCTGCGCGTCCTTCAGGACAGGCTGCCCCCCTTCGACCAGGCGACCGCGCGAGCGACGGTCGAGGGCGAGCTAGGCCAGCCGGTCGACGCGATCTTTTCCGAGTTTTCCGAGCCCGTCGCCGCCGCCTCGATCGCGCAGGTCCACCGCGCGCGGCTCGCGGCGACCGACGAGGAGGTTGCGGTCAAGATCCTGCGACCCGGGATCGAGCGCGCCTTTCGCCGCGACATCGACGCCTTCTATTCGGCGGCGGGGCTGATCGAGACGCTCTCGCCCGCCTCGCGCCGCCTGCGCCCGACCGAGGTCATCACCCATTTCGAGGGCGTGGTGATGGGCGAACTCGACCTGCGGCTCGAGGCGGCTGCGGCCTCGCAGTTCGCCGCGAACACCAGGGGCGACGCGGGCTTTTCGGTTCCGGCGCCCGACTGGGGCCTGACCTCGCGCCGGGTGATGACGATCGGCTGGGCCGAGGGCATCCCCCTGGGCGACGTGCCGGCGCTGAAGGCCGCCGGGCATGACCTGCCGGCGCTTGCGGCGCGGGTGCTGCAGCTGTTCCTCAGCCATGCGCTGCGCGACGGGCTCTTTCACGGCGACATGCACCAGGGCAACCTGAAGGTCGCGCCCGACGGCGCGATCATCGCCTATGATTTCGGCATCATGGGCCAGATCGATGCCTATACCCGGCGCATCTATGCCGAGATCCTCTATGGCTTCATTCGCCGCGACTATGACCGCGTGGCCGAGGTGCATTTCGAGGCGGGCTACGTGCCGCCCGACCGCGACATCCATGCCTTCGCGCGCGCGCTGACCGCCGTCGGCGAACCGATCTTCGGCATGGCGGCGAACCAGATCTCGATGGCGCGGCTTCTGGCTTACCTCTTTGAAGTTACAGAGAAATTCGGGATGCAGACCCGGACAGAGCTGATCTTGCTGCAGCGCACGATGGTGGTGGTCGAGGGGGTCGCGCGCTCGCTTGATCCCCATATCAACATCTGGCAGGTCGCGCGGCCCATCGTCGAATCCTATGTGCGCGACAATATCGGGCCGCGCGCGCTGGCGCGCGACCTGCGGCGGACGGCGCAGGTGCTTGGCCGCTTTGGCCCGAAACTGCCGCAGATGGCCGAGGCCTTCCTCGCCCGGCAGAACGACCCCGCCCCGGCCCGCGAGCCCGCGCCGAAGGGCCGGCAGGTTCGCCTTGTGCTTCTGGCCGTGGGGGTCTTCGCCCTTGGCGCGTTGGCCGGGCGGTTCCTCCTCCTCTGAGGGCTATTGGAGGGCACCCGGCCGCAGGGCGTGGACATCCTTCGGCGCGATGGTCGACCCGCCGTCCGTCACGAGGACCGGCCCGTCCGTCCCCATCCGCGCCTCGACGATGCGGGCATAGCAGTCGACCGGGGTCGACCCCATGGGCTGGCCGGCCGCGAAGCTTTCCAGCTTGAAGCTGTAAAGCCCCGGCATCACCTGCCCCCCGATTGCGGTCTTGCCCGTCCAGTTGACGGGACCGGAGGTGACGGCCACCTCTTGCCGCGTCACCTCGCGACCCGAGCTGTCGTAGGCCACGAGCATCGCCTTGTCCGCGCCCTTCGCCGCCTCGGGGTAGACCGTCACCGGGCGGGTGCCGTCATAGGTCGCCATGACCGGCGCGCGCGCCTCCATCCCTACCCATCCGGCGATCTGGCCCATGCCCGACACCCCCATCTGCCCGGTGAGAGACGTCAGGAGATCGTTCGTCTTCACCTGCTGTTCCACCCCGGAAAAGGTCGCGAGCTGGGTGGCATAGGCCGTCGAATCGATCGGATTCATCGGGTCCTGATTCTTCATCTGCGCCGTCAGCATCTTCAGGAACATCTGGAAGTCGGCAGAATGGGTCTGCGCGGTGGTGGTGGCCGGGGTGGTGGTGGGCGTCGTCGAAGAAGGGGGTATCGTTGTCGAGGTGGTTTGCATGGGTGTCTCCGTTGGATTTTCCGGGTCTGGGGTTCAGAGCCGCAGGTCGAGCCCGGCGCCGGCAACTGCCAGATAGCGGGCCGGGCGGCCCGGGGCAGATAGGGGGGGCGGGGCGGCCACGGCCTCCGGCGGGTCCCCTTGCCGCGTGCCGGGACCGCCCCCCTGCCCCGCGAGGTTCTCCTGCCCCTGATCGCGCGCAAAGCCGAACTCGATCCGGTCAAAGCCCAGGTCGCGGAATTCGCGCGCGAGCTGGTCGATATGGCTGCGCAGCAGGTCGAGCGTTTCCGGCCTGTGGGCCGCGATCGTCAGCGTCAGCGCGTCGCCGGACAGCGCGACCTGCATGCGCACCTTGCCAAGCTCTTCCGGCGTCAGGGTAATCTCTACCGCGCGGCCCCCCTGCTGCGGCAGATGAGGCGCAAGGCGCAAGGTGAAGCCGTCAGGCAACTGGTGCAGGGCGCGGGTGATATGTCCGGGTGCCGCCCTCGCCTCCGCCGCCGCGCGCGGGTCCGAGCCTGGTGCCAGGGGGTCGGCCGTCAGCGCCTCAGCGAACGGATGACGGTCGGGGGACCGCGGCTGTTCGTGAGCCGTCGACTGTCCAGGCGGCTGGGCCGGCCTTGCGGCTTCGGTCGGCTCCTGAGCTGGACGGGAGGGGGAGCTCGCAGCCCGGTCGGACTCCGGTTCGACCGCATCGCCACGCCTGTGACGGCCGTGCGCAGGGCCCTGGGGCGCTTCCGATTTCTGGGGCCTCAGCGCCTCTGCCACGGCGGAAACGGCCGCCTCCATCCGGTCCGGCCGGGTGGTGGCCGCCGGGTTGGCCGCTGGCGATTCGTCCGCCTCCGGGCCGTCCTGTGCCGGTTCGGCAGCGGCTTCGGGTTTGGCTTCGGCTTCGGGCGGCGGGCCTTCCACGACATCGGGCATGACTAGCGCCTCATCCGCCCCGTCGCCGTTGCCGGCCAGGGCCTTGCCGAGATCAATCTGCCCCTCTGGCAGCGCCCCGCCGCCGGCCAAGGGCTGGTCGGCGGGCGTCGGGACATCAGCCGCCACTCCTGCCGGGTCAGCCAAAGCCGCCCCGCCCGGCAGGCCGGTCGGCGGGCCCATGCCCGCGGCTTCAGGGATCGTCGCTGCCGCAGCCATACCCTTTGGCTCGCCGGGCAGGCGCACCTGTTCGGGCGGCGCATTCGCCACTGCGGGCGCATCGCCTGTCGGGACCGCTTCATCCTCGTCACCCGAACGCGCCCGATGGCCGGACCGCTCGGGTGTGCCCGCGCCTCCTTCAGAAAACACCTCGTCAAAGCCGCCGGGATCAGCCGCCACCGCATCCGGACCGCTTGCGCCCGTGCCCGGCCGCGCCGTGGCCAGCCCGGCCGCCGATCCTGCAATCGCCATCATCCGCCGCCTCCCGCCTTTCTGACGTCGGGGCCAGCATCCCGGCAAACGGTTACGACTTCTTTACCGCCGTCTGCTTTTTTTGAAGCCAGCAGATCAGGGAATCGCCTCATGCAGATCACGCCGCCCGCCACCTCCGCCCTGCCGCTCAGCCGGACCGAGGCCGTGGCCATTCGCCGCGCCGCGACCGAGCTTGAGGCGAGTTTCCTCAGCGAGATGCTGAAACCCATGGGCACCGACCGGCCGCCCGACAGTTTCGGCGGCGGCGCCGGCGAAGACCAGTTCAGCTCGTTCCTGCGCAGCGAAGAGGCAAGGGCCATGGCGCGGCACGGCGGCATCGGGCTTGCCGAGCGGCTGTTTCCGGTGATCGCCGGGCGGAGGGTCGCGCAGAATGACATCTGATCCAAAGGACGCGGCCGGGCGCCTTCGGGCGCTTCTCGACCAGGCGGCCGCCGCCGCCCGGTCCGGGGGGATCAAGCGGCTTGCCGAGCTTGCCGAGGCGATGGACCAGGCCGCGCACGATCTGGCCGCGGCCGGGTCGTCCCGGGACATCTTGGCCGACCTGCGCGTGCGTGCGGGCCGAAACGGCGCCCTGATCGCGGCGGCGCGGCGCGGCATCGCAGACGCGCAGGACAGGCTCCGCGCCATCGGGGGGGTAGCGCGCGGCCTTTCGGTCTATACGCAGGACGGGCGCGGCCTCACGCACGCACGCGCGGCAACCACGGTCGAGCGCCGCGCCTGAGCGCCGTTCGCCGATCGCTCAACTTGTTCGCACTTGCCTGGCGCCCTTAGCACTTCCTTAGCTTCTCGGCGCCAAGGTCGACCTCGCGCCACAGATGGCGACACACCCGGGCCCGAACTGGTCCCCGGCCTATCGGTCAGAACACCGTCAACCGCCACGAAAGTGGCTTTCCTCTTGGGCGTAAAGCGCCCCACTTCCGAAGGACTTCACGCATGTCGAGTATCCTGACCAACACCAGCGCCATGGTTGCCCTGCAAACCCTGCGCGGCATCAAGACCAACCTCAACAAGACCCAGGACGAGATTTCCACCGGCAAGTCCGTCGCCTCGGCGCGCGACAATTCGGCAGTCTGGGCGATTTCCAAGGTGATGGAGTCCGACGTCAAGGGCTTCAAGGGCATCTCGGACAGCCTCAACCTCGGCCAGTCGACGGTCGCGGTGGCCCGCAAGGCCGCCGAAACCGTCACCGGCCTTCTGACCGACATCAAGGGCAAGATCGTCGCCGCCCAGGAATCGAACGTCGACCGGACGAAGCTTCAGACCGACATTTCGGTCCTGCGCGACCAGATCAAGACCGTCGTCGGCTCGGCCCAGATGAACGGGCTGAACCTCGTCGATGGCTCTCATGCCTCGATGGATGTCCTGGCCTCGCTCGATCGCCAGTCGAACGGCTCGGTCTCGACCTCGTCGATTACGGTGAACGGGCATGACCTGTCGACGGGGGCCTACGCCGCCAAGGCCGCCCTCACCGGATCGACGAACGCCTCGACGAACGGTGACACGGCAGGCTTCCAACTCAACAATACCACGGGCACCGGCACAATCGTCATCGACGCTGCCGCAGGTTTTGCAGCCGGCGACAGCGTCTCGATCTCCGTCGGCGGGAAGACGGCATCCTACACTGTCAGCGCAAGCGATGTGGCGTCCACCACGCCGTCGGACCTGGTCGCAGTTGGCCTGAAAAACGCCATCGACAAACTGGGGATCAAAGGTCTGACGGTCGACTACGACAGCGGCACTCCGGGTAACCTTGCCTTTGCCAACACGGGCGCCACGGACATGACCGTCTCGGCCCAGTTCCGCAACGCCGGATCCGGCGGACTTGCGGCCCTCTCGGCGATTAACGTTTCGACTGGCGCCGGGGCCACGGCAGCGCTTGGCAATATAGAGACACTCATCAAGACCTCGATCGACGCCGCCGCCGATTTCGGCTCGTCGCAAAGCCGGATCGACACACAGGCGAGCTTCGTCAGCCAGCTGTCGGACGCGCTGAAGACCGGCATCGGTTCGCTTGTCGATGCCGACATGGAAGAGGCGTCGGCCCGGCTTCAGGCCCTGCAGGTGCAGCAGCAGCTAGGCGTGCAGTCGCTGTCGATCGCCAACCAGGCGCCGCAGTCGATCCTGTCGCTCTTCCGCGGCTGATGATGTCCCCGGGGGCGCCCGTCCGGTGCGCCCCCGGACCACCCAATTCCCTTGCCCCGAGTCGATAGGATCAACCCCGTGATTGCGCAAACTTCCCCCCCGGCCCCTTACGCCCGACCCGCCTATGGCTCGCAGGCCCGGGCCATCCGCACCGCCCGCG
The DNA here is from genome assembly GCA_945952025.1 of uncultured Paracoccaceae bacterium. Classification (GTDB taxonomy): domain Bacteria; phylum Pseudomonadota; class Alphaproteobacteria; order Rhodobacterales; family Rhodobacteraceae; genus TMP-24. The sequence goes on from CAMFGW010000001.1 coordinate 36,388, forward strand.
GCGCCGAGTATGAAGCCTTCGCCATGGCCACCCGGCAGCTCAGCGCCGCGACCGGACCCGGCAAGGGCGACTTCGCCGCACTCGCCAACGCGCTCTTCGCCAACCAGCGGCTCTGGACGGTGATCGCGTCCGACGTCAGCGAGCCGGCCAACGGCCTGCCGGCAGAGCTGCGCGCGCGGCTCTTTTCCCTGGCCGAGTTCACCCGCCAGCATTCCTCGAAGGTCCTGCGCGAAGAGGCCGATGCGCGCGTGCTGATCGACATCAACATGGCGGTGATGCGCGGGCTGCGCGGCCCCGAGGCCGACCAATGAGCGGCCTTGTCCTGAAGCTCGCGCCGCATGAGCGCGTCCTCGTGAATGGCGCCGTGGTCGAAAACGGCGACAAGCGGGCCCGGCTGACGATCGTCACGCCGAACGCCCATATCCTGCGACTGCGCGACGCCATCCACCCGCACGAGGTCAACAGCCCTGTCCGCAGGGTCTGCTACATCGCCCAGCTGGTCCTGTCGGGCGATGCCCGGCCGGAAGAGGCGCGGCCGCAGCTCATCCGCGGGGTCGAGCAGCTGAGCCTCGCGCTCACCGATCACGACAGCCGCCGCCAGCTTGCGGCAGCGACCGAGGCGCTTCTGGACGATCAGTTCTACCAGGCGCTCAAATCGCTCAGGACGCTTCTGCCGCGGGAAGCGCGGCTGATGGCCGCGTCCGGGACATGAGCTTTGTGCCCGTCCTTCCCGCCTCCGGCATCACCGGCTGGGCCTTCCTGAACCGAACGCTTTCGGCGCAGAAAGCGGCCTTCGAAAAGGACGGCGCGCTGCAGGGCGACATGGCCTATTTCCGGGAGAACATCGGCAAGGTGAAGACGGCGGATCAGCTCATGGGCGACCGGCGGCTCCTGAGGGTCGCGCTCGAGGCCCACGGGCTTCGCGATGACCTGCCGAACCGGGCTTTCATCCAGAAAGTCCTTGAAAGCAGCTCCTTTTCCGCGGGGTCCCTGACCAATCGCCTGGCTGACAAGCGCTATCAGGCCTTCAGCCAGACGTTCGGCTTTGGCGACTTCGCCACCCCCAACACGCAGAGGTCCGATTTTGCCGACAAGATCCAGTCGGCCTTCCGCGAGCGCAGGTTCGAAGAGGCCGTCGGGTCCCAGGATGAAACGCTGCGGCTCGCCATGAATGCACAGCGCGAACTGGGGGTGATCGCCGCGCGACCCGGGACGGAAAACGGCCGCTGGTACAGTGCGCTCGCCTCGCCTCCCTTGCGGCAGGTCCTGCAGACGGCCTTCGGGCTACCATCGTCCTTCCTGTCGATCGACATCGACCGCCAGCTGACGATCCTCAAGTCGAAGGCGCAATCGCTTCTGGGGCAGAGCGACCTGGCTGCCGTTTCGGACCCGCGCAACATGGACAAGCTCATCCGCCAGTACCTGTTCCGGTCGGATGCCGCGACGAGCAGTCCGACCTCGCCCGCGCTCACATTGCTGCAGGGCACGGCGACCAACAGGTTGTCGCTTTATGCCTGAGCAGTGCTGATCATCCTGTGACGGGGCCGTGATGTTGCCGCTGACGATGAAGTCGGTTCGGGGCCGGCTCACAATGCAGCAGCGCGAGGGGAGGCCCTCCGTTTCAAGATGGAACCGAAAAGCCGTTCGTGCATTGAGATTCAACCCGGGCTACCCTCGCCTTGCAAATCATCGGGAGGTTCCGTCCATGGGTATCATCTGGACAATCATCATCGGGTTCGTCGCCGGTCTTATCGCGCGCGCCCTCTTTCCGGGCAATCGCGAGCCATCGGGCTTCGTGCTGACGACCATTCTGGGCATCGTCGGCGCGCTGGTCGCAAACTTCCTGGGCCGGGCGATGGGCTGGTATGGGCCGGGCGACGGCGCCGGCATTATCGGCTCGGTCGTGGGGGCGATCATCGTGCTGGCGGCCTGGTCGGCGATCGCGCGTCGCGCCTGAGGGTAACGGGCGGGCTGCACGCGCCGCTGTCTGAAAACCACGGGGTGCGAAACTGCGCCAATAGGGGGTGGCCCGATGGGATCGGCCGCTCGCTAGTCTTGCCGAACGCGCGGCGGCCGCTGGGCCGTGGCTCAACCGGTGTAGCTTCGGATCAGCGCGCCCGTGACCAGGGTCCAGCCGTTCGCCACCACGAAGAAGGCGAGCTTGAAGGGCATTGCGACCACGGCCGGAGGCACCATCATCATGCCCATCGACATCAGGACGGCCGAGACGACAAGGTCGATGACGAGGAACGGCAGGTAGAGCAGGAAGCCAATCTGGAAGGCGCGGGCGATCTCGCTCAGCATGAAGGCGGGGACCAGGGTCGAATAGGCGGCTTCACCGACTGCGATGGATGCGGTGTCGGGGCGCAGGCTCGCGAGCGACTGGTAGGTCCTGGGGTCGACGCGGTGGGCCATGAAGGCGTGGAAGGGCTGCGCGCCGCGGGCGAGCGCATCGCCGGGCGCCATCTGGCCGGCCAACAGCGGCTGGACGGCGTGGGTCCAGGCGTCGCGGAAGGCGGGCTCCATGATGAACCATGTCAGGAACAGCGACAGCGAGACGATGACCATGTTCGGGGGCGCCTGCTGAACACCGATTGCCTGCCTCAGGATCGACAGGACGGTCACGAGGAAGGGAAAGCAGGTCACCATCACCGCAAGGCCGGGTGCAAGGCCCAGAAGTGTGACCGCCGCGATGATGAGAAGCGACTGGCCGCCGAGGCTCGAGGCGGAGAGGGCCAGTGGCGAGCCTGCAGGTGCGGCGGGGGCGAGTTGCAGGGGAACACTGCCGGCCGTCGGCGGCAGGGGCGCCTCTTGCGCGAGGGCCGGATGCGCGGCGAGTAGAAGCAGGGCAGCGGCGAAAAGCAAGGCGGCCAATCCCATGCCGGCACCGGGGCGGGGCGCGGCGACCAAGCCTGGCGCCGTCAGCGGCCTAACGTCTGCCATTCGGGGCGTCCGCGTTGGACAAACCATCGGCGAACCCCTCCTCACAGCCCTTCCTTCAGGTCGGCCACCTCGGTCAGGCGCACGGCCAACTGTCCGGCCTGGTCGCCATCAAGCTCGGTCAGCTCGCCCCGCGCGATGAGCCGGTCGCCGACGTAGAGATCGACCGGGTCCTCGACCCGCCGGTCGAGCGTCAGGACCGCGTCGCGGCGCAGGCGCAAAAGGTCGCGCACTGCGGGGCGGGCACGGCCCACCGAGACGGTGATGGTGATCGGTACCTGGCCGAAGGCGCCCGCCATGTCGGCGGCGCTGGTCGTGGCTTGGTCGGGGGCGCTCATGGGTCCTCTCCATCGGTTTCGTGCTGAAAGTAGCCCTTGACTGCCTGGGCGATGGCTGCAACGGCGCGGTCGAGGTCGACGAGCCGTTCCTGGGGTGCGGCGGGTGCCTCTTCGTCGGTCCCGCCGCTGCGGCCGATCCTCAGAAGAGCCTGGCCGGGGCCGAAAGTGTCGTCGGCCGTGACGGTCAGCGGGAAGTCCGCATCCGCAATCAGCCGCTCGACCAGCGCTACGTTCTCCGGCGCTGTGCGGATCGAGAACGGCGCGGCCGAAAGCTGGGCGGCGAGCGGGCGGAGTTCATCAAGGATCACCGCGCCCAGCGCCGCGCGCGCGACGTTCGGCAGGACCTTGCCGGTCATCTCGGCGATGAGCGGCTCGATCGCGGTCAGGATATGGCGGTGGGCCTCGCGCCAGGTCAGGCCCATGGTGCAGAGGTTGCGGCCCAGATCGGCGCGAAGCCGGCTGATTTCGTCGCTTTGCGCCGCGATGGCATCGTCCCAGCCGGCCGCATAACCCTGGTCATAGGCCGCGAGCCGCGCTTCTTCACCGTCGGGGCCGCCTGCCTGGCCGTCATCGAAATACTCAAGCGTGACGGGGCGCATCGTCAGTCGACCTCCTCGGTCACGTCACCCATCCAGCCCTTCAGGATCTCGACCGATTCGTCCTGGCGCTCGGCCATCAGGCGCCTCAGCCGCGCGACGGGATCGTCGGCCGCAACGGCGGGTGCGGCGGGGCGACGCGCCGGTTGCGGCAGGTCGCGCGGGGGGGCGTCGGCATCCTCGATCACGCCGGTCAGGGGAGCCTCGACGGCCACAAGGGCGCCGGGACCGGACAGGGCGCGCGGCGCTGGCTGGGCGGTAGTGGCACGACCGGCCAGCACGGGGCGCACCACGAAAAGCCCAAGGACCAGCGCCACGATCGACAGGACGCCAAGCTGGATGATGGTCATGACATCAAGGGCAAAGGGCGGGATCAGGCTGCTTGCGGGGCCCGATCCCGTGCCGCCGATCGGTTCGAAGGCGAGCGTCTTGATCGTCAGGACATCGCCGCGCTTTTCATCAAAGCCGACGGCCGCCGCGACCAGCTCACGCAGGGCGCCCAGCTCGTCATCGGGGCGCGGCGCCCATTTGGTCTGGCCGTTCGCGTCGGCCGTGGTGACCCCGTCGACCAGCACCGCGACCGTCAGGCGGCGGACGGCGCCCGGCGCCTTCACCACCTCGCGCCGGGTCTCGCTCACGTCATAGTTCAATCGCTCGCTCGACTGGCTGTCGTTCTTCTGGGCGCTCTTGCCGCCTCCGCCGGCCGCGCCCGAGGGCAGGTTCGAGGCGACGGTGACGCCCGCGCCGCCCTGGTCCTGCGAGGACGAGGTCTTTTCGTCGGTCTGAGAGGAAATCGCCACGCGGCCCTGCGGGTCGATCTGGCGTTCGGTGATCTGTTCGCTGTCGGTCACGGTATCGACCGACAGTTCGACCTGCGCGTGGCCGGCGCCGACCCGTGCCTCGAGCAGGCGCAGGACGTTGGCGCGGAGCGCCTGGGCGCGGTCATCCCCGGCCTCGGCCGGTCCGGGCGTATCGGGGCGCACGAGCCGGCCTCGCCCGTCAATCACCGCCACATCCTCGGGCTTCATGCCCGCGACGGCGGCGGACACCAGAAACCGCAGCGCGCGCGCCTGGTCGGGCGACATGGCCGTCGCGGCACCCGCGAGCGTCACCGACGCCTTCGGCTCGGGCGCCGCCTGCAGGCCCGCAGGTTCGGTGTTCGAGATATGGACTCGCACGCCGCGCATGCCGGGAAGGCTCGCGATCGTGCGGGCAAGTTCCCCCTCTTTCGCGCGCCAATAGGCAGCGTCGAACATCTGCGAGGTCGTGCCGAAGCCCGACAGGCCATCAAGAAGCTCATACCCCTCGCCCGAGTTCGAGGGCAGGCCCTGCGTGGCAAGATCCATCCTGAGCCGGTCGCGCTGGTCCGACGTGACATAGATCGCCTGGCCCCGCACCTCATATTTCGCACCCTGCTGGTCAAGGGCCGCCAGCACTTCGCCCGCGCGCTGGCCATCGATCCCGGCATAGAGAAGCGCCATCGAGGGCCGCGTCGCCACCTGCGCCAGCCCATAGACCGCCGCGAACATCAAGAGTGTCGCGAGCACCGTCACGATGCGCCGCCGTGGGGTGAGCGAGGACCAGAGCTCGATCAGATTCTGCACGCGTGCCTCCGTCACGGCCTTCTGACCGCGCCTCCTTCATCGCTGATCGGTCTTAACAATCGGTTAGTGGGCGTCGGCTAAAACGGCCTTCAAAGGAGAGTGCGACCGACATGTCCGACGCGACCGCATCAAGCGCCGACCAGCCCGCAGAGGCGCCGAAGAAAAAATCGAAAAAACCGCTGCTTACCGGCGTTCTTCTGCTGATTCTGTGCGGCGCGGGCGGCTTTTTCCTGACCTATTCCGGCCTTCTGGGCGGCGGAGAGGCCAAGAACGAATCATCCGCGGCAGAGGGTGAGAAGGCTCCGGCCGACATCGCCTTCGTGCCGATCCAGCCGCTTGTCGTGTCGCTCGGGCCCGAGGCGGGCGGGCGGTTCCTGCATTTCACGGCACAGCTCGAAGTCGAGAAGGCCGCGACCGAGGAGGTCACCCTCCTTCTGCCGCGCGTCGTCGATGTGCTGAACGGCTATCTGCGCGCGGTCGACACGCAGGAACTGTCGGACCGCAACGCGCTCGTGCGGCTGCGCGCGCAGATGCTGCGGCGCGTGCAGCTTGTCGCCGGCGGCCAGAAGGTGCGCGACCTTCTGATCAGTGAATTCGTCATCAACTAGGACGGGACGTGTGAGATGGAGATGATCATCAATCTGCTGATGGGCGCGGGCGCCCTCGGGGCCGGCTTTTACTGCCTGATCCTGTCGCGCCGCCTTCAGGCGCTGAACGGGCTTGAAGGCGGCATGGGCGGCGCGATCGCGGTCCTGTCGGCGCAGGTCGACGACATGACGAAGGCGCTTCAGGCGGCGCAGACCACCGCCGGGGCATCGCACAATGCGCTGACCGGGCTGACCGATCGGGCGGAAGCTGCGGCGCGGCAGCTCGAACTGCTGCTCGCGTCCCTCCATGACCTGCCAGAGGCGCCGGGGGCCGAGCGGCGCAGGCCAAGCGTGGTGCGCCATGCGTCGGCCCGCCGCGCCCCGGCCGAGGTCGCGTGATGGGCCTTCCCGCATTTGTCCGGCGCCCGGCCGCAGCCCCCCGGGTTCGCGCGCGGCAGAAGGGCCTTCTGATGCTCGCCACCTTCCTCGCGCTGTCGGGCGCGCTGCGCTTCGGAAACGGGGTCGGCCAGGCGATGGCCGAAGCGACTGTCCCGGCCCCTAAAGGGGGCACGCCGTCGGACACGACCCCCGCCACGGGCGCAGCCTGCGACGCGGCGACCGGCAGCGCCGAGCTTCTGGCCGCGCTTCAGGCGCGCGAGGCGAAGCTGAAGGAGGCAGAGGCCAAGGCCGCCGAACGCGAACAGTCCCAGGCGCTGGCCCGGTCCGAGATCGAACGGAGGATCGCTGCCTTGACCGAGGCGGAACAGAAGCTCGCGGCGACGGTCGCGATTGCCGACCAGGCGGCCGACAAGGATGTCACCCGCCTGGTGAGCGTCTACGAGGCGATGAAGCCCAAGGACGCCGCGCGGCTCTTTGCCGAAATGGACCCCGAGTTCGCCGCCGGCTTCCTGGCCAAGATGCGGCCAGAGGCTGCCGGGGCGGTCCTGGCCGGGCTCGACCCCGCCAAGGCCTATGCGATCACGGCCCATCTGGCGGGGCGCAATGCGCTCGCGCCCAAAAGCTGAGGGGTCCGAAGGGCGGTTGGCAGAGACGGTTTCTTAACACCCCCGCGCCACTCTCGGCCCCGGGGCAGCGTCCGCCAGAGATTCGGGCGGGATGTGGATTGGCAGACGAAAGGGGGACGCGATGATCGGATTTGTCGGCATCGCAATCATCTTCATCATGGTCTTCGGGGGCTACACGCTCCACGGCGGCAAGCTCGGCATCGTCCTGGAGGCGCTGCCCTGGGAAATGATCATGATCGGCGGTGCTGCGGCGGGGGCCTTCGTCCTTTCGAACGACATGGCCTCGGTCAAGCAGACGCTGCGCGACATCGGCAAGGTCTTCAAGGGCACGAAATGGAAGCCGCAGGACTACCGCGACCTTCTGTGCCTGCTTTTCGAGCTGATCCGGCTCGCGAAATCGAACCCGGTCGCGGTTGAGGAACATATCGAAAATCCCGACGGCTCGTCGATCTTCGGCAAGTATCCGAAGATCCAGAAGGACCATGATGCGGTCGATCTGATCACCGACACGATGCGCGCGGCCTCGATGAACTATGACGACCCCCACCAGGTCGAAGAGGTCCTGGAAAAGCAGCTCGAGGCGAACCTTCACCATGCGCTCCATTCCAGCCATGCGCTGCAGTCAATCGCCGACGGCATGCCCGCGCTTGGGATCGTCGCGGCCGTTCTGGGCGTCATCAAGACCATGGGGTCTATCGACCAGCCGCCGGAGATCCTGGGCGGAATGATCGGCTCGGCGCTGGTCGGGACGTTCATGGGTGTCTTCATGGCCTACGGCCTCGTCGGCCCCTTCGCCGCCAAGGTCAAGTCGGTGGTCGAGGAGGACGCCCATTTCCACAAGCTGATCCGCGAGGTGCTGGTGGCGAACCTCCACCGCCATCCGCCGAACATCTGCATAGAGGTCGGTCGGCAGAACACGCCCCATCACATGCGGCCGAGTTTCTCCGCGCTTGAGGAGTCGCTCAAGGCGCTGAAGGCAGAGGCGGCATGAGGCTGGCCCTGTCCTGGCTGGTGGCTGTCCTGATGGGCCTGGCCTTGCCCGCAGCGGCGGCGCCGATCGCGGTCGAGACGGGCGAGCATGACGGCTTCACCCGCATCGTCCTGCGGCCCACCGCGCCGGTCGACTGGCAGCTCGGCCGCCGAGCGGATGGCTATGAGTTGCGCATTGCGGGGGCCGATGTGGCCTTTTCGACGGATGGCGCCTACCAAAAGATCGGGCGAAGCCGGCTCGCGGACCTTGCGGTGACCCCGACCGGCCGTGGCCTGTCGCTAACGCTGGCCTGCGATTGCCACGTGCGGGCCTTTTCCATGAAGAGCGGCGTCATTGTCATCGACGTGACGGATGGCCCGGCGCCCGGAAACGGCCCGTTCGAAAAACCGCTCGCCGCTGAAGAGGCGGCAGCTCCAGCCACAATGCCCGAAGACGCGACCTCTGCGCCCCCGGCAGCCGCAGGAAGTGCTTCCGCGTTTTCGGGCGGTCAGGCCCAGCCATTGGCGCCTGCGGTTGCCTATGCCAGGCTGCCAGACCCCTTGCCGACGCAGGGCGACCTGCCCGTGGCTGACCTGCCCTCACCCTTTGCGCCCGAGAACTTCCGCGGCCGCGCCCACGGGTCAGCCGCGCCGCCAATTGAGGGCACAGGGGCGCTGCCGACGGCAGCGCATGAACCAGCTGCCAGCGAGGCCTCGCCGCCGGTTGCCGCGCCCGCGACCTTCGATGCGGCGCCCTCGGTGTCGGTGTTGCCCGGATCCCCCTTGCCGAACCTGCCGACTGCGACGGCCCAGGCGGCCGAGGTCGATCTCTTTCGTCAATTGAGCCGGGCGGCATCGCAAGGTTTCGTCGAGCTGGCCAACCCGCCCCCGACGACCGCCGCCCGGGCCCACCGTACGGCAACGGAGCAACCACCGGTGTCAGAGCCCGACCCGCCGCCGGCGGAGGATCCGGTCGCCGGCTTCCGCATCGAGACGAGCCTCGACCGCGACACCCCTGCGCGGCAGGCCGCGTCTGCAGTCACGGCAGCCGGCAATGCCTGCCCGACCGACGATCGGCTTGCCCTGTCCACCTGGTCGGACGGCCGACCGCCGGCCGACCAGATCGCCGATGCGCGGGCGGCCCTCGTCGGCGAGTTCGACCGGGCAGAGCCTGAGGGCATCGGTCGGCTCGCGCGGCTTTATCTTGCGTTCGGCATGGGCGCGGAGGCGCGGCAGATGGTGCAGTCCTTCCCGGTCGAAGTGCCCGACGCGCGCCTTCTGGCCGATATGGGCCGGGTCATGGAGGACGAGCCAGTCCCCGCCTCGAGCCCGCTGAACGGCCTTCACGACTGCGAGACCGCAGTGGCGCTCTGGGCCTTTCTGGCCGCTCCGGATTCGGCCTCGGTCAAGTTTGTCGACACGTCGGCCGTCGTGCGGGCCTTTTCGGCCCTGCCCCTGCCGGTGCGATCGCTGCTCGCGCGCCGCCTTGCGCTGCGCCTCACCGACGTCGGCGCGACCGAAGCCGCTAGGGCCGTCCGCAATGCCCTTGCCCGCGACCACACTGCCGATCCGCGGCTAGTCAGCCTGATGGATGCCGAGCGCGCATTGACCGCGGTGCCGGGGCAACCGGCGTCGGCATCGAGCGCGCAGGAGGCGGCGCGGGTGGATCTCGAAGCGGTGGCGCAGGGGTCGGACCCCCTGGCCGACGCGGCGATCCTGCGGCTCGCGGACGAGGCGAACCGGCGCCACGAGCCGATGGGCGACAGCGATTTCACGGCCCTGACCGCCCTGACGACCGAACGCCGGGGCACGCCGGAAGGGCAGTCCCTCGGTCGGGCGCTAGGACTGGCCCTTGCGCTGCGCGGCGATTTCGACGGAGCCTATGCGCGGTTGAAAATGAGCGGCGCCGGCGAGCCGGACAGTGGCCCGGACGGCGGCATGATCGCGGCCTTTGCCTGGATCCTGGCGGACAAGGGTGACGATCCGACCGTACTGCGTTTCGGCCTGGCAACCCCGAGCCCCCTTGAGGCGCTCACCCCGGCATCACCCGAAAGGTCGGCCCTGGCCCGTCGCATGTCCGACGCGGGTTTTCCCGCAGCGGGACTCGCGTTTCTTGGCGAGGGGGGGCAGCAGACCCCGGCCGGGCGGCTGATCGCCGCTGCGGCCGCACTTCAGGATGGGGACGGCGCTTCGGCCCTTGCGAGCCTCGATGGCATCGGGGCGGACGCCAGCCCCTCGGACCGACATGCGGCCGCGCGGCTGCGGGCCGGGGTGCTGATCGCGACGGGTGAGGTTGACCAGGCCGCGCCGATCCTTCAGGCGCTGGGCGACAGCGAGGGCGCGGCGGCGGCGGACTGGCAGGCCGGAAACTGGGCGGAGGCGGCCGCAGGCTCGCACCGGCTGAAGGAGGCGGTCGATGCGCTGGGGCTGGCCGGGGCGGCGCCGTCGGCCGGTGCGGCTGACGAAGCGGTAACGCTTGCCGCCAGCAAGGCGCTGATCGACGACAGCGCGCGGGCGCGGACCGCGCTGGGTCAATTGCTGGACCTGGACGGGGCTTCGACCACATCCGCAACGACGCCTGCACCATCAACCGCCGCGCCGAAACCGGCCGGACCGTGAGGTGCATCAGGCCTTGCAGGGCGGAAGCCGCACGGGGTCGCGCCGGAGCCGGGGCGCCATAGCGTCCAGGTGCGCCGCCGGTCCAAGGACCGTGATGTGGTTCGGGCGCTAACCCTTTTTCAACCCTCTCGCCCTAACGTCCGAGGCCAGGAAACAGGGGAGCGGTCAGAATGGCCAGCGACATCGCGGACAGATCGCGTGACGGGCATGGCGGCGGCTTGCCCGGGTCAAGCGGTCCGGGCCATGGGCAACAAGGTCGTTCGCCACCGTGCCCGTGCGGCTCGCGCAATGTCCCAAGGTTCGGTCGCCACGACCTGGCGGTCCTCACCCCCCGGGCCGGGCGCCTCATCCTCGTCGCGTTGGCCATGGCGCTCATCTTTGCTCCGGCCGCCCGAGCGACCCGGACCATCGCCGACCCTTCGTCACTTTGCGAAGAGGCGATCCGCTTTGCCTCCGACCGCGAGCAGGTGCCGCTGTCCGTCCTGAGCGCGATCGCGCTGAACGAATCGGGGCGGAAGGGGGCTGGCGGGTTCCGCGCCTGGCCCTGGACGGTAAACATGGAGGGCAAGGGCGTCTGGTTCGACGGGCCGGACGAGGCGCTCGCCTATGCGCGGCGTGAGTTCGATCGGGGGGCGCGCAGTTTCGACGTGGGCTGCCTGCAGATCAACTATCGCTGGCACGGGCAGAACTTCGCCTCGATCGAACAGATGTTCGACCCGACCTCGAACGCCATCTATGCAGCGCGGTTCCTGCGCGCGCTCTACGCCGAGAGGGGCTCGTGGGAGGCGGCGGCGGGGGCCTATCATTCGCTGAACCCGGTCTTTGCCACGCCCTATGCCGCGCGCTTCTCGCGGCTGAGGGCCGATTTCCTGAACCGGAACGGTGGCGAGGTGCCGATGGTGCCAGGGCTGGCGCTTGCGTCCTACGGCGGGTCGCCGGAAGGGATGTCGGACGGGATGTCGGACGGGATGTCGGTCGCCGGCGACTGGGGGGCGCCTGCAGTGACGCAGCCGAACCGGTTTCCCCTGCTGATGGCCGGCGGCGGGGCCGGGATCGGCTCGGTCGTCCCGCTCGACAACAATGAGGTAGCGGCGCTTTTCGAGCCCGCGCGGGCGGCGGGCGCATTCGTGAGCGACCAGCCCCAGCCCGTCGTGTCCGACGCGGCCAACCCGGCGCCTGACGCTCCCGCCCCCGCGTCTGCCCGCCCCGCACCAGCCGCCCTGTCAGCCCTCTTTCCCGGCGGCACCGGCCTTGACGCCTTCCTTGACACCCCTTCCCCGGCAGGCGCGCCTTCGCCGCTTCCGAACCTGCCCTCGCCATGACCCCGCGCGCGCTTTCGCTCTTTCATCCGACGGTGCTCCTGGCGCTCGCCATGATGGCGATCATCGCCATGATGATCCTGCCGATGCCGGCCTGGATCCTCGATGCCGGGCTCGCGGCCTCGTTCGCGATCGCGATCCTGATCTTCACGCTCACGCTCTTCATCGAACGGCCGCTCGATTTTTCCTCGTTCCCGACCATCCTCCTGGCCTCGCTGATGCTCAGGCTCGCGCTCAACGTCTCGTCGACGAAGCTCATCATCGGGCAGGGGCACACGGGCACGCAGGCCGCCGGCAAGGTGATCGAGGGCTTTGCCATGTTCATCATGTCGGGCTCGGTCCTGATCGGGCTCGTGGTCTTCGGCGTCCTGCTGATCGTCAACTTCATCGTCATCACCAAGGGGGCCGGCCGCATGGCCGAGGTCGGCGCGCGCTTTGCTCTCGACGGGATGCCGGGGCGGCAGATGGCGATCGACGCCGACATGAACGCGGGCGCGATCGACCATGCCGAGGCGCGGGCGCGGCGCGAGCGCGAGCAGGCGGAGACCACCTTTTTCGGCTCACTCGACGGGGCGTCGAAGTTCGTGAAGGGCGATGCGGTCGCGGGGCTTCTGATCACGCTTCTGAACCTGGTCGTGGGCCTGTCGATCGGGATCGGCGTCCATGGCATGCCTGCGGGCCGCGCGCTTGAAACCTATGCGATCCTGACCGTGGGCGACGGGCTGGTGAGCCAGATACCGGCAGTCATCATCTCGATCGCCTCGGCGCTGCTGCTGTCGCGGGGCGGGACGAAGGGGGCGGCCGACAAGGACATCCTGCGCCAGCTCGGCCAGCATCCGGCGGCGCTTGGCACGGTCGCGGTGCTGATGGCGCTCTTCGCGCTGGTGCCGGGCTTGCCCTTCGTGCCCTTCATGATCGGCGCCGCCCTTCTGGGGGGCGCGGCCTGGATGCGCCGCCGCACGCAAGCGACCGAGGCCGCCGCCGAGATGACGGGTGTTGCGCTGGTCGAGCCGCCCCGGGCGCGGTCGATGGGCGACATGCTCGACATCGACGACATCCATGTCGAGTTCAGCCCCGAACTTGTGAGCATGGTCCTTGACCCCGCGACCGGGCTCGACGCGCGGATCGCCAACATGCGCGCCCATATCGCAACCGGCTACGGGCTGATCCTGCCCGAGATCCGACTGACCGACGATGCGACCCTGGCCGAGGGGATGTACCGCATCCGCATCCAGGGCGTCGAACAGGCCGCGGACCGGCTTTACCCAGACCAGGTGCTGGCGCTTCTGGGCGGCGATGCCGTGGCGATCCCGCCCGGTGGTGATGTGAAGGAGCCGGTCTATGGTGCGCCGGCGCGCTGGATTTCGCGCGTCCAGCAGGAAGAGGCGGTGCTGGCCGGCGCCACGGTCGTCGCACCCGCCGAGGTCCTCGCGACGCACCTCCTGGAGGTGGTGAAGCGCAACTTCGCCCGGCTTTTGACCCTGAAGGCGCTGCGGCGCCTTCTGGCCGAGACGGTGAACCTCAGCGATCCGATCCGGGCCGAGGCGAACCGCAAGCTGATCGAGGAGCTGATCCCCGAAAAGGTGCCGGTCGACCTGCTTCTACCGGTCCTGCGGCATTTGCTGGACGAGCGCGTGTCGATCCGGAACCTGCCCCTGATCCTCGAGGCGATCGCCGAGGGGCGCGGGCTCGGGCCGCCCGAGGCGGTCTGCGAACATGTGCGGCGGCGGCTCGGGTTCCAGCTGGTCGCCGACCTGCGCCGGCCGGACGGGTCGGTGCCGCTTCTGCAACTCGCGCCGGAGTGGGAGGACACGTTCCGCGCCTGGCAGGTCGAGGGGGAGCGGGGAGGCGGCGATGTGGCGCTGCCGCCCGACCTTTTCAACCGGCTCACCGGCACGATTGCCGAAAAGGTGGCACGAAGCGGCGAGCGGGGGCTTTTCCCGGCGCTCGTGACCTCGAGCCGGCGGCGGCGGTTCCTGCATGCGGCCCTCGCGGCCAAGGGGATGCAGACGCCGGTCCTGTCGTTCGACGAGCTCGGGACCGAGGCGCGCCCCGCCATCATCGGCGTGGTCGCGGCATGACCGGGCCGATGGCCGACCTGATGGCCTGGGTCCTTGCCGCCTTTCGCACGGGGGTCGCGACCTATGGGCTGGCCTTCCTGAGGGTGGGGGCGATCATGGCGCTTCTGCCGGGGTTTGGCGAGCGGATGATTCCGGCGCGCATCCGGCTGGTCGGTGCGTTCGCCATCACCGCCATCGTCGCGCCGGCGGTCGCGGACCGGCTGCCCGCCCTGCCCGATGGTCCCGCGAGCTACCTGCCGCTGCTTCTGACGGAGACGGCGGTCGGCCTGACGCTCGGCTTCACGCTCCGGCTCTTCATCTTTGCGCTCGAGATCGCGGGCGAGCTTGCGGCCCAGTCGGGCTCGCTCGCCCAGATGTTCGCGACCGGCGGCGACCCGGCGCCCGCGCTCTCGCACCTTTTGACCTTCGCGGCCTTCGGGCTGATGCTGACGCTCGGGCTGCACGTCCGCTTCGTCGAGGTGATTATCCTGTCCTATGGCGCCATCCCCGCCGGCACCTTGCCGGGCGCGGGGCTTCTGGCCGACTGGACCATCGCCCATGTGGCGCAGGCCTTCACGCTCGCCGTCGGGCTCGCGGCGCCCTTCGTGGCGATCGGGCTTCTTTACAACCTCGCGCTCGGCATCGTGAACCGGGCGCTGCCGGGGCTGATGCTGTCGTTCATCGGCGCGCCGCTCTTGTCGGGCGGTGCGCTTTTACTGGCCGCCGTCGCGCTGCCGTTCCTGATGCAGCATTGGGCGGCGGCCTTCGAGGGCTTCCTGACCCGGCCGTTCACGGGCGTGCCATGAGAGGGACCCCATGAGCGAGGACGAAAGCCGCGACCACGAGCCGACACAGAAAAAGCTCGACGATGCCCGCACCAAGGGCGACCTGCCGCGGTCGGCCGACCTGACGGGCGCCATGGTGATGCTGGCCTTCGCCGGGGTCGCGCTTTTCGCCGGGGCCGGGCTTCTGGCCGCCTTCGGCCGGGCGGCCGCCGGCCTGATCGAGGGGATCGGCGCACCCGGCCGGACGGGGGCGGCCGGTGGGGCCGTCCTTGCGATGCTCTGGCCGACGCTGCCCTTCTTCCTGGTGCCCGCGCTTGCGGCCGCCCTGTCGATCGCCGCCCAGCGCGCCTGGGTCTTTGCGCCGAAAAAGCTGCAGCCCGACCTCAAGCGGTTGGGCCTGATCGCCAATGCCGGCCGCCGGTTCGGGCGGCAGGGGATGGTGGAATTTGCCAAGAACGTCGCGAAACTCGTGGCGACCGCCGCGCTTGCGGGCTGGTTCATCGCGACGAGCCTGCCGGAGTTGCTTCTGGCCGGGCGGATCGACGGGAGGCCGGCGGCGGCGGTGCCGGTCGTGGTCCTTGGCCGCTTCCTGATCCTGGCGGCGGGGCTGGCGCTCGCGTTCGGTGCCATCGACTACCTCTGGCAGTTCTTCGACTTCCGCCGCCGCAACCGCATGAGCCACCAGGAACTGAAGGAAGAATTCCGAGAGGCCGAGGGCGATCCGCACATGAAGGGCGAGCGGCGGGCACGGGCGCGGGCGATCGCCATGAACCGGATGCTTGCGGACGTGGCGAAGGCCGACGTGGTCATCGTCAACCCGACGCACTATGCGGTTGCGCTTCGCTGGGCGCGGGGCACTGGCCGCGCGCCGGTCTGCGTCGCCAAGGGGACCGACGCGGTCGCGGCGCGCATCCGCGAACGGGCGGCGGTCCACGGCATTCCGATCCGGTCCGACCCGCCGACCGCGCGCAGCCTTCATGCGACTGTCGAGATCGGTCGCGAGATCGGGCGCGACCAGTATGCCGCCGTCGCCGCCGCGATCCGCTATGCCGAGAAGATGCGGGCGCAGGTGCGGGCGCGCGGGTTCTGAGGCGGCCGGGGGCAGAAAGGACAGGCGATGAGCAGACAGGCGAAGGATCTGAGGCAACTCGCGGAGCTCGCGCGGCTCGTGAGCGACCGGGATCTGGCGGAACTCGCGGCCATCGCTGCCGCCCGGCAAGGGGCCGAGGCGCGGCGGCGCGGGCTGATCGAGGGGCTGGCGGAGGCGCGGGTCCGGGTGGTGGCTGGGGTGGTGCGCGGCGCCGATGATGACAGCGCGCCCGGAGTGGTTGCGTCGGAGCCGGCTGCAGCACAGGTCGCGGGGTTCGCCACGCTCGACCGTCATACGGTCGCGGTGATGCGGGGCCTGACGCGAACCGAAGAGGACATCGCGCGGCTGACCGAGGCCTGGCAGGCCCGCCGGCAGGTCGCCGCACGGTCCTTCGGCCGCGTCTCGGCGCTGGCCGAGATCGCGCGCGAGGCCGCAGGCGGAGCTCGACGGAGCTGAGGGGCGGGCGATGGGCTGCCGGGCCGCCGTCTAGCCGGCAACCGTCGGGGGGCCGACAGGCCGACGGGAGTTCATGGGGTGAAGAGTTCGGACATGGCGAGGGCAGACGGCCAGTGGACTTCCCGCATCACCGCGCGTCGGGAAGGGCCGTCCGCCCGCAGCGGTTGGGTGGCCTGCGGTCCTGCGCCTATGCGCGCGGCATTATCGCGGCTGGCGCCGCCACCAACCGCCCCGCTCGCGGCTGGACAGGGGCGGTCCGAGCGCCTATCTCTGACCGACCATGGTGCAGAAATCCGACCCCAACTCCAGGCTGATCGCCGAAAACCGCCGGGCGCGGTTCGATTATTTCATCGAGAGCGACCTCGAATGCGGGATCATGCTGACCGGGTCCGAGGTCAAGTCGCTCAGGACCGGCCAGTCGAACATCGCGGAAAGCTATGCCTCGGTCGAGGGGGGCGAGCTGTGGCTCATCAACGCCCATATCGCCACCTACCTGCAGGCCGGCGTCTTCGGCCATGAGGAGCGGCGCAAGCGCAAGCTTCTGGTGTCGCGGCGCGAGCTGGCGCGGCTCTGGCAGGCGGTCGGGCGCGAGGGGATGACGCTGGTGCCCTTGACGCTCTATTTCAACGAGAAGGGCCGGGTGAAGCTGAAGATCGGCGTCGCCAAGGGCAAGAAGCTGGCCGACAAGCGCGAAACGGACGCCAAGCGCGACTGGAACCGGCAGAAGGAACGGCTCTTGAAGCAGGGCTGAGGGGTCGGGGGGCCTGGCGCAGGCCGGGCCGGGGGGATCGGGAAACGCATTGCGTTTCCCCCTACCGCTGCGAAGCGGTGCCGCTGGACCGTCTGTGTCATTCACCTACGAAGGCCTGCGCCTGCCCCGGTGGGCGCGGGAGCGCCCGCCATGGGCGGGGCGGGCACTGGCCGATGGCCTTTGGGCCACCGGCCGGGACAAGTGGCGAGGCCTCCGCATGGCAGGGTCGACGGCCCCTGCCACCCGAACCAAAAAGGTAAAGAAATGACCGGCGGGCGGCCCGCCCTAGCGCAGCCGGCCGCCGATCCGGTCGCGGACCTCTTGCGGCTCTTCGGCCAGGGCCCTTGCGAGACGCAGGAGCGAGCCGCGCGTGCCGTGCAACTGGTCGACCAGGCTCATGACCATGGCGAGCGCCTGGTCGGGAACGTCGAAATCGTCCGACAGTTCGCACAGAAGCGTGATGCGGGCGCGTTCGACCTCGTCGAAGCCGTCTGCGTGGGTCGGCTCCAGCGCCTCGGCGGCGATGAAGCGGTCGAGCCGGTCTTCGGTCAGGTGCCGGACGACGGTGACGATCTCGGTGCGGGAATAGATGCGGCTCATGTCTGGTCCCCCCTCACTGACTGCCCTTGCGCGGGTCGTAGGCGTGGCGCCCGGCCCAGCCTTCCATGAAGTCCCGAAGCTCGGGGTCGATCTCGCGCGGCATGACGACCTTCAGCTCGACCCGCTCGTCGCCCTTGCTGCCGTCCTTGCCCAGAACGCCGCGACCGCGCAGGCGCAGCACCTGCCCCGTCGTCGCGCCGGCCGGGATCTTCAGCGCAACGGGGCCGTCGATGGTCGGCGTCTCGACCTTGCCGCCGAGGATCGCCTCGGAAATCGAGATCGGCAGGGTGATGACGATGTCGTCGCCCTCGCGCCGGAAGGTGTCGTTGGTGCCGACGGTCAGGGTGACATAGGCGTCGCCGGGGCCGCCCTTGCCGTAGCCCGGACCGCCCTTGCCGCGCAGGCGCAGCGTCTGGCCGTCGCGCGCGCCTTCGGGGATCGTCAGGTCGAGCGACGCGCCATCGGGCAGGGTGATCTGGGTCTTGCCACCGCGCGCGGCGGTCAGGAAGTCGACCTCCATCGTATAGCGGTTGTCGGGCCCGCGCAGGTCGTAGCCCTCCTCGCCCCGGCCACCGGCGGAACGGGCCCTGCCCTGCGAGCGGCCACCGCCCCGCGAACCGAAGAGGTCGGCGAAAATGTCCTCGTCCGAAAAGCCCTGTCCGCCCTCGGCGCCGGAAAAGCCGCGGAACCCCTCGAAGCCCTCGAACCCGCCGCGGCCACGCTGGCCGCCGCCGAAGCCGCCACCGCCGCCTTGCGGGCCTTCGGCATAATCGCGGTAATAGTTGCGCTGCGGGGTTTCCTGGCCCGTGGCGTCGATCTCTCCCCGGTCGTAGCGGCCGCGCTTTTCGGCGTCGCGCAGAAGGTCGTAGGCCGCCGACACCTCCTTGAACCGCTCTTCGGCCGCCTTGTCGCCGGGCCGCAGGTCGGGGTGCAGGTCCTTGGCAAGCTTGCGGTAGGCTTTCTTGATCTCGTCCTCGCTCGCGGTCCTTGCCACGCCAAGCACGCTGTAGAGGTCTTTCGCCATTCCGTTCTTCCTGCCCTCGGTGCCCGACGAATGTGGCGTCGGCTCGACGCCCGTGCAAGTCCCACTCTGCGTCCACCGCACTTGCCGCCACCCTTGCCGCGGCCCTTGCCACGGGCCGCAGCAGCCGCCTATAGCTCGGGGGGAGCGCCAAGGGAGGACGGCATGGCAAGCGATGATCCGAAAACGCTGGTGTCGACCGACTGGCTCGAGGCGCATCTGAAGGACCCGGACCTGCGCATCCTCGATGCGTCCTGGTATCTGCCGGACGCGGGCCGCGATCCGCGCGCCGAGTATGAGCGCGCCCACATCCTCGGCGCGCGCTTCTTCGACATCGACGCCATCGCCGACACGCGGTCCGGCCTGCCGCACATGGCGCCTCCGCCAGAGATGTTCATCAGCCGGATGCGGGCGATGGGCATCGGCGACGGGCATCAGGTGGTGGTCTATGACGGGGCGGGCCTTTTCTCTGCGGCACGGGTCTGGTGGACCTTCCGGCTGATGGGCAAGAGCGATGTCGCGGTCCTGGACGGCGGCTTTCCGAAATGGCTGGCCGAGGGACGCCCGGTCGAGGATATGCCGCCGATCGTGCGCGACCGGCACATGACGATCCAGCGCCAGCACCATCTGGTGCGCGATGTGACGCAGGTCGCGGCTGCGGCGAAGCTTGGCGATCATGCGATCATCGACGCGCGCTCGCCCGGCCGGTTCAAGGGCGACGAGCCAGAGCCGCGCCCCGGCCTGCGCTCGGGCCATATTCCCGGCGCGCTCAACGTGCCCTTCAAGACGCTGCAGAACGCGGACGGCACGATGAAGGTTCCGGCGGCGCTGCGGGGGGTGTTCGAGGCGGCAGGGGTCGACCTGAAGAAGCCCGCTATCACCACCTGCGGCTCGGGCGTGTCGGCCGCGATCCTGAGCCTTGCTCTCGAACGGATCGGCAAGAAGGACCATTCGCTTTACGACGGGTCCTGGGCAGAATGGGGCATGTATGGCGACCTGAAGGTCGAGAAGGGCTGAACCCATGTTCCAGGACCTGAAGCCGCAGGCGCCCGACACGATCCTGTCGCTTCTCGCGCAGTACCGCGCCGACGAGCGGCCGGGCAAGATCGACCTGGGCGTCGGCGTCTACAAGGATGCGTCCGGCCAGACGCCGATCCTGCGGGCCGTCCGCGCGGCAGAGGCGCGGATGCTTGGCGCCGAGGTCACCAAGACCTACACGAGCCTTGCGGGCGAGCCGGCCTTCACCAAGGCGCTGTCGGCGATGATCCTTGGGCCCGACATCGACCCTGCGCGCCTGTCCGCCGTCGCCACGACCGGCGGCACGGGGGCGCTCCGCCAGGCGTTCGAGCTTGTGACCCGCACTTCGCCAGAGGGCGCGGTCTGGGTCAGCAATCCGACCTGGCCGAACCACCTGACGATCCTTGCGCATCTGGGCGCACAGGTGCGGCCCTATCGCTATGTCGACGCCGACGGCACGGGGTTCGACCGGGCGGGGATGCTGGCCGATCTGGGTGCGGTCCGGCCGGGCGACACGGTGCTGCTGCATGGCTGCTGCCACAACCCCACCGGCATCAACCCGACGCTGGCCGACTGGGCCGACATTGCAGCACTTCTGCGCGAGCGGGGGGCGATGGTGATCGTCGATCTGGCCTATCAGGGCTTCGGCGACGGGCTGGAGGATGATGCGGCCGCGACGCGGCTTCTGGCGGCTGCGCTGCCGGAACTGCTGATCGCCGCCTCGTGCAGCAAGAATTTCGGCATCTACCGCGAGCGGACGGGGCTTCTGATCGGGGTCAGCGCGCCCGCGCTTGCCGCCGTGACGCAGGCGAACCTGGTCTACCTGAACCGCTCGAGCCATTCCTTCCCGCCCGACCATGGCGCGCGGATCGTGTCGACCATCCTGGGCGACGCGGACCTGGCGGCCGACTGGCGGGCCGAACTGGACCAGATCCGCACCACGATGCTGTCGCTCCGCGAGGCGCTGGCGGCCGAGCTTCGCCAGATCGCCGGGTCCGACCGCTTCGCCTACCTGGCCCAGCACCGGGGCATGTTCTCGCGCCTGCCCGCGACGCCCGGCCAGATCGAGGCGCTGAGGCGCGACCATGGCATCTACATCGTCAGCGACGGGCGGATGAATGTCGCGGGGCTGAATGCGGCGACCGTGCCGATCCTGGCCCGCGCGATGATCGCGGTCGGCATCTGACCTGTCAGAAGTTGTAGGCGCTTTCGCCGTGGGCGGTCTGGTCGAGGCCCTGGCGTTCGTCATCGCTTGACGGGCGCAGGCCGCAGGTCGCCTGCAAGCCCGCGAACAGGACCCAGGACACGCCCCCGGACCAGACGATGGTCAGGATGACCGCCGCCGCCTGCACGCCGAGTTGCGCGGCCATGTCATAGGGTGCGGCCACGGCCGGAAACTGGGTGTAGTCCATGACCCCCTGCCCGCCGAGCGCCGGGTCGGCGACGATTGCGGTGCCAAGCGCGCCGATGATGCCGCCGACGCCGTGGATGCCGAAGGCGTCAAGGCTGTCGTCATAGCCAAGCCGCGCCTTGACCCGGCTGACAGCGATGTAGCAGACCGGCGAGACGACAAGGCCTAGGGCCACAGCGCCGACCGGGCTGGCAAGACCGGCGGCAGGCGTCACCGCGACGAGCCCTGCGATGGCCCCTGATACCGCGCCCAGGAGCGAGGGGCGGCCATGAAGCGCCTGTTCCAGAAGCGACCAGCTGAGCGCCGCCGCGCCGGTCGCGACGATGGTATTCAGAAGCGCCAGCGCCGCGATCCCGTTCGCCTCAAGCGTGGAGCCCGCGTTGAAGCCGATCCAGCCCACCCAGAGCAGGGCCGCGCCGACCAGCGTGAAGGTCAGGCTGTGCGGCGCCATGTTCTCGCGCCCGTAGCCGATGCGCTTGCCGATGACGATGGCGCCCACCAGCCCGGCGATGCCGGCGTTGATATGGACGACGGTGCCGCCCGCGAAATCGAGCCCGCCCCAGCCCCAGATCAGGCCCGCGTCGCCCGGCGCGTCGGGCAGGAAGTCCGGGCCCGACCAATACCAGACCATATGGGCCATCGGCACATAGGCCAAGAGAAGCCACAGGCCCGCGAAGAGCATCAGCGGCCAGAAGCGGACCCGCTCGGCCAGGCCGCCGACGATCAGGCCGGGCGCGATGCAGGCGAAGGTCATCTGGAAGGCCACGAAGGCATATTCCGGGATATAGACGTTGTTCGAAAAGGTCGCGGCAGCAGATCCGGGGCCGACGCCCATCAGGAAGGCCTTCGACAGGCCGCCGATCAGCGGATTGCCGGAGGTGAAGGCCAGGCTGTAGCCCACCGCAATCCACAGGATCGCGCAGAGCGCCACGATCATGAAGACCTGCATCAGGAGGCTCAGCATGTTCTTGGTGCGCACAAGCCCCCCGTAGAAGAGACCGAGCGCCGGGACCGCCATCATCAGGACCAGGGCCGCGCTGACCATCATCCAGGCGGTGTCGCCCTTGGACACCATGGAGGCCATCTGCCCCGCGTCCGGTGCGCGGATCAGGTCGGCGGCGCCGGCCGGAAGGGCGGCGAGAAACGGGGGGATGGCAAGGGCGGCGCGGCGTTGCATCGGTCGGTCCTCTGGCTGTCTTCCGTGGCAGGAAGGCGGCCGGACGCCTTACGCTCAAGCCCCGGATGCCGCAGCGCGGCGTCCGATGGGCCGGCTGGCGGGAAACTGCCCGTTTGCCGGGCGCAAACGCCTGACTTTTGGGCGGTTTGCAAAGGGTTGGGCAAAGGGTTGGGAACCGGGGGCGCGGGCCTACTCGATATTGTCGGCAAAGCGCGGTAGGATCGGCACCGAGGCAGACCCGAAAAACCTATAGGTCAGACATATGGCGGGCAAACGCGCCAAAGAAGCACCCCTTGTGGCGGACCGGCGCTATGGCGCGGCGCCCGAACCCCGGTCCGGCGGCAGTCCGCCGCCAAAGCGCCCGCGCAAGAAGTCGCGCCGGGGTGACGGTGGCGGCCGGCGGCGCCTTACCATCCTTGGCTTTTTCGGCGCAATCTTCGGCATGATCTGGCGGCTGGTCTGGGGCATCGGCATCCGGGTCGCCGTGCTGGTTGCGCTTGTCCTGTTCGCGGCGAGCGCCTACTACTACTCGACCCTGCCGCCGATCGAGAAGCTGATCGACGCCCGTGCGCGCGGGTCGGTCACGCTTATGGACCGCGACGGCAAGGTCTTTGCCTGGCGGGGCGAAACCTTCGGCCTCATCACCGCCGACACCGCCTCGCCCAACCTCGTGAATGCGATCATCGCGACCGAGGACAAGCACTATTACAAGCATTTCGCCGTCAGCCCGCGCGGCATCCTGTCCGCGATCGCCATCAACATGCGCGAGGGGCGGGGGCCGTTCCAGGGGAACGGCGGCTCGACCATCACCCAGCAGCTGGCGAAGCTTCTATGCCTGGGCGTGCCGTTCGATCCGGCGACCTGGAAAAGCGAAAGCGCCTACGAGGACGACTGCCGGTCAGGCGGGCTGAAGCGCAAGTTGAAGGAGATTCCCTACGCCTTCGCGCTCGAGGCCAAGTATGGCAAGAAGGACGTGCTGACGCTCTACCTCAACCGCGCCTACCTGGGTGCCGGCGCTCGGGGGTTCGAGGCGGCGAGCCAGCGCTACTTCGGCAAGTCCGCGGCGGATGTGAGCCCGGCCGAGGCGGCGATGCTGGCGGGGCTTCTGAAGGCGCCGTCGCAGTTCGCGCCGACGAACAACCTTGAACGGGCGCAGAACCGGGCGGGCGTCGTTCTGGGGCTGATGCACGAACAGCGCTACATCACCGACGCGCAGTATCAGGAGGCGATGGCCAATCCCGCCCGGCTGTCGCAGGCGGCCGCGCAGAAGGACGGGGGCTATTTCGCCGACTGGCTGATGGATTCGGCGCCCGACTTCCTGACCAAGAACACGACCGAGGATGTGGTGATCGACACCACGCTCGACCCGGCCCTGCAGAAGAAGGCCGAAGACGGGGTGAACGCGGTCTTTTCCACCAAGCTGAAGGACGGATCGAAGGTCGAGGCGGCGGTGGTCGTCATGTCGGCCGACGGCGCGGTGCGCGCAATGGTCGGGGGCCGCGAAGCCGCAGCACCCGGCGCCTTCAACCGCGCGACGCAGGCCAGGCGCCAGCCCGGATCGACCTTCAAGCCCTTCGTCTATGCCGCGGCCCTCGATCTGGGCGACACGGAAAACAGCCTTGTCGACGACGCGCCGGTCTGCATCTTCGTCAAGGGCTCGGGCGACTGGTGCCCCAAGAACTACGAGCCGGGCTTTTCCGGCGTCATGACCTATACCGACGCGCTCGCCCATTCGATCAACACGGCAACCGTGCGCGTGTCGCAGCGCGCAGGCCTTGATGCGGTGCGCACCGTGGCCACGGACTTCGGCTTCGCCTCGGACCTGGCGGCGGGGCCGGCGCTGGCGCTCGGCGTGTCGGAATCGACGCTTCTGGAAATGACGGGGGCCTATGCGGGCATCCTGAACGGCGGATCGTCGGTCACGCCCTATGGCATCACCGACCTGAAGATCCGGGGCGACGACACGTCGCTCATGGGCCAGTCGGGCGGCATGGGCGAGCGCGTGATCTCGGAAAGCGCTGCCCGGCAGCTGACCTATATGATGAACCAGGTGATCGAGCGCGGGACCGGGCGGCGGGCGCGGCTTGACGGCTGGCAGGCGGCGGGCAAGACCGGCACCACCCAGTCGGCGCGCGATGCCTGGTTCATCGGCTTCACGGCGGATTATGTCGTGGGCGTCTGGATGGGCTACGACGACAACTCGCCCCTGACCGGCACCACCGGCGGCGGCCTGCCGGCGCAGATCTGGCACGAGGTCATGGCCCGCATCCACGACGGCCAGAAGCCCCTGCCCCTGACGATGATCACGCCCGACCAGCTGCCCCCGCCCCAGCCGATCGCGGCGGACGGGACGGTGGTGCCCTATACGGACGCGGCGGGCGTCCCGGCCGGCCAGGCCCCTGCCGGGCAGGCGCCGGCCGAGCCCGTGCCGCAGGGCGGCAAGTCGATCGGGGACATCCTCATGGGGATCCTCGGCGGCAACTAGGCGGCAACTTGGCGGCCGGGGAACCGCCTTCAGCCCTTCAGCTGGGCGATCATCGCGTCGATATTGCCGCCGTTCTTGTCCAGCAGCGCGCCGATCTCTGCCCGCTCGGACGAGAGCATGTTCACGCCCTCGATCACGATGTTGAAGAAGCGCTGCTTGCCGTCCTTCTCGAACACCTGGAAGCGCACGTCGAAGGGCGCCTGGCCTTGCAGCTTGGCGACCGACTGCACCTCGAAGAAGGTCTTGACGGGCTTCGCGCCCGTGACCTCGATCTGGCCGCCGACGAATTCGCGGAAGCGCTTGCCGTATTTCACCGCCAGATAGCGGCTGAAGGCCTTGGTGAAGGCGGCCTTCTGCGCGGGCGTCGCGGTCCGGCCGGCGGGGCCGAGGGCCGAAAGCGCGATGTAGTTCACGTCGGCATAGCGGGTGAAGATGTCCTGGAAGGCGGCATACATCGCCTCGGACGAGGCGCCCGAGTTGATGACCTTGTTGATTTCGCCGGTCACCGTGTCGACCAGCGCCTTGGCCTGGTCCACGGTCAGGGCGGCGGCGGGCCGCGCGAGCGTCGCCGCGACAAGCGCAGAGGCGGCGAGGGCGGCGAAGGAACGGCGGGTCAGGTCAGTTGGCATTGGGATCCTCGAACGGGTCGGGCTGGTCTTCCTCGATCCCGAGTTCAAAATGACGGTTCTGCAGGTAGAGAAGGCGCGCCTGGGCGTAGCTGTCGGCGCTGTCGTACAGGATCGAGTTGGCGGTCGCCGAAAAGCGCAGCCGCTGCGCCGCCTTGCCGACAAGCCGCGCGGCATTGACCCGGCCCACGTCGGGCCAGTCCAGCGCATGGTTCACCGGGTCGATGAAGATGTCGACGACCGTGCCGGCCAGATCGCGCTCGGTCGTCGGGCCAAGGATCGGCGCCTCGATATAGGCGCCTTCGGGGGCGCCCCAGGTGTGCAGCGTCGCGCCGAAGTCCGTGGTGGCGGGCGGTAGGCCAATCGCCGAAGCCGCATCGAAAAGACCGCCGACGCCCGCGACCGTGTTGACGCTGAACCGGAGCACGTTCTGCGCGGCGGGCACGGGCTTGCCCTGAAGCATGTGGTTGAGGAACGATCCCGGCTCGCCCAGGTTCGCGGCGAAGTTCGAGGCCATGTTGGTCAGGGGCTTCGGGATCGACGAAGGTTCGTCCTTGCCTGCGCCGCCGCCGAAGACCGCGCTGTCGACGGACTTGTTGAACTCGTGAACCGCGCGATTGCGCGCCTCGTAGGGGTCGTTGAACTGCTCGCCCGGCCGGGGTGCGGCGCAGGCGGCAAGCGTCAGCACCGCCGCAAGCGCAAGAAGGCGCCCTGCGGCCCTTGGCTGTCTGTCCCTGACCGTCATGCGCGCCCATCCCCAGTCCCGCGTTCGCGCAAGGGTAAAATCCCGACCGGGCGGTTGCAAGGTGCACCCGAGCGGATGGGCGAGGTTCCCCTCGGTCACGGGGACGGCTAGAGTGGTTGCAACAGCAAAGGAGCCTGCCCATGACCGGAACCATCGACGCCCGCCTTGCCGAACTGGGCGTGACCCTGCCCGACGCGCCCGCACCGGCAGCGAACTATGTGCCCTACGTGCGCGCGGGCGACCTTCTGTTCGTCTCGGGCCAGATCTCGCAAGGCCCCGACGGGCTCATCAAGGGCCGGCTCGGGCAGGACATGGACGCGACGGCCGGTGCCGCCGCCGCCCGCCGCTGCGCGATCAGCCTGCTGGCGCAGGCGCGTGCGGCCTGTGGCGGGGACCTCGACCGGGTGAAGCGGGTGGTGAAGCTGACGGGGTTCGTTTCCTCGACCGACGATTTCACCGAACAGCCCAAGGTCATCAACGGCTGCTCGGACTTTCTGGTGCAGGTCTTCGGCGACGTGGGGCGTCACGCCCGGTCTGCCGTGTCGGCGAACTCCCTGCCCCTGGGCGTCGCGGTCGAGATCGAGGCAATCTTCCAGGTGGAATGATGGAACCCCGCGTCGTTCCCCAAGTGGTCCCCCTGCCCCAGGCCTTCCTCGACCGGCCGATCGCGCACCGCGCCTATCACGACCGCGCGGCCGGGCGGCCGGAGAACTCGCGCGCGGCGATCCGGGCGGCCATCGCGGCCGGCTACGGGATCGAGATCGACGTGCAGCCGTCGGCCGATGGCGTGCCGATGGTCTTTCACGACTATGACCTGCGCCGCCTGACCGGGCGGTCCGGGCGCATCCGGGGGCTGACGGCCGCCGAACTGGGTGCGCTGGCCCTGCTGGGGGGGGACGAGGGCATCCCGACGCTGGCCGAGGCTCTGGCGCTGGTCGCGGGCCGGGTGCCGATCCTGATCGAGGTCAAGGATCAGGACGGCGCCATGGGTCCGGCGGTGGGCGATCTGGAACGCGCGGTCGCGGACGAGATCCGGGCCTATGACGGGCCGGTCGCGCTCATGTCCTTCAATCCCCATTCGGTCGCGGCGCTGGCCGAGGCGGCGCCCGACCGGCCGAGGGGGCTCACGACCTCGGCCTACCGGATGCTCGACTGGCCGCTTCTGCCCCACCGGGTGCGCGAGCATCTGCGCGACATTCCCGATCTGGCGCGCACCGGGTCGAGCTTCATCTCGCACGAGGCGGCGGATCTGGACCGGCCGCTGATTGCCGAGCTGAAGAAGAGGGGCACGCGCATCCTGACCTGGACGATCCGCTCGCCCGAGGCAGAGGCGAAGGCGCGCAAGGTGGCTGAAAACGTCACCTTTGAAACCTACGCGGCCTGAGCCTGCCGTGGCGGACCCCTTGAACCTGACGCTGACCCGCCACAGCGCGATCGCCGACATTCCCGCCGCCCATTGGGACGCCTGCGCGGCGCCAGAGGCTGCGGGGGGTGCGGCGGGGGGCGGGTGCCCGCTCGATCCCTTCACCACGCACCGGTTCCTGTCGGCGCTCGAGGCGTCGGGGTCCGTCGGGCCGGGAACCGGCTGGCAGCCCCTGCACCTGGCGCTCGGGGTGCCGGGCGAGCCGCCCCTTGCAGTGATGCCGCTTTACGCCAAGAGCCACAGTCAGGGCGAATATGTCTTCGACCATGGCTGGGCCGAGGCCTGGGAACGCGCGGGCGGGCGCTATTACCCCAAGCTCCAAGGTGCGGTTCCTTTCACTCCGGTCACCGGGCGGCGCTTCCTGACCCGGCCGGACGCGCCGCCCGGCACTGCGGCGGCGCTTCTGGGCGGGGCGGTGGCGCTGGCCGGACAGGCGGGGGTGTCGTCCCTGCATGTCACCTTCTGCACCGGTGCCGAGCGCGACATTGGCGCGGCCGAGGGGTTTCTGCCGCGCCTGACGGAACAATATCACTGGCAAAATCCGGGCTATGGCAGTTTCGAGGATTTCCTTGCCGACCTGTCGTCGCGCAAGCGCAAGACCATCCGGCGCGAGCGGGCGGTCGCGCAGGCCTTCGGCGGCACGATCCGGGCGCTGTCGGGCGATGAGATCCTGCCCCGGCACTGGGACGCCTTCTGGCGCTTCTACCAGGACACCGGCGCGCGCAAATGGGGCCGGCCTTACCTCACGCGCGCCTTCTTCGACGAGTTGCACCGGACCATGCGCGACGATGTGCTGCTGGTTTTGGCCGAACGGGACGGGCGTCCGGTCGCGGGGGCGCTGAACTTCATCGGGCGCGACACGCTTTATGGCCGTTACTGGGGTGCGGTCGAGGATCACCCGATGCTGCATTTTGAATGCTGCTACTATCAGGCGATGGACCAGGCCATCGCGCGGGGCCTTGCGCGGGTCGAGGCCGGGGCGCAGGGCGAACACAAGATCGCGCGGGGCTACCTGCCGGCGCCGATCCATTCGCTGCACTGGATCGCCGACGCGGGCTTTCGTCGCGCCGTCGCGCGCTTTCTGGACGAGGAGAGGGTGGCGGAAGAGGCCGAGATGGCGGCACTGGCGGCCTTTGGCCCGTTCAGGAAGGCGGATGGGTAACGGTTGGAGTGGCAGGGGCAAGTGACCTTGCCATGCGATAGCCCCGCCTTTTGTCCCGGCCGGTAGCCCACAGCCACCGGGCAGCGCCTGCCCCGCCATGGCGGACGCTGGCCTTTGTAGGTGAGTGACATCAGCGGTCCAGCGGCACCACCTCAGCTCGGCCGAGGGAAACGCGGGTCGCGTTTCCTGATCCCGACTGGCCCGGCCGACGGCAGTTGACGGCGGCGGCCCCCGGCGCGACACTCAGACCATGCCCGACGCCCCTGCCCCCAGCCCCGAAGATATGGCCGCCCTGTCGGCTGCCGGCTGGACGCTGGCCCCGGACGGCAAAGCCATCCGCAAGGTCTGGGCCTTTCGCGGGTTTTCCGATGCCTGGGGCTTCATGACGCGGGCCGCACTCGCGGCCGAAAAGCTGAACCACCACCCGGACTGGGCCAACCGCTTCAACATCGTCGACGTGACGCTGACCACCCATGCGACGGGGGGCCTCAGCACCCTGGACGTGACGCTGGCGCGGCGTCTCGACAAGCTGGCGGGCGGGGCCGAGGTCCGGCCCGTCCCCGGTGACGCGCGGTCGGCCTGCGAAAACCGGCCGTGCCAGGAGTCGTGATCTGAGGGCGCTCAGATGTCGGCCAGCAGCGATTCGCCGCCCGAGATGTCGCACTGGCCGGCGTTGGCTTCCAGGTGCAGGACCTTCACCACGCCATCCTCGGCATAAAGCGCATAGCGCTTCGAACGGTCGATGAAGCCCAGGGGCTCGACCGAAAACTGCAGGCCCGCGCCCTTGGTGAAGGCGCTGACCGGATCGGCGATCATGGTGATGCCGGCGGCCGTCGCGCCGGTCGCCTCGCCCCAGGCCCGCATGACGAAGGCGTCGTTCACCGACAGGCAGATCACCTCATCCACGCCCTTGTCGGCGAACTCCTTGCGGGTGCGGATGAAGGACGGGACGTGCGAGGTGGTGCAGGTGCCGGTATAGGCCCCCGGAAGCCCGAACAGCACCACCTTGCGGCCGCGCGTCAGCTCGCTCATCTGCACGTTTTCGGGGCCGTTCGGCCCCATCCTCTGCACCGTCGCCTCGGGGAGCCGGTCGCCTGCGGAGAGTGTCATCACTGTCTTGCCTCTTTGCCAATCATCCTTTCAGGATATAGGGTTCTGGCCGCCGGGGGCCAGAGGACTGAGCGGGGAGGATGCGGGAAATGTCAGGGATTATCATCGTTGGTGCGGGTCAGGCGGGGGCGGCCCTGGCCGCGAAGCTCCGGTCGCACGGCTACGAGGGGCGCCTGACGCTGATCGGCGAAGAGCCGCAGCCGCCCTACCAGCGCCCGCCCCTGTCCAAGGCCTATCTGCTGGGCGAGATGGAGCTGGAACGCCTTTACCTGCGCGCGCCATCGTTCTGGGAGGAACAGTCGGTCGACCTGCGCCTGGGCGCCACGGTCACCTCGATCGACCGGGCGGCGAAGACGGTGACGGTCGATGGCGTGGCCCTGCCCTATGACCAGCTGGCGCTGACGACCGGCTCGCGCGCAAGGCGGCTGCCGGCGGCGATGGGCGGCGATCTGGGAAATGTCTTTACCGTCCGCACGCTGGCGGACGTGGACCAGATGGCGCCCGCGATGTCGCCCGGCGTGCGGGTGGTGATCGTCGGCGGCGGCTATATCGGGCTTGAGGCGGCAGCGGTGGCGGCCAAGATGGGCTTGAGCGTGACGCTGATCGAGGCGGCGCCGCGCATCCTGCAACGCGTGGCGGCGCCCGAGACCAGCGCGCATTTCCGCACGCTGCATGCGGGCCATGGCGTGACCATCCTGGAAGGCATCGGGCTCGACCGGCTGACGGGCGAGGGTCAGGTGACCGGCGCGCGGCTGGCCGACGGGCGCGAGATCCCGGCCGATCTGGTCATCGTCGGCATCGGCATCCAGCCGAACGCCGAACTGGCCGAGGCGGCTGGGCTTGCCATCACAAACGGGATCGAGACGGACGCCCATGGCCGCACCTCGGACCCGCATATCTGGGCGGCGGGGGACTGCGCCTCGTTCCCCCATGGCGCGGTCCGCATCCGGCTGGAAAGCGTGGGCAATGCCATCGACCAGGCGGAATGCGTCGCGGAAAACATGCTGGGCGTGGCGCGCGACTATGTGGCCCGGCCCTGGTTCTGGTCGGACCAGTATGACACGAAGCTGCAGATCGCCGGGCTGAACACCGGCTATGACCGGATCGTGACGCGGCATGGGGACGAGGGTGCGGTTTCGTTCTGGTATTACGCGGGCGACCGGCTGCTGGCCATCGACGCGATGAACGACAGCCGGGCCTACATGATCGGCAAGAGGCTGATCGAGGCCGGGCGCTCGCCCGCGCCCGTGGTCATCGCCGACCCGGCGACCGACCTGAAGGCGCTTTTGAAGGGATGAGGATCATCGGCGGCGCCCGGCGCGGGCTGAAGCTTGCCGAGGTGGGCGCGGGCGACATGGAGGCGCACCTGCGCCCGACCTCGGACCGGGTGCGCGAGGCGATCTTCAACCTGATCCTGAACGGCGGCTACGGCAATCCGGTGCAGGGGGCGCGGGTCCTCGACCTTTTTGCCGGAACCGGCGCGCTCGGGCTCGAGGCGCTGTCGCGCGGCGCGGCGCGGGTGGCCTTCGTCGATGACGGCACGGCGGCGCGGGCGCTTCTGCGCCAGAATATCGAGCGGATGCAGGCGATGGGCGTGACCGATGTCTGGCGCCGGGATGCGACGCGGCTCGGGCCCAACCGGGGGCCGGGCTATGGGCTCATGTTCCTCGATCCGCCCTACGGCAAGGGACTGGGCGAGGCGGCGGTGACCTCGGCCCTTGCGGGCGGCTGGCTTTTGCCGGAGGCGATGGTCGTCTGGGAAGAGGGCGCGCCCCCCCTTCTGCCCGACGGGCTGACGCCACTGGACCAGCGCGCCTATGGCGGCACGCTGGTGACGATTGCGCGGGTCAGGGCGTGACCGGAACCCGGCCCTTTTCGGTCAGCTGATAGACCGCACGCCCCTCGATCACCACGGCCGACAGGGCATGGCCATAGCCCGCCCCGGTGTCGGTGTTCACCCGGTTGCCATAGTGGGTCACGCGGTCGATCGGCGTATGGCCGTGGATGACCAGCGCGCCATGGTCGCGGCCATCCTCCAGGAACTCCTTCCTGATCCACAGGAAATCATCCTCGGTCTGGGCGTGCAGGTCGACGCCCGGCCGGATGCCGGCATGAACGAACAGCACATCGCCGCGCAGAAGATAGGTCGGCAGGCTGTCCAGGAAATCGACATGGGGGCCGGGCACCTTGACCAGCGCCTCGGCGTGCAGGTCATGGAGCGGCCGTTCGCCCGCCCCCGCGATCCCGTACGATCGCAGCGTCTCCGCTCCGCCCAGCCGTTCGTGCAGCCACCAGAGGTCGGGGCGCAGGCGCGGGTCGTGCCAGTCGGGGTCGCGCAGGAAGCCGCGGAACATGCGGTCGTGATTGCCCTTCAGCGTCACCCAGGGCTCGCCCGCCGCCGCGCCGTCGATCAGGAAGCCGATGACGCCCGCGCTTTCCGGCCCCCGGTCGACCAGATCGCCCACATGGACGACCGGTGCCTCCCGGTCGCCCGTCGCCGCGCGGTCTGCCGCGATCAGCCGGTGAACGCCCTGCAAGAGCGCAAGTTGGCCGTGAATGTCGCCAATGGCGTAGGTGCGCATGCTTCCTCCGACGCGAAGGGGGCCGCAAACGGCCCCCGCTGGCCCCTATAGCGCAGGCTTCAGGCGACGTCGAATGCCAAGGGCCGCACCTGCCGGAATTTGCCGGTGGAGATCAGCGCCTGGCGGACCGGATCTGGCAGGGGATTGTCGAGGTAGAGAAGGGCGATCGCCTCGCCGCTCGCCTTGGCGCGGCCAAGGGTGAAGTTGGCGATGTTGACCCCCGCCTGCCCGAGCGTCTGGCCAAGCGTGCCGATGATGCCCGGCACGTCGTCGTTCGTGGTGTAAAGCATGTGGTCGCCGATCTCGGCGTCGATGTTGATGCCCTTGATCTGGATGAAGCGCGGCTTGCCGTCGCTGAATACCGTTCCGGCGATGGACCGTTCGCGCTTGTCCGTCACCACGGTCAGCTTCATGTAGCCGTCGAAAACGCCGCCCTTGTCCTGCCGCGTGGTGGCGATTTGCACGCCCCTTTCGCGCGCGACGACGGGGGCCGAGACCAGGTTCACGTCGGGGTTGGTGACCTTCATGATGCCGGCGATGGCGGCGCTGTTCAGCGCGGGCAGGTTCATCTGGGCGACCGTGCCGTCATAAAGCACGTTGATCGCCTTGACCGGCTCTTCCGTCAGCTGTCCCGCGAAGGCGCCAAGGTGGGCTGCAAGCTTCAGCCACGGCCCCATGACCACCGCTTCCTCGGCGGTGACGGACGGCATGTTGAGCGCGTTCTGCACCGCGCCGGTCAGAAGGTAGTCCGACATCTGTTCGGCCACCTGCAGGGCGACGTTTTCCTGTGCTTCTGTCGTCGAGGCGCCAAGGTGGGGCGTGCAGACGACGTTCCGCAGGGTGAAGAGCGGGCTGTCGGTCGCGGGCTCGACCTCGAACACGTCGAGCGCCGCGCCCGCGACATGGCCAGAGGTCAGCGCGTCGAAAAGCGCCGCCTCGTCGATCAGGCCGCCCCTTGCGCAGTTGATGATGCGCACGCCCTTCTTCGTTTTGGCTAGCGCCTCGCGGTTCAGGATGTTGCGGGTCTTGTCGGTCAGGGGGACGTGGAGCGTGATGAAATCGGCGCGGGCCAGAAGCCCGTCAAGCTCGACCTTGGTGACGCCCAGCGTCTTGGCACGCTCTTCGGACAGGAAGGGGTCGTAGGCTACGACCTTCATCTTCAGCCCGACCGCCCGGTCGCAGACGATGCCGCCGATGTTGCCCGCGCCGATGACGCCGAGGGTCTTGTTGAACAGTTCGACCCCCATGAAGCGGTTCTTCTCCCACTTCCCGGCCTGGGTCGAGGCGCTGGCCTCGGGCAGTTGGCGGGCGACGGCGAACATCATGGCGATGGCATGTTCGGCCGTCGTGACCGAATTGCCGAAGGGCGTGTTCATCACGATCACGCCGCGCTTCGAGGCGGCGGGGATGTCGACATTGTCGACCCCGATCCCGGCGCGGCCGATGACCTTCAGCCGGGTCGCTGCGGCCAGAAGCTTGTCCGTGACCTTGGTGGCCGAGCGGATGGCAAGGCCGTCATACTGGGGGATCAGCTCCAGGAGCTTGTCCTTGTCCTTGCCGAGGTCGGGCAGGTAATCGACCTCCACGCCCCGGTCGCGGAAGATCTGGACGGCGGTTTCAGACAGTTTGTCAGAGACGAGAACCTTCGGTTTCATCATCGTATTCCTGTATTTCTGTAATTTCGGAAATTTGTGAATTCAGGCGGCCGACGCGGCGATTTCCGCCTCGAAGGCCCAGTCGATCCAGGGCATCAGGGCGCTTATGTCGGCCGTTTCGACGGTCGCACCGCACCAGATGCGCAGGCCCGGCGGCGCGTCGCGGTAGGCGCCGACGTCCAGGGCGACACCGGCCTTTTCAAGCCGTTTGGCGACCGCCTTGGCAAAACCCGCGCCATCGGTGATTCGCGGATCGGTGAAGCGCAGGCAGACCGAGGTGGTCGAGGCCGTCGCCGGATCTTCGGCCAGGTTCGCGATCCAGTCGCGCGCGGCGACGAAATCGGCGATCACGCGGGCGTTGGCGTCCGAGCGCGCGACCAGCGCCGGCAGGCCGCCCAGCGCCTCGGCCCACTTCAGCGCGACGAGGTAGTCCTCGACGCAGAGCATGGAGGGGGTGTTGATCGTCTCGCCCTCGAAAATGCCTTCGATCAGCTTGCCGCCCTTGGTCAGGCGGAAGATCTTGGGCATCGGCCAGGCCGGCGTGTGGCTTTCCAGCCGCTCGACCGCGCGGGGACCGAGGATCAGCATCCCATGCGCCCCCTCGCCGCCCAGCGCCTTCTGCCAGGAGAAGGTCACGACATCGAGCCGGTCCCAGGGCAGGTCCATGGCGAAGGCCGCGCTCGTCGCGTCGCAGATCGTCAGGCCCGCGCGGTCCCTCGCGATCCAGTCGCCATTCGGCACGCGCACGCCCGAGGTGGTGCCGTTCCAGGTGAAGATCACGTCGCGGGCGAAGTCGACCGTGCGAAGGTCCGGCAGCTGCCCATAGGGCGCCTTCAGGACGCGGGGGTCGAGTTTGAGCTGTTTCACGACATCGGTCGCCCAGCCTTCGCCAAAGCTTTCCCAGGCCAGCACGTCGACGCCACGCGGGCCCAGAAGCGACCAGAGCGCCATTTCGACGGCACCGGTGTCCGAGGCGGGAACGATGGCGATGCGGTAGTCGGCGGGAACGCCAAGGACGGCACGGGTGCGGTCGATGGCTTCCTTCAGCCTGGCCTTGCCGACAGACGCGCGGTGCGAGCGGCCAAGGGGCGCGTCGGACAGGAGGTCAGGGGAAAAGCCGGGGATCTTGGCGCAGGGGCCAGAGGAAAAGCGCGGGTTAGCCGGGCGCGCAGCCGGGGTCGGCAGGTCGGTCATACTATCCTTCCAGATATGTGCCCTTCGGTGGGGAAGGGTGTCCCGCCGACAGGGCTAGCGGGTCGGAGGGCATGCCGCAAGCGGGATTTTGTCCAAAAGCGCCGCTACTTCACGAAAAAGCGACCGACTTCGCCGTGGCGATCCGGGACAGGCCGGCAGGCCCGTGGTATGGTCCCGCGCAATTGGGGGAGGGGGCACCATGACACTCAAGCTGATCGGCTCCGGCTTCGGCCGGACAGGGACGATGTCGACCAAACTCGCGCTTGAAAAACTTGGGTTCGGCCCCACCCACCACATGATCGAGGTCATCGAAAACCCGGCGCAGCAGCCCCACTGGGACGCCTATGCACGGGGCGACAAGATGGACTGGGCCCGCGTCTTCACCGGCTACAACAGTCAGGTCGACTTTCCCGGCGCCGCCGTGTGGGAACAGCTGATCGCGGCCTTCCCCGCCGCCAAGGTCATCCATACCGAACGGCCCGAGGAAGAGTGGTGGGCCAGCTTCTCGACCACCATCGGCAAGTTCTTCGACAAGCGCACCGAACTGGCCCTGCCGCCGCCGATCGCCGCACTCTTTTCGACCATGGACCGGATCCTGGTCGACGGCGTGTTCGGCGGGCTCGACAAGGCGACGGCGATCAGTGCCTACCGGCGCAACAACGCAAAGGTCCGCGCCACCATCCCGGCCGAGCGCCTCTTGGTGTTTTCGCCCGTCGACGGATGGGAGCCGCTCTGCCGGTTCGTCGGCGCCGCCGTGCCGGACGAGCCCTTCCCCCGCAGCAATGCCCGCGATGAATTCTGGGCCCATTTCGGCGGCGAGCCGCCCGACCCGGCCGGCTGATCGCCGCGCCTAACTGTCGCGCCCGCCCGCCGCGCCTGACCGCCTCGACGAGCCGTGGCGCCAGGGACCGATTTGGCACTGGCCAGCCGCCCCGCTTCTGGCTAGAGCGGTCGCCGACAGACCCTGACCGGACGATCCTTATCGTGCATGTCGCCACCCTGCTTGCAAATCCCGCCCGCGCGGACCTTGACCGGACCACGGTCGAGGCGGTCCGTGACGGCTGGGGCGGCGGCGAGGTCCGCTGGCTTTCGCCCGGCATCGCCGCCGAGTTCGACCTGCCCGCCGCCCCCGGCACGCTCTGGCAGCGGTGGGAAGAATTGCAGGCGACGGGCATCGACCTGGCGCTTCAGCCCGCCGGGGGACGGGAAAAGCGGGTGCTGGTCGCGGACATGGATTCGACCATGATCGGGCAGGAATGCATTGACGAACTGGGCGAGCGCGCCGGGTTCGGGCCGAAGATCGCCTCGATCACCAGGCGGGCGATGAATGGCGAACTGGATTTCGAATCGGCCCTGACCGAGCGGGTCGCGCTGATGAAGGGCCTGCCGGTCGCGACCATTGCCGAGGTTCTGGCCGACCGGATCACGCTGACGCCCGGCGGCCCCACGCTGATCGCGACGATGAAGGCGCGGGGGGCCTGGACGGCGCTGGTGTCTGGGGGCTTCACCGCCTTCACCGGCCCGGTCACGGCGCGGCTCGGGTTCGACGAGAACCGGGCGAACCGGCTGGAAGAGGCGGACGGTCGGCTGACCGGCCGCGTCCTTCCGCCCATCCTCGGCCGTCAAGCCAAGGTCGATGCGGTCCATGAGATCGCTGCGGCGCGCGGAGTGACGCCGGCCGAGGTGCTGGCGGTCGGCGACGGGGCGAACGATCTGGGGATGTTGCAACTGGCCGGGACCGGGGTAGCGCTACATGCCAAGCCCTCGGTTGCGGCCCAGTGTTCGGTGCGGCTGAACCATACCGACCTGACGGGGCTTTTGTACCTGCAAGGGATCGCGGCCCGGGATTTCGTGGAATGCTGACGTTCGACATCATCCTGTTCCTGCTTGGCGCGGCGTTCGTCGCTGGCTTCGTCGATGCGATTGCCGGGGGCGGCGGGCTCATCACGGTGCCGGCGCTGCTGCTCGCGGGGCTGCCGCCGGTGCAAGCGCTGGCCACGAACAAGGTGCAGGGCACGTTCGGGGCCGGGACGGCAGCGCTGACCTATGCGCGGCGGGGGCTGGTCGACCTGCGCGCCCAGCGGCTCGAGGCGGCGCTGGCCCTTGCCGCGGCCTTCGCGGGCTCGATGCTGGTGCCCTACCTCCCGACCGCGACCTTCCGGCTGATCCTGCCGGTCCTCCTGATCGGCATCGCGCTGTTCTTCGCGCTGAAGCCCGGCCTGACCGACGCCGACCGCCACCGCCGCCTGTCTCCCGCCGCCTTCACCGCGATCTTCGTTCCGGGGATTGCGCTTTATGACGGGCTGGTGGGGCCCGGCACCGGGTCCTTCTTCATGATCGGCTTCGTGCTTCTGGCGGGGTTCGGGGTGCTGAAAGCCACGGCGCACACCAAGCTTTTGAACTTCGCTTCGAACATCGGTTCGGTCCTTGCCTTTAGCCTGCAGGGCGCGCCGCTCTGGGCGCTTGGCCTTGGCATGGGGGTGGCGCAGGCGGCCGGCGCGCGGCTCGGCAGCCATTTCGCCATGAAGAATGGGGCGAGGCTCATCAAGCCGCTTCTGGTCCTGACCTCGACCGCGATGGCGCTGAGGCTGATCTGGCAGATGATCTAGGGGCGGCTTTCCGGCGCGAGTGGCAGGGGCCATCGCCTCTGTCATGCGATGGCTTTTCCCCCTGTCGCGGCGATGGCCCCAAAGGCCATCGGCCAGCGCCCGCCCCGCCCATGGCGGGCGCTATGCGCCCACCGGGGCAGGCGCTGGCCTTTTGTGGGTTCAGGACATCAGCGGTCCAGCGGCACCGTTCCCACGCGGCCGGGGGAAACGCGGGTCGCGTTTCCTTTTCCCGACCGGCCCGGCGCCCGAAGTGTCGTCTGCTGCCCCCCTCAGGCGAACCCGGGCGCCAGCCGCAGTCCCCCGGTCACGATCCCGCGCCAGTTCTTCTGGGGTCCGGTCAGGTATTTCGCGACCAGCGGGTGGGCGGCATCCAGAAGCCCG
The DNA here is from genome assembly GCA_945952025.1 of uncultured Paracoccaceae bacterium. Taxonomy (GTDB): domain Bacteria; phylum Pseudomonadota; class Alphaproteobacteria; order Rhodobacterales; family Rhodobacteraceae; genus TMP-24. The sequence continues at coordinate 74,725 of CAMFGW010000001.1, forward strand.
GTCCTGACCAGAAGCGCCGTGATCGCGGCTTCGGAGGCGCGTGTCGCGCCGTCCATGACCTTCAGCGCGATGCCGATGCCCTTTTCGGGCGCGATGGCGATGAAGACGGCCTCGGCGCCGGTCTTGACCGCGACGCGGCCGCCCATCGCGCGCATCAGTTCGGTGCAGGCGCGCCCCTCGCCCGCGACAAGCTCGGGGTGCGCGGTCATCGAACGGACGAGCCTGTGGGCCGCCGCATCGCGCACGCTGCCGGTTTCGGGGGCGTTGGCGAAGAAGGCCATCGCGCGGCCGAGCCCGTGGAGCGACAGGGCGAAGTTCGGGGCCGAACAGCCGTCGATGCCGAAGCCGGGGCTGGTCTCGCCCGCCACCTCTTCGGTCGCGGCCAGGACGGCGCGCTGCACCGGATGGTCAGGCTCGACATATTCCGCCCCGCCCTTCAGGTGCTGGTTCAGGGTCAGGAACCCGGCATGCTTGCCCGAACAGTTGTTGTGCAGCTGGCAGGGCCGCCCGTGATAGCGGTAAAGCGCGTCGCGCGCGGTCGGGTCGAAGGGCATGTGCGCGCCGCAGCGCAGGTCACGCTCGCCCATCCCCAGGCCCTTCAGCCAGGTCTTGACGGCGGTGGTGTGGATCTCGGCCCCTTGATGGCTTGCACAGGCAAGCGCCAGTTGCGCGTCGGTCAGCCCCGCCGCCCCGGCCGCGCCGCTTTCCAGAAGCGGCAGCGCCTGGATCATCTTGCACGAGGATCGCGGGAAGATCGCCGCTGCTGGGTCGCCCCAGGCCTCTGTGATCTGGCCCCCCGGCCCGCAGATCACCGCGTGCCCCATGTGAACGCCTTCGAGCCTGCCGCCCCGCCACAATTCGATCATCGGCACAACGCTCATGCCCACCCCTTTCAGTCAGCGAAAAACCGCCCGGACGCCCGCGCCCGGCCCCTTTTCCAAGAGCCTTACTATGCGCTATGGTCCGGCGAAAGAGAACCGGGCCTGCAAGGCGACCCCGAAGGGGGCGGACGGCGCAGCCCCGGCGGACCCCAGGCAGGAGACACGCCCCGATGTTTTTCACCAAAAAGGCCCACTCGCTGGCCGTCCTTTTCGTGCTCGCCGCCCTGCCGGCCGGGGCGCAGCAGACCTCGACGAACCGCGTGGCCACCAATACCGCCTGGTCGACCTTCGTCGATGGCAAGCCCAAGCAGTGCTGGGTCGTGGCCGCGCCCTCGCAGTCGGAGAATACACGTGGCGGCAAGGCCGTGTCGGTCAGCCGGGGCGAGATCCGGCTGTTCGTGACCTACCGGCAGAGGGCGAAGGGCGAGGTTTCCTTCGCCGGCGGCTATCCGTTCGCGCCAAGCTCGACGGTGGTGCTGGATGTCGGCGGGGCGAAGTTTTCGCTTTATCCCGACAGCAGCGCCAAGGACTGGGCCTGGTCCGGCTCGGCCGATGACGATGCCAAGATCGTGGCCGCGCTCAAGGGCGGCAGCAACGCCACGTTGACGGCGAAATCGGCCAAGGGCACGCAGACGGTTGATACCTTCTCGCTCTCGGGCTTTTCGGCGGCGGTGGACGAAGCTGCCAAGCAGTGCGCGAATTGACGGCCAAGCCGTCGCTTGCCCACCTTGAGGCGATCGCCCAGGGGGCGGCCGCGGCGGCGATGGGCTTCTGGCGCGGGCGGCTCGGGGTCGAGTTCAAGGCGGATGAAAGCCCGGTGACCCAGGCCGACCGCGCGGTCCCCCCCGAAGTGCGCCGCCTGATCGCCGCGCAGTTCCCCGGCGACGGAATCTATGGCGAGGAAGGCGGCCGCAGCGTCGGCGAGACGGGCGCCCTGTGGGTCATCGACCCGATCGACGGCACGCGCAGCTTCCTGTCCGGCCATCCGATGTTCGGCTTCCTCTTGACCTACCTTGCGGGTGGCCAGCCGCGCCTGTCTGCCGTCGGCCTGCCGGCCCTGGCCGAGATCTACCTGGCAGAACGCGGCAAGGGCGCCTTCTGTCGGGGCGAAAGGCTCAGGACCTCGGGCCAGACCAAACTGTCGGACACGATCCTTTACCTGCAAGAGGCCGAAAAGGTCTGGCGCGGTCATCCCGACCTGTTTGCCCGGCTGATGTCCACGGGCTCGACCCGGCGGATGGCCTATGATGCCGGGGCCTACACGCTTCTGGCGCGGGGCCATGTCGACCTGGTGATCGACTATGACCTGCAACCCTACGATTACCTGGCCGTGTCGCTGCTGGTCGAAGAGGCGGGCGGCGTGATGACCGACTGGCGGGGCGGCCGCCTGTCGATGGGCGAAGGGATCGCGACCGTCGCTGCGGCCACGCCGGAACTGCATGCCGCAGCCCTGGCGCTGATTCACGGCGCCTGAGGCGTGGGCGACGGCGCGGCGGCGCTGGTCGGCACCGCCGATCCCGGCAGCACCTTCACCTCGCGTTGCGGGAAGGGGATGGTGATGCCCTGCGTCTTGAACGCATCCCACAGCGCCAGATAGACGAGCCCCGCACGCTCATCAGCCCTTCGGCAGGGTCGCGGATCCAGAAGCGCAGGACATAATCGACCGAACTGTCGCCAAAGCCGGTGATGTGGCAGACGACCGGCCATTCCTTCAGCACCCGGCCCGCGGGCATCGCCGCCTCGACGGCGATCTGGCGGACCTCATGGGGATCGTCGTCATAGCTTGCCCCGAAAGACAGGTCGATGCGGACGAATTCGTTGGAGCGCGACCAGTTGACCACCTGCCCGGTGATCTTGTCTTCGTTGGGCAGAAGGTATTCCTTGCCGTCCCGCGTCACCACAGAGACATATCGCGCGCCCAGGCTCTCGATCCAGCCGAAGGTGTCGCCGATCGAGATGATCGTCGCCGGGCTTCACCGATTTGTCGAGCAGGATGATGAAGCCCGACACGAGGTTCGACACCACCTTTGCAGGCCGAAGCCTTGCCCCACGCCTCCCGCGCCCGACAGGAAGGCCAGGCCGGTCAGGTCGAAGCCTACCGCCTTCAGCCCGATGAAAAGCGCCGCGGAATAGAGCACGACCTGAAGGATCTTGACGGCAAGCACGCGAAGCGACGGGCTGAGGCCCTGGTTGGCGCGGATCCGGGCGCCGAGGTTTCCGGTCAGAGAGCGCGCACCGATGAACAAAAGGCCGGTCGCCACGGCGGCCTTCAGGATGGTCAGCGGCGATATGGTCGATTCGCCGAAGGTGACGGCCGCATGGTCCAGCACCCTGGCCGCATCGTCGAGATAGCCGGTGAAATAGAGGGTTGCGTAGGCCGTGGTGCCCAGGACCACGACCCTTTGAAGCAGGCGGTTCCTCACCGTCTGGGCCGCGTTCCGGATCAGGAGTCAGGCCGTGGCAATGGTCGCAGCCTGTGCGAGCAGGTAGCGCCGCGATGGAAAGGTATAGACGACCGCGAAGGCACCCGTTGCGAGCCAGGCAAGCAGTGTGAAGACCGCCAGCGCAGCATTCGATGCAGGATGACGAAGGCGCGAAGCTGCGCCCTGCTGCGCCCCGGCTTGGACAGGGCTCATGCCTCGATCCGGGGGGCAGGCCAGCGGGCGAGCACGAAGGTCAGGATCGCCAGAAGGACCAGGGTGAGGAACTGCGCCCGCAGGTGCGGCAGGCTCAGGCGACCCACGCTACGCTGAAGTTGGTCGCCGAACTCGCTCAGCCATCAGATTTTTGTGTCCGTTTCTGGTCCCATACCCCCCGCCTCTGCCCACTTGAGCCCGTCGGCGGCCGCATGACAAGGGGCATGGGGCAAAGGGCATGGGGCAAAGGGCATGGGGAAAGACATCCGGCATCTGGCATCGCCGACGGGCCAACACTGCTTGAAAGACCAGGCCGCAAGGCGTATTTGCAGCCCATGATGCGCTTTTTCGACATGGACGACCGCGCGCGCCTGCCCTGGCGATTCTTCGGCGCGACCATTTCGATCCTCGCCCGCGCCTGACAGGCGCCGGGGCGCGATTGCCCAATTCCGACGCCTTTCCCTTCATCCATCAGACGGAAACCATCATGTCCGGTCCCCGCACGCTTTACGACAAGATCTGGGATGCCCACGTGGCCCATCAGGCCGAAGACGGCACCTGCCTTCTCTATATCGACCGCCACCTCGTCCATGAGGTGACGAGCCCGCAGGCCTTCGAGGGTCTGCGCATGGCCGGCCGGCCGGTTCACGCGCCCGACAAGACGATCGCGGTGCCGGACCATAACGTGCCGACGACGCCCGGCCGCGACAAACACATCGACAACGAGGAAAGCCGCATCCAGGTCGAGGCGCTGGACAAGAACGCGCGCGACTTCGGGATCAACTACTACCCCGTCTCCGACATCCGCCAGGGCATCGTCCACATCGTCGGCCCCGAACAGGGCTGGACCCTTCCGGGGATGACCGTGGTCTGCGGCGACAGCCACACCGCGACGCACGGCGCCTTCGGTGCGCTCGCCCACGGGATCGGCACCTCGGAAGTGGAGCACGTTCTGGCCACCCAGACCCTGATCCAGAAGAAATCGAAGAACATGAAGGTCGAGATCACCGGCAAGCTCCGCCCCGGCGTCACGGCCAAGGACATCACCCTGTCGGTCATCGGCGCCACGGGCACGGCGGGCGGCACCGGCTATGTCATCGAATATTGCGGCGAGGCGATCCGCGACCTGTCGATGGAAGGCCGCATGACCGTCTGCAACATGGCGATCGAGGGCGGCGCCCGCGCCGGGCTGATCGCGCCGGACGAAAAGACCTTCGCCTATGTCATGGGCCGGCCCCATGCGCCGAAGGGTGCCCAGTGGGAGGCGGCCCTTGCCTGGTGGAAGACGCTCTTCACCGACGAGGGCGCACACTTCGACAAGGTGGTGGTGCTGAAGGGCGAGGATATCGCCCCGGTCGTCACCTGGGGCACCTCGCCTGAGGATGTGCTGCCGATCAACGGCGTCGTGCCCGACCCCGAAAGCTTCGAGGGCGGCAAGGTCGAAGCGGCGCGCCGCTCGCTCGACTACATGGGCCTGAAGGCCGGGCAGAAGCTGACCGACATCCAGATCGACACGGTCTTCATCGGGTCCTGCACCAACGGCCGGATCGAGGATCTGCGCGCCGCGGCCGCGATCCTGAAGGGCAAGAAGATCAAGGACGGGATGCGGGCCATGGTGGTTCCGGGGTCCGGCCTTGTGCGCGCGCAGGCGGAAGAAGAGGGTCTGGCGCAGATCTTCATCGACGCGGGCTTCGAATGGCGGCTCGCGGGCTGCTCGATGTGCCTGGCCATGAACCCCGACCAGCTCTCGCCCGGCGAACGCTGCGCCGCCACCTCGAACCGCAATTTCGAGGGGCGCCAGGGCCGCGGCGGCCGCACGCACCTTCTGTCCCCCGCCATGGCGGCGGCGGCGGCGGTGACCGGGCGGCTGACCGACGTGCGCGAGATGATGGGCGAGACGGTGTAAGGAAGAGAATGATGGACAAATTCACTACCCTGACCGGCATCGCGGCGCCCATGCCGCTGGTCAACATCGACACCGACATGATCATCCCCAAGCAGTTCCTGAAGACGATCAAGCGTTCGGGGCTGGGCAAGAACCTGTTCGACGAGATGCGCTACAATGACGACGGGTCCGAAAAGCCCGAGTTCGTCCTGAACCAGCCGGCCTACCGGCAGGCGCAGATCATCGTTGCGGGTGACAATTTCGGCTGCGGCTCGTCGCGCGAACATGCGCCCTGGGCGCTCTTGGACTTCGGCATCCGGGCGGTCATCTCGACCTCTTACGCCGACATCTTCTACAACAACTGCTTCAAGAACGGCATCCTGCCGGTCGTCCTGCCCGCCGAGGCGGTCGCAAAGCTGATGGACGACGCCCGCAATGGCGCGAACGCCCGCATCACCATCGACCTTCAGGCGCAGACCGTGACCGGGGCCGACGGGCAGAGCTACAGCTTCGAGATCGACCCTTTCAAGAAAGAGGTTCTGCTGAACGGGCTCGACGATATCGGCCTGACCATGCAGAAGGCCAGCGCCATCGCGGATTTCGAGAAGTCGGCCGCGCAATCGCGTCCCTGGGTCTGAGTGCCACCTCTGCCACAACATATGGGGCCGCCCTGACCGGCGGCCCTATTCCTGCCACATTCCTGCCACCCGAACGGCCCAGGAATGATGCAAAGGCGCACCAGTTCGTCCCACAAAAAGCCCGAATCCTTAGCCTAAGATTAACCCAAGATTGCCAGGGGGAGTCGAATTGGGCAAAATCGTGGCAAGAATAAGGCAGGCTGCCACAATTGGCGGGACTGCAACGAACGGGGGGCGCGGCATCGAACCGTGTCCCGTGAGGTTGAGGGCCTAGGGCAGTGCTGTCGCGGATCACAGGCGCCTTCGTGCGCGGCGTGCTGGTGATGATCCTCATCGCCATTCCGTCCGTCATGGTGCCGGGCATCAGCGCCGACACGGCACAGATCGTCGCCCTGGTCGCGCTCTTTGCCGCGGGCCTCACCTTCTTCGAATATGCCTCGACCTATCCGGGCCTTGTCGAGTTCCGCGATGCGCCGCCCTTCAACCGGCTGCGCTACCTGTCCCTGCTCATCACCGTCGTCCTTTTGTCGATGATCGTGCGCGACCATTCGCATCCGACGGTGCTTGGTTCCTTCGTCACGGCACTCGGCGAAAAGCTCGGCGCCTCGATCGACGTGCCCTACAGCCCGATCCGGCTGGTCCTGTTGGTCCTGCCGTCGGACGTGGACCAGGCACATGTCGACCTGGTGCGCACGGCGGCGGGGATCGCCTACATGGTCTCGCTCCTGACGCTGGTGGCCTTCGTCCTTGCCATGCGCTTCATCGGCTGGCCGAGCCGCATGGGCACCTTCAACGTCTGGATCAACCTGCCGACCTTCGACCCGACGACGGGCGGCGACGTGGTCGACCGCCTGACGCGGGACAGCCGGGTGAACATCGTCCTGGGGTTCCTCTTGCCCTTCGCGATCCCGGTGATGATGAAGATCGCGTCGCTGTCGCTGACGCCGGTGACGCTGGAAAACCCGCACACGCTGATCTGGACCATGGCCGCCTGGGCCTTCCTGCCGGCGAGCCTCTTCATGCGCGGCATCGCCATGGGGCGCGTCGCCAACATGATCGCCGAAAAGCGCAAGAGCATGGCGCACGGCGAGGATGCGGCCTTCCAGCCCGCCTGACACCAGCCGTTATCGGCCCGCCCTTCTTGACCCTGCGTTCCCCTTTGGCTAGTCCCGCAGGCGACCCTTCTGGCGGTCGTCTTCCATGGAGCGTATCTTGGCCAACCCTTCCCTTTTGATCCTGGCCGGCGACGGCATCGGCCCCGAAGTGATGGCCGAAGTGAAGAAGATCATCGCCTGGTTCGGCACGCGGCGCGGCATCGCCTTCGACGTGAGCGAGGATCTGGTCGGCGGCTGCGCCTATGATGCGCATGGCACGCCCCTGACCGACGCGACCATGGCCAGGGCACAGGCAGTCGATGCGGTGCTGCTGGGCGCCGTGGGCGGCCCGAAGTATGACAAGCTGGACTTCTCGGTGAAGCCCGAGCGCGGCCTTCTGCGCCTGCGCAAGGAGATGGACCTTTACGCCAACCTTCGGCCCGCCCAGTGCTTCGACGCGCTGGCCGACTTTTCCTCGCTGAAGCGGGACGTGGTCGCGGGGCTCGACATCATGATCGTGCGGGAACTGACCTCGGGCGTCTATTTCGGCGAGCCGCGCGGCATCTTCACCGAAGGCAACGAGCGCGTGGGCATCAACACCCAGCGCTACACCGAAAGCGAGATCGCGCGCGTGGCGCGGTCGGCGTTCGAGCTGGCGCGCAAGCGCGGCAACAAGGTCTGCTCGATGGAGAAGGCCAACGTCATGGAATCGGGCGTCCTGTGGCGCGAGGTCGTGCAAGAGGTGCATGACCGCGAATACCCCGACGTGGAGCTTAGCCACATGTATGCCGACGCGGGCGCCATGCAGCTGACCCGCTGGCCCAAGCAGTTCGATGTGATGGTGACCGACAACCTCTTCGGCGACCTTCTGTCCGACCTTGCTGCCATGCTGACCGGCAGCCTTGGCATGCTGCCCTCCGCCTCGCTCGGCGCGCCGATGGCGAACGGCCGGCCGAAGGCGCTGTACGAGCCGGTCCACGGCTCTGCGCCCGACATTGCGGGTCAAGGCAAGGCCAACCCGATCGCCTGCATCCTGTCGTTCGCCATGGCGCTGCGCTATTCGTTCGATCTGAGCACCGAGGCGACGCGCGTCGAAAAGGCGGTCGAGGATGTGCTGGCCGACGGGCTGCGCACCGCCGACCTGATGGGGCGCGAGGGTGGCAAGCCGGTGACGACCGCGCAGATGGGCGATGCGATCGTGGCGAAGCTCGACGCGAGCGTCTGAGGCAAGGGCGGCTGGGCCGGGCGGGATCAGGAAACGCATCGCGTTTCGCCCGCCCGCAGCGAAACGGTTCCACTGGACCGCTCCTGTCACTCACCCACAAAGGCCGGCGCCTGCCCCGGTGGGCGCATAGCGCCCGCCATGGTCGGGGCGGGGCGGGCGCTGGCCGATGGCCTTTGGGCCATCGGCGGGGACAAAAGGCAAAGCCATCGCATGGCAGGGTCAACGGCCCCTGCCACCCGCGACCGACAGGCCTTGCGCCCCTCAGCGGACGCGCGCCACCACGAAATCGGCCAGGTCGGCCAGCATGTCGCGCAGGTCGTCCGCCGGCAGTTCCGCCAGCACCGCCTTGGCGCGTTCGGCCCAGTCGAGCGCCGTCAGCCTCGTCCTTTCCATCGCGCCATGGCGGTCCAGAAGGCGCAGGACTTCTTCCAGGTCGCCGGGGCGCTGATCACCGGCCTCGATCACGCGGGACCAGAAGGCGCGCTCGGTCGCGTCTGCGGCGGCGACGGCGCGGATCACCGGCATGGTCAGCTTGCGCTCGCGGAAATCGTCGCCGACGTTCTTGCCGATCACAGAGCTGTCGCCGCCATAATCCAGCAGGTCATCGACGATCTGGAAGGCGATCCCCAGCGCATCGCCATAGGTCCGAAGCGCCGTCACCTGCGCCTCTGGCGCGCCGGCGATGACGCCGCCCACCTCGGTCGCGGCGGCGAAAAGGGCCGCCGTCTTGCCACGCACGACCTGCAGATAGATGGCTTCGGTCGTCGCCAGATCCTGCGCGGCGGTCAGTTGCAGCACCTCGCCTTCGGCAATTGTCGCCGAGGCATTGGCCAGGATGTCAAGGACGCGCAGCGAGCCGGTTTCGACCATCAGCTGGAAGGACCGTGAAAAGAGGTAGTCCCCGACCAGGACCGAGGATTTGTTGTCCCACAGAAGGTTCGCCGTCGGCCGCCCGCGCCGCTGGCGGCTTTCGTCGACCACGTCGTCATGGAGCAGCGTCGCGGTATGGATGAACTCGACCGTCGCGGCCAGGTGGATGTGATAGGGCCCCGCATAGCCGCAGAGCCGGGCCGCGGCCAGCGTCAGAAGCGGGCGGACGCGCTTGCCCCCGGCTTCGACCAGGTGGGCGGTCACCTCGGGGATGCGCGGCGCATGTTCGGATGCCATGCGGTCAAGGATCAGCACGTTCACCGCCGCCATGTCGGGCGCGAGCCTTGCCACCAACCGGTCCAGCGGCTTGTCCCTGTTCACTTTGTCCAGACTCATCGGCGTCTGCGCCCCGTCAGTTCTTCTTCACGCCGTGACATTTCGTCAAAGGATCGTAAGTCTTGGCCCATGAGAGAGCTTTTGCGCACGACCGACCCGACCGAGATCGCCTTTGCCACCGCGCTCCTTGATGGAGAGGGTATAGCCAGCTTTGAGTGGGACGTAAACATGAGCGTCCTGGAAGGTGGCATAGGCATACTGCCGCGGCGGCTGATGGTCACGGACGCCGATCACTTTATGGCGAGCGCGATCCTGCGCGACAACGGGCTGAGGCCCAGCCCGTGACCGATGCCCTGACGCAAGACGGGTTCCTTGGCGGACGGCTGCGAATCTGGCAGCCGCGCGACGGGTATCGGGCGGCGACGGACCCGGTCCTTCTGGCGGCGGCCGTCCCGGCCCTGCCGGGGCAGCGTGTGCTGGAGCTTGGGTGCGGCGTCGGGGTCGCGAGCCTGTGCCTGGCGGCGCGGGTGCCCGATCTCTTGTCGGTCGCGATCGAGCGGCAGGCGGATTATGCGGACCTCGCGCGGCGGAACGCGGTCGAGAATGGCCTGGCGCTGAGTGTCCTGACCGGCGACCTGGTAGCGCCGCCGCCCGCGCTCAAGGGAACCGAGTTCGACCATGTCTTTGCAAATCCACCGTTTTTTCGCGCAGGCGACGGAACGGCCGCCCGGAATGCGGGGCGAGAGGGCGCCTTTCGCGAAGAGACGCCCCTTGCGTCCTGGATCGACGCGGGTCTGCGCAGGCTGCGCCCGGGCGGGTGGCTCACGCTCATTCACCTGACCGACCGGCTGGGTGACATCCTGACCGCCCTGCAGGGCCGCGCCGGTTCGGTCGCGATCCGGCCCGTCGCCGCGCGCGAGGGGCGGGGCGCGCAGCGGGTCATCGTGAAGGCGCGCAAGACCGGCCGCGCGCCCCTGCGGCTGCTGGCGCCGCTCATCCTGCATGACGGGCCGCGCCATATTGCCGACGGGGACGATTTCACCGCTGCGGCCCATGCCATCCTGCGCGACGGCGCGCCGATCGGGTGGGACGAAACGGTGCCGTTCCGCGCGCCTTAACCAGACCTTCGCCAACCGCGTGAGTTCTGCGTGACACGACTCATGGATTGTGCTGGGATTGTATCAGGATCACCTAAAAGGAGGTTGCCCATGACGATGGATGCTCACTTGGTCGAGCTTCACCGCAAACATCAGGCTTTGTCGGATGCGGTCGAGGCAGCCCAGCGCAGTCCCGGTTCCGACGACCTCGAAATCGCCGATCTGAAGAAGCAGAAACTCAAGATCAAGGAAGAGATATCGCGGCTCAGCCGCAACTAGGTCGAACTGCGGGGGCTGGCGCTGGCGCGAGCCGCCAGCGCTGCCCCGGCGGTGATCAGCGCGGCCGCCAGCGCGATGCGCGATGAGGCAGGTTCGACGCCGGCCAGGACCAGCGCCAAGGTCGACAGAAGCGGCGCGGCATAGGACAGGGTGCCAAGCATCTGGATGTCGCCGCGCTTCATCCCCACGTCCCAGACATAGAATGCCAGTCCGACGGGTCCTAGGCCGAGCGCCAGGACACTCGCCCAGCCAAGCGCACTTGTCGGCCAGATGGTCTGTTCGACCATGAGGTGCGCCGGGATCGACAGGACCGAGGTGCCCAGGCAGAAGATCGCGACCGTGGCCGTGGGCACGCCGCCGAGCCTGCGCGACAGGACCGAATAGCCGGCCCAGGTCAGGGCCGCGATTCCGGCCAATATGAAGCCTGTCGTCGCCCCTTCGGGTCTGGCCGCTCCGGCCTTGCCAAGGATCAGCACCGCCGTTCCGGCGAAGGCCAGAAGGGCGCCGACGATGTGCGGCGCGCGGAGCCGCTCGCCCGGCATCAGGCCGGACAGAAGCACGATCAGCAGCGGCCAAAGGTAGCAGATCAGCCCCGCCTCGGCCGGAGGGGCGAGCCGCAGGGCAGAGAAGTAAAGCGCGTGGTAGCCGAAAAGCGCCGTGATACCAAAGGCATAGACGCGCCAGTCGACGCCCCTCAGCTGCGCGAAGCCCCCCGTGGCCATGATCCAGACGATGCCGACCAGTCCGCCGACGCCAAAGGTCAGGACGTTCAGGAGGAAGGGGGGAACCGGCGCCGAGCCGACGGTGAACAAGGCCAGCATCGACCAGAGTAGGATGGCGACGAAGCCGATCGCCGTCGCCTGTCTGCGCGTCATTGCCTGCCCCCCGGTCAGCGGCCCACGCCTGCCGAGGGCCGACGTCCGGCTTCTGGCAGCGGGAGGCGCGTCCTGCAAGGGATTCGGAAGGGTGCGGGTCCACGCTGGCCGGTTCCTGATTGCCGCCTCATGGCAACAATCGACCGTGAAAATACCCTATCATTTCCGCTTCACCGCCCAATTTTCGCCGCGGGTGGCAGCAAAAAAGGGGGCGTAGCTTCGAAGTAAAGCTTCCCTCGGCGGCGGCCACCGCCCCCCCAGAGCCGCCGCCGAGGACTTTCCCCTTTTTCAGCCCGCCCAGGGCGCCGGTCGTTTCGCCAGGAAGGCCGCGATGCCCTCTGCGGCTTCGGGCGTTTCCCAGATGTCGGCCAGCGCGCGGATGCTGGCGTCGATCACCTCGGCGTCGATGCGTGGACCGAGCGACCGTGCCAGCCGCTTTGCCGCCGCCACCGCGCCGGGCGCGGTCGCGAGGTAGGGCGCGACTTCGGCCTCGATAGCCGCATCGAGCGCGTCCGCTTCGACCGCGCGGGCGATCAGGCCCAGGCGCTCGGCCTCTGCGGCGTCGAAGGTCCGCGCGGACATGAAGACCTGCCGCGCGCGCCCCTCGCCCATGCGGGCGATGACGTAGGGGCCGATGGTCGCCGGGATCAGCCCCAGCCGCGTTTCCGACAGGCTGAAGCGCGCGCCCCTTTCGGCGATGGCCACGTCGCAGACCGCCGCCATGCCGATGCCCCCGCCATAGGCGCCGCCGTGGATGCGGCCGATCAGGGGCGCGGCCATCGTGTTCAGCGCCTGAAGCATGTCGGCGAGCTTCTTCGCCTCAATCATGCGGGTGGCGCGGTCGGCCTCGACCTGCGCCTTCATCCAGGCCAGGTCACCGCCGGCGCAGAAGATGGGTCCGGCGCCCGCCAGCACCATGACCCGTGTCGCGGGGTCCTCGCCGATGGTGCGCGCGACCTCGGTCAGCTCGGCGATCATCGTGGGCGACAGGACGTTGCGGCGGTCGGGCAGGTTCAGCGTGACCCGGACGACGCCCCGGGCCTCGCGGTCGATCTGCAGCGTCGAATAGGTCATCGCGGGCTCCGTAGGCTGGCGGCGAAGGCGGCGGCAGTCGCGAGCCGGGCGGGGTCGATGCCAGTCGCGAAGCCCCGTGCGGCAAGGTGGGCGGCGACGGCTTCGGTCGCGACATTGCCGCTGGCCCCCGGGGCGTAGGGGCAGCCGCCAAGGCCCCCCGCTGCGGCGTCGAAGACCCGAAGGCCCCGGTCAAGGCAGGTGTCGATGTTCTGAAGCGCCCTGCCCCCGGTGTCATGGAAATGGCCGGCGAGCCGGTCGGCGGGCGCCGCGCCGAGAACGGCCCCCAGCATGGCGGCGGTGGTTGCGGGCGTGGCGCGGCCGATGGTGTCGCCAAGGCTGACCTCATGGCAGCCCATGGCTGCAAGCGCGGCAACCACGCGGGCCACGGCGGCGGGGGCGACGGGGCCTTCGTAGGGGCAGTCGGTCACGCAGGAGACATAGCCGCGCACCGGGGTTGCGGCGTCCCGCGCAGCCTCGACCAGGGGCGCGAAGCGGGCGAGGCTTTCGTCGATCGAGCAGTTGATGTTCTTCTGCGAGAAGATTTCCGAGGCAGAGGCAAAGACCGCCACCTCGTCCGCGCCGGCCGCGCGGGCGCGGACGAAGCCCTGCAGGTTGGGGGTCAGGACGGTGTAGATGATGCCGGGGCGGCGGCGGATCAGGGCCATGACCTCGGCCGCGTCGGCCAACTGGGGGACCCATTTCGGGCTGACGAAGCTCGTGACCTCGATGCGCGGCAGGCCTGCGTCGGACAGAAGGTCGACGAGCCGCACCTTGTCGGCGGTGGTGACCGGGCCGGATTCGCTCTGCAGCCCGTCGCGGGGGCCGACCTCGACGATGGTGACGCGCTCAGTCATCGGCGCCCTCGATCCTGGCCAGAAGGGCGCCGTCGCTGACCTGATCGCCGACCGCCACTCCAAGCTCCGCCACGGTCCCGTCACGGGGGGCCGTCAGGCGGTGTTCCATCTTCATCGCCTCAAGAACCATCAGCGGATCGCCCTGCCGGACCGTCGCACCCGGCGAGACATGGACGGCGGTCACAAGGCCCGGCATCGGCGCCACGACCGCGCCTTCGCCCGCCTGCGTGCCCTCGGCGCGCTCGAGCGGGTCGGGCCGGGTGAAGGACCAGGACTGGCCGTCGCGGCCAAGGGTCAGGGTCGGGCCGTCGGCCAGAAGGCGGACGGTGGTGACATGGCCGTCGGTGGTCAGGCGGACGGCACCGTCCAGGGGGTCGGCGGAAAGGGTCACGACCCCGTCAGGCGATGTGACCTGAAAGGCGCCGTGGGCCAGGTGCAAGACCTTGTGGTCGCGCGCCGCGCCGTCCCGGACCAGGGTCACGAAATCCTCTGGCGCGGCCCAGCCCCGGAAGGCGCCGATCCGGTCCCAAGGGTCGCTCGATGCCGGTTTGGCCAGAAGGCCGAGAGCGACCACCGCCGCCAGCGCCTCGATTTCCGCAGGCGGTGCCACGGGGGTGGTCAGGGCGGCCAGGTGCCGGGCGATGAGGCCGGTATCGACGCGGCCCGCCACGAAGTCCGGCTGGCGCGAGAGGGCCGACAGGAAGGCAAGGTTGGTCGTCGTCCCGGCCACAAGCGTTGCCGCCAGCGCCTCGGACAGGCGGCGGAGGGCTGTGGCGCGGTCCGGGCCGTGGGTGATGATCTTGGCGATCATCGGGTCATACCAGGGGCTGATGCGGTCGCCGGGCCGCACGCCGCTGTCAACGCGCAGGTCGGCGCGGGCAAAGCTGGCGGCGGGCGGGAAGGACAGGTGGTCCAGCGTCCCGGTCGCGGGCAGGAAGCCCCTTGGCACGTCTTCGGCATAGAGCCGCGCCTCGAAGGCCCAGCCGTCGATCCTCAGGTCCTGCTGGCGAAGCGGCAGGGGCTCGCCCGCCGCGACCCGAAGCTGCCATTCCACGAAATCAACGCCGGTGATCGCCTCGGACACGGGGTGTTCGACCTGGAGGCGGGTGTTCATCTCCATGAACCAGAAGCCGTTCTCGCGCAGCGGGCCGGACCCGTCGGCGATGAATTCGACCGTGCCCGCGCCCCGGTAGCCGATGGCGCGCGCCGCCTCGACCGCCGCGCGGCCCATGGCGGTGCGGACGGCTTCGGTCATGCCGGGGGCCGGGGCCTCCTCGATCACCTTCTGGTGGCGGCGCTGCAGGCTGCAATCGCGCTCGAACAGATGGACGACGTTGCCATGGCCGTCGGCGAAGACCTGGATCTCGATATGCCGGGGGGAGGTTACGTATTTCTCGATCAGGCAGGCCGGATCGCCGAAGGCCGACTGCGCCTCGCGCCGGGCCGAGGCCAGCGCGTCGGTGAAGTCCTCAGGCCGCTCGACCAGCCGCATGCCCTTACCGCCGCCGCCCGCGCGCGCCTTGATCAGGACCGGGTAGCCGATGCGCGCGGCCTCTGCCGCCAGCAGGTCGGGGGACTGGTCGGCGCCATGATAGCCCGGCACGACCGGCACGCCCGCACGCTCCATCGCCGCCTTGGCGGCGTCCTTCAGGCCCATGGCGCGGATCGCGTCGGCGGGCGGGCCAATGAAGGTCAGGCCGGCGGCCGTGACCAGATCGACGAAGGCGGGGTTCTCGGACAGGAAGCCGTAGCCCGGATGGACCGCTTCGGCCCCGGTCTGGCGGGCGGCGTCGATGATCGCCTGACCCTTCAGGTAGCTGTCGGCGACGGGCGCCGGGCCGATGCGGACCGCCTCGTCGGCCATGGCGACGTGGGCCGCGCCCGCGTCGGCGTCGGAATAGACGGCGACGGTGGCGATGCCCATCCGCCGGGCGGTGGCGATGACGCGGCAGGCGATTTCGCCCCGGTTCGCGATGAGGATCTTCTGGAACATCCGCTGATTCATTGCCGGGCCCTCACATGCGGAAGATGCCGAAGCGCGTCGGCTCGACAGGCGCGTTCAGCGTGGCGGACAACGACAGCGCCAGAGCCTCGCGCGTGCGGCGGGGGTCGATGATGCCGTCGTCCCAGAGCCGCGCCGAGGCGTAGAGGGGATGGGACTGGCGGTCGAACTGGTCGATGGTCGGGGCTTTGAAGGCGGCCTCTTCCGTGTCCGACCAGGTGCCCCCCTTGCGCTCGATCGCGTCGCGGCGGACGGTGGCAAGGACGCCCGCCGCCTGCTCGCCGCCCATGACAGAGATGCGGCTGTTGGGCCAGGTCCAGAGGAAGCGGGGGCCATAGGCGCGGCCGCACATGCCGTAGTTGCCCGCCCCGAACGAGCCGCCGACAAGGACGGTGATCTTCGGCACCTGCGTGGTCGCGACCGCCGTCACCATCTTGGCCCCGTCCTTGGCGATGCCCCGGTTTTCGGCCGACCGGCCCACCATGAAGCCAGAGATGTTTTGCAGGAAAATCAACGGGATGCCCCGCTGGGCGCAAAGCTCGATGAAGTGCGTGGCCTTGAGCGCGGCTTCGGAAAAGAGGACGCCGTTGTTGCCCAGGACGCCGACGGGCAGGCCGTAAAGGTGGGCAAAGCCCGTGACCAGCGTCGTGCCGTAGCGCGGTTTGAACTCGTCGAAGCGCGAGCCGTCGACCAGCCGGGCGATGACCTCGCGAATGTCGTAGGGCGTGCGGAGGCCCGGGGGCACGATGCCCAGGATTTCGTCGGGGTCATAGAGCGGCGGTTCGGGGGACTGGACCGCGAGCGCGGGCGCCTTGGCGCGGTTCAGGTTCCGCACCGCCTGACGGGCGAGCGCGAGCGCATGGCGGTCATCGTCGGCCAGAAGGTCCGCGACGCCCGACAGGCGCGTGTGAACGTCGCCGCCGCCCAGATCCTCGGCGCTGACGACCTCGCCCGTTGCGGCGCGGACAAGGGGCGGGCCGGCCAGGAAGATTGTGCCCTGGTCCTTCACGATGATCGTGACGTCCGACATCGCCGGCACATAGGCGCCGCCTGCGGTGCACGATCCCATGACGACCGCGATCTGGGCGATCCCCGCCGCAGACATGTTGGCCTGGTTGAAGAAGATGCGGCCGAAATGGTCGCGGTCGGGAAAAACATCGTCCTGATTGGGCAGGTTCGCCCCGCCGCTGTCGACCAGATAGACGCAAGGCAGGCGGTTTTCGGCGGCGATCTCCTGCGCGCGCAGGTGCTTTTTCACCGTCATCGGGAAGTAGGTCCCGCCCTTCACGGTCGCGTCGTTGCAGACGACCATGACCTCTTGCCCCTCGACCCGGCCGATTCCGGTGATGAGGCCCGCGCCGGGGCTCGCGTCGCCATACATGCCCCAGGCCGCGAAGGTGCCGACCTCAAGGAAGGGCGAGCCGGGGTCGAGAAGCCGGGCGATGCGCTCGCGCGGCAGAAGCTTGCCCCGGCCTTCATGCAGCGCGCGCGCCTTGTCGCCGCCGCCCGCAAGCGACAGGTCGGCGGCCCGGCGCACCCCGTCCAGAAGGGCGAGGTTCGAGGCGCGGTTTTCCACGTAGTCCGGCGAGCGCGCCGACAGGGTCGAGCGAAGGACAGTCATCCGCGCATCGCCCCCATCATCTCGCGCCCGATCAGCATGCGCCGGATTTCCGACGTGCCGGCGCCGATCTCCATCAGTTTCGCGTCGCGGAACAGGCGGCTGACCGGCGTTGCGTTCATGAAGCCCATGCCGCCCATGGCCTGCACCGCCT
Organism: uncultured Paracoccaceae bacterium; assembly: GCA_945952025.1. Taxonomy (GTDB): domain Bacteria; phylum Pseudomonadota; class Alphaproteobacteria; order Rhodobacterales; family Rhodobacteraceae; genus TMP-24. Next base: position 92,243 of record CAMFGW010000001.1, read on the forward strand.
GATGGGCGACCACCATCGCCTCTTCAGACGCATAAAGAACGCAGGCCGCGGCGTCCTGGCGCGTGACCTGGCCCCGGTCGCAGGCCTTTGCGACCTCGTAGCTGTAGGCGCGGGCGGAGTTGAGCTTCGTATACATGTCGGCGATCTTGCCCTGCATCAGCTGGAAGTCCCCGATGGGCTGCCCGAACTGCCGCCGCTCGGCCAGGTAGGGCATGATCTCGTCCAGACAGGCCGCCATGATGCCGGTGCCGATGCCGGACAGGACCACGCGCTCATAATCCAGGCCGGACATGAGGACGCGCACGCCCTTGCCTTCGCCGCCCAGGATGTTTTCGGCTGGCACCTCGACATCCTGAAAGATCAGCTCGGCCGTGTTCGAGCCGCGCATGCCGAGCTTGTCGAAATGGGGGCTCGTGGAAAATCCCTTCATGGTCCGCTCGACGATGAAGGCGGTGATGCCCTTCGATCCGGCGGCGGGGTCGGTCTTGGCATAGACGACCAGCACGTCGGCGTCGGGGCCGTTCGTGATCCAGAACTTCGTGCCGTTCAGGACGTAGCGGTCGCCGCGATTCTCGGCACGCAGCGCCATCGACACCACGTCCGACCCGGCGCCGGCTTCGGACATGGCCAGCGCGCCGACATGGGTTCCGGCGACCAGTCCCGGCAGGTAGGCGCGTTTCTGCGCCTCTGTCCCGTTCAGCTTGATCTGGTTGACGCAGAGGTTCGAGTGCGCCCCGTAGCTCAGCGCGACCGAGGCAGAGGCGCGGGCCAGTTCCTCGACCGCGACGACATGGGCCAGATAGCCCATGCCAGCGCCGCCGTAGGCTTCGGGCACGGTGATGCCCAGAAGGCCCAGATCGCCCATCTCGCGCCAGAGGGGCGCGGGGAACAGGTTGTCGCGGTCGACATCGGCGGCGATGGGGCGGACGCGACCTTGCGCCCAGCGGTGGACCATGTCGCGAAGGGCGTTGACCTCGTCACCAAGGTCGAAGGTCATGGATGCGGTGAACAAGCCGTCCTCCTATTCCGCCGCGAGCGGCAGGGTGCCGTCCGCCATTAGTGCCTCGCGCAGGGCCGCGCGCCGGGATTTCTGCTTTTCCCACGCCGCCAGTTTGACCGGGCCGAAGCCGCGGATGCCGTCCGGCAGGGCCAGAAGCTCGCGCACCCTTGGCAGCGTCCGGGGCGAGAGCGCGACCAGCGCCAGCGCCATGTCCTCACGGTAGTCCGCGATCATCTGGCGTTCCAGCCTGCGGTCGTGGCTTCGGCCGAAGGGATCGGCCCAGGTGCCGCGCAGGCCCTTGAGGCGCGCAAGGACCGACAGGACCGGGAAGATCCAGGGGCCGAAGCTGCGCTTCTTCGGGCGACCGTTCGCGGCGCGGCCGGGCAGGACGGGCGGCGCGAGCGACAGGGACAGGCGCGGGGTGCCGTCGAAAGCCTCGGCCAGGGACTGGCGGAAGGCGGGCGCGGAATAGAGCCGGGCGACTTCGTATTCGTCCTTGTAGGCGAGGACCCGGGCAAGGGTCCTGGCCACGATCCGCTCAAGGTCGGGGGCGCCCATGCCTGCGCCGGCTGCGGCGATGGCGGCGACCTCGGCCCGGTAGCGGTCGGCAAGGGCCTGGTCCTGATAGGCGGTGAGGTGGGCCGCGCGCTGGTCGATCAGCTCGGCCGTCGACAGGCCCTCTTCCGTCACCGGCGGCGGCGGCAGGTGTGCGGCCTCGACCCCCGCCCGGTCATGGGCGAGCGCGCGTCCCCAACCGAAGGCGGTCAGGCCAGCCTCGACCGCGACGCCGTTCAGGCGGATCGCCTCTTCAAGGCCTGCGCGGCTCAGGGGCACCAGGCCCTTCTGCCAGGCATGGCCGAGCATCATCAGGTTGGCGCCGATCGCATCGCCCGTGAGCCGCGTGGCGAGGCCCGAGAAGTCCAGGAATTCCGCATCCGGCCGCACGGCGGCGGCGATGGAGCGGTCGATGTCGGCGGTGCGGAAGTCGAAGTCGCGCAGCCGGACGAAATCCGACACGGGCGTCAGGTGGCTGTTGATCAATGCGTGGGTGCGGGCCGGGTCGCACAGGATCAGACTTTCGCGCGACGCCGCGACGACCGCGTCCGCGCCGATCAGAAGGTCGGCGCCACCCGCGACGATGCGCGGGGCTGCGGCGGTGGCGTCCGCCTGGGACAGGCGCACATGGCTCATGACCGCGCCGCCCTTCTGGGCGAGGCCCGCCATGTCCATGATGATCGGCACATGGCCGTCGACATGGGCGGCCATGCCGATGATCGCGCCAATGGTCAGGACGCCCGTGCCGCCGACGCCCGCCAGCGCCAGGTTCCAGGTGTCGGTCAGGTCGGGCACTACGGGTTCGGGCACGCCCGACAGGTCGGCGCCGCCCTTGCCCTTCGGGCGGTGGGGCGTGGCGCCGGTGAGGCTGACGAACGAGGGGCAGAAGCCCTTCAGGCAGGAATAGTCCTTGTTGCAGGCCGACTGCTCGATCTGACGCTTGCGGCCCATCGGCGTTTCCAGGGGCACAAGGGCGATGCAGTTCGACTGCACCGAACAATCGCCGCAGCCCTCGCAGACCTCGGGGTTGATCCAGAGCCGAAGGTCGGGGTCCACCGCCGTGCCGCGCTTACGGCGGCGGCGCAGCTCGGCGGCGCAGGTCTGGACGAAGAGGAGGATGGTGGTGCCCTTGATGGCGGCCAGTTCCGCCATCACCGCATCGACCTCATCGCGGTGGCGGATGGTGGTGCCGGGGGCGAGCGTCGCGCGGTCGATGGCGGCGGGCGCGTCGGTCACGAGGATGATCCGCGCCACGCCCTCGTGCTGCATCTGGTGGGTGACCTGCGCGGGGGTCAGCGTGCCGTCGATGGGCTGGCCGCCGGTCATGGCGACCGCATCGTTGAACAGGATCTTGTAGGTGATGTTCGCGCCCGCCGCGACCGACTGGCGGATCGCCAGGTGGCCGGAATGGAAATAGGTGCCGTCGCCCAGGTTGACGAAGCGGTGGGTTTCGTCGCTGAAGCGGCTGATCGCGGTCCAGGGCACGCCCTCGGCGCCCATGTGGGTGAAGGTCTCGGTCCGGCGATCCATCCATTGCGCCATGAAGTGGCAGCCGATCCCGGCCATGGCCTTGGCGCCTTCGGGCACGCGGGTCGAGGTATTGTGCGGGCAGCCGGCGCAGAAGTGCGGCAGGCGCGTCACCGGGGGCATCTGGGCCTGCCCGCGCGCCTCGGCCGCGTGCAGGCGGGCGGCGCGGGCGGCGATGCGGGCGGCGAGCCCCTCGGGCAGGTCGAACCGCGCGAGCCGCGCGGCGATGGCGGTCGCGACGGCGCCCACCGTCAGGCCGGAGGAGTGGCTGAGGAAGGGGTGATCCGCCTCGTCGAACTTGCCGACGATCCGGGGGCGCACGTCGGCGCGCCAGTTGAAGAGCTGCTGCTTGATCTGGTTTTCAATGATCTCGCGGCGTTCCTCGACGATCAGCACCTCGGTCAGGCCGGTGGAAAAGGCGCGGATGCCTTCGGGTTCCAGCGGCCAGGGCATGCCGACCTTGTAGAGGCGCAGGCCGATTGCGGCGGCCTCGTCCGGCCCGATGCCAAGCTCGATCAGCGCCTGGCGCACATCCTCGTAGGCCTTGCCAGAGGCGACGATGCCGAAACGGGCGTCCTTCGTGTCGATCGTCACCCGGTCGACGCGGTTTGCGCGGGCAAAGGCGATGGCGGCATAGCCCTTCTGTTCCTGAAGCCGGGCGTCCTGGACGAGCGGCGGGTCCGGCCAGCGGATGTTCAGCCCGCCCGGCGGCAGGGGGAAGTCGGGCGGCAGGCGGAAGGTGCGCGCCTCTTGCGCCAGATCGACGACCGTCGTCGTCTCGACCGTTTCAGAGATGACCTTGAAGCCGACCCAGCAGCCCGAAAAACGCGACATGGCGATGCCCAGAAGCCCCATTTCCAGGAACTCGTGGACGGAGGAGGGGTAGAGCATCGGCATCAGGGCCGAGATGAAGGCATGGTCGGACTGGTGCGGGATCGACGAGGATTTGCAGGTGTGGTCGTCGCCGGCCAGCGCCAGGACGCCGCCGAATTCGGACGTGCCGGCGGCATTGGCGTGCTTGAGCACATCGCCCGAGCGGTCGACGCCCGGCCCCTTGCCGTACCAGATGCCCAGAACGCCGTCCTTCGTAGCACCTTGCGACAGGGGCACCTGCTGGCTGCCCCAGACGGCGGTCGCGGCCAGGTCCTCGTTCACGCCGGGCTGGAAGACCACGCCGTAGCTGTCCAGAAGCGCGCGCGCCTTCACCAGCTGCTGGTCGTAGCCGCCAAGGGGCGAGCCGCGGTAGCCAGAGATGAAGGCCGCCGTGTTCAGCCCCGCCTGCCGGTCGCGGCGCATCTGCGTCATCGGCAGCCGCACCAGCGCCTGCGTGCCGCTGAGGTAAACCGGACCTTCGGTCGCGGTGTATTTGTCGTCGAGCATGATGGCCATGCGATCCCTCCCGATCTGGTGGCCTCTGGCTGCCGGCGGGGTGGGACCCTTTGCCGGCTGTCCCGCAAGGGTAACACGAGGGGCGGCAAACAAGGTCATCTTTGTTGACCTTCATATCGCAATCTGCGCACCATTGTTCCAATATGGGGATGAATTCCGGCGGCGCCATCCTTCGGCGCGGCCCTGTCCCCGCATCCTGTGCCTGAACCGGAGGACCCATGAAGATCGACGATTCGGACCGGCGCATCCTGCGCACGCTGCAGGCCCGCCCGGACATCACCCTGCGCGAGCTGGGCGAGGCGGTGGGGCTCAGCCATTCGCCCTGCTGGCGGCGGCTTCAGGCGCTGCAGGAGGCGGGCGTCGTCAGCCCGCGGCGCCACATCATCGACGCCGAAAAGGTGGGCTTCGACATCCTGGTCTTCTGCTTCGTCAAATGCCGCGAGCATCAGCGCGAGCGTTTGCGCGCCTTCGAGGAGGCGGTGGTGAAGGTGCCCGAGATCCTGCAGTGCCATTCGCTCAGCGGCGAGCATGACTATGTGCTGCAGGTCGTGGCGCCGAGCGTGCGCGCCTATGAAGAGACGGTGAAGAACGCGATCGTCGAATTGCCGAACGTCCAGTCGATCAGCACGAGCTTCACGCTGAAGCGCGTCAAGCAGAGCCTGGATGTGCCGGTTTAGGCGGGGCTGGGGGTCATTCGATGCTTCCAGCCGCTCCGGCCCGCATGGCAGGGGCCGTTGACCCTGCCATGCGGTGGCTTTGCCATTTGTCCCGGCCGGTGGCCCAAAGCCACCGGCCAGCGCCCGCCCCGCCATCGGCGGGCGCTATGCGCCCACCGGGGCAGGCGCTGGCCTTCGATGGTTCAGGACATCAGCGGTCTAGCGGCACCGCTTCCACACGGTCGGGGGAAACGCTGGTCGCGTTTCCTTATCCCGCCCGAGCCCGGCGTGACCGAAGGCGCCGGTTGCCGCCCCTACCCTCAGTTCAACTGGACGTGCAGCGGATAGCGGCCATTCTCGAAATCGCCGAAGAAGTCGCCCAGGTCGGGATGGCCCACCGGCTCGCCCGAACTGTCGGGGATCAGGTTCTGCTCGGACACATAGGCGACGTAATAGTCGGTGCTGTTTTCCGCCAGAAGGTGATAGAAGGGCTGATCCTTGTCCGGGCGGCTGTCGGCGGGAATGGACTGATACCATTCCTCGCTGTTGGCGAAGATCGCATCCACGTCGAAGACCACGCCCCGAAACGGATGCTTGCGGTGGCGCACCACCTGGCCCAGGCCATATTTGGCGTGTGTTTTCAACATGTCGTCAGCCCCTGACGGTAATGTCTACTCCTGTTAGGGACGCAAGTCCACGTTGGCTAGTCCTACGCCCGCGAAACAGAGTGTCGGGCGACAACCGCCATGCCGGCGCCCGACTGTCGCCATTCCCAACACGCTCGAAACCCGCTATCCTGCCAAAAAAAGACGATGTGAGGCAGCATGAACAGGTATCTTCGCCTAGGGGCGATGCTTTTGCTTGTGTCCTGCGGTGGGCATACGCCGCCGCGGAATCTGGACAATGCCTGCGCCATGACCGACGAGCGGCCCGAATATCTGTCGGCCATGCGGTCGGCCGAGGCGCGCTGGGGCGTGCCGGTCCATGTGCAGATGGCGACGATCTACCAGGAATCGAAGTTCGTGGGCAACGCCAAGACGCCGCGCAAGTTCTTCCTGGGCTTCATTCCGGCGGGGCGCGTGACCTCGGCCTACGGGTTCAGCCAGGCGATCGACGGGTCCTGGGACGATTACCGAGAGGCGACCGGGAACTATGGCGCGAGCCGCACCTCGATCGACGATGCCGCCGATTTCATCGGCTGGTACATGGACCAGGCGTCGCAGCGGCTTGGCCTGTCGAAGTTCGACGCCGGCTCGCAATATCTGGCCTACCACGAGGGGATCGGCGGCTATCAGCGCGGCAGCCACAACGGCAAGGCCTGGCTCATGCGCACCTCTGCCTCGGTCAACCAGCGTGCCGAGCGCTACCGGGGCCAACTGATCGCCTGCGGCAAGATCTGAGCCCTGCCGGCCAGGGGCCAAGCCGCGTTCTGAACGGCCGGGCCGGTCGGGAAATGGACGCCTATAGGTTTCCCCCGACCGTGTGGAAACGTCTCGGCTGGACCGTTGATGTCACAGCACACCAAAGGCCGGCGCCTGCCCCGGTGGGCGCATAGCGCCCGCCATGGGCGGGGCGGGCGCTGGCCGATGGCCTTGGGGCCATCGGCTGGGACAGGGGGTGAGGCCTTCGCATGGCAGGGTCAACGGCCCCTGCCACTCGGGCCGGAAGGGGTCAGGCGCAAGATCTCCCCAGGGGGAGTCCGCTTGCCCGGCATGGGGTGGAGGTCTATAGAACAAAAAGAGAACATGCAGGGCGATTCTGGTGTGATTCCGTGGGTCATGGCCAAAACAGATGCGACCGCAGGTGCGGCCACAGATACGGCGGGCCGGGCCGGGCCGGGTGGCGCGACCCTGTCCGAAGTCTTTCCCGAACCGGGCGCGGAAGCGGCTGCGGCGGGCTTCGTGCTGGCCCGGCTTCAGGACCGGGCTGGCCCGGTCCTCTGGGTGCAGGACCGGATGGCGCGGCTCGAAACCGGGCGGCCGACCCTTGCGGGGCTGGACGGGCGGGCGCTTTTGCACCTGTGCCTGTCGCGCGCGGTCGACGTGATGGTCGCGGTCGAAGAGGGGCTGCGCTGCCCGGACCTGTCGGCGGTCATCGCCGAGGTGCGGGGCGAGGCATCGGCGATCAGCTTCACCGCGCTCAAGCGGATCGCGCTCCGGTCCGAGGCGGCGGGCGTGCCCTGCTGGCTGATCCGGCAGGCGGCGCGGGCCGACCTGAGCGCGGCACGCAACCGCTGGCGGATCGCGACGCTGCCCTCTGCCCCCCATCCCGACGACCCGCGCGCACCGGGCGATCCGCGCTGGCGGCTCGACCTTTTCCGGGCGCGCGACGGGCGTCCCGGCGCCTGGATCGCGCGCCATGAACGCGGTGCCGAGGCCGGGATGGGCCCCAGAAGAGGCGCGGGGGGAAACGGCGGAACGGGCGGGGCGGCGCATCGTCTCGATCTGGTTGCCGCAGTTTCCGATGGAGCGCTGGCGGAAGCTGCAGGAACGGGCGGGCAACGCGCCGCCGGATGAGGTGCCGCTGGCGCTGGCGGTCGAGGGCACCCACGGTCCCATCGTCCATGCCGCGAACCGGGCGGCGCGGCTTGCCGGGGTGACCGAGGGCGCGCGGGTCGTCGACATGCGGGCGCTCTGCCCCGCGCTCAAGGTCGACTATGCCGATACGGGCGGCGACCGGGCGGCGCTTCAGCGGCTGGCCATGTGGGCGCGGCGCTGGTGCCCCTGGACGGCGGTGGACGACAGCGGCGGCGATCCGGGGCTGATCCTCGACACCACCGGCGCGGACCACCTCTGGGGCGGCGAGGCGGCGATGCTGGCCGAGATGGAGGGGCGGCTGGCCCTGTCGGGCTTTTCCGCCCGGCTGGCGCTGGCGCCGACCTGGGGGGCGGCCTGGGCGCTGGCCCGGTTCGGGCCGGTGCGCGCGACCTGCGCCGACACGGCACCTCTGCCGGCGGCAGCCCTCAGGCTCGGGGCCGATACGGTCCTGTTGCTGAACCGGCTTGGCCTGCGCACCATCGGCCATCTGGCCGACGTGCCCCGCCTGTCGCTCGCCCGCCGCTTTGCGCGCGCGGCACCGGCGGACAATCCGCTGATCCGGCTGGACCAGCTGACCGGCCACCTGGCCGAACCCGTCTCGCCGCCCGATGCGCCGCCCGTCTTTCGCGCCGACGCGCGGCTGGCCGAGCCGATCTTCGACCCGACCCACCACCTGCCCGACCTGTGCGCCGCCCTGTGCGCGCAACTGGCCGACGCCCGGCAGGGCGCGCGGCGGCTGATGCTGACCGTCTACCGCACCGACGGTGAGGTCAGCCGGATCGAGGCCGCCTGCGCCCTGCCAAGCCGCGATGCCGCCCACCTGGCCTTCCTTTTCCGCGACCGGCTGGAACGGATCGACTCCGGCTTCGGGTTCGACCTGATCTCGCTTGAGGCGCCCATCACCGAAAGCCTGGGCGCGCGGCAGGTCGACCTGGCGGGCGGGACAGAGGCGGGGCTGCCCCTCGCCCATCTGACCGACCGGCTGGCGACGCGCTTTGGCCGGGGCGCGCTGACGCAGCTTCAGCCCGCCGCGAGCCATATCCCCGAACGGGCCGAGACACGCGCGGCGCCGATGGCTGCTGTCCCTGCCCTCACACCTGTCCCAGCCGAGCGGCCCGAGCGCCTTCTGGACCACCCTGAAGAGGTGCGCGTGCTTTATGCCGTGCCCGAGGGGCCGCCGGCGCAATTCCAGTGGCGGCGGCGAACGCACCGCGTGACCCGCTATCAGGGCCCCGAACGCATTGCGCCCGAATGGTGGCAGGACCGCCCCGGCACGCGCCTGCGCGACTATTTCAAGGTCGAGGACGAGGCCGGCCGCCGCTTCTGGCTGTACCGCGAGGGGCTCCATGATGACGGGCGCGGGGCCGATCCGCGCTGGTTCCTGCACGGGATCTTCGCCTGATGCCCGACCTGGACAACCGCCGCGCCCGCAAGACCGTGACCGGCGACTACCGGCCGAACCCGCGTGCGGCCTATGTCGAGCTTGGGGTGACGACGCCCTTTTCCTTCCTGCGCGGCGCATCCGAGGCGCATGAGCTGGCAGCGACCGCCCATGCGCTGGGCCATGACGCGCTGGGCGTCGCCGACCTGAACACGCTGGCCGGCGTGGTGCGCCTGCATACCGCGGCGAAGGCGGCCGCGCTCCGCCCGCTCATCGGCTGCCGGCTGCAACTGGTGAGCGGCGAGGAATTCCTGGCCTATCCGCGCGACCGGGCGGCCTATGGGCGGCTTGCGCAGCTTCTGACCAAGGGCAAGCGGCAGGATACGGGCGGCGACTGGCAGGGGAAGGGCCTCTGCGACCTCACGCTCGACGACCTTGCGGCCCATGCCGAGGGGGTGCAGCTGATCGTCCTGCCGGACGCGCACCTGCCCCGCCGCCTGCCCGATCTGGTCCGCCGCCTGCCGGGCCTGCGCCATATCGCCGTCAGCCACCTTTACCGCAGCGACGACCGGGCGCGGATCAACCGGCTCGACCGGCTGGCGCGGGCGCACGGGCTGTCGATCCTGGCGACGAACGACGTGCATTACCACGCCCCCGACCGCCGCCCGCTTCAGGATGTGATGACCTGCATCCGCGAAGGCGTCACGATCCACAAGGCGGGCTTCCTGCTGGACGCCAATGCCGAACGGCACCTGAAATCCCCCGCCGAGATGTGCCGGCTTTTCGCCGACTGGCCGCATGCGATCCGCGCCACGCGCGAGGTGGCGGATGCCTGCGCCTTCGGGCTGGAGGAGCTGGCCTATCACTACCCGCAGGAAACCGTGCCGCCGGGCGAGACCGCGCAGAGCCAGTTGGAAAAGCTGACATGGGCAGGGGCGGCCGCCCGCTATCCGGGCGGCCTGTCCGACAAGGTGCGGGGGCTCTTGCAGAAAGAGCTTCAGATCATCGGGCTGAAGAAGATCCCGCAATATTTCCTGACGATCCACGAAATCGTGCTTTGGGCGCGGGCGCAAAAGATCCTCTGCCAGGGGCGCGGCTCTGCGGCCAATTCGGCGGTCTGCTTCGTCCTGGGCATCACCTCGGTCGACCCGGCGGAACAGGAGTTGCTGTTCGAGCGCTTCATCAGCCTCGACCGGGACGAGCCGCCCGACATCGACGTCGACTTCGAGCATGAGCGGCGCGAAGAGGTCATCCAGCACATCTACGAAAAATACGGCCGCCACCGCGCCGGCCTCTGCGCCACCGTCATCCACTACCGCCCCCGTTCCGCCATCCGCGAGGTCGGCAAGGCCATGGGCCTGTCCGAGGATGTGACGGGGGCGCTGGCAAAGACCGTCTGGGGTCATCACGGCACCTCGATGGGCGAGGCGAATTCGACCGAGGCCGGGGTGGACCTGACCGACCCCCTCATGGCGCGCACGATCAAGCTGGCCGAACAGATGATCGGCATGCCGCGCCACCTGTCCCAGCATGTCGGCGGCTTCATCCTGACCGAGGGGCCCCTGTCCGAAACCGTGCCCATCGGCAATGCGGCCATGCCCGAGCGCAGCTTCATCGAATGGGACAAGGATGACATCGACGAGCTGGGCATCCTGAAGGTCGATGTGCTGGCGCTTGGCATGCTGACCTGCATCCGCAAGTGTTTCGAGCTTTTGAAGAGCCACTATGGCATCGCGCACGACCTGGCCTCGATCCCGGCGGACGATAGGGCGACCTATGACATGCTCTGCCGGGGCGATTCTGTCGGGGTCTTCCAGGTGGAAAGCCGGGCGCAGATGAACATGCTGCCGCGCCTTCGCCCTCGCCGGTTCTACGACCTGGTGATCGAGGTCGCCATCGTCCGCCCCGGCCCGATCCAGGGCGACATGGTGCATCCCTACCTGCGCCGCCGCAGCGGGATCGAGGCGGAGGATTACCCCTCGCCCGCCCCGCCCCATGACCCCGACGAGCTTCGCAGCATCCTCAGCCGCACCTGCGGCGTGCCGATCTTTCAGGAACAGGCGATGAAGATCGCCATGGTTGCCGCCGAATTCAGCTCGAAAGAGGCCAATGCGCTCAGGAAGGCCATGGCCACCTTCCGGTCGCGCGGGACCATCGGCGAGTTGGAGGATCTGATGGTCGGCCGCATGATCGGGCGCGGCTACGACCCGGACTTCGCGCGCCGCTGCTTCAACCAGATCAAGGGCTTCGGCGACTATGGCTTTCCCGAAAGCCACGCGGTCAGCTTCGCACTGCTGGTCTATGTGTCAAGCTGGCTCAAGTGCCATCACCCGGCGGCCTTCGCCTGCGCGCTTCTGAACTCGCAGCCCATGGGCTTTTACGCGCCCGCCCAGATCGTGCGCGATGCGCGCGAACATGGGGTCGAGGTGCGCCCGGCGGACGTGAATTACAGCGACTGGGACAACCGGCTGGAACCCGGCGGCGCGGGCTTTGCCCTGCGGCTCGGCCTCAGGCAGATCGACGGGCTGGCGCGGGAGGCGGTGTTTCGCCTGATGGCGGCGCGCGAGATGCCGTTCGACAGCCTGGCCGACCTGGCCGCCCGCGCGCGGCTGAACGGGCGCACCATCCGCATGCTGGCGGCGGCGGATGCCTTCCGCTCGATGGGCCTGGACCGGCGCGCGGCCCTTTGGGACGCCAAGGCGCTGCGCGATGCGCCCGACCTGCCGCTTTTCCGTGCTGCGGCGGACGAGGGCGCGGACCTGCCGGTTGAGCTGCCGGGCATGCCGCTTTGCGAGCAGGTGGTGGCCGATTACCAGACGCTGCGGCTGTCCTTGAAGGCCCATCCCCTGTCCTTCCTGCGCCAAAGCCTGAAGGCCCAGCGCTTCACCCGCACCGCCGACCTTGACCGCGTGGCGAACGGCGCGCGCGTGCGGATCGCGGGGCTGGTGCTGGTCCGCCAGCGCCCCGGCAGCGCCAAGGGCGTCTGCTTCATCACCATCGAGGATGAGACGGGCGTCGCGAACCTGGTCGTCTGGCCGAAGGTGATGGCGGCCTTCCGCAAGGTCATCATGACGGCGCGGCTGATGCAGGTGACGGGGCGGGTGCAGCGCGATCCGGTGTCGGGCGTCACCCATATTGTCGTCGAGGCCCTTCAGGACCGGGGCGATGTCCTTCTGCGCCTGTCGGACCGCAGCCTTGCGACGCCGCTGTCACGCGCGGATGAGGTAAAGCACCCGATCCCTGCGCCGACCCATACCCATCCCCGCAACGCCCGGATCGTGCCGGGCTCGCGCGACTTCCACTGACAGGCGCCTTCAGGCCACGTCGATCCAGCGCCCCTCGCGCGAGGAGGTGGCGATGGTTTCGACCAGCGTCTGGATGCGCAGGCCGGCGCGGAAGTTGAAGGGCTCGGGCGCGTTGCCGGCGATGGCCTGGACGAAGCCCGCGACCTCGATCGTCTTGAGGTCGTTGAAGCCGATCTGGTGGCCGGGCGCGACGCAGAAGAGGCCATAGGGCGGATGGTCCGGACCGGCCTCGATCCGGCGGAAGCCCTGGCGGCCCTTCGCGTCGCCGGTGGCGTAGAAGTTCAGGACGTTAAAATGCTCCTGGCTGAAGGCGAGCGCACCTTTGGTCCCGTAGACCTCGAAATCATGCTGCATCTTGCGGCCCGTCGCGATCCAGTTGCCCTCGATGCTGCCCGACGCCCCGCTGTCGAAGCGGATGAGCGCGCGGCCGATGTCGTCGACCTGAACCGCGCGGCGGCCGCCGCGTCCATCGGGGCGTTCGCCGATCATGGTCACGCAATCGCCCATGACGCGGGCGATGGGGCCGCACAGGAACTCGGCCGTCGCCAGCGCGTGCGAGCCGATGTCGGCCAGCGCGCCGCCGCCTGCCGGGTCGTGACGGAAGGAATAGTGCGTCGCCGCGTCGGCCATGTAGTCTTCGCAGTGAATGCCGCGATAGCCCCGGATTTCGCCCAGCTCACCCCCCGCGATCATCTCGCGCGCGAGGGTCAGCATGGGATTGCACAGGTAGTTGAACCCGACCTGGGTCCTGACGCCCTTCGCCTCGGCCGCCTCTGCCATCTCGCGCGCGTCGCGGGCCAGGGGGGCGAGGGGCTTTTCGCAATAGACGTGCTTGCCCGCCGCAATGGCCGCGAGCGACATCTCCTTGTGCAGCGCATTCGGGGCGGTGATCGACACCAGGTCGATCCGGGGGTCGGCGATAATCTCGCGCCAGTCCGCGGTCGCATTGGCAAAGCCCAGGCGCCGGGCGGCCCGGTCCGCCGCCTCTGGCGTCACGTCGGCGACGGTTTTCAACGCCAGTTCGAACGGCAGGTCGAAGATGCGCGGGGCATTGGTGAAGCCAAGCGCATGGGCCTGCCCCATGAAGCCGGTGCCGATGAGGCCGATGGCAAGGCGCGGTTTCCTGGTCATGGCGTGCTTTCCGCCGCACATATCGGCGGCAATGGGTGTGTGCCCGCACAGGCTAGCGGCGAGGCGCGGGGGCTGGCAAGCGGGCGCGCCTTACAGGTTTTCGCGCGTCACGATCTCGAACGGCAGGATCGCGCCAAGGGGGCCGCCCTGCCCCAGCGCCGCGCGCACCATGCCGTCGATCAGAGCCGCGCACAGCCGTTCGAGCGGGCTCGCGATCACCAGTGTCATGGCGCGGTCCAGAAGGGCCGCGCGGGTGGCATCCATCAGCTGGTAGCCGATCAGCACCACCTCGCCCTGTCTGGGGTGCTGGCGGATCGCCGCGATGGCGCCGGTCACGCCACCGCCGGCCACATAGACGCCGGTCAGGCCGGGGTCGGCAAGTGCCGCCTCGACGATCTCCTGCGCGACGGCGGCGGATTCGAAGGTCAGTTGCGGTTCCATCAGCCTGACGGGCGCGCCATGTTCGCGGAAGTAGGACCGGAAGCCCGCCTCGTTGGCCTCCTGGCTGCGAAAGCGCGGATTGCCCATCAGGACCGCGACCCGCCCGCCGGGCCGGCAGAGGCGGTCGATGGCCCAGGCGCAGGTGCGCCCGACCTTCCAGTTGTCCAGACCGACATAGGGCACCTCGCCGGACGCCGTGAGGGGCGTGATGAAGGCGAACACCGGCGTGCCTGCGGCCCGGATTTCCTCAAGCGCGCGGGTCACGTCGGGGTGGACGGCCGAGGTCACGGCGATGGCGTCAGAGGTGCTGGCCAGCGTGCGGGCGCGGTCGGCGGTGGTCTGGGGCGAGAGGTCTTCCAGGAAGTCGATCCGAAGGTCGATCTCGGCATCCGTGCTGCGCGCGGCCGCCTCGCGCAGGTGATGGGCGAGCGACTGGTAGAAGGCCCGGTGCGGCTGCAGAAGCAGAATGCCAAGGCGCAGCTTCGGCCGGGCCGCCGCCATGCGGGACCGGATCGCGCCCAACCCGTAGAACCCGATGCGCACCGCCGCATCCTCGACCCGCTCACGCGTCGGCTGGCGGACGTTCGCGGCGCCCGCCAGCACCCGGTTCACGGTTGCGACGGACAGGCCGGCGGCTTCGGCCAGATCGCGGATCGTCGGACGTTTCATGGGCTTTTCCTCCATGATACCTTTCATATCATTTCATATCCAGACTGAGAGGAAAGAGACGAAATGGCCCCCGCCCCCTCGCCGCGCTTGATCCGGGGGCGCTCGGCCTGTTCCTTGCGCGCCAGAGAGGGTCCGGGCGAGGGGTTACGATGGACGATCTAACCTACGGCAAGCGCAACAAGCGTGGCGACTGGGCGCCGACGGCGGCCCTGCAGTTCGCGCCCTTCTGGACGCGGCCCTGGAACGGGCGGCAGATCTTCGGATGGCTTGTGGGCTATATCTGGCCCTGGAACGCCTTTCACATGGCCACCGCGCTGGCCTACTGGGCCTGGATCGTCCCACCCACCGAGGTCATGCAGACGCTCGCCTGGGGCTGGGCCTTGCGGCTCTACGCGGCCAATGCGATCGGCATCTTCGTCCTTTATGGCGCGGTCGAGCTATTCTATTACGTCCGGCGCAAGCAGGGCAACCGCTTCAAATACAACGGGAAATTCCCAGCCGACCAGCCGTCGGACGTGTTCTGGTTCCAAAGCCAGAACATCGACAACTTCCTTCGCACCTACCTGGTGTCGATCCCGCTCTGGACGGTGGTCGAGGTCCTGTTCCTGCATGCCTTCGCCACGGGCCTGGTTCCGGGCGTCAGCTTCGCCGACCATCCCGTCTACCTCGCGGCGCTTATCCTTCTGGCGCCCGTCATCCACGAGGCGCATTTCTTCGCCATCCACCGGCTGATCCATTGGGGGCCGCTCTACCGCTGGGTCCATTCGGTCCACCATAACTCGGTCAACCCCTCGCCCTGGTCCTCGCTGTCGATGCATCCGGTCGAGGCGTTCCTGTATCATGCCGTCGCATTCTGGCACCTGCTGATCCCGTCGAACCCCATCGTGGCGCTCTTCCAGCTGCATATCGCGGGCTATGGGGCGCTGAACGGCCATATCGGTTTTGACCGGCTGGAACTGACGGATGAGAGGGCGCTCGATAGCCACGCCTATGCCCACTACCTGCACCACAAGTATTTCGAGGTGAACTACGGCGGTGACGGTGTCCTGCCGCTCGACCGCTGGTTCGGGTCCTGGCACGACGGAACGGCCGCGGGCGATGCGCTGATGCAGGCGCGCTACCAGAGGAAGAAGGCGCGGCTGAACGCGCAAGGCTGAGACGCGGCAACCCAAAGGACAGACCGGATGCACAGACCCGACCGCCCGACCGTTCACGACCTGCGCGCGATGAAGGCGCGGGGGGAAAAGATCACCATGCTTTACGTCACGACGCCCGACGAGGCGGCGGCGGCGGATGCGGCGGGGGTCCAGATGCTGTCGATCGAGGGGCGCTTCTTCTCGCCCGAAATGCGGTTGGCGGCGGGGCGGTGCTTCGTGCAGGTCGGGCTGCCCTATGGCGGGCAGTCGAACGGCTGGCAGGGGCGGCCGCTGGTCAGCGCCGACGACTACCTGGGCGCGGCCTATCACTTCGCCCAGATGGGCGGTGACGCCTTCTATTGCGCGGCCTCGTTCGAGATCCAGAAGGTGCTTTGCGACAATCATGTGCCGATCGTCGCCCATGTCGGCCTTGTGCCGTCGCTGGCCACCTGGACCGGCTGGCGGGCGGTCGGCAAGGCGGCGGCCGAGGCGCGCGCGATCTGGGATCAGGTCAAGCGGCTAGAGGCGATCAACGCCTTCGGGGCAGAGCTTGAGGTGGTGCCAGAGGCGCTTGGCGCCTTCATCAGTGCCAACACGCCAATGCTGATGCTGGGGATGGGCGCCGGAGCCGGGGCGGATGCGCAGTATCTTTTTGCCGAGGATGTGCTTGGCTACACCACGGGCCACCGGCCGCGCCATGCCAAGGTCTACCGCGACTTCGCCGCCGAACATGCGCGCCTGCAACAGGAACGGATCGCGGCCTTCCGCGAGTTCCGCGCCGATGTCGATCAGGCGCGTTATCCCGAACCGCGCCATGTCGTGCCGATGGACGAGGACGAGTTTCGGGCCTTCCGCGCGGGGCTCGGGGTTTGAGCGGCTGACCGGGACCGGGACCGGGCGGGGTCAGGAAACCTATGGGTTTTCCCCGCCCCTGTGGGAACATCTCCGCTGGACCGCCCATGTCACAGGCCTACGAAGGCCAGCGCCTGCCCCGGTGGGCGCGGAAGCGCCCGCCGATGGCGGGGCGGGCGCTGGCCGATGGCTTTGGGCCACCGGCCGGGACAAAGGGCAAAGTCACCGCATGGCAGGGTCACTTGCCCCTGCCACACAAGCGGAAGGGGCCGCCAGCCTACCGCATGACGAACGGGTCCGGGATCGGCGCGTCAGAGGTCCTCAACCACACCGTCTTGACCGTCGTATAGTCGAGCGCCGCCGCCATGCCGCCTTCGCGGCCGTGGCCCGACAGGCCGTGGCCGCCGAAGGGCGCGATGGGTGAAACCGCGCGGTAGGTGTTGACCCAGACCACGCCCGCACGCAGGCCCCGGATCATGCGGTGGGCGCGCGTCAGGCTTTGGGTGAAGAGGCCTGAGGCAAGACCGAAGGCCGTGTCATTGGCGAGTGCCAGCGCCTCTTCCTCGGTCCTGAAGGTCACGACCGACAGGACGGGGCCGAAAAACTCCTCGGCCAGTGCGGGCGCGTGGCGGGCGGTCGAACAGTCAAGGATCGTCGGCGGGAAGAAGAAGCCCGCGCCCTCCGGCGACTGGCCGCCGGTCACGAGCCGCGCGCCGGCCTTGAGCGAGCGGGCGATCAACCCCTCGATCCGGTCGCGCTGGCGGGCGGTGCAGAGGGGCCCGACCTCAGTCTCCATCCGGTCGGGCGCGCCGATCGCCACCGCCTCGGCCTTGGCCTTCAGCCGGGCGAGGAAGGCGTCCTTGACGCTTTCCTGCACCAGAAGGCGCGAGCCGGCGACGCAGCTTTGCCCCGTGGCGGCGAATATCCCCGAGACCTGCGCATTGGCGGCGCTGTCGAGGTCCGCGTCGTCGAAGACGATGAAGGGGGACTTGCCGCCGAGTTCCAGCGAGGTCTTGGCCAGGTTGTCGGCGCTGGCCCGCACGATATGGCGCGCGGTGTCCGGGCCGCCGGTGAAGGCGATGTGGGCGACGAGCGGGTGCGAACTGAGCGTGCGCCCGGCCTCTGGCCCGCCGGTCAGGATGTTGACGACGCCAGGCGGGAAGCCCGCCTCATGGACCAGCCGCGCGAAGTCCAGAAGCGGCGCCGGGCCGTCCTCGGACGCCTTCAGGACGACGGTGCAACCGGCGGCGAGCGCGGGGCCGAGCTTGACGGCGGACAGGAACAGCTGGCTGTTCCAGGGCACGATGGCCGCGACGACGCCCACCGGCTCGCGCCGGAGCCAGACCTCCATGTCGGGCTTGTCGATCGGCAGGTGCGCGCCTTCGATCTTGTCGGCAAGGCCCGCGTAATAGCGATAATATTCAGCCACATAGGCGATCTGGGCCGAGGTTTCGCGGATGATCTTACCCGTGTCGCGGGTTTCGAGCGCGGCCAGGCGCGGGGCCGCCGCCTGCACCAGATCGGCGAGCCGGTAAAGCAGCTTGCCCCGCGCGGTCGCCGTCAGCGCGGGCCAGGGGCCGGTGCGGAAGGCCCGGTCGGCGGCCTTGATCGCGCGGTCCACCTCTGCCGCGCTGGCCATGGGCATCACGGCCCAGGGCGCGCCCGTTGCCGGGTCCAGGCTTTCGAACTGGTCGGAACCGTCCTCGAACTGCCCGTCGATATAGTGCTGGAAACGGTCCATCTTTCCCCTCAGGCAAACGCTGGATTCAGGCAAAGGCTGGCATCACGTCGCGGATCAGCCGTTCGAGCGAGGCCTTCTTGCGCGCGAAACTCATGCCGGTGTCGATCCAGAAGCTGAACTCGTCATAGCCCAGCGCCTCGTAGCCCTTGATCCGCGCGATCACCTCGGCCGGTTCGCCGATGATCTGGTTCTTGCGCATGGCGGCCGCCGAATAGAACGGGTGGGCGGCCATCTCTTCGGCCGTCAGCTCCTGGATCAGGCCTTGCGAGATCGGGCGTTCGTTTTTGAACCAGGCGCCGAAATAGCAGTAGAAGCGGTTGATCTCCTCGGCCGCGACCTGGGCGTCGGCCTCGCTGTCGGCGACATAGGCGTGGCGCAGGACCATGATCTTCGGGCGCGGCACTTCGGGGTGGGCGGTGCAGGCGGCGTTGAAGCGGTCCATGAGGCTCACCACCTCTTCATCGCCCAGGTGCAGCGGCGTGACCTGCACGTTGCAGCCGTTCGCCACGGCGAAATCGTGGCTGTTGGGATCGCGCGCCGCAACCCAGATCGGCGGCCCCGGCCGTTGCAGCGGCTTCGGCGAGGCGGTGGTCTTCGGGAACTGCCAATATTCGCCGTCATGGGTATAGTCGCCCGCCCAGAGCCCCTTGACCGCGGGGATCAGCTCTCGCATCCGGCCACCCGCGTTCCAGGCATCAAGGCCGGGCATCAGGCGTTCGTATTCGAAGGAATAGGCGCCCCGCGCGATCCCCAGGTCGAGCCGGCCGTCCATGATGATGTCGGCCATCGCCGCCTCGCCGGCCAGACGGATCGGGTGCCAGAAGGGCGCGATCACGGTGCCGGTGCCCAGCCGCACGTTTTTCGTCCGCCGCGCCAGATCGACCAGGTTCAGAAGCGGGTTCGGCGCGATGGTGAAGTTCATGCCGTGGTGCTCGCCGGTCCAGATGGCGTGCATGCCGCCTTCGTCGGCGATGCGGCAAAGCTCCAGCATCTCTTCGTAAAGCTGGCGTTCCGGCTCGTCGGGGAAGAGGCGTTCCATATGGATGAAGAGCGAGAATTTCATCACTTGCCGTCCTTTGCCATGCGTTCGACTGCCATGCGTTCAACCCGGCCCGCCTCGTGCGTGCCGAAATAGATGCCGTAGTTGCCCATGCGCGCCTCGTCGGCCAGCCGCTCGAGCATCTGGCGAAGGGCGGGGTCCGTGACCTCGGACAGGCTCGCGCGCGACAGGTCGACGAAGGCGCCGCGCCGGGGTTTGCAGAGGTCGGCCGCGCAGCGGAGCGCGATGTGCTGAAGCCCGAGCTTGGCGTCCTCGTAGACCGCATAGACCGAGCCTGCGCCGGCGGTAACGCCAAGTGCCTCGATCAGTTGACCGAGCGCGGCCTGGATGCCCTCACGCCCGACGCGCGCCATCGGCACGGTCAGGCCGCCATGCCCGTCATCGACCATCAGGACCAGACCTTCGGCCTGAAGGACGGCGGACAGGACGACGTTCGGGCCGGCGGGCAGTTCGGCGGCGACGGTCGCGGGCGTCATCATGGCGCCGCGGTAGTAGCCAAGGCCGGGGTTGGGCGTCGCCTCGAAGGCGCCGATGCGGCCGATCAAGAGCGTGTGGTCGCCCGCCGGGATCGCCCGGTCGAGCGTGCAATCGAACCAGGCCGACACGCCGGCAAGGATGGGCGAGCCGATAGGGCCATTGCGCCAGTAGACATTGGCGAATCGGTCCTCTGACCGGCGGGCGAAGGTCGTGGAAATGTCCTTCTGGTCCTCGGACAGGATGTTGACGGCAAGGCCCGCGCCCTTCGTGAAGGCGTCGAGGTTCGCCGACGAGTTGGCGATCGACACCAGAAGAAGCGGCGGGTCGAGCGAGACGGAGGTGAAGGAATTGGCGGTGTAGCCCAGGGGGCGGCCGGAAGCGTCCTTCGTCGTCACGACCGTGACCCCGGTCATGAAGCAGCCGAAGGCGTCGCGGAGCGCGCGTGGGTCGAGAGGGGCGACGGGGGGCGTGGTCATGAACCGGTCTCCTCGGTTGATAGCCAGCGGCGAAGGTCGGCCGTCACCCTGTCGGGCGCGGTCAGGTTGACCATATGACGATGGCCGGCAATCACAACCGCGCGGCCGTTCTGCGTCAGCGCCGCCATCGCTTCGGCCATCGCGGGGGTGGAGTTCGGGTCGCCGTCCGCCGTCAGGGCCAGGAAGGGGCAGCGGACGGTGGCCAGCCGGTCGGCATAGGCCTCGTCGCCATTGGCAAAGGCGCGGTAGGCCGCCGCATAGCCCGTGCGCGGCACCTCGGCCAGCCAGCCGGCCACCTGGTCGCGGAGCGCTTCCTGCCCCGCGTCGAACCAGCGGGCGAGCGGCGCCTCGATCCCGCCCGCGCCGGCGCCGATTTCGGCCGCGCGGGCCAGGACGGCGGCCTTCGCCTCGGGCGAGCGGCGCCAGACGCCGTTCAGAAGCGCCGCGCGGCGGACCATGTCGGGACGCTCGACCGCAAGGCCGCCCGCGATCAGCGCGCCCATGGAATGGCCGGCGACCGACAGGGGGCCAAGGTCCAGCGCCTGAATGACCCGTGCAGCCCAGGCGACATAGTCGGGCAGAAGAGGCGCGCCCGGCAGGGGGTCGCTTTCGCCATGGCCGGGCATGTCGACGGCAATGACATGGTGGTCGGCGGACAGGGCCGCGATCTGCGGCCCCCAGGCCTCGGCCCTGAGGCCGACGCCGTGGATCAGGAGGACCGGCGCGCCTGCACCGGCCTCGACGGCCCGGGCCTTGGTGCCGTCAGACAGCCGCAGGGTTCGCGACATCATGGCCCAGATCCTTCAGGTCCTGATAGCGGTCGCCGATCCGGTGGTGCGGGCGCCCGCTGGTCGAGGCGCCGAGGGCGACCAGGATCTCATCTGCGGCGGGCGCGTCGGGGATCGAGAAATGCACCGTCTGGTAGTGCGAGCGGCGCCCCTCGTCATGCTTGTCCATCAGGGGGATCATCACCGGGCAGTTCGCGGCCCCCCGCACGTTGGTGAAGGCAAGGTAGGTCTTGGCGCCGACAGCCTGGCGGTAATGGTTGCCGAAGCGCAGCGTGTGGATGAGCGCGTTGGCATGTTCAAGCTCGCCTTCAAGCCCCACGACCGCCGCCTTGCCATAGCCCTCGACCCCGTCGGGCCCGCCCGCGGCATCAAGGATCATGCCGGTCAGAAGCGCGCCAAGGACCGGCGCGACCGCGTGGATTTCGGGTTTCAGATCCTCGACGAAGCCGCGACCGGCCCAGGGGTTCTTCAGGACGGCGACGACGGCGATCAGCTTCAGGGGCTTCGGCGCCGCGCGCCCGCCCTCGATCAGCGTGGTTTCTACCAGGGTCAGGGTCTTGCGAATCTGGGCGGTCATGGCGGGCTCCTCTGCTGTTGGTATGTTGGCATACCAGAATACAGTCCGTCAATATGACGTTGCTTTTCCCCTTCAGCGCCCCTAATCTGGCGCCATGGACAGGACCGACGACCTCAGGATCGACCACGCGGCGCCCACCCTGCGCGCGCTGGCCGTCGACCGGCTGCGCGGGGCGATCATTTCGGGGCGCTTCGCGTCCGGCGAGCGGCTGGTCGAACGCGCGCTGTGCGATCAGCTGGGTGTCTCGCGCTCGGTCGTGCGCGAGGCGATCCGCTACCTGGAAGCCGAGGGGCTGGTCGAAACGCAGCCGCGTTCCGGCCCGGTCGTCGCCCGGCTGAGCTGGGAGGACGCGCGCCAGATCTACGACATCCGCCGCCTGCTAGAGGCTGCCGCCGCCGCCGACTGCGCGCGGCGCGCGGACGAGGCGGTGGCCGAGCGGCTCGGCGCGGCACTCGCCCGGCTGATCGCGGCCTTTGCGGGTGGCGAGCCCGCCGCGCTTTATGACGCGACCACCGCCTTCTACGAAGTCATCTTCAGCGCCGCCGGCCATTCGATCGCCTGGGACATCGTGCAGCGGCTCAATGGCCGGATCTCGCGCCTGCGCGCCCTGACGCTTTCCACCACAAACCGCCGGGTGTCCGGCCCCGCGCACATGACGCGTATCTGCGAGGCGATCCTCGCCCGCGACCCGGACGCCGCAGCGGCGGCCGTCAGCGATCATCTGCACGACGCGGCAGAGATTGCGCGGCAAAGCCTGGCCCCTCAGAGCCTTGAGGATACCCAATGACCGCCTACTGGATCGCCCATGTCACCATCACCGACCCCGAAGCCTACAAGGGCTACCAGGCCAAGGCCGGCCCGGTCTTCGCGGCCCACGGCGCGACCTTCCTTGCTCGCGGCGGCGCGTCGGAAGTGCTGGAGGGGCCGGCGCTTGACCGGCATGTGGTGATCGCGTTCCCGTCGCTTCAGGCCGCGCGGGACTGCTATGCCTCGGACGCCTATCAGGACGCGCGGCGCCATAGGGATGGGGCGGCAATCACCCATGTGACCATCGTCGAAGGCGTCTGAGGGGGGCGCCTTACAGCGCGTCCGACAGGTAGCTTTTCTGCATGAAGGCCAGGAAATTGTCGCGGAACTGGCGGGTGTGGGCGTGGGCCAGCGCGTCGGCCCGGGGCGCGTCGCGGTCGGCGATGGCGGCCAGCATCTCGTCATGTTCGTCGGTCAGAAGGGTGCCGTCGTTGCCCTGTTCCAGATAGTCGAAATGCAGGTGCAGCATCCGGCGGCCCTGGTTCAGCAAGCGCTCGTAGAAAAGCGAGAGGAAGGGGTTCCGCCCCGCCAGGGCGACGGCCATGTGAAAGGCCATGTTCGCGGCCGACATGGCCAGGTGATCGCCCTTGCCCACCGCCGCCACGAACTCTTTCTGGCGCCGGGCGATGGTCTTCAGGTCCTGATCGCTGCGCAGTTCCGCCGCCAGCCGGGTGTTCATCCGCTGGGCCACGTCCAGCGCCTCGACATATTT
Source organism: uncultured Paracoccaceae bacterium (assembly GCA_945952025.1). Lineage (GTDB taxonomy): Bacteria > Pseudomonadota > Alphaproteobacteria > Rhodobacterales > Rhodobacteraceae > TMP-24. The sequence goes on from CAMFGW010000001.1 coordinate 115,460, forward strand.
CGGGAAGCTCTGCACGTCGATCGGCGCCACGACCGTCGAGCGGTTCGAGAGCGTCACCACCAGATCGTCGCCCGCAAGCCGGATCAGCGCCTCGCGCACCGGCGAGCGTGACATGCCGAAGCGTTCGGCGATGGAGGTTTCGTCCAGCACCGCGCCCGGCGGAAGGTCGAGCGTCAGGATGTCATGGCGCAGGCTGTCGTAGGCGAACTTGACACCGGTTCCCTTGGCCCGCCTTGGTTCGTCCCCCTCGTCCACCCTACCCTCCCGATCTGTCCCTGCACATCCTACGGCGCGCCGCAAATCATGTCGACATGAATTATTCACATATTGACCTGTCGGCAGCGTGTCGTCATCATCCGGGGCGAAAGCGGCGCGATTCGACCCCGGCTTCCCGCGCCTTACAGGGAGCGTTCCATGCTGAAACTGTCCGGCGTCCTGCCCGCCCTCGTCACGCCCTTCGATAGCGAAGGCCGCATCGACTTCGCCGCGCTTGGCGCCCACATGGCCAACCTGCGTGCAGCGGGCGTCGCGGGCTGGGTGCCCTGCGGATCGTCGGGTGAATACAACCTGATGAGCGACGAGGAACGCGACCAGGTTCTGCGCTTCGTCCACGATTTCGCGCGGCCGGGCGAGGTGCTGATCGCCGGGACGAACGCGCCCTCGACCGCCGGGGTGATCGCCAACACCGCCAAGGCAAAAGCGCTCGGCTACCACGCGGTCCTTCTGGCCGTGCCCTTCTACACCAAGCCGACGCAGGCCGAAATCGTCAGCCATTTCAATGCGGTAACGGATGCGACCGGGATGGATGTGGTGCTTTATTCCTACCCGGACAAGGATGGGGTCGAAATCGGGTATGAGGCGCTGGATGCGCTGGCCGACAATCCGCATATCATCGGGATCAAGGAATCCTCGGGCGTCCTGCAACGCGCCATCGGCATCTCGACCCGCTACGCGGGCCGGGTGCAGCTCGTGTCCGGCTCGGACGACATCGCGCTCGATTTCATGCTCTGGGGTGCCGAGGCCTGGATCTGCGGGCCGGCGAACTGCATGGCGAGTGCGGTGTGCGAGATGGACCGCCGCTTCCGCGCGGGCGACCTGGCGGGCGCCAAGGAGGTGATGGTGCGGATGTGGCCCGCCATGAACATCCTGGAATCGGGCAAGTTCGTGCAGAAGCTGAAACATGGCTGCGCGCTGCAGGGCACACCCGTCGGCGAGTGCCGCCTGCCGTTCGGCCCCCTGACCGACGCCGAAAAGGCCGAGTTCGCGAGCGCGATGCAACCGCTCCTGTCGCGCGGCTGAGCGATGTCGACGCTGGTCATCGGCGCCGGCATCATCGGCATGGCGATTGCGCATGAGTTGCAGCGGCGGGGCGAGCCGGTCGTGCTGGTCGACCGCGACGGGCCGGGCATGGGTGCGTCTTTCGGCAACATGGCCTCGATCGCGGTGACGGAATTCCTGCCGTCCTCGCGCCCGGCGGTCTGGCGGCAGATCCCCGGCTGGATGCTCGACCCCGAAGGGCCGGTGCGGGTCCGGCCGGGCTACATGCCAAGGCTTTTCCCGTGGTTCCTGCGCTTCGTCGCCGCCTCGCGACCGCGCAGGCTGGCCGCGATCGAGGCGGCGGGTGCTGCGCTTTGCCAGCGCGCCCTGCCCGACTGGCTGGCACTTCTGCGCGAGACGGGGCTTGAGGATCAGATCAGCGACGAGGGCTGCCTGTCGCTTTACGCCGACGCGGCGGAGTTTCGCGCCGACCGCGACCATATCGCCCTTCTTGACCGCTTCGGCCTTGCCTACGAGGTGTTGGATGGCCCGGCACTTCGGGCGTTGGAGCCATCGCTTTCAGACCGGATCGGCATGGGCGTCCTTTTCCCGCAGAACCGCTCGGTCAGGGACCCCTACCGGCTGGTCCTGGCCCTGGCCGAACGCTTCATGGCGCTTGGCGGGCGGGTCGAAGCGGGGACGATCGCCGGCATCACGCGGGGCGCGCGCTTCGAGGGTGTGCGGCTTGCCGACGACCGCCACCTGACCGCCGACCGGCTAGTGATCGCGGCGGGGGCCTGGTCGGGGCGGCTGTCCGCGATGCTGGGCGAGCCGATCCCGATGGAGACCGAGCGCGGCTATCACACGCAGATCGACGGGGATGCGGGGGTGACGCTTCGCCATTCGCTCATCTGGCCGGCGCGGGCCTTCATGGTCACGCCCACCGCGGGCGGCATCCGCATCGGCGGCACGGTCGAGATGGCGGGGCTGACTGCCGCGCCGGACTACCGGCGGGCGCGGGTGACGGTGAAGCGGGCGAAAGAGGCGCTGCCGGGCCTTGTTGCGGAGCCGCGCAGCGAGTGGATGGGCCATCGCCCGGCGCTGCCGGACACGATCCCGATCCTGTCGGCCAGCGCCAGGACGCCCGGCGTCTTTTACGCGACCGGCCACGGCCACCTGGGCCTGACCGAGGCCGCGACGACTGCGCGGCTCATGGGGCAGCTCATCACGGGCGCTCGGCCCGATCTTGACCTGACCCCCTATCGGGTCGACAGGTTCTGAGGGGACGGAAAGAGGGGGCACGGGATCATGCGTTGGCAGCGGACCTTGCAGACGGTCGACGTGCATTGCGCGGGCGAGATCGGGCGCGTCATCACCGGCGGCGTCCTGAACGTGCCGGGCGCGACCATGGCGGAAAAGCTGCACCACCTGAACGCGGTCGACGACAGGTTGCGCCGGTTCCTCTGTTCCGAGCCGCGGTCGGGCCCTGCGGGGTCCTTCTGCCTGCTCACGCCCGCGACCGACCCGCGCGCGGATGTGGGCCTTGTCATCCTGCAGCCGGATCAGGCCCATGCCATGTCCGGGTCGAACGCCATGTGCGCGACGACGGCGCTTCTGGAAACCGGCATGGTGGCGATGGTCGAGCCCACCTCGCGCGTGGTCTTCGACACGGCAGCGGGGCTGGTAACGGCAACGGCGACCAGCCATGCGGGCAAGGTCACGCGCGTCACGCTCGACATGCCGCCGGCCTTCGTCGCGGGGCTCGACCGGGTGGTCGAGACGCCGGACTGGGGCCCGGTGCGCTATGACCTGTGCTTCGGCGGCATCTTCTATGCGTTAGTCGACGTGGATCAGCTGGGGATGACGATTCGTCCGCAAGAGGCGCGCGATCTGGCCATGGCAGGGGTCCGGCTGCATGCCCTGATCGCGGCGGCCGAACCGGCGCTGCATCCCACCGTCCCGGCGCTGAACGGGCTGTCCTACGTCATGTTCCGCAGCGCCGAGCCCGACGGAGCGCTGCGCACCTGCACCACGCTTCGCCCCGGACGTGCCGACCGTTCGCCCTGCGGCACGGGGTCGAACTCGAACATGGCGTCGCAAGCCGCACGGGGTCGGGTCAGGCCGGGGGACAAGGTGGTCTCACGCTCGATCATCGGCGGCGAGTTCGTGACCGAGTTTGTCGAGGAAACCGCCATCGGCCCCTACAGGGCGACCCGCAACCGCGTGTCGGGGCAGGCCTGGATCTACGGGATGAGCCAGATCGGGCTCGACCCCTCGGACCCCTTCCCCGAGGGCTTCACGCTCTCGGACACCTGGGGAGGCTGAGGCATGAAGCTGAGCGGCCAGACCATCCTTGTCACCGGCGCGACCGGGGCCATCGGGCAGGCCATCTGCCGGGCACTGGTGGTCGAAGGCGCGCGGGTCGTCGCGCAGTATGGCCGGAACCGGGGCGCGGCCGATGCGCTGCTGGCCGATCTTGGCCAGGCAGCCCGCATCCTGCCGGCCGACCTGTCGGACCCTGAGGCGCCGACCGCGCTCTGGCAGGCCGCCGTCGCGGCCGAGGGGCGGGTGACGGGGCTGGTGAACAACGCCGGCATCCGCAGCGAGGTGCCGGTCAATGCGCCCCTTGCCGACTGGCAGCGCGTCTGGGCGCGCGAGATGCAGGTGAACTTCCTTGCCGCCGTCGACCTGACGCGCGCGGCGATCCTGCATTTCCGCCAGATTGGCGGCGGCCGCATCCTGAACATGGCCAGCCGCGCGGGCCAGCGGGGCTATGCGTCGAACGCCATGGCCTATGGCGCCTCGAAAGCCGCGCTCATCAACCTGACGAAGTCGGTGGCGCAGAGCCACGGGGCCGAAGGGATCACGGCCCTTGCCCTCGCGCCCGGCTGGGTGCGCACGGACATGGCCGAGGATTTCATCGCCCGGCATGGCGCGGCGGTGGCCCTTGGCGGCATCCCCGTCGGGCGCATGGCCGAACCGGACGAGATCGGCGAACTTGTGGCCTTTGCCTTCCGACCCGCGCAGGCCTCGCTCAACGGCGCAGTCCTTGACGTGAATGGCGGCAGTTACCTGCGGTAGGAGAGACGGATGCGGTTTCAGGACAAGGTGGTCGTGGTCACGGGGGCCGCGGGCGGCATCGGCACGGCGATTGCCGGGCGCTTCGCGGCCGAGGGCGCGCGGGTCGTCGTCAGCGACGTGAGGGCCGAGGGGGTGGAAGAGACCGCCGCCGGCATCCGCAGCGCGGGCGGCAAGGCGCGCGGCGTGGTCGCCGACATCGGGACGGCCGCCGGGTGTCGGGGGCTGATCGCGGACGTGCTGGCGGTCGAGGGCCAGGTGGACGTCCTGTGCAACAACGCGGGCATCAACCGGCGAGGGGCGCTACTGGCGCTCAGCGACGAGGATTGGGACCTGTCCTTCGCGGTCAACCTGGATGCGATGTTCCACCTTTGCCGCGCGGCGCTGCCGCCCATGATCGCGGCCGGCGGCGGGGCCATCGTCAACACTGCCTCGCAATGGGGGCTGCATCCGGCGCCCGGCCATATCGCCTACAACGTGACCAAGGCGGCAGTGGCGAGTTTCACCCAGAACCTTGCGCGCGACTACGCGCCCCAGAAGATCCGCGTCAACGCCGTCTGCCCCGGAGAGATCCATACCCCGATGCTCGAAGCCGGGGTTAAGCGATCGGGGCGCACCATCGCCGATCTGGACCGGATGGTGCCCTTCGGCCGGATCGGCCGGCCGGACGAGGTGGCGGCACTGGTCGCCTTCCTCGCCTCGGACGAGGCGGCCTTCATGTGCGGGTCGCTGGTCGAGATCACCGGCGCGCAGGCGGTGGCGTGATGCGGGTGGGCTTCATCGGTGTGGGCGCGATCACGGCAGCCATGGTCACGGGGCTGAAGGGGTCGGCCCTGGCCGATTGGCCCATCGTCCTGTCGCCCCGCAACGTCGATGTAGCGCGAGGGCTGGCCGCCAGCCTGCCCGGCGTGACGGTCGCGGCCAGCAACCAGGCGGTCGCCGACGGGTCGGATGTGCTGGTACTGGCCGTGCGCCCGCAGGTCGCGGCCGAGGTTCTGTCGGGCCTGAGGGTCCGCCCCGACCAGACGGTCATCAGCCTGATAGCGGCGACGGCGGCGGCCGATATCGCCTGCTGGACCGGCGCACGCGAGGTCTGCCGGGCGATCCCCCTGCCCTTCGTTGCCGAACGCAGCGACGTGACCCCGGTCTTTCCGCCGCTGCCGGTGGCGATGGAGCTCTTCGGCGCACTCGGCATCGCGCTCCCGGTCCGGGATCAGGCGAGTTTCGACCTTTACGGGGCGCTCAGCGCGCTGATGGAGACCTATTTCGGCCTGCTTGGCGGCCTGTCCGACTGGTCCGTGCAGCACGGCCTGCCGGAAGGCGAGGCTCGGGCCTACCTTGCCGGGCTGTTCCTGAACCTGTCCCGCGTCGCCGCGACCAGCCCCTTGAGTTTCGAGGCGCTGAGGGCGGCCCACTCGACTGAGGGCGGCCTGAATGAACAGGTCCACCGGGATTTCGTGCTGAACGGCGGGCCAGAGGCGCTGGCCCGCGCGCTCGACCGGGTGCTTCTGCGGATCACTGCGGCCTAGGGTCCGAACGGCTCGCCCAGCGAGGCGACGCCGTTGATCTTCAAAAGCCGCTTGTTCGACGAGATGATGCCCAGGACAATGATGGTCACGATGTAGGGCAGGCTCGCCAGGAATTGCGAGTTGAGGCTGACGCCCGAGGCTTGCGCCGCAAGCCCCCCAAGCGACACGGCGCCGAAGAGGACGGCGCCGAAGAAGACGCGGCCGGTCATCCAGGTCGCGAAGACCACAAGCGCCAGCGCGATCCAGCCGCGCCCGGCGATCATGCCCTCGGCCCAAAGCGGCGTATAGACGGTCGAGGCATAGGCGCCCGCGAACCCGGCCATCAGCCCGCCGAACGCGACCGCACCATAACGGATCGCCAGCACCGGATAGCCGATGGCGCGCGCGGCGCCGGGGTTTTCGCCCACCGCGCGGATCACGAGGCCGAGTTTCGTGAAGCGCAGCGCATACCAGAGCCCCAGCGTCGCCAGGAGCGTCAGCCAGACGATCGGGTCCTGCTGGAAAAGCCCGCCCGCGACGGGCAGGTCGGCCAGCCCCGGCACCGCGATCTTCGGCAGGCCGGTGACGGTCGTGCTTTCGTAGGTCTTGCCGAAAAGGGCCGACAGCCCCTCGCCCAGGATGGCGATGGCAAGGCCCGCCGCGACTTGGTTGGCGCGCAAGGACAGCGCGAGCCAGGCAAAGACCAGCGCCAGCGCCATGCCCGCGACGCCGGCGGCGAGGAAGCCCGCTGCATGGCCGCCCCCCTGGTGGACGATGATGAAGGCGACGACGGCGCCGAAGGCCATCATCCCCTCGATCCCCAGGTTCAGGACGCCGGAACGTTCGGCCACCAGTTCGCCCAGTGCGGCCAGCAGGAAGGGGGTCGCGGCAGCGAGCATGCCGGCGATGATGAAGGCAAGGCCGCTCATGCCCGGACCTCCTGCGGCGGTCGCCACTGGATGCGGAAGCGCACCAGCGTGATGGCCGCCAGGTAGAAGACCAGAAGGCTGCCCTGAAAGACCTCGACCGCCGCTTTCGGCAGGTCGGCCGACACCATGGCATTGTCGCCGCCGATGTTCAGCGCGGCGATCAGAAGCGACGAGAAGATGATGCCGATCGGGTGCAGGCCGCCCAGATAGGCCACGATGATCGCCGTGTAGCCGTAGCCCGAACTGACCGACCTTTGCAGCTGGCCCAAGGGGCCCGCCACCTCGGCCGCGCCTGCAAGGCCGGCCGCGAAGCCGCCGATCAGCAGCGACAGCCACACGGCGCGCCCTTCGGAAAAGCCGGCGTAGGCGGTGGCGTGCGGGGCAAGGCCGCCCACCAGAAGCTGATAGCCCTGAAAGCTTTTCTGCATGTAGAGGTAGATCAGCCCGGCCCAGACGAAGGCCAGGATCAGCGCCACGTTGACCCGCGTGCCGGGGATGAGCGTCGGCAGGATCGCGTCGTTCTGGAACATGACCGATTGCGGGAAGTTGAAGCCCATCGGATCCTTCCAGGGGCCGACCAGGAGGTAATTCAGAAGCTGCGCGGCAATCAGGCTCATCATCAGCGTGACGAGGATTTCCGAGGCATTGAGCCGGACCCGCCAGAAGGCCGGGACCGTGGCCCAAAGCGCGCCGCCGATGCCCCCCAGAAGCAGCATCAGGGCCCAGATCCAGCCGCCGGTCGCTTCAGGGAACCAGACCGGGATCGAGGCTGCGAAGATCGCGCCCAGGATGAACTGGCCCTCGGCGCCGATGTTGATGACCTTGGCGCGGAAGCCTACGGCGAGGCCTTCGGCGATCAGCAGGAGGGGCGTCAACTTCAAGAGCACTTCGGAGAAAGACGACCAGGAGACGAAGGGCTCTACCAGCATCGCATAGAAGACGGCCGCCGGGTCCTTGCCCATGGCGATATAGAGCAGGAAGTTGACCAGCCCGGCGGCCAGCAGGGCCGCGAGCGGCGCCAGAAGCGCCGCGCGACGCGAGGCGCCGTCGCGCCGGATCAGGCGCAGGCGGAAGGGCAGCTCGGTCATGAGTGAGCTCTTTCGTCGCCGCCGCCTGTGCCTTCACGCGTGCCGACCATGTAGCGCCCCACCTCCTGCACGTCCGTCTCGGCGATGCGGAGCGAGGGCGACAACCGCCCCTCGCGGATCACCATCACTCGGTCGCAGATTTCGAACAGTTCCTCGATCTCTTCCGAGATGACGAAGATGGCGCAGCCCTGGTTGCGCAGCTCGACCAGCCGGCGCCGGATCGCGGTCGCCGCCCCGATGTCGACGCCCCAGGTCGGCTGCGCGACGAACAGAAGCCGGGGCGCCAGCATCAGTTCGCGCCCGACGATGAATTTCTGCAGGTTGCCGCCCGAAAGCGCGCCCGCCTCGGCCTCGGGCCCCGGGGCGCGCACGTCGAATTCCTCGATGCAGCGGCGGGTGAAGGCCGCCTCGCGCGTGCGGTCGATCAGCCCGTTGCGGACCAGGCCCAGCCGGTGCGCCGTCAGAAGGCTGTTGTCGGCGAGCGACATGTCCGGCACCGCGCCGCGCCCAAGCCGTTCTTCCGGCACGAAGGCAAAGCCAAGCTCGCGCCGGTCGGCCGCACCCCGGTCGCCCACGGGCCGGCCCATCATCCGCACCCGTTCGGCGTCGGCGCGCGGCAGGGTCCATTCGCCGGAAATCAGCCGCGTCAGTTCGGCCTGCCCGTTCCCCGACACGCCGGCAAGTCCCAGGACCTCGCCCGTGCGGACCTCGAACGACATGTCCGCAAGGGCCATGGCGAAGGGGTCGTCGGGCCGGTGGTTCAGCCGGTCGACCTGCAACAGCACCTCGCCCGGCGCCAGGCTGCGGGCATGGGCCATTTCGGGCATGGCGTGGCCGATCATCATCCGGGCCAGCGCGTGGGCGTCATGGCCGCGCGGATCGACATTGTCCACGACCGTGCCCGCGCGCAGGATCGTCGCCCGGTCACAGATCGCGCGCACCTCGTCGAGCTTGTGCGAGATGAAGAGGATCGACACCCCGCCTTCCTTCAGCCTTTGCAGCGTCTGAAACAGCCGCTCGACCGACTGCGGCGGCAGGACCGAGGTCGGCTCGTCCAGGATCAGTAGGCGCGGGTCGGTCATCAGGCAGCGGATGATCTCGACCCGCTGGCGCTCGCCGACCGACAGGGCATGGACATAAGCCTGCGGGTCGACATCCAGCCCGAAGGTCTGGCCAAGCGTGCGGATGCGCTGGCCAAGGTCGGCCTTGGTGCCGGGAACGACGAGCGAGATGTTCTCGACCACCGTCAGCGTGTCGAACAGGGAAAAGTGCTGGAACACCATGCCGATCCCGGCGCGCCGCGCCTCGGCGGGCGAGGTGACGCGCAAGGGGGCGCCGCGCCACAGGATCTCGCCCGCGTCGGGCGTCTCGACCCCGTAGATCAGCTTCATCAGGGTGGATTTGCCCGCGCCGTTCTCGCCCAATATGGCATGGATCGACCCCTCGGCCACCTCGAGGTCGATCGCATGGTTGGCCCGGACAGAGCCGTAGCTCTTGCCCAGGCCCCGAAGGGTGAGAAGCGGCGAGGGCAAGGGCTTACTTCGGCAGGGGCGTGGTCACGCCCTTGACGTGCCAGTCCATCGCGACGATGGCCGCGTCATCCATTGACGCACCGGCCGCCACGCCTTCGGACCCGTCCTGCTTGGCAATCGGCCCGGCAAAGACCGAAAGGCTGCCGTCGGCGATCTTGCCCTCGGCCTCGGTAATCTTGGTCATCACGTCGGCGGGGATGTCCTTGCTCCAGTCCACGACCTTCACCACCTTGTCGGCCACGCCCAGGAAGGCCACCGTGCCCTTGAAGGTGCCGGCGATATGGTCGTTGATCTGCTGGGAGAAGAAGGGCGACCAGTCGGTCGCGACGCAGCCCAGGTATTTCTTCGGCGCGTATTTCTGCATCGACGAGTTCAGGTTCCAGACATAGGCGCCCGCCTCTTCGCAGACCGACACGACCGAGGGCGAATCCTGTGCGTTCGAGAAGATGACGTCACACCCCTGCGCCAGAAGCGCCTTGGCGGCCTCTTGTTCCTTGGCGGGATCGAACCAGGAGTTCACCCAGACGACCGACACTTCGACCTTCGGGTTGATGGCCTGGGCGCCCAGCGCAAAGGCGTTGACCGAGGTGATGAGTTCCGGGATCGGGAAGGCCGAGACCGAGCCGAGCTTGCCGGACTTCGACACGGCGGCGGCGGCCATGCCCATCAGGTAGGTGGCCTGATAGTAGCGCGCCGCGAAGGGCGAGAAGTTCGGGGCGGTCATGAAGCCGGAGGCATGCAGGACCGACACGTCCGGGTTGCGCTTGGCGACCTGCAGGGCGCCATTCTGGTAGCCGAAGGACCCTGCGATCAGGAACTTGTTCCCGTCGGCCACAGCCTTGGTCATGATGCGGTCGGCATCGGGGCCTTCGGGGATGTTTTCCAGGACCGTGATCTTGGCCTTGTCGCCGAGTGCCGCCTTGATCGGGTCGAGCCCGGCCGACAGCGCATGGCCCCAGCCGACATCGCCCAGGGGCGAGGGCAGGACAAGGACGATGCCCAGCGGTTCGTCTGCCGCATGGGCAATGGCCGGCGCCAGTGCGGCGGCAAGTCCGGTCGCGGCGGTGGACTTCAGGAAGCCGCGGCGATTGAGGTCAGAGGTCATGTGTATCTCCTGTTCGCGCTGGTGTCAGATGTCGATCGTGGCAAGGGTGGCTTCGGCTTCGGCCATCATCTGCGCCTCGTCGAGGCCCGGGAACTCGCCCTTGGCCCAGACGATGCGGCCGTTGACCATGGTCAGGTCTGTGGCCATGCCGATGCCGACGCGGGGGATGAGGCTTGCCGGGTCGTGGCGGGTGCCGACGTAATCCATGCGCCGGCTGTCGATGGCGAAAAGGTCCGCCGCCATGCCGGGTTGAAGGCGTCCGATGTCCTTGCGGCCCAGAAGCGAGGCGCCGCCTTCGGTGCCGTAGCCGAGGAAGGTCGCAGGGTCCGGGACCGGGTGGGTCCGGCCGGCGGCGACGAGGCATTGCAGCATGTAGGCCGAATGCAGGCAGTGCATCAGGTTCGAATTGTCGTTCGCGGCCGCACCGTCGCAGCCAAGGCCGATCCGCACCCCTAACGCCTCCATCGCCGGGATCGGCGTGACCTCGGCGCCAACCAGGTAGACCGGTTCGGGGCAGTGCGAGACGCCGGTGCCGGACGCTGCGAGCTGGCGGAGTTCCGGCTCTGTCAGTTCCCAGCAATGGGCATAGAAGGTGTCGGGGCCGCAGAAGCCCATCTGTTCCAGATAGTCGACCGTCCGCAGGCCGTGGCGGGCGCGGATGACCTCGCTTTCCCCCTCGCCCACATGGCTGTGCAGGATCGCGCCCCGGTCGCGGGCCAGGGCCAGCGCCTCGGTGAAGGTCTCGCGGTAGCAGTTCACCGGCTGGCAGGGTGCCAGCGACACCTGCCGCATCGCGAAGGGGCCGGGCTGGTGGTAGGCGTCCAGCAGCCGCTCGCAATCGGCGATGAATTCGTCCGTCGTCTCAAGCATCTCGTCGGGGATGGTCGAGCCTTCGGACTTCGGCAGCGTGTTGGTGCCCCGCCCCGCATGGTAGCGGATGCCGAGCCTCTCCGCCGCCTCGAACTGGCGGTCGACGAGGCGCTTGCCGGCCTTCCTCGGGTAGCAATACTGGTGGTCGAAGGCGGTGGTGCAGCCGTGCTTCAGAAGCTCGGCCATGGCGGTCAGTGAGGAATGGTAGAAGCAATCCTCGCTCAGCCGCGCGAAGACCGGGTAGATCCGGTCCAGCCATTCGATGAGCGACAGTTTCGTCCAGTCGAGGTCGGCGCGATTGCGCACGAAGCACTGGAAGAAATGGTGGTGCGTATTGACCAGGCCGGGGTAGAGGAACCAGCCGGTGGCGTCGATGACCTCGGCTCCCGGCGGGGGGACGAGTGCGGCGCCGATGGCCTTGATTGCCGGGCCTTCGGTCAGCAGGTCGACGTTGCGGCTGACCGCGATGCCGGCGTCGGTGCCGGTCGTCACGGCGGCGCAGTTGCGGAAGAGGTATCCCGCCATCTCAGCCCGCCGTCCCGCCGATTTCCGGGGCGGGCTCGGCGCTCGCCTCGTGCAGGCGGTGGATGCCCGGCATCTCGATGAAGCCCGGCAGCCCCCGGATCGCCCGCATCCAGAGCCGGATCGAGGGATAGGGCCCAAGGTCGATGCCGCCATCGGGGGCGAGTGCCACATAAGGAAAGCAGGCGATGTCGGCGATGGTCGGGATAGCGCCCACGAGGAAGCTGTGGCCGCGGCGGCGCCGGGCCGAGAGAGCGGCCTCAAGCTCGCGCAGGGCCCGCGTCGCCGACGCGCGCAGGGCGCCAATGTCGCCCGGCATCAGAAGCATGTCATGCAGCCGCGCACCGCCGCAGGAGGCGGTCAGGCGCGGCGAAAAGGCCAGCCATTGTTCCACCTGCGCGCGGTCGGCCGGGGTGGCGTCGCCCAGCCATCCGGGGGCGGCCAGTGCGGCCAGATAGGTCAGCATCGCGCTCGACTCGGTCAGGATCAGCGCGCCATCGACCAGGATCGGGATCGTCCCGGCCGGGTTCAGCGCAAGGATCGGGTCGGTCTTGTGCTCGCGTCCGGGGTGGAAGTCGACGGGGCGGAGGTCCAGCTTCACGCCCGCGATGGCCGCCATGAGGCGCACCTTGTAGCAAGAGGGCGACAGTATGTAGTCGTAAAGCTTCATGCCGCCACCAGTTGCGCGCCGTAGGTATAGCCGTGCCGCTTCAGCCAGCGCCGGTAGGCGATCGAGGTCATGTCGGCGCGCGTCGGAATCTCCAGCCCCGGATCAAGGGGCAGTTTCGCCGGGATCTGGTTTTCCAGGATCGAGCGGTCCTGCACGAAGATCATCTGCTGGAAATGAATCATGTCAGTCATGGTGCTGGCGTCGTCGAACAGCGCCATCCAGGGCCAGACCTGGCACAGTTCCTCGGTCATCGGCTGGACGAAGAGCGTGATCACATCCCATTCGCCGGGCCGGGGCGGGCTGGTCTTGTAGAGGATCGAGCAGGTCGGCGCCGGCACGCGATACATGTAGTCGGTGGTAATTCCGCCCCCGGCCGACTTCGCGGCCTGCGGCTGGAAGAAGCGGACCTTGGTCGCCCAGACCTCGTCGCTGTCCTCGCGGATCTCGACCTCGTAGCGCTCGACCTCGGTATGGGGTTCGGCGCCCAGGATGTCGGTGTGGACGAAGGGAAAATGCGCGATGTCGAGGAAGTTTTCCACCGCGCGCAAGGGCGAGCAGCGGACGCGGACGGTGCCCACGTCCACCAGCCTGCGGCCCGGCTGGTCGGCTTCCGGGATGGTGAAAAGGTCGCGTTCGGGGGTGCCGAGCGTGGTCCAGACATGGCCGAAGCGGGTCAGGACCGGCAGGGCGCGGCCTTTGGCGTCGGTGACTTGCGGGCCGCCGCCCTTGGCGCGGCCGATGTGGACCCGCTCGCCCAGAAGCAGGCTTTCGGCCGGGCTGTCGGGCAGTTTCGCCGCGATGCCGACCGGATACCACTGATGGCGCATCGCGCCGCCTGTTGTGCCTTCACTCATGCCGCCCTGCCCTTCTGCCCCGCCTCGGCCCGGCGCCGCAGGTCCTCGGCCGCGACTGACAGGGCGTCGAGCGCCTCTGGCGCGGCCGACAGGGGCGCCAAGAGATGCAGCCCCGACCTGTCCGGGCCCAGAGGCTGGATCAGGGCGACGGCCGGGGTCGGCCCAAGCGCGGCGCGGATCGCGTCGCCCTTGCCGCCCAGCGCCTCGGCCACCACACTCGCAGGGGCATCAACCTGAAGCGAGCGAAAGCCGGTGAAGCCCTCGAACGCCGGCGGGGCGGTGGCGGGGGCCCCGTCGGCGACCCAGATGACGCCCGACGCCTCGGCCACCGCAAAGGCGGGCACGCGGATCGCGTCGGGGGGTTCAAGGCCGGGGTGGGCCGGGATCTTGATGCACTGGCCGGTCTGGCCATAGCGCCAGCCGTGATAGATGCACGACAGCGCCTCGCCTCGCACGAAGCCGTGCGACAGCCGCATTCCCCGGTGGGGGCAACGGTCGGCCCAGGCGGCGATCTTGCCGGACGCGCTGCGCCAGATCGCCAGGTCGCGGTCGCCCAGCCGGCCGGGCGCGGCCGTGCCAGCGGGGACGTCCTGCGACAGTGCGGCGGCAGTCCAGGTCGTCGTCATCTGCCGGACCCTTTCGTTGGCGCCATCATGCGTCAGCCGTTCGGTTGGCCGCCCGGTCGTTCAGGGGCTCGCGCGCGATGTCGTCGACCCAGACCTCGATCGGGCCCAGAAGGCAGCCCACTTCCATCGCGTCGACAAGCTCGGCCGGACCCTCGATGCGGACCTGCATCCGGGTCGGGCTGCGTTCGGAAATGGACGCGGCAAGGCCCAGACGGCGCGCATGCCGTTCGACCCAGGGCACGAAAACCGGCGAGCCAAGGTCGCCGGAGATCGCGAATCGTTCCGCCGCAAAGTCTGACATTTCCCCCCCGTTCACTGGCAGTGAAGGGAGTTGCCGGTAGCAAGTCAAGCAGCAACTGCCCCACGGACAGGGCTCGTCCGGATGACAGAAACATTTCTTGCAACGTTGACCCACTGGAATATTTCTGACACGCTTCCTCTCGACCGCAGGATGTGTGGCGCGGTCAAGGGGGGCGTTTCGGGGCGATGAGCGGGGTGCTGCCACTACGTCCGGAACCGGCGGACCTGCGCGAAAGGCTGAAGGCCAGCCATGACAGCGCCACCCCCGCCGCGCGCAGGCTTGCCGCCTATTTCCTGGCCAACACCAAGACCCTGCCGTTCGAGACCGCGGCCTCGGTTGCCGAAAAGGTCGCGGTCAGCGAAGCGACCGTCGGGCGGTTCTGCCGGACGCTCGGCTATCGCCATTTCAAAGAGGTCAAGGCAGCCCTCCAGTCCGACCTGGGCGACAAGGCCTGGCTCATCGGCGAGCGGCTCCAGGACTTTTCCGAAAGGCTGCGGACCGGCACCGACGAAACGGCGATCGGCATGCAGCGCGAGATCGCGGCGATCGTGGCCAACTACGAAACCGCCGCGACGCCCGAATTCGCGCGCTGCGTCCAGCGGCTGGCCACCTGCCCGCAGGTCTTCGTCTCGGGCTTTCAGACCGAACGGGGCCACGGCCAGTTCCTGGCCCACAACCTGCAGTATCTGCGCCCCGGCGTGCAGGTCCTGGACCTGGCGGGGGGCACGTTCTCGGACCTCCTGCTGGCGCCGAAGGGCGCGGCCTGCCTCGTCCTGATCGACGGGCGGCGCTATTCGCGGATGACGCGCCAGCTTGCCATCGCGGCGCGCGAAAGGGGTGTGGCGGTCACGCTCATCACCGACCCCTATTGCCCATGGGGCGACTCGGTCGCGGACGAGGTCTTCGTCGTGCAGACCGACCTCAACCAGTTCTGGGACGCGACGGCGGCCATGTCCTCGCTCATCTGCCTGATCGTCAACGGCGTCTTCGGCCAGCTTGGCCCCGAGGTCGAGGCCCGCATGAGCCGCATTTCCACGCTTCATTCCGAATTCATCGGCCAGGCCGAGGGGGCGCCCCGGCTGCCGCGATAGAGCCTTACGACCGAACGACAACCACAGGAGAATGCCATGTTTCACACACTGAGAATGCGCCTTCTGGCCGGCAGCACCTGCGCGCTGGCCCTCTTCCCCCTGTCCCTTTCCGCGCAAGAGGCGGTCCTTGCCATGGGCAGCGCGGAGGTTGGCGTGCCGAACTACAACCCGCTGACGGCCGTCAACACCAACACCGCCTTCAGCATGATCTATGACACGCTGGTCGAGCAGGATGCCGACCTGACCTACCATCCGCACCTCGCGACCAGCTGGGAAGAGGCGCCGGACGGCAAGAGCTGGACCTTCCACCTGAAGCCGGGGATCAAGTTCCACAATGGCGACCCCCTGACCTCGGCCACGATCGTCGAGTGGATCGACATGTACCGGAAGTCGGAAAATTCCTACATGATCGACAATGTCGAGAAGGTGGAGGCGGTCGACGACACCACCTTCAAGTTCGTGATGAAGAACCCCGATCCGAACCTGCTTTACAACCTGTCGTCCTCGTTCATGGCGGTCATCGACCCGGCCGTCGTCAAGAAGGACGGCGAGAACTACGGGATCACCGAAGCCATCGGCACCGGGCCGTTCAAGCTGGAAAGCTTCACGCTCGGCCAGGAAACCGTCCTTGTGCGCAATGACGATTATGCCTGGGCCTCGCCGCTGGCCGAAAACCAGGGGCCGCCCCACATCGCCAAGCTGACGCTCCGCGAGATCCCCGAGGATTCGACGGCCTTCCTGGAGCTGAAGTCCGGTGGCGTCGACGGCCTTCTGTCGCTGCCGACCGACTACCTGTCAGAGATCGCGACCCAGGCCAACCTGGCCGTCGAAAAGCTGCCGGGAGACGAGGTCTATTACATGCCGATCAACGTCACCAAGGAGCCCTTCACCGACATCAAGGTGCGCGAGGCGGCGGCGCTGGCCATCAATCAGGACGAAATCCTGAAGAACGTCTTTTCCAACTACGGCATGGCCGCCAACAACATGCTGATCTCGGCCCTGCCGGAGTCGAAGATCGACCCCTCGCTCCTCATCAGCTACAATGCCGACAAGGCCAACGCGCTTCTGGACGAGGCCGGCTGGAAGAAGGGCGCCGACGGCATCCGCGAAAAGGACGGCAAGAAGCTGACCGTCGCGCTCTGGACCCAAAGCGACAGCGTGTTCCGGCGACTGACGGAAGTGGTGCAGGCCGAACTGAAGGCCGTGGGCTTCGATCCGCAGATCCAGACCTTCGACAGCTCTGTCATCCGCGACCAGTACAAGACCGGCAACCAGCAGCTTGCCGTGCGGTCCTACAACTGGACCAACGCCGACATCATCGACTGGTTCTTCGGCGGTGACCGGCTGGGCTATCCGAACGTCTCGATGTTCAACGACCCCAAGGCCGAGGAGCTGCGCACCAAGGCGATGACCGGGTCGGCGACGCAGGCCGAGCGCATCGCGAACTTCCTGGCCTACAATTCCTATGTCTCGGGCCAGTTCCCCTATGCGCCGATCTATCAGCCCGAAAAGAACATGGCCTACAACAAGGACCGGCTGGTGATGCCGGCGGTCATCCATGGCGGCTCGATGTCGGGGACGGTGATGCAGGACGTGAGCGTCAAGGAATAGGTGCGGGCGGGACCGGCGGACAGAGACGATGCTTTCCTATCTCATCCGGCGGCTTCTGCTTCTGGTGCCGGTCTTCCTTGCGGTTTCGGCCGTCATCTTCCTGATCCTGCACCTGATTCCGGGCGACCCGGTCGACAACCTGCTGAGGGTCGGGTCGTCCCCCGCGCAACGGGCCGAGATCGAGGCGCGCTATGGCCTCGACCGGCCGCTGGTGGTCCAATACGGCATCTGGCTCGGCGATGTGCTGCGGGGTGACCTTGGCACCTCGATCGTCACGCGCCGGCCGGTGTCGCAGCTCATCGGCCTGGCGCTGCCGGAATCGCTGAAGCTGGGCGGGTTTGCGCTTCTGCTGTCGTCGGTCGGCGGCATCCTTCTGGGCGTCATCGCCGCGCGGATGCGCGACCGCTGGCCCGACCGGCTCATCATGGGCGGTGTCCTTCTGGGATCGACGCTGCCCTCTTTCTGGATCGGGCTTCTTCTGATCCTTCTCTTTTCGGTCCAGCTGGGCTGGTTTCCCGTCTCCGGCGCCCGGGGATGGGACAGCCTCGTGCTGCCGGTCATCACCATCGGCATCGGCGGCATCGCCCTTGTCGCGCGGGTGACGCGGGTGGCGATGATCGACACGGCGGGGCGGGATTTCGTCCTTCTGCTGCACGCCAAGGGCCTGCCGCCCGAACGCATCCTGTGGCGGCATGTGCTGCGCCACGCGATGATCCCGGTCGTGACGATCCTCGCGCTCAGGATCGGCTGGGTGCTGGGCGGCGCGGTCACGGTCGAATATGTCTTTGCCCGGCCCGGGCTGGGCTCGACCCTTATCAAGGCCTTGAACCAGCATGATTATCCGGTGGTGCAGGCCTGCCTTCTGATGCTGGCGATCGCGGTCCTTCTGGGCACGCTTCTGGGCGACATATTGCAGGCGGCAATGGACCCGCGCATCCGCGAGTCGATCGCATGAGCCTTGCGCGCACCCTCTCGCCCCTGATCCGGGCCGTCCGGTCGCCGATGGGTGCGGCGGCGGGGCTTTGGGTCCTGCTGATCGTCGCGCTGGCGATCCTGGCGCCGGTCGTCGCGCCCTATGCCTATGACGCGCAGAGCCTGCCAGACAGTTTCCAGCCGCCCTCGGCCGCGCACTGGCTCGGCACCGACGAGTTCGGCCGCGACCTGCTGACCCGGCTGATCTACGGGGCGCGCACCTCGCTCTCGGTCTCGGTCACGTCGATCGCTCTGTCGGTCTTTGCGGGCATGGTCCTTGGCGCCGCGGCCGGCTATGTCGGCGGGGCGTTCGACCGGGCCGTGACCATCGTCGT
The DNA here is from genome assembly GCA_945952025.1 of uncultured Paracoccaceae bacterium. Classification (GTDB taxonomy): domain Bacteria; phylum Pseudomonadota; class Alphaproteobacteria; order Rhodobacterales; family Rhodobacteraceae; genus TMP-24. The sequence continues at coordinate 133,809 of CAMFGW010000001.1, forward strand.
CGACCTGAGCTGGTCCTTCCCCGAGATCCTCATCGCGCTGATCCTCGTCGCGATCATCGGGCCCGGCGTCACGGGCACCATGGTCGCGATCGGGGTCGCCTACCTGGCGCAGTTCACCCGGCTGACGCGGGCGCAGATCCTGGCGCTGAGGTCCGAGACCTATATCGAGGCCGCGCGCAGCCTGGGCGCGGGCGGGGGCTTCATCCTCTTCCGCCACCTCCTGCCGAATGCGCTCGCGCCCGTCCTTGTCGCCGGGATGCTGGCCACGGGCGACGCGATCATCCTCGAAGCCACGCTCGGCTTCTTCGGCCTTGGCGCGCAGCCGCCCCTGCCCAGCTGGGGCTCGATGATGTCGTCAGGCTCGGCGCTTCTCTTCAAGGCGCCCTGGATCATCATCCTGCCGGGGCTTGCGGTGGCGATCACCGTCGTCGCGATCAACCTCTTCGGCGATGCGCTGATCCGCGCGCTCGACATCAAGACCCGGCTGAGGGAGGCGTGAGGATGCTTCTGTCGGTGCGCGACCTGTCCATCCGCTTCGGCCCTGTCGAGCCGGTGTCGGGCCTGTCCTTCGACCTCGACCGTGGCCAGATCATCGGGCTGGTGGGCGAAAGCGGCTCGGGCAAGTCGCTGACGGCGATGGCGGTCGCGGGGCTTCTGCCGCTGGTCGGCGGCCGGATCGCGGAAGGCCGCATCCTGTTCGACGGGACCGACCTGGCCAGGCTGCCCGAGGCAGGGTTACGGGCCTACCGGGGCCGGCGAATCGGCGTCGTGACCCAGAACCCGATGACCGCGCTCGATCCCGCGCAGCGCATCGGCGAGCAGGTCGAAGTGGTGGCGCGCCTGCACCGCGGCCTGTCGCGGCAAGAGGCGCATCAGGCGACGATCGAGCTTCTGACCGCGCTGCGCATCCCAGAGGCGGGGGCGATCTGCGACGCCTATCCGCACCAGCTGTCGGGCGGCATGAAGCAGCGCATCGTCATCGCCATGGCGCTTGCGGGCGAGCCGGACCTTCTGATCGCCGACGAACCGACGACGGCGCTCGACGTGACGGTGCAGGCGCAGATCATCCACCTGCTGGGCCAGCTGGTGCGCGAGCGGGGGCTTGGCCTGATGCTCATCACCCATGACATGGGGGTGGTCGCGCAGGTCTGCGACCAGGTGGCAGTCCTTTATGCCGGGCGGCTGGCCGAAACCCGCGATGCGCCGGGCCTTTTTGCCCATCCGCGCCACCCCTACACCGCCGCGCTGATCGACTGCATCCCGCGTGAGGGGATGGCGCCGGGCAGCCTGACCGGCATTCCGGGCGCGGTGCCGTCGGCGGCAAGCTATTCGACCGGCTGCCGGTTCCATGACCGTTGCCCCCGGATGCTCGACCGCTGCCGGACCGAGGTGCCGCCCTTGGTCGCGCGGCCCGAAGGCGGCTCGCTCGCCTGCCACAACCCGATGGGGCCGACATGACCCGGCCCCTTCTTCGCGCCGAAGGGCTGTCGCGCCGCTTTTCGACGGGCGGCGGCTGGTTCAGCCCGGCGCGCAGCATGCTGGCGGTCAGGGGCGTGTCGTTCGACCAGGCCAGGGGCGAGGTCCTGGGCGTCGTCGGCGAAAGCGGCTGCGGCAAGTCCACGCTGGCCCGCCTGGTCCTGCGGCTGATCGAGCCGACCGAAGGGGCCGTGACCTTCGACGGGCAGGATGTGACCGCGCTCGGCAAGGGCGACCTGCGCCGGCTCAGGCGCCGGATGGCGATGGTGTTCCAGGACCCCTATTCCTCGCTCGACCCGCGCTTCACGGTCGAGGATGCGCTCAGCGAGCCCTTCGCCGTCCAGCACGAACGCCCGCCAGGGGGGCGGATCGCCACTCTCTTGGACCAGGTCGGGCTGTCGCGGGCGATGGGCCGAAGCTATCCGCACCAGCTGTCGGGCGGCCAGCGCCAGCGGGTCGGCATCGCGCGGGCGTTGGCGCAGGCGCCGGACTTCATCGTCCTTGACGAGCCCACCGCCTCGCTCGACGTGTCGATCCAGGCGCAGATCATCGGGCTGCTGGCGGACCTGAAGCGCGACCACGGGCTGACCTACCTTTTCATCAGCCACGACCTGGGGCTGGTGCGCTATTTCTGCGACCGGGTGCTGGTGATGTATCTGGGCGCCGTGGTCGAGGTGCTGCCCACGGCGGACGCGGCCCCGCGCCACCCCTATACGCGGGCGCTGATGGACAGCAATTTCGTGCCCGACCCGGCCCACCGCCGGACCCTGCAGGCAATCAAAGGGGAGATCCCCTCCGCCTTCAACCTGCCGAAGGGCTGCGCCTTCGCCGCCCGTTGCCCGCGCGCGACCGACCTTTGTCGCGCCGTCGATCCGCCGCTCAGCGAACTGAGCCCCGGCCATCCCGTGGCCTGCCACCATCCGCTTTGAGAGGACCCATGCCCTTCACCGTCCTGACCGCCGAATTCGCCTCTGAAAACAACACCTTCAAGAAGGGCCTGACCGAGCTTCACGATTTCGCCGTCGATTCGCTTTTGCTGGGCGACGCCGCAATCGCCGCGCGGCGCGATGCGAACACCGAGCTTGCCGGCTTTCTGGACGTGGCCGGGGACAAGGGCTGGAGCGTCCTTCATACCGTGTCGGCCTGCGCCTCGCCGAACTCTCCGGTGTCGGCGGCGGCCTATGACCATATCGCCGGCCTGATCTGCGCGGCGGTCGAGGCGAACCGGGGCAAGATCGACGGCATCCTCCTCAGCCTCCACGGCGCGCAGGTGACAGAGGTCAGCGACGATGGCGAGGGTGAGCTTCTGCGCCGCATCCGCCGCTTCACCACGCCCGACCTGCCGATCGGCGTCACGCTCGACCTGCATGCGAACGTCACGCGGGCGATGGTGCAGGGCGCGCAGGCCTGGGTCAGCTACAAGACCTATCCCCACATCGACATGCGCGACTGCGGCCGGCAGCTGGCCTTGATCCTGGACGGGGCGATGGCCGGACGCACGAACCCGCTGACCATCCGCCGCGACGTGCCGATGATGGACGAGGTGAACGCGGGCCGGTCCGACGAGGGGCCGATGGTGGCGCTTTATGAGGCCGCGCGGCAGCAGGAGACGGAGCCGGGCATCCTGTCCGTGTCGCTCAACGCCGGTTTTTCGGATGCCGACATCGAAGAGATGGGGCCGACCGTCCTTGTCACCTTCGACCGGAATGTGCCCGGTTCCGACCTCAGGGCGGCAGAGATCTCCGATGCCCACGCCCGCGCCATCTGGGATGCGCGCCACTCGGTCGCGAACGTCTTTCTTGAGGTGGATGCGGCCGTGGCCCAGGCGCGGGATTTCGATGCCTCGCAGGGGCCGCTGGTCATCGCCGACTATGCCGACAATCCCGGATCGGGCGCCTATGGCGACGCGACGACTCTTCTGGCGGCAATGCTGAAGGCGGGGCTGACGGATGCCGTCCTTGCTCCGATGATCGACGCGGAAGCGGCGGCCGAGCTTCACCGCCACAAGGTGGGCGAGGTGGTGACGCTGCCGGTCGGGGGCAAGAACGACCCGGATTTCGGGGGGCCGCCCCTGGTGCTGACGGGCCGGATCACGCACCTGTCGGACGGCAGGTTCCGGGGCGACGGGCCGATGATCGGCGGGCTCGAGCGGACCTTCGGCGCCACGGCGGTCCTGAAGGTCGACGGGGTCGAGATCCTGATCGTGACCGAGAGGGAACAGATGCTCGACCAGCAGCAGCTGCGCGCCTTCGGGATCGACCCGACGCGGCGCCGCACGCTCGCCCTGAAAAGCATGCAGCATTTCCGCGCGGCCTTTGAACCGATCGCCGGCAAGGTCATCGTCTGCGACAGCGGGGCCCTGTCGACGCCCCGGATGTCGCGCCGCCCCTACCGCAAGGTCCGCCGGCCGATCTGGCCGCTGGACCCGGATGTGACGTTCTAGCGCTTAGACCGCTTCTATCGCGCGCTTGGTGAAGTCGGGAGCGCGCGGGACTTGCGGGTCAAGGGCCCCGTGGTCGGTCCAGACCACCGGCACCGCGTCAGGGACGCGGCCCAGGTTCGGGTCGCGCATCGACACCAGCGCGCCCCATGCCGCTTTTCCCCGGCCATCTCCACCCTCTCCGCCATCGACTGGGCGTACTATTCGCCGGTCGAGCCGCCGTTGATCAGACCGTGGACCCCGATCCGATCAGGTAGTCGATCATGGTGGCAAAGCCGTCGCGGTCGATGGACCCGTCCTCATGGTGGGGCGTGATGACGGGGGTGCAGATGCCCTCGAACGTCATGAAGCTCCACTCTTGTCCTCGGCGCCCGGCGCTCGGCCGAGCGGGAAATGCAGGCTTTCGGGTGTGACGAAACTTTCGATCTGCGCGCGCGACAGTTCCCAGTGCGAGACGGCCAGCCTGGCGGCCCCGTCGGCGTCGCCCATCTCGATCAAAGCGATGAAGTCGTCGTGCTGGTCGGCCGCAAGTTCCCGCTGCGGGACAAGGTCCAGCTTGCGGGGGTTGAGGAAGGTCATGCCGATCCGCGTGTGGTCGATCAGCAGCCGGCGGAGCGACGGGATCAGGAATTCGTTGTCCGCCATCTCGCCGATGATCGAATGGAATCGCTCGTTTGCAAGCGCGCGGTCGGCCGCATCGCCGGTGCGGATCGCCTGACGGAAGGCCCATTGGCATTCCTTCAGCTTCACGATCTGCGCGGGTGTGGCATGTTCGGCCGCAAGCCGGGTGGTGGCCGCATAGATCATCGGCGCTGCGACGAAGAAGTTGCGCAGGGTCTTGTGGGTCATGGGCGCGACCTGGGCGCCCCGGTTCTCATGCAGGACGAGGTAACCCTCGCCCGCAAGCTGGCGCAGCACCTCGCGCAGGGGCGGGCGGGAAATGCCGTAGGCCTCGGACAGGTCCACCTCGTCGAGGTAGCTTCCGGGCTCGACAGCCTCGGTCAGGACCTTGCGGCGCAAGTCCTCTGCACATTGGGCCTTTCTGCTTTTGCCATCGGTTTCCAAGGTTCTCTCCATCCGGATTTGCCTTCACGGTGAATCAGGTAGCCCAAGCTTTCTGTAGCTAGATAAAATACATATTATCTACTATAAAAAATTGGGGCTGTAGTCGCCCCCACCGGGGTCCCCGGTGACCGGACAAGGCCCCGACAAGGCCCTGACAAGGCCAGGCGGACCGTGACCCGGCATTTCGTTTTCCTGCGGCCTGAGAATGTCTCGCACCTCGCGTTTTCCTGCGGGCTCGAACCGTGCCGTTACGCTGGTCAAACGCGGGCTCGAGCCGCGCGACGCTGGGCTCGGCGGGCCCCTTTTGATCTTCAAGACCGGCACCGGTCGGGCGTAAGCTCTGCCGGCAGGGTGATCGGAAGGGCAGAGGCATGGCTGGCGTTACCGCGTTTGAAAAAAGATTCGGCTTCCCGCGCGAGGCCGTGCACCTGGGCAACTGGCGCATGTCGCCCTTCAACCGCTGGTCTTTCCAGAACGTGCCCGAGATGGTGCCCAGCGCGATCATCGCGCCCGATCCGAACGCCGGTGAAGCGCCCCCCGTCGATGCCGGCTGGCTTCTGGGGCGCACGGTGACGCTGTCACAGGGGGTGGAGGGGGTCGAGGCCTTCCTGCGGCGCTCGCATGCCGACGCGCTGTGCGTCCTTCGCGATGGCAAGGTCATCGGCGACTGGTCGGCGCCGTGGGTCCGGCACGGCGCGCCGCACCTGGTCTTTTCGATCAGCAAGTCGCTGACCGCGATCCTGGCCGGGGTCCTTGAAGGCCAGGGGCTCTTTGATCCCGACGCCCCCGTAGTGCGCTACCTGCCGGAGGCCGAGGGGTCGGCCTATGGCACGGCCACCTGCCGCCATGTGCTCGACATGACCGTCAGCCTCGATTTCGACGAAGCCTATCTGGAACCCGACAGCCTTTTCGCCCGCTACCGCCAGGCGATGGGGTGGAACCCCGGCGGCCGCGGCGAGACGCTCTTGCCCTTCCTTTCGGCGTTGCAGCCTTTGCCCGGTGAGCCGCATGGCCGGGTCTTCCGCTACCGCTCGCCCAACTCGGACGTGCTGGGGCTGCTGGTCGAGCGCGCCTCGGGCGAGCGGGTGCCGGACCTTCTGCGCGAGCGGCTGACCGGGCCCTTGGGGATGCGGGGGCCCGTCTCGATCACCGTCGATGGCGCGGGGGCGGCGCGGACGGCGGGCGGGGTGTCGATGGCGCCGCGCGATCTGGCCCGGGTGGGAGAGATGATGCGCAACGGCGGCGCCTTCGACGGCCGCCAGATCGTGCCGGCGGCGTGGGTCCATGACACGATCACCGCCGGCGACCGCCAGGCCTGGCTCCGCAGCGATTTCGTCACGCTCTTCGCCGAAGGGCGCTATCGCAACAAGTGGTATCAGACCGGCACGGGCTCGTTCTGCGCCATCGGCATCCATGGCCAGTGGCTGGTCGTCAATCCCGCCAGCCGGACCGTGATCGTCAAGATGGCCTCGCAGCCAGAGCCGATCGACGATCCGGTCGACCAGGACAATATCGCCTTCTTCGATGCGGTGATCGCGGCGGCGGACGCCCGGTAAGGCTCAGGCCCCGACCGGCTCGAGCCCGATCCCGGCCGCCTGCCGGCGCGCGGCTACGGCGAAGCTGGTGCGGAACAGCGTGTTGACCGGGCTCGTCACCTTGCCCGCCCGCCAGATGAGGCCCACAGTGCGCAGGCAGGCCGGGTCGCCGAGCGCGCGCGCGGTCAGGCTTGGCGGCAGGTTCAGGGTCGCGAGTGCCGGCAGAAGCGTGACGCCGGTTCCGGCCGACACCATGGCGACGATCGAGGCGACGTTGCGGACCGTGACCCGCGCGCCTTTGGCCAGCGCCTCGAACCCCGGCGAGCGGAGCGACCGGCTCGCCTCGTTCAGGATCAGCCGTTCGCCTGCGAGGTCCGCCCAGTCCAGCAGGCCGGTCCCGGCGCCGAGCGCGCTGTCGCGGCGGCAGACCAGCCGGAAGGTGTCGCGGAAGATCGGCTCGCAGGCAAAGCCCGGCAGGTCGGCGGCAAGGCCCGCGATGCCCAGATCGACCTGACCGGTTTCGACCAGATGGCGGACGTCGGTGCTGTCGGTATCGACCAGGTCGATGTCCAGGTCGGGCCGGTCGCGCAGGAAATCCTGCAGGAACTGCGGCAGAAGCATCGTCGCGACCGAGGGGACCGAGGCGATGCGCAACCGCCCGCTGCGGGCCGTGGCCTGCGCCTCGATCCGTTCCATGGCGCGGTCGTAGTCGCGCAGAAGGACCACCGACTGGTCGTAAAGGAAGCGCCCCATCTCGGTCAGGTGCGACTTGCGGTCGGTTTCAAAGAGCGCCGTGCCGAGGCTGTCCTCGATCTGCTTCAGCGTCATCGAAAGCGCCGAAGGGGTGCGGTAGAGCTTTTCCGAGGCGTCCTTGATGTTGCCGTGGTCGGCGACCTCGACGAAGACGCGCAGGGCTTCGAGGCGCAGCATGTTCAGCTCCATTGAAGTTTGACCAAGAAATACTGAGTTGCGCTGATGCCGGCAATGGCGTCTCTGGCCCCGAACCCGATGGAGGCCGCTTTGGCAGAGATGACATTGGACGAGGTCGAGGCGCTGGCGGTCACGCGCTTGCAGGACGCCGGGGCGGTCGCCGCGCAGGCGGGGCCGGTGGCGCGCTCGATCCGGCTGGCGGAACGGGACGGGGTGCGGTCGCACGGGCTGATGTATCTGCCGATCTATGCCGAGCATCTGACCTGCGGCAAGGTCGACGGCCGGGCGGTTCCGCACCTTTCGCAGCCACGGCCCGGCGCCGTGGTGGTCGACGCCGCCCATGGCTTCGCCCATCCCGCCATCGACCTTGGCCTGCCCGCGCTCATCGAAGCGGCGCGGGCGCAGGGGATCGCGGCGATGACGCTGCACCGTTCCTACAATTGCGGCATTCTGGGCCATCACGCCGAACGGATCGCCGAAGCGGGGCTGATCGGCCTGTGCTTCACCCATGCGCCCGCCTCGATCGCGCCGGTCGGGGGCCGCGTGCCGGTCATCGGCACCAATCCGTTCGCGCTTGCCGTGCCGGACGGGGCGGGTGGTGTCCCGTTCGTCCTTGACCAGTCGGCAAGCGTCGTCGCGAAGTCCGAGGTCATCCTGCGCGGCCGCAAGGGCGAGGCCTTGCCCGAGGGCTGGGCGCTCGACCGCAAGGGGCGGCCGACCACGGACCCGGACGCGGCGCTGAGGGGCTCGATGCTGCCCTCGGGCGGCGCGAAGGGGTTCGGCGCGGGGCTGATGGTCGAGGTCCTGGCCTCGGCCCTGTCGGGCGCGGTGGCGAGCCGGGATGCGAGCCCGTTTTCAGGGCCTGACGGCGGGCCGCCTGCGACCGGCCAGTGCTTCATCGCCATCGACACGGCGGCCTTCGCCCCGGATTTTGCCACCCGCATCCTTGCGCTTGCACAGGCGATCGAGGCGCAAGAGGGCGCGCGGTTGCCCGGTGCACGGCGCAAGGCCGCGCGGGCCCGGACGGCAACGGCTGGGGCCACGGTGGACGATGCCCTGGCAGGGCGGATCGGATTTCAGAAAAACTGAACTCAATATAATTCGTTATCGTTTGATTGAAGTCTGTCACCGCGAAATGCTGCGTTCCGATGGGTGGCGGGCCGATTCCCGAGCCCGCCGGGAGGAGAGGCAAATCATGACACGGACAAAACGGATCGCCGCCCTGGGGCTGGTCGCGATGATGGGTGCGCTGCCGGCGGCGGCGCAGGACTGCGGCACCGCCGGGACCGTCACCATCGCCGAGATGACATGGCTTTCGGCCGCGACGCTCGCCCATGTCACCCAGCGCATCCTGAAGGACGGCTACGGCTGCGACGCGCAGCTGGTGCCGGGCGACACGGTGCCGACCGCCTCGTCGATGCTGGCGCGCTCGCAGCCGACCATCGCGCCCGAGCTCTGGGTCTCGACCGTGCAGGCGGCCTGGGACCAGATGCAGGCCAAGGGCAACGTCTACAAGGCGTCCGACATCTTCGCCTCGGGCGGGCAGGACGGGTTCTGGGTGCCGGACTATGTGCTGGCGGAAAATCCCGGCCTGAAGTCGATCGAGGACCTGAAGGCCAACTGGAAGATCTTCGAAGACAACCAGGCGCCCGGCAAGGGCCGGCTCTACAACGGCCCGCCCGGCTGGGCGAGCGAGGTCATCATCACCAACTATTACAAGGCCCTTGGCCTGTCGGACACATTCGAGCTGTTCTCGCCGGGGTCGGGCGAAAACCTCAAGGCGTCGATCGCGCGGGCGGTGGCGCAGAAGAAGCCGTGGGTCGGCTATTATTGGGGTCCGTCGGACGTGGTGGGCAAGTATCACATGGTCCGGCTCGGCATGCCCGAAAGCGACAAGGCCACCTTCACCTGCCTGACCGACGCCAATTGCGCCGATCCGAAAGTGACCGGCTGGGCCGCGGGCGAGGTCGCGGTGGCGGTCGTGTCGACCCTGAAGGACGAGGCGCCGGCGGTGGCGGAGTTCCTGGGCAAGATGCAGGTCCCGAACCAAGAGATTTCGGACGTGCTGGCCTGGGGCGACGACAATGGCGCGACGCCCGAGGAAACGGCGGTCCATTTCCTGAAGGACTATCCGCAGCTCTGGACGCCCTGGGTTCCGGCCGAGGTCGCCGAAAAGGTCAAATCCGCGCTCTGATCCCCTTCCCCGCCGCCCCACAAAGGCGGCGGGACTTGCCAAGGACCTGCCCATGACATCCGGCTTCCCCGACCTTTGGGATACGCGCAGCTTCGGGCGGTCGCTCGATGCCGCCTTCAATGCCGTCGTGGCCAACTGGGGCCCGACGCTCGAGATGATCTTCATGCCGCTCCTGCGGTTGCTGACCGGGCTCGAGCGCGGGTTGCAGTTCCTGCCCTGGTGGGTCGTGGTGGGGATGTTCTGCGCTTTCACCTATGCCGTGTCCCGCCAGTGGCGGCCGGTCATCGCGGTCGCCGCCCTTCTGGTGACGCTCGGGCTGCTGGGGGTCTGGAACGATGCGATGGCGACGATTGCGCTGATGCTGGCGGCGACGCTGATTTCGGTCGCGCTCGGGATGCCCACCGGCATCGCCATGTCGCGGTCCGACCGGGTGCGCCGGGCCATGCTGCCCGTCCTCGACATCATGCAGACGATGCCGATCTTCGTCTATCTGATCCCCTTCGTCATGCTCTTCGGACCCGGCAAGATCCCCGCGCTTCTCGCGACCATCGTCTTTGCCATTCCGCCCGTGATCCGGCTGACCGACCTCGGCATCCGCCAGGTCGATGCCGAAATCCTTGAAGCCTCGCGCTCGTTCGGCGCCTCGTCGCGCCAGCAGCTCTGGACGGTGCAGGTGCCACTGGCCATGCCGACGATCATGGCCGGGATCAACCAGACGACGATGATGGCGCTGTCGATGGTCGTCATCGCCTCGATGATCGGGGCGGGGGGCCTTGGCTACCAGGTCCTGCAGGGCATCCAGCGGCTTGAGGTCAGCCGCGGGTTGATCGCAGGGCTTGGCATCGTCGTCCTGGCGATCACCTTCGACCGCATCGCCCAGTCCTATGGCCGCCGCGTGCAGGCCAACCTGCATCGGGAGAAGGCATGATGGTCGGTCCGGTCAAGATCAGGGTCGAGGGTGTGTCCAAGGTCTTCGGGCGCGAGCCGAAAGCCGCTCTCGCCAAGGTGCGCGACGGCATGGACAAGGCGCAGCTCCTGGAAGGGACCGGCCATGTCCTTGGGCTTTACGAAATCACGCTCAACATCCGCGCGGGCGAGATCTTCGTCATCATGGGCCTGTCGGGGTGCGGCAAGTCCACCCTCATCCGCCATTTCAACCGGCTGATCGAGCCGACGGACGGGCGCATCCTCTTTGACGGCGAGGATATCCTGACCTACGACACCGCCCGGCTTCAGGCCTTCCGGCGGCGCAAGGTGGCGATGGTGTTCCAGCGCTTTGCGCTTCTGCCCCACAAGACGGTGATCGAGAATGTGGCCTATGGCCTGACGCTCGACGGGGTCGAAAGGGCCAGCGCCATGGCGCGCGCGGCCGACCAGATCGCGCTCGTGGGCCTTGCAGGGTTCGAGGACAGCTATCCGGCCCAGCTTTCGGGCGGCATGCAGCAGCGCGTGGGGCTGGCGCGGGCGCTCGCGACGGACGCAGATGTCCTGCTGATGGACGAGGCCTTCTCGGCGCTCGACCCCCTGATCCGGCATGACATGCAGCTTCAGCTGAAGGACCTGCAGGGGCGGCTTGGCAAGACCATCGTTTTCATCACCCACGACCTCGACGAGGCTTTGCTTCTGGGCGACCATATCGCCATCCTGAAGGACGGGACGCTCCGGCAATCGGGCACGGGGGCCGACATCCTGGCGCATCCCGCCGACGAGTATGTGGCGCGCTTCGTGCGCGACGTGAACCGGGGGCGCATCCTTCTGTGCGGCGCCTTCGCCGAAGCCGGGCTGATCCCGGCCGCCGACGCGCCGGTGATCCCGGCGGAAACGACGCTTGAGGCCGCCTTCGCGATCTTCGCGGGCGGCGCCCCGGCCGTGGCGATCCGCGGGCGGGACGGGACGATCACCGGCGGCCTGACGCCGCGTCGCGTCATGGAGGCGCTGGCAAGGGAATGACTGGAAGCGGAACGGACATGGAAACGCGGAACTATATCGGTGGCGAGTGGACGGCGGGCCGGGGCGAGGTTGCAAACATCAACCCCTCGGACCTGTCCGACGTGATCGGGCAGTTCGCCCAAGGCGACAGCGCCGATGTCGACCGCGCGGTGGCTGCGGCTGCCGAGGCGCAGCCGAAGTGGTGGGCGGCCGGCATCCAGAAGCGGCATGATGCGCTGATGGCGATCGGGACCGAGCTGATGGCGCGGTCGGCAGAGATCGGCGCGCTTCTGTCGCGCGAGGAAGGCAAGCCCTTGGCCGAGGGCAAGGGCGAGGTCTACCGCGCCGGCCAGTTCTTCACCTGGTTCGCCGCCGAAGCCCTGCGCAACCACGGCGATCAGGCCGAAAGCGTGCGCCCGGGGGTCGAGATCGAGGTGCGGCGCGAGCCGGTCGGCGTCGTGGCCATCGTCACGCCCTGGAACTTCCCCGTGGCGACGCCCGCCTGGAAGATCGCGCCGGCGCTCGCCTATGGCAATGCCGTCGTCTGGAAACCGGCGAACGTCACACCGGCCTCTGCCGTGGCACTGGCCGGGATCATTGCGCGGGCGGGCCTGCCGCCCGGCACCTTCAACATGGTCATGGGTCCGGGCCGCGCGGTCGGCGATGCCCTCGTCGGGCATGCGGATGTGGCGGCCGTCACCTTCACCGGCTCGGTCGAGGTCGGCCGGGGCATCGCCGCGCGTGTCCTGGGGAACCGCGCGAAGCTGCAGATGGAGATGGGGTCGAAGAACCCCATGGTCATCATGGATGACTGCGACCTGGACCTGGCCGTCGCCCATGCGGCGAACGCGGCCTTCGGGGGGACGGGTCAGAAATGCACCGCCGCCTCGCGCCTGATCGTCCACCGCAAGGTGCTCGACGCCTTCACCGAACGGCTGGTCAAGGCGGCCGAGGCGCTCAGCGTCGGTCATGCGCTGGCCGAGGGCACCCAGATCGGCCCCGTGGTCAGCGAGGGGCAGCTGGCCCAGAACCTGCAGTGGATCGGCCGGGGCCGGGCCGAAGGTGCCGCGCTTCTGACCGGGGGCGACCGGCTCGACCGGCCGACCGAGGGCTATTTCATGGCGCCGACCGTCTTTGCCGGCACGAGGAACGACATGGCGATCAACCGCGAAGAGATGTTCGCGCCTATCACCTGCCTCATCCCCGCCGACAGCTATGCCGAGGCCTTGGCCATCGCCAACGACACGCCCTTCGGACTGACCGCCGGGATCATGACCGGCTCGCTCGCCCGCGCCGTGCACTTCCGCGCCAACATGCGGGCGGGCTGCGTCATGGTGAACCTGCCGACCGCCGGGACCGACTACCACGTCCCCTTCGGCGGGCGCGGGCAATCTTCGTTCGGGCCGCGCGAACAGGGGCGCTATGCGGCCGAGTTCTTCACCACGGTCAAGACCAGCTACATGGCGGCGGGGGTGCCGCAATGAGCTTCCTGATCGACGGGCTGCAATATTCCAACTGGTCCGAAGGGATCTTCCGCCAGCTGCGCGCAGGCGGCGTCGATGCGGTCCATGTGACGCTGGTCTATCACGAGACCTTCCGGGAAACGGTGACGCAGGTCGAACGCTGGAACCGCTGGTTCGAGCGCTGGCCCGACCTGATCTTCCAGGGCTTCACCGCAGACGACATCGCCACGGCCCGCGCCACCGGCCGCACGGCGATCTTCTTCGGCTCGCAGAACCCCAGCTGCATCGAGGATGACATCGGCCTTGTCGAGGTGCTGCACCGCCTCGGCCTGCGCTTCATGCAGCTGACCTACAACAACCAGTCGCTTCTGGCGACCGGCTGCTATGAGGCCGAAGATACCGGCCTGACCCGCATGGGCCGCGAGGTGGTGACAGAGATGAACCGCGTCGGCATGGTCGTCGACATGAGCCATTCGGCCGAGAAATCGACGCTGGCCGCGATCGAACATTCAAGCCGCCCCATCGCCGTCACCCATGCCAATCCGGCCCGGTGGCATCAGGCCAGGCGCAACAAGTCCGACGCGGTGATCGGCGCCTTGGCCGAAACCGGCGGAATGCTTGGCTTTTCCCTTTACCCCCACCACCTGAAGGGCGGCAGCGCCTGCACGGTCGAGGACTTCTGCACCATGATCGCGCGCACGGCCGAACGGTTCGGGACCGACTTCCTCGGGATCGGCACCGACCTTTGCCAGGACCATCCCGACAGCGTGGTGGAATGGATGCGGACCGGCCGCTGGACCAAGCGCATCGACTATGGCGAGGGCAGCAAGGACGCGCCGGGCTTTCCGCCCATGCCAAGCTGGTTCAAGGACAACCGCAACTTCGGCGCCATCGCCGCCGGCCTCCGGGCGGTCGGCCTGTCGGCCGATGAAGTCGGCGCGATCATGGGCGGCAACTGGGCGCGGTTCTTCGCCTCCTCGTTCGGCCCCGCCCGGCCCGCGCGCGGGCGGAACGCCGCAGAATGACCGGCACCCTGCCCGCCGTTCCCCTGCGCGACCCTGACGAGGTGATGCGCCTGTCGCGCATGGGGTCGGCGCACCCGATGCGGCTGTCGTTCCTGCATGTCCTTCTGCGCCGCATCGCGTCCGAGGGCTGGCGCTTCGACCGCCCGCTCTGGCAGATCGACGATCGGGGCGTCGGGCGGGCGGTCTATCGCGCGCGGGGGCCGGAGCGGACCTATTGCCTTGTGGCCTTCGCCCATGACCTGCCGGACGAGATGCGCTCGGACCGGGTGATCGCCACCGCCTGGGATGCGACCTTCGCGCTCGTCGACGGCGAGCCGACCCTGGCCGACCTTGACCGGCTGGAGGCTAACGTGCCCCTGCAGGAGGCCGGGCGGATCAGCGCGCGGGAGCTTTCGCTCAGCCGGGCCAATCGCTCGGTCCGGCTCTTCGCCCATGTGGTCGACCGGCTGGCCGAGGGCCGCCAGCCCGACCTGGCCGAGATCGACGCGGTGGGCTACCTGATGCGCACGACGGCCGTCTATGGCTCTGGCAAGTTCGGTGCGGCGGACCGCGAGGACATCGCCGACCGGCCCGAATTGAAGGCGCCCTTCCAGGTCGAGATGCTGTCGGTCTGGCTGACGCGCGCCTTTACCGTCGACATTGCCGAACATCTGGCCCGGGTGAAGGGCGGTGCGGCGGCCGTGCGGATGGAGCCGGGGCTGCGGCGCAGGCTCGGGGTCGGGAACTCGACCGGCCTTGGCATGGCGCCCTTCCTGGTGCGCCATCCGCGCCTTCTGAACGCCTGGATGACGGGCCGGGAAACCGCGCTTGCCCGCGTCCGGTCGCTGCCTGCGGCCGATCCGGCGTCGCTCGCTGGCTTTCGCCGGGCGCTCGACGCGGCGAGGGAGAATGCGCGGCACTGGCAGAGCGCGCATCCGGCGCAGGTCACGAAGCTGGCCGATCTGGGCGCCGACCTGGCTGCGATCGAGGCGCATCTGGCAACCTGGGACAGCACGCAACCGCAGCCCTGGGACGCGCTCTGGCGCTGGGGGGCCGGGCATCTGTCGGAAGAGGGGCAAGAGGCCCTCCTGTCCCTGATGATCGAGCCGCAGGGCGCGTTGGTCGATGACCTGGCCCGCGCGCTCGACGCGGACGAGGCGACGGGATTTGCCATCGACACCGCCATGAGCCTGGACCAGTTCCGGGCGATCCTGGCGCGCGACTATGGCTGGGCCGGCGGGTTCGACTTCACCGACCCGGCGCAAAGCGCGCGGTTCTGGTACGTGTCCGAAGACAAGCTCGAGCCGCGCCTGGGCGACCGGCGGGCCGAGGCCGGGCAGGAACGCGAGCAGCCCCTGGGCATCGCGATGGCCGTGGCCGGCCTGTCGGCGGCGCTGTCAGACTGGCCGGGGGCCGGGACGCTCGCGGCCTTCCTGCGTGGCCACGCCTGCCACCGCCACACCGTCCGCCGTGTCCTGATGCTGCAGGGCCTGCCCTACGCCGAGATCCGCGACAATGTGCTGGCGGCCGGGATGCTGCCCATCGACATCCTGCGCTGCAAGCTGGCCTTCTTCGGCGCGACGCGCTTTGACCCCCGGTCCGACCGCTGGGTGCGCATCAGCCTTTTCCAGGGCCTGCCCTATCCCGATGAGGTGAGCGCATGACGGAGGCTACGGAGCTTTCCTATTCGGAACTGCGCAGCCTCGTCACCAAGGCGGCGCGCGGTGCCGGGCTGGACTGGGGGCTGGCGGAAGAGGCGGGCTGGGCGGCCGAGTGGCTGGCGCGGCGCGGGTTGCCGGCGGCGGACTGGGCGATGCTCTGGCTCGGTCCCCGCAGCGAGGGGCAGGCCTGCCCGGTCGAGGCCGGCTGCCGTCTGGCCGAAGGTCCGGGAGGCGACAGCTTGCCCGACGGACTGCACGGCCCCGGCTATCTGCTACCCTTCATCGCCCGCGTGGCGGCGGCGCGGGGGCCGGTCGCGCTGACCTCGGCGCAGGGCCTTGTCGCTGCGGTCGCGACGGACGGTCGGGTGACGTTCGGGCCCTGCTGGGGCACGAGGACCGATGGCTGGACGCTTGGCCCGGCGGCGGACCGGGGACCCGCGGCGCGGCCTGTGGTCGGGCGGATGACGCTCGAAGGGCTCGACGCCATGGCGCTGCGGACCACTGTGCCCAGGTCCGACAGTTCAAGCCGCGACGCGGGTGCGGGGACGATGGACAACGACTAGGCCGCCGCCTCAGCGGAAGCGCAGCGACGAGCGGCCGAGGTCGGCGACGCTCGCAGCGCCCATCAGCCGCATGTCGCGGGTCAGTTCGGCGATCATCAGGTCCATCGCCCGGTCGATGCCGGCCTGGCCGGCGGCGGCGAGCGGGAAGAGGTAGGCGCGGCCCAGGCCCACGGCCTTCGCGCCAAGGCTCAGCGCCTTCAGGACGTGGGTGCCGCGCTGGATGCCGCCGTCGATCATCACGTCCAGACGGTCGCCGACGGCCTGCACCACCTCGTCCAGCTGGTCGAAGGCGGTGCGCGAGCCGTCGAGTTGCCGCCCGCCGTGGTTCGACAGGACGATGCCCTTGCAGCCGATGTCGGCGGCGCGGCGGGCGTCCTCGACGCTCATCACACCCTTGAGGCAGAAGGTCCCGCCCCAGTCGGCGACCATTGCCGCCACGTCGTCCCAGTCCATCGCCGGGTCCAGCATTTCGGTGAAGTAGCGGCCGATCGAGATGGTGCTGCCCTTCATGTCGACGTGGGCGTCAAGCTGGGGCAGGCTGAACTTCTCGTTCATCAGGTAACGCAGCGCCCAGGCGGGCTTGATGGCGAACTGGGCCATGCCGCCGAGCGTCAGGCGGAAGGGGATCGCGAAGCCCGTCCGAAGGTCGCGCTCGCGGTTGCCGCCGGTGATGCTGTCAACGGTCAGCATCATGGTCTTGATGCCGCATTCCTTGGCGCTTTGCAGCATGGCGCGGTTCAGGCCGCGGTCCTTATGGAAATAGAACTGGTAGACCTGCGGCACTCCGGGGTGCTTGCGGGCCAGGTCGCCCATCGCCACCGTGCCAAGGGACGAGACGCCGAACATCGTGCCAAGCCGGGCGGCCGCGGCGGCCGTCGCGCGCTCGCCCTCGGGGTGGAAGAGCCGCTGGAGCGCGGTCGGCGAGAGGTAGAAGGGCACGGCGAGCCTCTCGCCCATGACCGTCACGCCCAGGTCCACATCCGCGACGCCGCGCAGGATGTTCGGCACAAGGTCGACGCGGTTGAAGGACTGCGTGTTCTGCCTGAGCGTCACCTCGTCATCGGCGCCGCCGTCGATGTAGTTGAAGATCGGCCCCGGCAGGCGCTGGCGGGCAAGCGCGCGGAAGTCGTGGAAGTTGTGGCAGTCGCCCAGGCGCATCCTGTCCCCTCAGATCCGGTAAAGCCGGCGGGCATTCTGGTGGCCGATGGCCGCCTGCTCGTCAAGGCTCAGGCCGGCCAGAAGCGCGTTCGTCAGCGCGATCCAGTCGGTCAGCCCGCTGCCCAGAAGGACGACCGGCCAGCCCGAGCCCCAGACCATGCGTTCCGGACCGAAGCGGTTGACGACATGGTCGACCCAGCGCTCAAGGCCGGTGCGGTTCTGCTGGTCAGGCGCGGCATTGGCAGAGATGCCGGACAGCTTCACGTTCACGTTCGGCAGGGCGGCGATCTGGTCGATGCCCCTGGCCCAGGGCTCGAAGGCGCCGCCGGCGATGTCCGGGACGCCGCAATGGTCGAGGACGAAGGTCACGTCCGGGCAGGCCTGCTCCAGGTCGACCGCTATCGGCATCTGGCGGGGCAGGACGCAAAGGTCGAAGGCCAGCCCCTTCGCACCGATCTTGCGCAGGTTCCTGCGGAAGGTTTCGCCCTGCGACAGCTCGTCCGGCATGACATGCAGGATGCGGCGGAAGCCGTGGACCTTCAGCCCGGCGCATTCGTCCAGCCAGGCGTCGAAGCCCGCGTCCTCTTCGGGGCGGCACGCGGCGATCTGGCCCAGGATGCCGTCCCGCCCGACCCGCGTCGCGACATGGCGCGCCTCGGCCTGGTAGATGGCGTCATCCACACCGGTCTCCATGAAGAGCGTGCCGGCGATGCCAAGGCCCTTCACCTCTGCCTGGCAGGTTTCGGGCGTGAAGTCGCCCTTGGCCAGGGCCGGGATGCCGTCGGTCCGGCCATAGCCGAAGCGGTCCCGCCAGATCAGATGCTGGTGCGTGTCGATGCGTTCCATGGCCTGCCCTCCTATCGGTCGGCGATGACGTCCTGGCGCTGGGTGCCGAGCCCGTCGATGCCCAGCTCCACCACCTCGCCCGCCTTCAGGTAGCGCGGCGGCTTCATGCCAAGGCCGACGCCGGGCGGCGTGCCGGTCGAGATCACGTCGCCCGGATGGAGCGTCATGAACTGGCTGAGGTAGCTGACCAGAAATTTCACGCCGTAGACCATGGTTTTGGTCGAGCCGTCCTGCATGGTCTGGCCCCCGACCTTCAGCCACATCTTCAGCGCCTGCGGGTCCGCCACCTCGTCCCGCGTGACCAGCCAGGGGCCGATCTGGCCGAAGTTGTCGCAGGACTTGCCCTTGGTCCACTGGCCGGACCGTTCGGTCTGGAAGGCGCGTTCGCTCACGTCATTGGTCACGGCATAGCCCGCGACATGGTTGAGGGCGTCGGCCTCGCTCACATATTTTGCGGCCTTGCCGATGATGACGGCAAGCTCGACTTCCCAGTCGGTCTTTTCCGACCCGCGCGGGATGACGATCGGGTCGTTCGGGCCGCAGATCGCGCTCGTGGCCTTCATGAAGATGATCGGCTCGGGCGGCACCTTGGCGCCGGTTTCGGCGGCGTGGTCGGAATAGTTCAGGCCGATGCAGATGAACTTGCCGGTGCCCGCGACGCAGGGACCAAGGCGCGTGCCGGGATCGACGACGGGCAGGGTGGCGGGGTCGATGCCGCGCAGCATGGCAAGGCCCGTGTCCGACAGGACCGCTCCGGCGATGTCGGGGACAAGGCCGGTCAGGTCGCGGATGGTGCCGTCCTTGTGCAGAAGGCCGGGCCGTTCGGCCCCGATGGGCCCGTGGCGGAGAAGTTTCATCGCGCGTCCTTTCAGAAATTGGCCCAGCCGCCGTCGATCACACGAGCGACGCTGGTGGTGTAGCTCGATTCGTCCGATGCAAGGTAGGTCACCAGCGCCGCGATCTCATCCGCCTTTCCGATGCGGCCGATGGGCTGGCGGGCGATGAAGGCCTTCTTCGCGGCTTCAAAATCGCCGGTGTCGCGCAGGCGCTGTTCCAGGCTCGGGCTTTCCACGGTGCCGGGGCAGATCGCGTTGGCGCGGATGCCCTTGGTGATGAAGTCGGCGGCGATGGACTTGGTCAGGCCGATGACGCCGGCCTTGGTCGTGCCGTAGACGAAGCGGTTGGGGGCTGCGATGACCGACGAGGCGACCGAGGCCATGTTGATGATCGAGCCGCCGCCGCCGTTGATCATCGCGGGCAGGAAGGCGCGGCATATACGGTACATGGCAGTCATGTTGAGGTCGAGCGAGAAGGCCCATTGCACCTCGTCGCAGTCAAGGATGCCCATGCGTTCCGGCCGTTTCGGTTTGGTGGTCATTGGCGGTGTTCCGACTGGTTGCCCGCGACGGTGGCGCAGGCGATGGCGGCGTGATCCCAGCCGATGCCAAGGCCTGGCGTTTCGGGCGGGTGGGCGAGGCCGTCGCGGATGTCGAGCCGGCTGGTCGTGATCGGGTCGAGCTGCGAGATATATTCCAGCATCCAGCTGTTCGGCACCGCGCAGACGAGGCTGACGTGCAGTTCCATCAGGATGTGCTGGCAGACGGCCACGTTCATCGCCTCGGCCATGTGCGCGACCTTGAGCCATGGGGTGATGCCGCCCACGCGGCCTGCGTCGACCTGCACGATGGAACAGGCGCCCGCGCGCAGGTAATCGGCGAACTGGCCGGGGGAATAGAGGCTTTCGCCGACCGCGATCGGCACGGCGGACTGTTCGGCAAGGCGCGCATGGCCCGTCAGGTCGTCGGCGGGCATCGGTTCTTCGAACCAGGTGATGCCTACCTCGGCCAGCATCCGGGCGCGCAGAAGTGCTTCTTGGTGGTGGAAGGCCTGATTGGCATCGACCATCAGCCGATAGTCCGGGCCGACCGCGTCGCGCACCGCGCTCAGCCGGCGGCGGTCCTCGTGGAGCGCGGGCTTGCCGACCTTGACCTTGCTGCCGGCGAAACCTTGCACCTTCACGGCCAAGGCATCCTGAACCAGCGCCGGGGTTTCGATATGCGCCCAGCCGCCTTCGGTCGAATAAAGCGGGATCGACGGCTTGGCGCCGCCGGCCATGCGCCAAAGGGGCAGGCCCGCCTTCTTGCAGCGGAGGTCCCAGAGCGCGGTGTCGATGGCGGCGAGCGCGATGGAGGTGAGGGCGCCCGCCGCCGTCGCGTGGGTCACGAACAGAAGGTCGCGCCAGATCGCCTCGATCTCTTCGGCCTCGCGGCCCAGAAGGCGCGGCACCAGGGTCTGTGTCAGCAGGCTGATGACCGCCGGGCCGCCGGTGCCGATCGTGTAGCTGTAGCCGGTGCCGGTCGCGCCGCCGCTGTCGGTGATGGTGACGAGGGGCGTTTCCTGGCTGACGAAGGACTGGACCGCATCCGTGCGCTTCACCAGCGGCACCAGATCGACCATCTTGACCTCGACATGGGTGATCCTGGCCATCAGAGCGTCCTTACCGACACGCCGGTCTTTGCGTCGAAAGGTGCGCGCGGTCGAGCGCCAGGCGGAAGATCAGCACCTCGCGCGGCGAGACGATGCGCGGGCCACAGAGCTTGGCCAGAACCTCCTGCCCGGCAAGGTGGGTGTAGATCAGGCTTTCCATGCCCAGGGGTTCGGCCGGATCGACGGTCAGCGACACCTCGGCCCCCGGCCCGTCCTGGCTGAGGCCATGGCCGACGGGGCTGATGTCGTCGGGGCGCACGCCGAGGCTGTACGCGCCGCCAATGTCGGTGTCAGAGATGTAAAGCGTGCGGCACAGATCGCCCGTGCCCGGACGCTCGACCTTGATGACGCGCGCGCCCACGTCGGCCAGGCGGAGCGCGCACATCGGCCCCGACAGGAACTGGCTGAAATCGACGACCAGGATACCGTCGAGGGGCAGGGTCATGCGCGGCTCTCCCGGTAGGCGGCGTCAAGCGCTTCGATGGTGGCCGCGACCGTCGCCTCGCCGGTCAGGGCGCGGTGGGCGATGTGGCCGGCGCGGTCCTGAAAGCCCATGTAGCCGTCGGAGCGCGGCCGGACCCGGGAGGTGTCGAGCGTCCGGCGGGTCTGGCGAAGGAAGTTGCCGGTCAGGGCGTTGCAGGCTTCGTCGTCCCAGGCCGCCGCATGGGCGGGCTGGCCGCCGCTTGCGGTGTAAAACCCCTTCTGGCAGTCCGCGCCCGCGATCCAGAAGGCATAGTCGACCGCGACCTCCGGGTGCTTCGTAAAGGCCGACACTGCAATGCCGGTGCCGCCAAGGACGGTGCCCGAGGGGTCCGCGCGTTCGATCCCCGGCGCGTCGTGGAAGCTGAGGGGATGGGGGCAGAAGCCCGCGCGGGAATAGTTGGTGTAGCCGTAGCCGAAGGGCGATTAGGCCGGGCCGTCCGCCTGCCGGCCCATCCATTCATGGATGCCGAACGGGTCGAGCGTCAGGCAACGACGGTCCATCAGCGCCACGACCTCTCGCATCAGGTCCAGAGTGCGGGCGGCGGCGTCGGGTGCAATCAGGCGGTCCGGCGCCTCGGCAATGGCGTGGCCAAGGTTGCGCGAGATGCCGAAGAAGGTCATCAGCGCGTTGATCGGGATCAGGGCAAAGCCCACCTGCCCCCGGCGCGCAAGGTCCAGGACCTCTGCCCAGACCTTCGGGGCCTCTGCCAGCGGGTCGGGGCGCAGGGCTGCCACGGGGGTCGCAGCGTCGATGGCGAGCGACCATTGCCGCCCGGCGAATTCGTAGGAGGGGTGCGACTGGCCGATGGAAACTGCCGCGAGCGCCGCCATCTCTGCGTCCCGAAGCCCGTCCAGCGCCAGAAGGTTGCCCTGCCGGGCGACCTCTCCCACATGCGGATGGTCGATCACCATCAGGTCATAGGTTTCCGCCATTTCCGAAATCGGCCGGTCGGCGAAGGCCTGAAGCAAACGCTGTTCCCAGGTGATGGTGGCGCCCGGATGGGCCCTGGCATAGGCGGCCGAGGTGGCGACCATCGGGTCGAAGCCGCGCGCATGCGCCCAGGTCATGCCGCGCAGGGTGATGTCAGCCACGGGATTTGTCCTTCGCCTTGGCGGCCATCTTCGCCGCCGCCTCTTCGGCAAAGCTCGCGGGTTCGCGGTAAAGCGCGGTCAGCAGGTGTTCGGCGTAAAGCACCAGTTCGCCCGGCGCCTTGTAGACCGAATAGCTGACGCGCAGCTTGCCCATCCTGTCGCTGTGGACCTCTTTCGAATGGTTCTCGCGGATGGTGTAGATCGTGTCGCCGATGAAGACCGGCTTGATGAACCTCAGCCGGTCATCGCCGTAGCTGAACGAGTTCAGGCAGTTGGTGGCAGCGAGCCCGAAGCCCAGCGAAAAGACGAAGGCGCCCGCGACAAGGCGGCGGCCGAAGACGCCTTCCTCGACCGCGAAGAGATCATCGCTGACGAAGGGGTGGTGGTCCATGACAAGGCTGTTGAACGGCATCGATTCGCCTTCGGAAATCGCGCGACGGATCGAGCGGATGCGGTCGCTGACCTGGAAATCCTCGCAATACCAGTTCTCTGCGTTCCAGACCGGAATCTGGGCCTGATCCTCGGGCAGATGCGGCAAGCCCCTCGCCTGAACGCCAATCTCTGCCATCTATCCCCGGCGCCGGGCCCCGACCCCGAACCTGACCCCGACGGACCGGAGATTGCGGCGATCGTTTTCACTTGGAAAAAAGCATTTTTATTCGCAAAATCCACGCAGGAGGATCGCCACGGAGCACGAGCAGTTCTCCGAGGACTATGAGACAGGCGCCTTCCGCCAGACCTTCGGGCGCACGATCACCGAGGCCGACATCGTCATTCATGCCGGCCATTCGGGGATTTCTTCCCCCACCACATGGATGCCGAGTTCTGCCGCACCCAGCCTTTCGGCCAGCGCATCGCGCACGGCACCATGACCTTCGCCATCGGCATCGGCCTGACCGCGACCCAGATCAATCCGCGCGCCATGACCTACGGCTATGAACGGCTGCGCTTTTCGACACCGGTCTTTGCCGGCGACACGATCCGCCCGGGTGACGATCGGGCGCAAGGCCGACGACCCCAAGCGGCCCGGCCATGGCCGGGTGGTCGAGATCCGTGAGACACCGAACCAGCACGGCAAGACGGTGATGTATTGCGAACACATCCTGCTTGTCCAAAAGCGCGAGGCCTCTGCTGATCGACACCTTCGCCCAGAACTGGCCGGCGCCCACGAACCTGCGCCCCATCGTCCTGATTGGTGCCGGCGGCATCGTGCGGGACGCGCACCTGCCCGCCTATGCCAAGGCCGGGCTGAAGGTGATCGGCGTGGCCGAGATCGACCCGGACCGCCGGGCGACGCTGGCGCACGATTTCGGCATTCCCCTGACCTTTGCCTCGGTGGCCGAGGCGGTGGCGGCGCATGGCAACGCGGTCGTCTATGACGTGGCGGTGCCGCCCGGCGCGATCACGGCGATCCTGCGTGACCTGCCGGACGGGGCGGCGGTCCTGATCCAGAAACCGATGGGCAGCGATCTGGCCGCAGCGCGCGAGATCCGCGCCATCTGCCGCGCGAAGGGGCTGAAGGCGGCGGTGAATTTCCAGCTGCGCTTCTCGCCGATGATGATGGCGGCGCGGCAGGCGGTCGAGGCCGGGCTGATCGGCGACCCGCTCGAGATCGAGGTCCATGTCAACATCTTCACGCCCTGAACGCTCTTCCCCTTCCTTCTGCAGATGAAGCGGGTCGAGATCCTGGTGCATTCGATCCACTACCTCGATTCGATCCGCGCCATCTTCGGCATGCCCAAGGCGGCCTTTGCCCGGTCGATGGGCGATCCGCGCGCGCCGGGTTTCGCCCAGACCCGCACCACCGCCCCGCTGGACTGGGGCGACCTGAGGCGCGGGGTGATGAGCATCAACCACAACCATCGGGGTGGCCGGAAGTTCCAGTCCGCCTGGTTCTGCATCGAGGGGACGAAGGGCGTCCTGATGGTCAAGCTCGGCGGCGACTTCGACTATCCGCGTGGCGAGGCCGACGAGTTGTGGTTCAACGAGAACGGCGGCGACTGGCGGCAGGTGCCGCATGAGGGCAGCTGGTTCATCGAGGCCTACATGGGCCCGATGCGCAACCTGCAACGCTATGCGGCGGGTGAGGATGACCGGCTCTTCTCCTGCGTCCAGGATGCGTTCCAGACCATGGCGCTGGTCGAGGCCTGCTTCACCGCGATGGAGACGCCGGCCATTCCGCTGGTGCAGAACTAGCCGGGGGGGGCTAGCCGGGCGCCCCGACCACCCCGCCGCCAAGGCTGCGGGTCAGCCGTGCGGCGGTCTGGATGGTGGCCGTGCAGCAGTCCGGCAGGCCGATCGCCTCGCCGAACCGTTCGATATGGGGCACGGTCAGCGCCGCGACCGCGATCCCGGTGTGATCGACGATCGGGGCCGAGATGTTGACGACGCCCTTCACCACGAAACTGTCGACGATCTCCTGCCCCCGGACCCGGATCTCTGCCAGCTCGCGGCGGAGGCGCCCTTCGTCGACGCTTTCCGGAAGGGGCGCGCGGCTCAGCATCTCTGTCAGGTCTTTTTCCGGGTGGAAGGCCATCATCACCCGGCCGGACGAGGCCTGCCAGAGCCCGACCCGGGTGCCCAGCCGCACGCTCATCACATGGCGGGACGGCGGGTCGGCCCGACCGACGATCAGCACCGCATCGTCGACGATGATGCCAAGGTGCACCGACTGGTTGATCCGGTGCGCCAGGTCGCGCATCAGGGGTGCGGCCGCCATCGTCAGGCGCTGGATCAGGGGCGTTCGGTTCGCCACCTCGAAAAGCAGCGTCGTCAGCATGTACTTGTCGGTATGGGGGCTTTGCGCGGTGTAGCCCGCTGTTCCAGGACGACGAGCATGCGAAAGATCTCTGACACCGAACGGCCGAGGTCGCGCGCGATCTCGCTGAGCGAGAGCCCGGTTTCCGACAGCGACAGCCGCTCGAGGATGTCGAGCCCCTTCTCCAGCGCGGGGGCGGTGTATTTCTGCGGCCGGTCCTCTGGCATCGACGTTTTCAGGGCTTTCCGTGCGGGTGTCGAGCCCACGGATACCGGGTCGGCCCAAGGCAACTCAAGCGATTTCCCCCGTTGCGCCCCGTTGCGCCCCGGGGGCCGCGTTCAGTCCAGGGGCAGTTCGGTCGTGGATTTCGTCTGCCGCAGGACGAAGCTGGTGGAGGCCGTGCGGACGACGCCCAGCGACAGCAGGTGCTGCATCAGGAAGGATTCGAGGTCTTCGGTGTCGCGGGCGACGACCTTGATCAGGTAGTCGAAGCCCCCCGTGACGCGGGCGCATTCCAGGATCTGCATGTTGGCCCGAACGAAGCTGTCGAACCGCGTGACGGTCGGCTCGGTATGATCGGTTAGCGAGATCTGGACATAGGCCATGACGCCAAGCCCGATGCGGTGCCGGTCCAGCAGGGCGACGTGGCCGGCGATCACGCCGGTTTCCTCCAGCCGCCTGATGCGCCGCCAGGCGGGCGAGGACGACAGGCCCGACAGCGCCGCCAGATCCTGGATCGAGGTGCGGGCGTTCCTTTGCAGGGCGCGCAGCAGGCGGCGGTCGGACTCGGTCAGGTCTGATTCCGGCATGTCATGCCTCTTTCCAGTTAAGCTCAGGAAATTCATGCCTATCTGGCGCCAACTTGCAACCAGATCGGCAAGGAATTCCCTTGCATCGTGGTACGATCTTTCCCGAAACAGTCCCGGAGCGCGCGATGACCAAGACCACGAGCTATGTCGCCATGGTTCCCGATGCCACGGGAAGGGTGCCCTATTCGGCCGCCGACGATGCGGTTTGGCACGACCTTCTGGCCCGCCAGATCCCGGCGGTCCAGGCGCGGATGGCGAAGCCCTACCTGGACGGGCTTCGCCGGCTGGACCTTCCGCGCGACCGCGTCGCGCAATGCACCGAAGTGTCGGCGGCGCTGACCGCCGCGACGGGCTGGCGGGTCGAGCCGGTGCCGGCGCTCATCCCCTTCGGGCGCTTCTTCGGGCTTCTGGCCGACCGCCGCTTTCCCGCCGCCTCGTTCATCCGGCGGCGCGAGGATTTCGACTATATCGAAGAGCCCGACATCTTTCACGAGATCTTCGGCCACACCCCCCTTCTGACCGACCCCCGCTTTGCGGCCTTCAGCCAGGCGATCGGGCAGGCCGGCCTTCGGGCCGACAAGGCGGACCATTCCTGGCTGATCCGGCTTTACTGGTTCACGATCGAGTTTGGCCTGACGCGCGAGGGGGCCGCGCTGAAGGGCCTGGGATCGGGCCTTGCCTCATCCATCGCGGAACTGGACTGGGCAACCTCGGGCAAGCCCGAGCTCAGGCCCTTCGACGTGATCGACATCTTGCGCACGCCCTACCGGATCGACATCCTGCAGCCCGTCTATTTCGTGATCGACGACATGGATGCGCTCTTCACCGCTGCCCAGCGCGACCTTTTGGCGGATGTGGCGAAGGCCCGCGCGCTGGGGCTTCATGCGCCGAAATATCCGGCGAAGGTGGCGTGAATGGTCGCGGGCAAGGTGGCGCTCGATCCCGGCTGGCGGGTCGACGGTCAGCGGCTGGTGCGGCGGTTTGACTTCAAGGGCTATGCCAAGGCGGTGCAGATGGCCAACCTGGCGGCCTGGCTGGGCGAGAAGCTTGGCCATCACCCGGACGTGGCCTTCGGCTGGGGCTGGTGCGAGGTGGCGTTTACGAGCCACGAGGCCGACGCGCTGACCGAGGCCGACTTCGCCGCCGCCGCGAGACTCGATGCGATCCTGGCCTAAAGTGCCCTCAGCCTGAGGCGCACGCAGTCCGGCAGCCTTCTGCACGGCTACGCGGTCGGCTGCGAGCCCGAGGGGCTGGACGGCATTTCGACATTTCCGGTCGTTTTCACCCTGCTCGACGACAGGACGTCCCTGCGCGGCGCGCTCGCGGCCTGCGGCTATTTCAGCCGCGAAGAGATCGACCTGGCGCCCGAGATCGACGCTGTGTTGCGGTCGCTGGGGTAGCGGGCCGGATGGCCTCGCGGCGAGGTGCGGCGCCTCTATCGCCTGTCCCCGCATTTCTTCTGCGACATCAGTTGGCTGATTGTGCCGCCGGGGATCGCGTCCGCAGCATAGGTGAAGGTTCCGAAAGTCTTCACCTCTTCGGCCGCCCGCATCAGCGCCTTGAGGCGTTCATATTTCGCTGCCCGGTCTTGCATGACCCACCCCCGTTCAGGACGTCAGGGCTAGTCTAGCAAACTCGAACGAAAAGAGAACGAATATCTGCCGCGCCACCTCAGATCGGTGCGAGGCTTGCCCCGGTGATGGTGGCGCCCGCGCCCAGTGCCGCGACGAAATCGCGAGAGGCTCGGGCCCATGCGGCTTTTTCCAGCGCCTCGGCGATTCTCGGGCGCGCCGTCTCGAACGGCAGGACCTGCCCCGGCGCGATGGCGTTCAGGCGGATGATGTGCCAGCCGTGGCGCGACAGGACGGGCGCAGGCGTCATGGCGCCTTCCGACAGGGTGCGAAGCGCGCGTTCGAATTCGGGCACCGTGTCGCCGGGGCCGATCTGGCCCAGGTGGCCGCCCGACGCCTTCGACCCGCAATCGCTCTGGCGCGCGGCATCGGCAAAGCCTGCCGCACTCGCGTCGAGCCGGGCAAGGATTGCCTTCGCCCGCGCCTCAGCAGCCAGACGCGCGGCCTCGTCCCGGGGGTCGCAGGCGCACAGGATATGCGACACGTCCCACAGGGGGGCAGAGCAGTAACGGTCGGGGTCGGCTTCCCATTCGGCACGCACGGCCTCTGGCGTGACAGGGTCCGGGCGAACGGCTTCGTCCAGAAGCG
The DNA here is from genome assembly GCA_945952025.1 of uncultured Paracoccaceae bacterium. GTDB lineage: Bacteria > Pseudomonadota > Alphaproteobacteria > Rhodobacterales > Rhodobacteraceae > TMP-24. Next base: position 161,921 of record CAMFGW010000001.1, read on the forward strand.
CACGGATCAGGGCTTCATCCTCGGTCTCGAACCGCGAGGGCGCGAGCTCTGCCGGTTCGGGCGCCAACCCGCGCCGTCGCGCCTCTTGCAGCAGCAGCGCCCGGATCGCCAAGGCCTGCGCGGCCTTGCGCCAGGCGATGCCGGGCTTGTCCTTCGGCGCCTCATGGTGCTGGGCCTCGGCGGCGATGGCCGCCGAGGGTATGCTTTCGCCATTCACGGCGACATCGGGGAAAAGGGCCTGGTTCATCGCCCCTGCTCCGCCGGGGTCGAGGCAGAGGGACCGCGCGGGCCCTGCACCCGGTCATAGGCCTTGCGCCGCTCGTCCAGCGTGCGGCGACGGCGCGAGCGGACGATCTGATAGCCGGACCGGCCGAGCAGATAGCGGAAGGGCACGGCGAAGCCCGACAGGATGTGCACCAGGCGGGTGAAGGGGAACAGCATGAGGATGATCATGCCAAGGAAGATGTGCACCTTGAACAGCCAGTTCACGTCGACCAGCGTCGCCCAGGAGTTGATGTTCAGCGTCACCACGCTTTGCGCCCAGTTCATGAAGCGCACCATCTCGGCCCCGTCCATGTGCTGGAGCGACTGGGTGATGGTCAGAAGGCCGATGGCCAGCTGGAGCCAGAGCAGGACCATGATCAGTATGTCGAACATGGACGAATTGACCCGGATGCGCGGGTCGAAGAGCCGCCGGTGCAGCAGGAGGGTGCCCCCGATCAGCGCGGCAAGCCCGGCGGGACCGCCGATCAGGACCGCCAGCCACTGTTTCGCCCAATAGGGGATGCCCAGCACATCCAGCACCCAGACCGGCGTGAAAAGCCCGACCAGGTGGCCGAAGAACACGGTCAGGACGCCGACATGGAAAAGGATCGAGCCCCACATGAGCTGCCTGCGCCGCAGAAGCTGGCTGGACGAGCTTTTCCAGGTGAAGGGGTCGCGTTCGTAGCGCGCGACCGAGCCGACCAGCAGCACGGCCAGCGCCACATAGGGCATGACCCCGAAGATCACGAAGTCGATGTCGAAATTGCCAAACATCTCAGGCTCTCCCGTTCAGGGGCGCGGTGGCCGGTTTCTTTGACGGGGCAGGCGCGCCCATCTGGGCGAGCATGTCGCGGACCTGCGGGCAGCCCGCGTTCGGGTCGGGGCCGAAGGTCACTTCGGCCTCGGCCCAGACGGCGTCGAGCGCGGCAAGGTCGGTCGGGTCATCTTCGGGCTGGGCCAGCATTCCGGCCACGGCCTCGGCGTCGGCCACCGATCCGGCCAGGCCCGAAGCGGCAGTGAAGACGGCGGCATATCCGCTTTCGCGCCGCTCCAGGCGGGCGGCGAGCGCGTCAAGGATATGCGCGGCGTCCGCCAGCGTCTCCTGCGCCTCGGCGGCGGGCCGGTTGGACAGGAATTCGAGCAGGACCGGCAGGTGGTCCGGCAGTTCCGTCGTGGCGGGTTCAAACCCCGCCGCGCGGTAGGTCTCGATCAGGCTGACCATGGCGCCGCCCCTTTCGCGGCTTTCGCCATGGACATGCTCGAAAAGGTTCAGCGACAGGCTGCGCGAGCGGTCGAAGAGCATGACGAAACGCTCCTGCAGGTCGAAAAGGTCGCCCTGCGCCAAATCGCGGGCCAGACGGCCCAGTTCGGCGCGCGTGCCGGGGGCGATGCGGGGGTCGGCGGCCAGAAGGGCGCCGATTTCGGGCATGGCGGCCTGAAGCTCTGCCGACGGGTAGCTCAGCGTCAGTGACAGGGCCTTGAGTGTGCGGTCGATCATCAGAATGTCTCCTGCGGGAGGGAGAAGTTCTTTTTCTTGCCGCCGAAGAGCGTGGTCTTGCCCGCCTCGCCGGACGAACAGCCGTTGCCGTCGGTGAAGCCGCAACCGCCACGGATGTCGGCGGCGCGTTCGTCCTGTTCGCGATGTGCGGTCGGGATTGCGAAGCGGTCCTCGTAGTCGGCGATGGCCATGATCTTGTACATGTCCTCGATCACCCGGCCGGACATGCCGACGCGGGCGGCGATGCCTTCGTCGCGCACGCCGTCCACGCTCAGCGCGCGCATGTAAAGCCGCATGGCCGACATGCGTTCCAGCGCATGGACGATCGGCTCCTCGTCCCCCGCCGTCAGCATGTTCGCCAGGTATTTGACCGGTATGCGCAGCGAGCGCACGTCGGGCATCTGGTCGCTCATGGCGATCTGGCCGGCCTGTGCTGCGTTCTGGATGGGCGAGAGCGGCGGGATGTACCAGACCATCGGCAGGGTGCGGTATTCGGGGTGAAGGGGGAAGGCCACCTTCCAGTCCATCGCCATCTTCCAGACCGGACTGATCTTCGCGGCCTCGATCCACTCTTCCGGCACGCCGTCGCGGCGGGCGGCGGCGATCACTTCGGGGTCGCTCGGGTCGAGGAAGACGTCAAGCTGCGCGCCGTAAAGGTCCGTCTCGCGTTCGGTCGACGCCGCCGCCTCGATCTTGTCGGCGTCATAAAGGATCACGCCCAGATAGCGGATGCGGCCGACGCAGGTTTCCGAACAGACCGTCGGCTGGCCGCTTTCGATGCGCGGATAGCAGAAGGTGCATTTCTCGGATTTGCCCGTGTCCCAGTTGTAATAGACCTTCTTGTAGGGGCAGCCAGAGATGCACATCCGCCAGCCCCGGCACTTTTCCTGGTCGATCAGGACGATGCCGTCCTCTTCGCGCTTGTAGATCGCGCCCGAGGGGCATGAGGCGGAACAGGTCGGGTTGAGGCAATGTTCGCAGAGCCTCGGCAGATACATCATGAAGGTGTTTTCGTAGGCCCCGTAGATGTCCTTCTGCACCTGGTCGAAGTTGTAGTCGGCCGAGCGCTTGGCAAACTCGCCACCCAGGATTTCCTCCCAGTTCGGACCCTTCTCGATCTTCTCCATGCGCTCGCCGGTGATCTTCGAGCGCGGGCGCGCGGTCGGGAAGGCCTGCATGTCGGGGGCGGATTTCAGGTGGTCGTAGTCGAAATCGAACGGCTCGTAATAGTCGTCGATCACGGGCATCGAGGGGTTGGCGAAGAGGTTCGCCAGGATGCGCCACTTCGACCCCTGCTTCGGTTGCAGCTTGCCGCTGGCCGTGCGGACCCAGCCGCCGTTCCAGTGTTTCTGGTTTTCCCAATCGGTCGGGTAGCCGGTGCCGGGCTTGGTCTCGACGTTGTTGAACCAGGCGTATTCGACGCCTTCCCGCGTGGTCCAGACGTTCTTGCAGGTGACCGAACAGGTGTGGCAGCCGATGCATTTGTCCAGGTTCAGTACTTTGCCGATTTGCGCACGAACTTTCATTCCGCTGCCTCCACCTTCCGGGTTGCGGGCTGGTCCAGCCAGTCGATCTTCTGCATCTTGCGGACGATCACAAACTCGTCCCGGTTGCTGCCCACGGTGCCGTAGTAGTTGAAGCCGTAGGACAGCTGTGCGTAGCCGCCGATCATGTGGGTCGGTTTCAGCGTGGTGCGGGTGACCGAGTTATGGATGCCGCCCCGGTTGCCGGTCTTTTCCGAGCCGGGCGTGTTCACGATCTTTTCCTGTGCGTGGTACATGAAGAGCGTGCCCTGCTTGATCCTTTGGGACACGACCACGCGCGCGGTCAGGGCGCCGTTGATGTTGTAGGCCTCGACCCAGTCGTTATCGACAAGGCCGGCCCTCTTCGCATCGACCTCGGACATCCAGACGACCGGGCCGCCGCGGTTCAGGGTCAGCATCAGAAGGTTGTCGGTATAGGTGCTGTGGATGCCCCATTTCTGGTGGGGGGTGATGAAGTTCAGGACAACGTGCGGATTGCCCTCGGCCGCGTCGCTGTTCACCGCCCGGGTGATGGTCTTCAGGTCGACCGGCGGGCGGTAGCTGACGAAGCCTTCGCCGAAGGCCCGCATCCACAGATGGTCCTGATAAAGCTGCTGGCGACCGGTCAGCGTGCGCCAGGGGATCAGTTCGTGGACGTTGGTATAGCCCGCATTGTAGCTGACCTCGTCGCTTTCGATCCCTGACCAGGTGGGGGAAGAGATGATCTTGCGGGGTTGGGCCGCGATGTCGCGGAAGCGGATCTTGGTGTGGTGGGCGCCCTCGGCCAGGTGGGCATGGTGCCGGCCGGTCGCCTTTTCCAGCTCTTCCCACGCCTTGACCGCCACCTCGCCGTTCGTCTCGGGCGCCAGCATCAGGATCATTTCCGCCGCGTCGATGCCGGTGTCGAGCTGGGGCTGGCCCTTCGACACGCCCTCGGCCTGCACGATGCCGTTCAGGTCACGCAGGTGCCCGACCTCGGCCCTGGTGTCCCAAGTGATGCCCTTGCCGCCGTTGCCGAGCTTTTCCAGAAGCGGGCCGACAGAGGTGAACTTCTTGTAAAGGTTGGGATAATCCCGCTCGACCGCGATGTAGTTCGGCGCGGTCTTGCCGGGAATCAGGTCGCATTCGCCCTTCTTCCAATCCTTCACGTCCGCCTGCGCCAGTTCGGCGGCGGTGTCGTGCAGAAGGGGAAGCTGGACGATGTCAGTCTCGACCCCCAGCACCTCGGGCGCGACCTCGCTGAACTTCCGGGCGATGCACTTGAAGATCTCCCAGTCCGACCGCGACTCGTAGGCCGGGTCCACCGCCGCCTGCAGCGGGTGGATGAAGGGATGCATGTCCGAGGTGTTCAGGTCGTCCTTTTCATACCAGCTGGCCGTCGGCAGGACGATGTCGGAATAGACCGCGGTGGTCGACATGCGGAAGTCGATGCAGACCAGAAGGTCCAGCTTGCCCTTCGGCGCCTCCTCGTGCCAGCGCGCCTCTTTCGGCAGCGTGGCGCCTTCCTGCCCCAGGTCCTTGCCAAGGACACCGTGGTCGGTGCCAAGGAGGTGCTTGAGAAAATATTCATGGCCCTTGCCGGACGATCCCAGAAGGTTCGAGCGCCAGACGAAGAGGTTGCGCGGCCAGTTTTCCGGTGCATCCGGGTCTTCGCAGGACATTTCGATCCGGCCCGATTTCAGCCCCTCGGCCACGAAGTCCCGCACGTCCTTGCCCGCCGCTTTCGCCTGCTTCGACAGGTCGAGCGGGTTGGACTTCAGCTGTGGGGCGGACGGCAGCCAGCCCATGCGTTCGGCGCGGATGTTGTAGTCGATCAGGCCGATGTCCCAGTCGCCCTTCGGCGCGGTCGGCGACAGGATCTCGTCCGCGCGGAGCGTTTCATAGCGCCATTGGTCGGTATGGGCATACCAGGCAGAGGTGGCGTTCATGTGCCGGGGCGGGCGGTTCCAGTCCAGCGCGAAGGCCAGGGGCGTCCAGCCGGTCTGGGGCCGCAGCTTTTCCTGGCCGACGTAGTGCGACCAGCCGCCGCCCTCTTGGCCCACGCAGCCGCACATCACCAGCATGTTGATGATGCCGCGGTAGGTCATGTCCATGTGGTACCAGTGGTTCACGCCGGCGCCAAGGATGACCATGGACTTGCCCCTGGTCTTTTCGGCGTTGGCGGCGAACTCGCGCGCCACGGCGATGATCTTTTCGCGCGAAACGCCGGTGATCTTTTCCGCCCAGGCCGGGGTGTAGGGCACATCGTCGTCAAAGTCCTTCGACACCCAGTCGCCGCCCAGCCCCCGGTCGAGGCCATAGTTGGCGCAGAACAGGTCAAACACCGTCGCGACCAGAACCGACCTGCCGCCGGTCAGGGTCACGCGGCGCGCCGGGACGTTGCGGGTCAGGACCTCTGGCGCGTCGCATTTCACGAAGTCGCCTGTCGCCGCCCCGCCGAAATAGGGGAAGTCGACCCCCACGACCTCGTCATGATCGCCGTCGAGAATTTGGCTCAGGCGAAGCCGCGTCGCGGTGTCTGCCGCCTTCTCTTCGAGGTTCCACCTGCCCTCTTCGCCCCAGCGGAAACCGATCGAGCCATTGGGTGCTACGACCCGGCCCGAGGCCTCGTCGAAGGCGACCGTCTTCCAGTCGGGGTTGTTCGCCTGATCGAGCTTGCCGTCGAAATCCTCGGCCCGAAGCATCCGGCCCGGCACGCGGCGACCGTCCTGTTCGTCAAGAACGACCAGCATCGGCATGTCGGTATATTGGCGGGCGTAGTCCTCGAAATATTCGGCCTGCCGGTCAAGGTGGTATTCGCGCAGGATCACATGACCCATGGCCATGGCGAGCGCCGCGTCGGTGCCGGCCTGCGGGTTCAGCCAGATGTCGCCGAACTTCGCCGCCTCTGAATAGTCGGGGCTGACGACCGCCGACTTGGTGCCGCGATAGCGCACCTCGGTATAGAAATGCGCGTCGGGGGTGCGGGTCTGGGGCACGTTCGAGCCCCAGAGCATCAGGAAGCCCGCGTTGTACCAGTCGGCACTTTCCGGCACGTCGGTCTGTTCGCCCCAGGTCTGGGGCGAGGCGGGCGGCAGGTCGCAATACCAGTCGTAGAAGGACATGCAGGTGCCGCCCAGAAGCGACAGGTAGCGCGAGCCGGCGGCGTAGCTGACCATCGACATGGCCGGGATGGGCGAGAAGCCGAAGACCCGGTCGGGCCCCCAGACCTTGGCGGTATGGGCGTTGGCCGCCGCGATGATCTCTGTCGCCTCGTCCCAGCTTGCGCGGACGAAGCCGCCCTTGCCGCGGGTCTTGGTGTAGCTCGCGCGAAGCGCGGGGTCGGCCTGGATGGCGGCCCAGGCGGCGACCGGGGTCATGGTCGGGCGCAGCTTGCGCCAGGCCCGCATCAGGCTGCCCCGGATCAGCGGGTTCTTCACCCGGTTGGCCGAATAAAGATACCAGCTGTAGGAGGCGCCGCGCGCGCAGCCCCTTGGTTCATGGTTCGGCAGGCCGGGGCGCGTGCGGGGGTAGTCCGTCTGCTGCGTTTCCCAGGTGACAATGCCGGACTTGACGTAGATCTTCCACGAGCAGGACCCGGTGCAGTTCACCCCGTGGGTCGAGCGCACGATCTTGTCGTGCCGCCAGCGGTTCCGGTAGGTGTCCTCCCAAGCCCGGTTCTCGCGCGTGGTCTGGCCCCAGCCGTCCGAGAAGGTTTCAAGCGTCTTGCTTTTCAGGAAGTTCAGGCGATCGAGCAGGTGGCTCATCGGTGCGTCCTTTCGTTATTCGGCGGGATGGGCGGTCGGGGTGGCGCGGCCGCGCTCGATGTCATGCAGAAGGCCGCCCGGGCGCGTGTAGACGGCCCAGGTCAGGCCGAGGCAGACGGCGTAGTAGGCAAGGAAGACCCAGAGCGCGCCCAGGGGGCTGCCGGTCATGGCAATCGAGGTGCCGTAGGCCTTGGGGATGAAGAAGCCGCCATAGGCGCCGACCGCGCTGGTGAAGGCGACGATGCCGCTTGATTCCATGGCGATCTGGCGGGCGCGCTCGGTGCCCGCGAGGGTCGGCATCAGGCGCGGCACCTCGCGCCCCATGATCACCGGGATCATCTGGAAGGTCGAGGCATTGCCGACCCCGGTGAAGAAGAAGAGCGCGAGGAAACCGGCGAAGAACCCGGCGAAGCTGCCGGCGTTCAGGGACAGGATCACCGCCAGGACGCTGACGATCATCCCGGCGAAGACCCAGAAGGTGACCCGTCCGCCGCCGAAGCGGTCAGAGATCCAGCCCGTCCCCGCACGGCTCAGCGCGCCGACCAGCGGGCCGAGGAAGACATATTGCAGCGCGTTCACGTCGGGGAAGGCGATCTTCGACAGAAGGGGGAAGCCCGCCGAATAGCCGATGAAGCTGCCGAATGTGCCGATGTACAGGACGCACATCAGCCAGTTCTGGGTGCGCCCGAAGATCACCGACTGCTGGGCAAAGCTCGCCTTCGCGTCGGCGATGTCGTTCATGCCGACCCAGGCGGCGATGGTCGAGGCGATGATGAAGGGCACCCAGATGAAGCCAGCGTTCTGCATCCAGAGCTGACCGCCTTGCGCCAAGGGTTGCGGGTCACCGCCCATGGCACCGAAGACGCCGGCGGTGATGACAAGCGGCACCAGGAACTGCATGACGCTGACGCCAAGGTTGCCGAGCCCTGCGTTCAGCGCCAGCGCGTTGCCCTTTTCGGACTTGGGGAAGAAGTAGCCGATGTTGGCCATGCTCGAGGCAAAGTTGGCGCCGCCGAGCCCGCAGAGAAGCGCCAGCACCAGGAAGATGAAGTAGGGCGTTTCGGGGTTCTGCACCGCATAGCCGATGCCGACCGCCGGGATCAGCAGCGACGCGGTCGAGAGCGTGGTCCAGAGCCTGCCGCCGAAGATCGGCACCATGAAGCCGTAGAAGATCCGCAAGGTGGCGCCCGACAGCGCGGGAAGGGCCGCCAGCCAGAAGAGCTGCTCGGGGGCGAAGGCGAAGCCGATCAGCGGCAGCTTGGCCACGACCATCGACCAGACCATCCAGACCGCGAAGGCCAGAAGCAGCGCCGGGATCGACAGCCACAGGTTCCGCCGCGCGACCGCCCTGCCCTTTTCGGCCCAGAAGGCCGGATCCTCGGGCCGCCAATCCTCGATCACCGGCGGCACGGTGCCGGCGGGGATGGGCATGCCCTGCATCTCGGGCAGTTGCGGCAGGCTGTCGAGCGCCTCGCCCTGGGCCGCACGCTCCATCGCGCGGATCGACAGGTGCATCCAGGCGAGAGAGACGGCGACCAGCAGGAACAGAAGTGCAAAGCACGAGGTATAGATGCCGGTCAGGTCCAGAAGTGCTCCGAAGGCGATCGGCAGGACGAAGCCGCCAAGCCCGCCGATCATGCCGACAAGGCCGCCGACGGCACCGACGTTGTTCGGGTAGTAGACCGGGATGTGCTTGAAGACCGCCGCCTTGCCGAGGCTCATGAAGAAGCCGAGCCCGAAGAGCGTGCCGACGAAGGGCCAGAGCCCCATGCTGGTCGAGAAGGAGATCGGGCCGTCCCTGCCCTGGATGGTGTAGTCGGTCGGCGGGTAGGAGAGCATGAAGAGGAAGAGAAGGCTGAAGCCCAGCGTCCAATAGAGGACCGAGCGGGCGCCGAAACGGTCGCTCAGATGCCCGCCATAGGCGCGGAAGAGGCTCGCCGACAGGCTGAAGGTCGCCGCCGCCATACCGGCCGTCCGCACGTCGACGCCGTAAACATCCATCAGGTAGTGCGGCAGCCAGAGCGCCAGCGCCACGAAGGCGCCGAAGACGAAGAAATAGTAAAGCGAGAAGCGCCAGACCTGCAGGTTCTTCAGGGGCGCGAACTGCTGGGCGAGGCTTGGCGGCTTGGCGCCGGTGCGGCGGCGTTCGACGAGCGTCGGGTCGTCCTTGGCGAAGACGAAGAAAAGGACGGCGATCACTGCAAGGGCGGCTGCCCAGAGGTTCGCCACACCATGCCAGCCGTAGGCCACCATGACGAAGGGGGCGACGAACTTGGTGACGGCCGCGCCGACGTTGCCGGCCCCGAAGATGCCGAGCGCGGTGCCCTGGCGGCCGGCGGTATACCAGCGGCTGACGTAGGCGACGCCGATGATGAAGGAACCCCCGGCCAGACCGACGCCCAGCGCGGCGATCAGGTAAGTCACATAGCTGTCGGCCTGGGTCAGCGCCCAGGTCGCCAGCGCCGCCGTCAGCATCTGCACCGAAAAGACCAGCCTGCCGCCATATTTTTCCGTCCAGACGCCGAGGAAGAGGCGGCTCAGCGAGCCGGTGAGGACGGGAGTGGCGACCAGAAGGCCGAACTCGGTGTCTGTCAGGCCGAGCTCGGCCTTGATGGCGACGCCGATGATCGAAAAGATCGTCCAGACCGCAAAGCAGGCGGTGAAGGCGATGGTGCTCAGCGTCAGGGCGCGCGTCTGGTCGGCGCGTGGGGCTGTGGCGGCAGTCCGCATGGTGGGGTCTCCGGCAAGAATGGCTTACTCTCCCCGCGAGGAGTCGACGCCAGTCCTGCGACCGCAGGTGCCCCGGATTGTTTGATCCAGATCATCCGATGGCTCACTCGATAGTGAAATAAATGGCCTCCATAAAAATGTCATTCAGGCCGGTCCGGCACATCAAGATCGCCAGAGAAATCTGCGGCTTTTTTACTTGACAATTATCAATCAATGGGGCGATGCTGTAGATGACGAACCGGGAGGACGCCGACATGCCCGATTCAGCCTTCGCGGGGATCAGGGGCCTCGCGCTTTTCGCGCCCATGGCGGACAAAAACTTCACGGCGCTGATGCGCGGCGCCTATGTCCAGAACTTCCCGGCGCAGATCGACCTGATCGCCGAAGGCGATCCGAGCGACTTCCTGCATGTGGTCCTGTCGGGGGCGGTCGACCTGTTTTCGACCTGGAACGGGCGGGACACCAGCCTGACGACGGTCCGGCCGATCTCGACCTTCATCCTGGCGGCGACGATCAAGGACGCGTGCTACCTGATGTCGGCGCGCACGCTGGAAAAAAGCCGGATCGCGCTGATCCCCAGCCGGGACGTGCGCGAGATCTTCGACATCGACGGCAATTTTGCCCGCGCCATCGTGACCGAGCTGGCGCAATGCTACCGGGCGGTCGTCCGGGCGCAGAAGGACCTGAAGCTCAGGACCTCGCTCGAGCGGCTGGCGAACTACCTTCTGCGGCTGCAACGGCGCAACGGGGGCGCGGCGACGTTCGGGCTTGAATTCGAAAAGCGGCGGCTGGCCTCGGTCCTGGGCATGACGGCCGAAAACCTGAGCCGCGCCTTCAAGGGGCTTCAGCCCTATGGCGTGACGGTCGAGGGCTCGCGCATCACCATCGGCAATCAGGCGGACCTCGAGCGGTTCGCCAAGCCCAATCCGCTGATCGACGCGATCCCGGCCTATGGCCCGGCCTAGGGAATGGGGCTGATGCCGATCACCATCGGGTGCAACCAGAGAAGGCCCGCGTAAAGCAGGACGCCCATCGCCAGGCGCCGGGTCAGGGTCGCGGGCGGCATCCAGGGCGCGGGCGGCGCCGCCTTCACGGCATCCAGCAGGCGCTGCCAGTCGGCCCCCATCTCGCGCTGCCGGCGGCGATCGACGATGCGGCCACCCACCAGCGCAAAGCCCGCAAAGATCGCAAACAGGATCACATGCGCCAGATCGCCGTTCGGCAGCAGGTGGGCGCCGGACCAGAGGGCAAGCGCCAGAAGCAGCGGGTGACGCGCGTAGCGCACAAGGCCAGGGCGCGCCGGGTCGAAGGTATGGTTGCGCGTGCCGCCGAAGGAGAAGGGATTGGGCCGCGCGATGGCAAGGGCCAGAAGAAGGCAGACAGCCAGCATGACGACCAGCACGACATAATTCTGCCAGGGCGCCCAGTCCCAGAGCGGAACGTAAGGCGCCCGCCCCGCCGCCGTGATGACCCAGGCGAGCGCGCCGAGCGACAGGGCGGAATAGGCCGCGATGAACCCCGCCGCGCCAAGACGGGCCACGAGCCAGGGGCGGAGCGGCGGCCGGATGGGCAGCGAATGGGTCAGGAAGAACCCCGCGAAGGCCAGCACATATTCGCTCCAGCCCATCGGCCCGCCCTTCAAATCCGCTTGGCAGGCGGCCGGCGCAGAAGAAGCGGGCCGTAGGTAGCCGCAAAGCCTGCGAAGGCGGCAATCCAGGCCAGCCCCGACAGGTCGTAGAAGAGCGCGCTGTCGTCCGGCCAGACCCCGGCCGCCACCCGCGAGAGGGCGGCAAGGACAAGGCAGAGGTAGATCGCGACCGTGGCCCACCCGGCCGTCAGCGTCTGGCCGGTGTGGCCGAGCGTCGCGCGCGTCATCACGGCAAGCGTCATCAGCCCGATCCCGCCCGCCATCCACAGGTGCTGGGCGGCAGCCGGGGCGATGGCGCCGGGCCAGAGGATCGCCACCGCCATGACCAGCGCGCCCAGGGGCAGGAAGGCGTAGCCCACATGCAGTACGGTCAACAGGGGCTCTGCCAGGGTGCGATGACCCGCCCAGCGCGCAAGTCGCACAGTATGCAGGACGCCCGCGACCGCCAGCACAAGGCCGGTCTCATAGGCCATGGGCAGCGCCACCCACAGAAGGAGTGCGGCCAGCAGGACCAGAAGCGCCCCCTTGTCGAAGCGCTGCATGGGGGGCGCGGGCCGGCGCCCGGGCTCGCGCCGCGCCAGCCAGTTCAGGGTGAAGGACGGCACGATCCGGCCGCCGATCACCGCGATCAGCATGAGTCCGGCCCCGAGACCCAGCCTGAGGCCGTAGCCCTGGGCGGCATAGTCGCCCCGCCCCGCCTCCCAGTGAAAGAGGCCATTCGCGAGCGCGAAGACGGCCAGCATCCCAAGGACGATGAGGTTGCGCCAGTTCCGGCCCGCCACGATCTCTCGCCCGATCGCAAGGGCGAAGACCAGCGGGAAGGCCAGGTCGATCGCGGGCGCCAGACCGGCAGGCAGGTTGGCCGAGATGGCCACCGCCACCCGTCCTGCCAGCCACAGAAGCGCCAGGAGGCCGAGCCGCCAGCCGACGATCGGCAGGCGGCCGGTCCAGTTCGGCACGGCGGTCATCAGGAACCCGGCGATGACCGCGCCCAGGTAGCCGAACAGGAACTCGTGCGCGTGCCAGCTGACCGGGTCGAAGCGGGTAGGCAGGCTGACGTGCCCACTGAGTATCCCGATCCAGAGTACCATGGCGAGTGCCGCCCAGACCGCCGCCCCCAGGAAGAAGGGGCGGAAGCCGAAGGCGAGGATCGTCGGGCCGGTCCAGGCGCGCATCTGTGCGGCGGTGGTGTTCATTCTTCGGCCTTTCCTGGGACAGGGGTGACGCTGCCGGCCGTCATTCCACAACCTCGAACCATGGGAAAAGGCGCTCGTTCTCCAGGGCAATGTGGGCGCCAAGGTCGTCGAGCAGGATCGCCGTCCGGCTGTAGAGCGTACGCCAGGACCGGCAGGCGTGCGCGGGTGGCGTCAGGTCGGCGGTGAGGTTCCGGATCGGGGCAATCGTGCAGGCATGACGGTCATGGTCGGCGCGCAGGACGGTGATCGGGCGCGTGATGGTGTCCCGCCCGCCGTCGCGCATCGTCGGAAACAGCATGCGCTCCTCCTTGACCATGTGGTCCTCGATCTCTTGCGCGAGGGTTGCAAGGGCACTGGCCAGGCCGTGCGGCGCTTCGGGATCATCTGCATGGACCTGCTCCACGCGCCGGGCCAGGGGTATGAGCTCCGCCAGGTCGGCACGATGACGCTCGTGGTAGCGCGACAGGATATAGTCGATCAGCGCGCCGGTTTCCCTGGGCAGGTCCGTCTCGTCATTGTCCCACATGGCCGTCCTCTGCGGTTGCGAATCGGTGGGGCTCACCGTATTGGTATTTGGTTTGCGCATTAACGCCCTTTAATGCGCATTGTAAATGCCAAATCAGGAGCCGCGACCTTGCGCCTCACGTCCTTTACCGATTTCGGGCTCCGCGTCCTGATGCGCATGGCGGGCGAGCCCGGCCGCGCTTTCACCGCCGCAGGCCTTGCCAACGAGTTCCGCGTATCGCGCAACCACCTGGCCAAGGTCATGTCATCCCTTGCCGCGGCGGGCTATCTGGAGACGCGGCGAGGCGGCGGCGGCGGCGCTGCGCTGGCGCGCCCGGCGGCCGAGATCCGGCTGGGCGACGTGATCGCGACGCTCGAGGCCAATCAGGCGCTGGTCGAATGTTTTGCCGGCGGGACCAACAACTGCACGCTCACGCCCCGTTGCCGGTTGAAGTCGCGCCTCGCTGCGGCCGAGGCGGCCTTTCTGGCCGAACTGAACAGCAGCACGCTCGCCGACTGCGCCCTTCCGACCGAGGGGGTCTGAGGCGGCGCGACTGGCCCGGCCAGTGTCCGGCGCGGGGGATCATTCCCTTGCCACATCCGTTCGCGCCCCGCGAACGACCCCGGAGGGGCCGACTGGCACCCGCAAAATCCCTCAAACTGGGTGTTTCGGCGGGGCGGCCTTTCGCGCTACTGATCTGGCGCGGTTCCCAGATTGCCGGAAGGCCCCCCATGAACGTCCATTTCGTCGTCCACGAAGCCTTTGAAACCCCGGGCGCGCTCGTCGACTGGGTCGAAGGCCGGGGCCACAAGGCCAGCTACTCGCACGTCCATGCGGGCCAGCCCTTGCCGGCGGATGTGTCCGGGATCGACCTTCTGGTCGTGATGGGCGGCCCGCAGTCGCCCGAGTCGACGCTGGCCGAATGCCCGCATTTCGACTCGGCTGCCGAACAGGCGCTGATCGTCCGGTGCATCGAGGCCGGGAAATATGTGCTGGGCATCTGCCTCGGCTCGCAACTGATCGGCGCAGCGCTCGGCGCCCGCGTCCAGCACAGCCCGGAGAAAGAGATCGGCACCTACCCGATCACCCTGACCGATGCGGGCCTCGCCCATCCGCTGATCGCGCCCTTCGGGCCGGTCCTGACGGTCGCGCACTGGCACAATGACATGCCGGGCCTGACGGCCGACGCGAAGGTGCTGGCCGCCAGCGAGGGCTGCCCGCGCCAGATCGTCGCCTTCGGCCCGAAGGTCTTCGGCTTCCAGTGCCACATGGAGCTGACGCCCGTGGTCGTGGCGGCGCTCATCGCGAACTCGGGGCCCGAGCTTGAGGCCGCCAGGGGCCGGCGGTTCGTGCAGACGCCCGACGCGCTTCTGGCGCATGACTATTCCGCGATGAACCGGCAGATCTTCGGCTTCCTGGACCGGCTGACGGCCCCCTCCACCGCCGTCGGCACGCGCTGAGGCGCGCGGGCGGCTATTTCGCCGCCTTCGCCTTCCTGACCGCTTCCAGCAGCACCGCGGGGCGCAAGACCGCGCAGGTCTTGCCGGCGGGCTTCAGCGTCTCGAAGTCCCGCGCGGCGAGAAGGGCGTTGATCACCGCCTCTTCCGTCGCCTCGACCGCCGCCAGGTAGTAGGGGTCGAACTCATTGTCGCTCAGGAACTCGAAGCTGTGCGTCCCCGCCTCCATCTCGGCGCGGGTGATGGGATTGGCGGTCGAGAAGGCGATGAAGATGTCGCCCGAATTGTTGCCGCCGGGCGTGCCGTTCCGGCCGATGCCGATCGCGGCGCGGCGGGCCAGACGCTGGATCTGGTGCGGCATCATCGGCGCGTCGGTGGCGAGGACGACGATGATCGAGCCGCGCTCGCGTTCAAACAGCAGATTGTCGCGCAGGTGCGGGCCGACATGGGTGCCGAAGACCGTCAGCCAGTCGCGGATGCCGTGGTTGGCCTGGACCAGGGCCCCGACCGTATGCGCGCCGACCTTGCGCGAGGCGGTGCCGGTGCCGCCCTTGTATTCATAGCAGATCATGCCGGTGCCGCCGCCGACCGCGCCTTCGGGCACGGGACCGTCCTTGGCGCTGTCGAGTGCTGCGCGGACATGGTCTTCCTTCAGGTGGCGGCCGTTGATGTCGTTCAGAACGCCGTCATAGGTTTCGGCAACGACCGGCATCGCCCAGAAATGCTCGGTCTTCACCTCTGCATAATGGTCGATCATCCAGCCGACGGCCGCGTGGTGGGCCATGCCCACCGACTGGGTATTGGTGATGAGGATCGGCCCATAGAAATAGCCGCCGTCCTTGATCCAGTGCGAGCCCGTCATCTCGCCATTGCCGTTCAGCGCATAGATGCCGGCCCAGACGGGGACGAGCCGGTCGTCATAACCTGCTGTTCCGGTGGTTCGCCGGGCTGGGGATCGACGACCCGGTGTGGGTCGCGACGGTGTTCACCAAGAACCGCGACCG
>CAMFGW010000002.1 GCA_945952025.1 uncultured Paracoccaceae bacterium
CGGGCGCTTCCGCGCCCACCGGGGCAGGCGCAGGCCTTCGTTGATCTGTGACACGAACGGTCCAGCGGCAGCGTTCCCACACGGTCGGGGGCAACGCGGGTCGCGTTCCCTGATCCCGCCCGGCTCGGCGGTTTGCCGGCCAATTGCCTGAAAAGCCACAGGTCCCCGGCGTTCGGCCCTTCGGGCGCCTGCTTTTTCTGGACCGGGGCCGGGGCTTTGGCTAAAGTCCAAACGAACGGGGCGGCATGACCCCGGCGACTGAGGCGAAATATGGTGTTTCCCGAGCGGTTTCAGGATCTTCCTGACTACGCTTTCACACGTCTGCGAAAGCTGCTCGACCCCCATACGCCGGGGGCCGATCCCGTCCTCATGACCATCGGCGAGCCGCGCCACCCGATGCCGCCCTTCGTGGCCGAGGTGCTGGAAGCGCATGTGAAGGAGTTCGGGGTCTACCCGCCGAACGACGGCTCGACTGAGCTTCTGGAGGCGATCAGCGGCTGGCTGGCCCTGCGCTATGGCGTCACGCTCGACGATGACCGGATCATGGCGCTGAACGGCTCGCGCGAGGGGCTGTTCGACGCCTGCCTCGCGCTTTGCCCGGAAACGAAAGGCGGGGGCCAGGCGGCGGTGCTGATCCCGAACCCCTTCTACCAGCCCTATGCCGCCGCCGCGCTGTCTGTCGGGGCCGAACCCGTCTACGTGCCCGCGACGGCCGCGACCGGCTTCCTGCCGGATTACGAGGCCCTGCCCGAGGCGGTCCTCAGCCGCGCTGCGGTCGCCTACCTGTGTTCGCCGGCCAATCCGCAAGGCGCCATCGCCCCGCGCGACTACCTGCACCGCATGATCCTTCTGGCGGAACGCTACGGCTTCACGCTTCTGGCCGACGAATGCTATTCCGAGATCTGGCGCGACGCGCCGCCGCCCGGCGCGCTCGAGGTTGCGGCGGACATGGGCGCGGGGGCCGAGACGGTCGCGGTCTTTCATTCGCTCTCGAAACGCTCGAACATGCCGGGGTTGCGGTCGGGGTTCGTGGCGGGCGGGCCGGAAACCATCCGCCGGTTCCGCCAGCTGCGCTCTTACGGCGGTGCGCCCTTGCCCCTGCCCTTGCAGCGCGTGGCGGCGCGGGCCTGGGGCGACGAGGCGCACGTGGACGAGAACCGCGCGCTCTATCAGGAAAAGTTCGCCATCGCCGACCAGATTTTCGCCGGGATTCAGGGCTACAAGGGACCAGAGGGCGGCTTCTTCCTCTGGCTGCCGGTGCCCGACGGCGATGGCGAGGCGGCGGCCTTGAAACTCTGGCGCGAGACGGGGGTGCGGGTCCTGCCCGGCGCCTACCTCGCGCGGGACGTGGGTGGCCACAACCCCGGCCAAGGCTATATCCGCGTGGCACTCGTCGCGCCGAAAGACGACATGCAGGACGCGCTCATCCGGTTGCGCGACTGCCTTTACGGACAGGGACTCTAGTATGGCTTCGTACCAGGCAAGGCGGCGCGATCCGCTGGTTGACCAGAAAACCCAGGCCGCGATCGAGCGGCGGGGCAAAGAGCTGCTGGGCGCGATCCTGATTGGCGCGGCGCTGATGGTCGCCCTGATGCTGGTCAGCTATTCGCCCGACGATCCGAGCTGGTTCACCGCCTCGGACAAGCCGGTGCAGAACCTTCTGGGCACCTTCGGCGCGGGGATCGCCGCGCCGCTCTATGTCGTTGCCGGGCGCGGGGCCTGGGGGATCGTCCTTCTGTTCGCGGTCTGGGGCGTCAGGCTGATGACCCACCGGGGCGAGGATAGGGCCCTGTCGCGGTCGATCTTCGCACCGATCGCCATCGCCATGCTGTCGGTCACCTTCGCCACCCGCGCCGACGGGTTCGGCTATGATCAGAGCTTCCGGCTGGGTGGCCTTTTCGGTGACATGGTGCTGGGCGCGCTTCTGGGGATCGTGCCGGAAAGCGGCTCGGTCAGCCTGGCCATGACCTTCCTTCTGGTCGGTGCCGTGACGCTTGCCCTGATGCTTTACGTCCTGGGGTTCGACCGGGCCGAGCTGGCCGCAATCCGGCGGCGGGCGGTCTATGGCGCGATCATGGGCTATGACCGGCTGATGCGGGCTGCGGGGACCGGGGCCGCCATGTCGATGCGCACCGCACAGGGGCTTCAGGAACGCCGGCGCGCGGCGCAGGCGGAACGCGCGGCGGTTGCCGACGATCTGCCCCTGACCGAGGACGAGGCGCCCCAGCCGAAGAAGGGCCTTCTGAAGCGGTTCCTGGTGCCGGCGGCTGCGGCCGACGGGGCCGACGCGATGGAGCCCGAGCTTGTCGAACGCGAACCCGCCGCCGCCGTCTGGACGACCGAGGCACCGGATTCCGCCCAGCTCAGCGCCCGGATCAGCGATGCGGTCCGCGCCAAGATGGGCGCCGCCGCGGGCGCCGCAGCCGCCGGTGCGCGGGTCGAGCCGGTCCTGACGCGCGGCCCGATCCCGGTCGTGCGGCCCGAGCCGCCCCTGCGCGGGGCTGACCTGCCGCGCGCCGACAGCGAACTGACCCGCAACGCCTTTGCCCATATCGACGAAGAGGCGGACGAGGACGAGGCCGACTGGCCCGCCGACGTGGCCCCCGCGCCCCGCACGGCTGCGCCCGAACCGCGCCGGGCCGTCGTCCATCACGGCGGCCGCAAGGCCCCCCAACCCTCGCGCCAGGCGGAAGCCGAGGCGCAGCCACGCCTCAGCCTGGGCGAGGCCGCGCATCAGGGCTACGAACTGCCGCCCCTGTCGCTTCTGGCCAGCCCTTCGACCATCCAGCGCCACCAGCTGTCGGACGAGGCGCTCGAGGAAAATGCCCGGATGCTCGAAAGCGTGCTCGACGACTATGGCGTCAAGGGCGAGATCGTCAGCGTGCGGCCGGGTCCGGTCGTGACCATGTATGAACTGGAGCCCGCGCCGGGCCTCAAGGCCAGCCGGGTCATCGGCCTGGCCGACGACATCGCCCGGTCCATGTCCGCCCTTTCCGCGCGCGTCTCGACCGTGCCGGGCCGGTCGGTCATCGGCATCGAACTGCCGAACGCGCACCGCGAAAAGGTGGTCCTGCGCGAGATCCTGTCGTCGCGCGATTTCGGCGACGGCAACCAGCGGCTGCCGCTGGCGCTTGGCAAGGACATCGCCGGCCAGCCGGTCGTGGCGAACCTGGCCAAGATGCCGCACCTCCTGATCGCGGGCACCACCGGCTCGGGCAAGTCGGTGGCCATCAACACCATGATCCTGTCGCTTCTCTACAAGCTGACGCCCGAGGATTGCCGGCTGATCATGATCGACCCGAAGATGCTGGAACTTTCCGTCTATGACGGCATCCCGCACCTGCTGTCCCCCGTCGTCACCGACCCGAAGAAGGCGGTCGTCGCGCTCAAATGGGTCGTGGGCGAGATGGAGGAACGTTACCGCAAGATGTCGAAGATGGGTGTCAGGAACATCGACGGCTACAACGGCCGCGTGCGCGGGGCGCTAGCCGCGGGCGAGATGTTCAAACGCACCGTCCAGACCGGGTTCGACGAGGAAACCGGCGATCCGGTCTTCGAGACCGAGGAATTCGAGCCGAAGCCCATCCCCTACATCGTCGTCATCGTCGACGAGATGGCGGACCTGATGATGGTCGCCGGGAAAGAGATCGAGGCCTGCATCCAGCGGCTGGCGCAGATGGCGCGGGCGTCGGGCATCCACCTCATCATGGCGACGCAGCGCCCGTCCGTCGACGTCATCACCGGCACGATCAAGGCGAACTTCCCGACCCGGATCTCGTTCCAGGTCACGTCGAAGATCGACAGCCGCACCATCCTGGGCGAGATGGGCGCCGAGCAGCTTCTGGGCATGGGCGACATGCTCTACATGGCCGGCGGCAGCCGCATCACCCGCGTCCACGGGCCCTTCGTGAGCGACGAAGAGGTCGAAGAGATCGTGACCCACCTCAAGAGCTTCGGCCCGCCCGATTATATGGCCAGCGTGGTCGAGGGCGGCGACGAGGACAAGGAGGCCGACATCGACCTGGTCCTGGGCCTTGGCGGCAACACCGACGGCGAGGACGCGCTTTACGACCAGGCCGTCGCGGTGGTCCTGAAGGACCGCAAGGTGTCCACGAGCTATATCCAGCGGAAGCTGGGCATCGGCTACAACAAGGCCGCGAAACTGGTCGAGCAGATGGAGGACCAGGGGGTCGTCAGCATGGCGAACCATGTGGGCAAGCGGGAGATCCTGGTGCCGGAGCAGTAGGGCGATTGTTCACAGGCGCCTTCAATACAGGAATAGACAGTATGTTTTTCACCGGAGCCTGTCGGGTTGTCGCGATCCTAATTGTCTTTGGGTCTGTTGTTGCCTTTGCGAACAACTATTTCCTTATGTCAAACATCGACGGCGAACTCGCGCAGAATGAATTCCTGCGTCGCGCGCTGAGCAAGAATGGCTTAACTTTCATTATTGGCGTCGTAATTGGAACGCTCGCGGACATCGGCCGCTCCGTTCAATCGAAGCCCGTATAGTATTTCGAAAGGCGTGGCCTAATCGTCAGCCGTTTGATGGCTGGTCTAGATCACGGGTCAACGCCTCCAAACTGGTCATGCTTGTGAGCGCTGGCCAGGCATCCCATGTATTGCGGCCTCGCGGCCCGATTTCGGCGATGTGACGAAATCGGGTCGCGCCTGCGTGCCCCTTGGCAGGCGCGATACCGCGCCCGCCCAGGCAGCCGCACCCCGATTTGGCATCGTTCGGCGCGAGCGGGGAACCCCTTGACCTTCGCCTTGCGCCTCCGGGCAACCGCCCGGGTGCCCTTCCACTGGAAGGCCACCTGATCGGGCGGGGGCACCCCAGCACTGACAGCGCACCCCCTGTCATGTCCCCCAGCGCCCTTCCGCCACCCGCCCCACCCGGGTTATGGCATAACCGCCCCGGACGCCCTACATCTCCCCCCATGAAAACGCTCCGCTTCCTCCTCCTCGCACTCCTTGCGCTGGCCATCGCGCTTCCGGCCTTTGCCGATCCGATCCCGCTCAAGACGCTCTCGGCCTACCTGAACTCGATCGGCTCGGCCGAGGCGACGTTCCGGCAGGTCAACTCCGATGGCTCGACCTCGTCGGGCAAGGTCATCCTCAAGCGGCCGGGGCGAATGCGGTTTGAATATGCCAAGCCCGACAAGACGCTGGTGCTGGCCTCGGCCGGGTCAGTCGCGATCTTCGATCCGAAGTCGAACGACCTGCCGACGCAATATCCGCTGTCGAAGACGCCCTTGAACCTGATCCTCGGGGCCAACATCGACCTTGGACAGGCGAAGATGGTCGTCGCGCAGCGGCAGGACGGCCCCCTGACGGTCATCACCGCGCAGGACCCCGCGCATCCGGACTATGGCACCCTGGAACTGGGGTTCAGCGACAGTCCGGTGACCCTGCGCCAGTGGGTCGTGACGGACGGGTCGGGGGCACAGACGACGGTGCTGCTGGACGCGCTGACGGACGGGCAGTCCTATTCGGACCAGGCCTTCTCGATCAACGGCGAGATCGAGGCGCGGGGCAAGAAGACCCGCTAGGCCCGCTTTCAGCCGACAGCCTTCAAGCAACCGGCAGGTCGAGGCGCGCCTCGAAGCCGTCTGGCCGGCCCTCGCGGGGCGAGACGAGCGTCAGCCGGCCGCCGGCGCGGTCGGCGATGGCGGCGACGATGGCCAGGCCGAGCCCGCTGCCTGCGCGGTCGCTGCCGCCACGCTCGAACCTGTCGGTCAGGCGGCCGACCGCTTCACCCGGGACCGGGGGACCGCCGTTTGCCACGCAGAGCCGGCCGTCGGGCGACAGGGCCACCTCGACCGGGCCGCCGTCGCCATGGCGGAGCGCGTTTTCGACAAGGTTGCGCAGCGCGATGGCGAAGGCGTCGGGGTCGAGGTCTGACGGGACGGCCCCTGCTGGCAGCGACAGGCGGATGCGGCCGGGCGGTGCGGCATGGGCCAGATCCTCGACGACCAGCCGCGCGACGGGGCGCAGGTCGGCGGCGCGGTCGAGCCTCAGGCGGCCGCCCTCGGCGCGCGCGAGCTGCATCAGACGTTCCGACAGCCGGGCGAGCCGTTTCAGCGTCGCCTCGATCTCGGCCGCGCGGGTGCGGGCGGCGGGGTCGGCGCTTTCGGACTGAAGCCGCTGGGCCTGGGCGATGGCACCGGCCAGGGGCGTGCGAAGCTCGTGCGCGGCGTTGGCGGCGAAGCTGCGCTCGGCGGCGAAGGCGGCGGCAAGCCGGTCCAGAAGATCGTTCAGCGTCCGGGCCAGGGGCGCAAGCTCTGTCGGCAGTCCTTCGGCCGGCAGGGGGGACAGGTCACGGGCATTGCGCGCGGCGAGCCGGGCCAAGAAGCCCCGCAGGGGGCGCAGGCTCGCGCGGACGGTCAGGACGATGAGGCCAAGCGCCACCGGCAGAAGGACGACCAGCGGCAGGCCCATGCCGATCAGCAGCTCGCGCGCCGCCTTGGCGCGGTGGTCAAGGGGCTCGGCGACGGTGATGCGGACCGATCCCCTGAGCGCTTCGTCGTTGAAGAAGCGGTGGGTGGCGGACTGGCGGAAGCCGGTTCCGCCCCAGGGGGGGAAGTCCGCCGGGTTGGCGCCGTTCGACTGCACGAGGATGCGGTCCTGATCGTCGCGCACGAGGTAGGTGAAGATTTCGTCGTTGGCGCGGTTCGCCGACAGGTGCTGCGTGACGCCCCCGTCATCGCGCCCGACGATGTCGAGGACGGCAAGCGGCAGGATGCGCTCGGCGGTTTCCTGCAACGAGGAATCGAAGACTGCCGTCATTTCCCGGCGTGCAAGCAGTGCGGTCGCCGTTGCCGCCGCCAGCCAGACCAGTGTCAGGGCCAGCCCGAGCCAGAGGCCAAGCCGGCCCTGCAGGCTGTGGCGCCGGTTCATGCGCGCGCCAGGCGGTAGCCGAGCCCGCGTTCGGTTTCGATGAGGCCGGGCCCGAGCTTCTTTCTGAGCCGGCTGATGTGGACCTCGATCGTGTTCGGCTCAACCTCGGCGCCGAAGGCATAGAGCTTGTCTTCCAGCTGGGACTTCGACAGGAGCTGGCCGGGCCGGGCGAGGAAGGCTTCGAAGAGCGCCCATTCGCGGGCGGTCAGGGTCAGGGGCTGGCCCTCGCGCATCAGGACGCGGGCGGCCAGGTCGACCTCGAGCGGGCCATGGGTGACGAAAGGGTTCGGGTTGCCGCTGTAGCGCCGCGCGACGGACCCGATCCGGGCGGACAGCTCGGCCAGGTCGAAGGGTTTGACCAGGTAGTCGTCGGCGCCGGCGTTCAGCCCCTCGATCCGGTCCGACAGCTGGTCGAGCGCGGTCAGGATGATGACGGGCGTCGCGTCGCCGCGCCCGCGCAGGCGGCGCAGGAAGGGCAGGCCGCGGCCATCGGGCAGCATCAGGTCCAGAAGCATCAGGTCGAAGGGCGTGGTGGCAAGCGCGGCGCCGGCCGCATCCAGCCGGTCCACCCAGTCGACCGACTGGCCGTCCGCCGCAAGCTGGTCCCGCACCGCCTCGCCCAGGACCCGGTCGTCTTCGATCAAGAGGATACGCATCCGGTTCCTTTCACGCCCCCCCTTCTTGCGCGCGACCCTGACAGGCGGCTGACCGCCGGGTCCCGGCCGCCGTCAGCCTGGCGTCAGGTCCGTTGTGCAAGGGCACGCCAAGGGGTGTTCTGGCGGGAGTTTGGCCTATGCGGAGACGAACGGCAATTCTGGCGCTTGGCGTCTGTCTTGCGCTTGGCTTGCCCGCCGCGCGGGCGCTGGCCGGGGATAACGACGATTGCCGGGTGCCCATGGCGGACTGGCAGCCCCGCGCCGCCGTGGTCCAGATGGCGGCCGCACAGGGCTGGACCGTCCAGCGGCTCAGGATCCATGACGGCTGCTATGTGATCTATGCCAGCGACCGGACCGGGCAGCGGATCCGGGTCAGGCTGAACCCCGAGACACTTGCCGTCGTGCGGCTCGAAGGCGGGGATGGCGACTGACGCGAGGCTGACGGGATTTTCCCGCGTACGTCAGGTGGTCTTCAGGACCAGCCCCCAGATCAGACCAGCACACGGATCATCGGCCTTGCAGAGCCCTGCCGCCATGGTCCGCCACCCAATGAAAGGAAGACACGATGAAATCCCTGATCGGAGCCCTCGCGCTCACCACCGCGCTGACGCTGCCCGGCCTTGCAGGGGCGCGGCCCGTCACGCTCAGCGCGCAGATGAAGGACTACGGCGGCAATCCGGCCTACCTGGCCGTCTACCTGACCGACGCGAAGGGCGCCTATGCGGGCACCTTGTTGTTGGCGGGCAGCCGGACGCGCTATTTTGAGCATCTGTCGGGCTGGCTCGCGGCCTCGGGCGGGGACATGTCGCAGGTCGACGGCATCACGGGCGCGAGCGTCGGGTCGGGCCGATCGTTCGAAGTCACGGTGAACGTGGCGGATGCGCTCCTGGATGCGGGCTATGTGCTGCATGTCGATGCGGCGGTCGAGGATCTGCGGGCCAGCCCCAATGACGTGCAGGTGCCCCTGACCACCGCCGGTTCGGGCGCGGCGGTCAAGGGGCGCCGCTATATCGCCAGCTTCGATTACAAGCTCTGAGACGCCCATGATCCGCTTGCTTCACCGCTGGCCCGGCCTTCTGGCCATGGTCCTGCTGCTGGCCCTTGCGCTCAGCGGCGCGGCACTGTCGGTCTTTCCGGTGGCCGAGCGTCTGTCCATGCCCGCGCCGGTCGCGGGCCAGACGGTCGCGGTCCTTGCCGCCCGCGTGGCGGCGAGCCATCCGGGGCTGGAGCAGATCCGCCGCGCGCCGTCGGGCCAGATCAGCGCCTGGTGGTTTCAGGACGGCAATCCGGGTTCCGCGATCGTCGATCCGATGACGGGCAAGGACCTGGGATCGGCCGATCCGAACGGGGTCGAGCGCTGGCTGGTGGAGTTCCACCGTTCGCTCTTTCTTGGGGACGGCGGCCGGATCGCTATGGCGGTGGCTGCGGCGGCGATGCTGGTGCTGGCGGCGTCGGGCGCCGTGATGGTGGCGCGCCGGATGGGCGGCTGGCGGCGCTGGTTTGCGCGGGCGAAAGGCGCGGGGTCGACCCATGTGGGGCTTGCGCGCTTGGGGATCGCGGGCCTTGGCTCTTCGGCGCTGACCGCGATCTGGATGACGGGCTCGACCTTCGATCTGTTGCCGGACCAGGCCGTGCCGCCGCCCGAGGTTCAGGCGAGCGGCGAGACGGGCGCGGCGCTGGCGACCAGCGCGCCCCTCATCGCGACGCCGGTCAGCGCGCTGCGCGATCTGTCCTTCCCGGCGCCGGATGACCCGACCGATGTCTACAAGCTGACCACCGACATGGGCGTGACGCTGATCGACCAGGGGACCGGCCAGCAGATCGGCTTCAGCGCGGCGTCGGGCTGGCAGCGGGCCAGCGACCTGATCCTGAGCCTGCACACCGGGCGGGGTGCGGCGGTCGTCGGGCTGGCACTGGGTCTGATGGCGCTGACGGTGCCGGGGCTGGCGCTGACCGGCACGCTCGTCTGGTGGGGCGGGCGGCGCGGGCGGCCGCGGATCAAGGGCCTGACGCGGGCCGGTCATGCCGAGACGGTCATCCTGGTCGGGTCCGAAGGCGGCGCGACCTGGGGTTTTGCCGAGACGCTGGCAGAGGCGCTGGTTGCCGCCGGGCAAGGCGTGCATCTGGCCGCGATGGCGGCCTTCGACCCCTCGCGCTACAGCCATGCCAAACGCCTCCTGATCCTGGCCGCGACCTATGGCGATGGCGAGGCGCCGGCCTCGGCCAAGGGGTTCCTCGACCGGCTGGCGGCGCTGCCTTCGGGCCCCCACATGCCCCGCGTGCCCGTCGCGGTCCTGGGCTTTGGCGACCGGGCCTTTCCGCACTTTTGCGGCTACGCGGCCGCGGTGACAGATGGCCTGCGGGCCAAGGACTGGGCCGAACTGCTGGCGCCGGCGACCGTCAACCGCCAGTCGCCGCAGGATTTCGCCCGCTGGGGGCGCGACCTTGGTGCGGCGTTGGGCCTGCCGCTGGCGCTGGTCCACCACGCCGCCGCCCCGCGCACCCTGCCGCTGACGCTCCTCTCTCGCCGCGATCATGGGGCAGAGGTGCAGGCGCCGACCGCGATCCTGCGCTTTCAGCTGCCGCGCCGGACGCTCTGGCAGCGGCTGACGGGGGCCGGGTTCGGGCGGTTCCAGGCCGGCGACCTGGTGGGAATCGTCCCCGAGGGCTCGGACCTGCCGCGCTTCTATTCGCTGGCCTCTGGCACGCGCGACGGGTTTCTTGAGATCGTGGTCAGGAAGCAGGCCGGCGGCCTCGCCTCGGGCCAGCTTCTGGCGCTGGAGCCCGGTGCGACGGTCGCGGCCTTCCTCAGGCACAATCCCGGTTTCCATGCCGGGCGCGGCCGGGTGCCGCTTCTCCTGATCGGGGCGGGGACCGGGGTCGGGCCGCTGGCCGGCATGGTGCGGTCAAACTCGTGGAAGCGGCCGGTGACGGTCTATTTCGGGCACCGCCACCGCGACAGCGACTTTCTTTATGCCGAGGACTGGCGGCGCTGGCTTCTTGAGGGGCGGCTCGCGCGGCTGGTCACGACGACCTCGCGCGGGGCGCGGCCGCATCATGTGCAGGATGCGCTCCGGCGGGATGGCGAGCAGGTGGCGCGCCTCATCCGCAGCGGTGCGCGGGTGATGGTCTGCGGCGGGCGCGACATGGCGCAGGGGGTGGCAGAGGTCCTGGGCCAGGTCCTCGCACCCACCGGCCTGACGCTCGCCGCGCTGAGGGCGGAGGGTCGCTATGTCGAAGATTGCTACTAGTCCTGCCGATCAGACAATGCGCGGACAGGCGCGCGAGGCGCTGCAGGGACCGGCGCCCGGCCAAGTGCCAGGGCTGGTGCGGGTGGCGCTGAACGGTCCGACCATGGGGACGCGCTGGTCGGCCATCGTGGGCCTGCCCGAGGGCACGGACAGCCTGCCCCTTGCCCGCGCGCTTCAGACCGCGGTCGAGGAGGTGGATGCCCAGATGTCGCTCTGGCGGCCCGAAAGCGCGCTCGTGGCGCTGAACCGGGCGCCGGTCGGGGAATGGCTGACGATACCGGCCCACCTGGCGCAGGTCCTGATGCTGGGCCTGGCGATCGGCCGGGCGTCGGGTGGGGCGTTCGATGTGGCAATGGGCGATGCGGTTGCGGCCTGGGGCTTCGGACCCGGCGAGCCCGATCCCGGCGCGATCCGGGCAGCGCGCGCAACCGCGCGCATCCCGGCGTGGGAGGCGGTCGAGCTTCAGGGCTGCCGGGTCCGCAAGCGCGCGCCGGTGCAGCTGGACCTGAACGGCATTGCCAAGGGCTATGGCGTCGACCGGCTGGCGATCGCCGTCAGGGGGCTGGGCGTCGGCTCGGCCCTTGTCGGCATCGACGGGGAGATGCGGGCCCTCGGCGCGCGCCCGGACGGCCAGCCCTGGGCCGTCGCGATCGAAGCGCCGGAACCAGAGCGGCGCGCGGTGCGGTCGGTCCTGACGCTTGAGGACCGGGCGGTCGCGACCTCGGGCGATTACCGGCATTTCGTCACCGAAGGCGGGCGGCGGCTCTCGCATACGATGGACCCGGCGAAGGGTGCGCCGGTCGAGGATGCGCCCGCCTCGGTCACGGTTCTTGCGGCCAGTTGTGCCGTGGCCGATGCCTGGGCGACGGCGCTTCTGGTCTGCGGGTGGCAGAAGGGCGCGGCACTCGCCGCGCGGCACGGACTCGACGCGCTCTGGCTCTCGGCAGACGCGGGCGAGGCGCCGGTGCGCGTCGGGCCAAGCTTTGCCGCCGGGGACCGGAGGCCGCAGGGACAGGCCGCGCGGGCTGACTGAGTTTGGCCCGGATACGTGTCTATCCCGCCTGAAAAGGGTCTTTCCCTGCCCTCAGGCTGCCCTCAGGGCGCCTTCAGGGGCCGCCCCTCGAACACGCTTTCCATGGAGAAGATGCCGGTCACCGATTCAAATCCCAGATCGGCGACTAGTGCGCGATAGACACGGTCGTAGCCCGCCATGCCGGTCGTGACGACCTTGAGAATGTAGTCCCAGTCGCCGCCCACGCGGTGAATCTCGACGATGTCGGGGATGCTTTCGACGCGCTGGGTCAGCCGCTTCATCCAGGCCGCGTCATGGTGGCGGGTACGGATCATCACGAAAACCGTCAGGTCGAGCCCGAGCGCCGCCGCGCCGATCCGTACCGTGACGCACTTCAGGACGCCCGCTTCGGTCAGCCGTTGCAGGCGGCGGTGGCAGGCGTTCTGCGACAGGCCCACACGTTCGGCAAGCGCGCGCTGCGACAGCGAGCCGTTGGCCTGCAGCGCCTGCAGGATCGCAGCGTCAATTGCGTCTATTTTTGCCGGATTTTGGGTCATTTGACCCAAAATTGCCCTATCAATCCGATCTCTTCAAGGCATTTGCCGCGTCTGAACGTGGCAAACTCATACCTATCGCCCCCAGAACGCCCAGAAGGTTCGCCATACCGCTTCCCGACGCCCGCCCGCTTCTTCACCAACTTCCGCGCGAGCCTGGCGGGGGGCGACACGCTGGACCGGCTGCGCGAGGGGCTGATCGGCAAGGACGCGCTGGTCTACGGCCCCTTCGACCCCCAGCCGATGCTTTACGTCGACTATGTCGCGTCGGGCCGCGCGCTTCGGCAGGTCGAGATGGCGGTGATGGACGGGATCCTGCCCTATTGCGCCAACAGCCACACCGAAGCCTCCTACTGCGGGGCCCATGTGACGGCGCTCAGGCGTGCGGCGCGGGCCGAAGTGGCGCGGATCTGCGGCGCGGCCGAGGCGGGGGCGGTGATCTACGGCGGCTCGGGCGCGACAGCGGGGCTGAACCGGCTGGTTCACCTGTTCGGCCTGCGCGAGGCGGTGGCAGAGGGGCGCGGTGCTACGGTGCTGCATGGGCCATACGAGCATCATTCCAACATCCTGCCCTGGCGCGAATCCGGGGCCGAGGTGATCGAGATCCCGGAAGCCGCCGAGGGTGGTCCCGATCTGGCGGCGCTGGATGCCGCACTTGCGCGGGCGCGGCGCGTCCATCCCGACGGGTTGATCGTCGGCACCTTCTCGGCCGCGTCGAACGTGACCGGCATCCTGACCGTCGTGGCCGAGGTCACGCGGCGGCTGAAGGCGGCGGGCGCGTTGTCGGTCTGGGACTATGCCTGCGGCGGGCCCTACCTGCCGATGACGCTCGACCCCGCGTCGGACGCGCCGGCCGGTGCGCTATGTGTCGGACCGGTGGCACGACTACCTGGAAAACGTCTCGGACCGGGAAGAGGCGGGTACGCCGAACGTCATCGGCGACATCGGCGCCGCGCTGGCGCTGATCGTGAAAGAGGTGGCGGGCCAGGCCCGGATCGAAGAGATCGACCGCACGCTCGCCGCCCGGATGATCGCGCATCTGGCGGGGGTCCCGCGCCTGAGGCTGCTTGGCAAGCAGAGCTGCCACCGTCTGCCGATCTTTTCGCTGGTGATCGAGCCGGGGTCCGACGGCGCCGTCCACCCCCAGTTTGCCACCCGCCTGATGAGTGACCTTCACGGCATCCAGGTGCGCGGCGGCTGTGCCTGCGCGGGGCCTTACGGCCATGCGCTTCTGGGCATCGACACCGCCCAGTCCGAGGCGCTGCGCGACCGGATCATGGCTGGCGATGTGGTGGACAAGCCGGGCTTCCTGCGCTTCAACCTGAGCTACCTGACGACCGAGGCCGAGTTCCGGCGCATCGCCGACGCGCTGAGCGCGCTGCCGGAAGCCGCGGACCGGCATCGGGGGCGCTATTGCTACGAGGCCAATAGCGGGACGTTCCGGGCGGCCTGAGGGGAGTTAGGCAAGCGCGCCTGCGGCGTCGTCCTTCCGTCTTCCGGCCCCCTTTTCGGCAGCCGGCTCGCTCAGAGCCTCGATCACCCGGCAGTCGGCGATCCGGCCGCCGGCGCATTGGACGACCATCCGCTCAAGCTCTGCCTTCAGCGCGGTCAGGCGTTCCAGCCGGCTTTCGACCTCGGCCAATTGGGCCTTGGCGATGGCGTCGGCGGCGGCGCAGGGCTGGTCGGGGTGGTCCGAGAGGCTCAGCAGGTCGCGGATCGCCTCGAGCGTGAAGCCCAGGTCGCGGGCGTGGCGGACGAAGCACAGCCGGTCGAGCGTGGCGCGGGAGTAGAGCCGCTGGTTTCCGGCGCTGCGTTCCGGTTCGGTCAAGAGGCCGATCTGTTCGTAATAGCGGATCGTCGGCACCTTCACGCCCGCCGCCTGCCCGAGTTTTCCGATGGTCAGCATCCGGACCTCCCTGAACCTATAGTCGCTATAGAAGTTAGGGGCGCGCGTGGCCCGGCTCAAGAGGTCCCTATCCGGGTGCGATCCGGGTCAATCGCCTCTTGAACCTCTAGTTGCTAGAGCCATTAGGTTCTGATTCGATCCGGTGCTTTGCCGGGATTGCGGGGTCGAGATGAACAAGATGAGTGAGGCTGGTGAGCGCTGCGAATGGACGGTGACGGGCATGGACTGCGCGTCCTGCGCCGCCAAGATCCGCGATGCGGTCGGCAAGCTGCCGGGCGTGAGCGACGTGAGCGTCACGGTCATGAGCGAGAAGCTGAAGCTGACGCGCGCGCCGGACGGGGCGGGGCGAGAGAGGATCGAGGCGGTGGTGAAGTCGCTTGGCTACGGGCTGGCGACTGGCGCGGCGGCGCGGCCCAAGGCCTTCGTGATGCCGGGCGCGGACGGGCATGACAATCACGACCACGATCATGATCACGACCATGACCATGGGCCGAAGGCGGCCGCCGATCCGGGTCATGGCAGCTCCGGCCATGTCCATGACGACCCGGCCGATCGCGGGAAAAGCTGGTATCAGACCGGCAAGGGCAGGCTCGTGATCTTTACCGCGCTTCTGCTGGCGGCGGCCTGGGTCGTGAAGTTTTTCGTGCCGCAAGCCGGAAACTGGGCCTTTGTCGCGGCCTGCCTGATCGGCGTGGCCCCGGTGGCGCGGCGGGCCTTTGCCGCGCTGCGCATGGGCCAGCCCTTCACCATCGAAAGCCTGATGACCGTCGCAGCGGTCGGCGCGCTTTTCATCGGCGCGGCAGAAGAGGCGGCCCTGGTTGTTTTCCTGTTCGCGGTGGGCGAGGTGCTGGAAGGCGTCGCGGCCGGCAAGGCGCGGGACGGTATCCGGGCGCTCGCCAACCTGGTGCCCAAGACCGCGCTAGTTGAAATCGACGGGGTGGCGCGCGAGGTGCCCGCCGCGAGCCTGACACTTGGCCAGGTCGCGCTGGTGCGCCCCGGCGACCGCATTCCGGCGGACGGCGAGGTGGTCGAGGGCACGTCGGGCGTCGACGAAAGCCCGGTGACGGGCGAGAGCGTGCCCCGGACGCGCGGCCCCGGTGATGCGGTCTTTGCGGGTTCGATCAATACAGAGGCCGCGTTGCGGGTGAGGGTGACGAAGGCGGCCGAGGACAACACCATCGCCCGCATCATCCGGCTGGTCGAAGAGGCCGAAGAGTCGCGCGCGCCGACCGAGCGCTTCATCGACCGCTTCAGCCGCTGGTACATGCCGGCCATCGTCGCCGTTGCCCTCTTGGTGATCCTGGTGCCGCCGCTGGCCTACGGCCAGCCCTGGGACACCTGGGTCTATCGCGGGCTGGCGCTTCTGCTGATCGGCTGCCCTTGCGCGCTGGTGATCTCGGTCCCGGCATCGGTCGCGTCGGCCCTGTCGACGGGGGCGCGGCGCGGGCTCTTGATGAAGGGCGGCGCGGTCCTCGAGGCGACCTCGCAGGTCCGCCGCATCGCCTTCGACAAGACCGGCACGCTGACCCATGGCCGGCCGGTGGTGACGGACCTCGTGCCCTTCGGGCAGACGACCGAGGCCGAGCTTCTGGCGGTGGCGGCGGGGGTCGAGACGGGGTCGAGCCACCCCCTGGCTACCGCGATCCTGAAGCGGGCCGCCGACGCGGGCGTCGCGCCCCTGCCGTCGCGGGATGCCAAGGCGCTGATGGGCAAGGGGGTGGTCGCCACGGTCGGCGATGCGCCGGCCTGGGTCGCCTCGCCCCGCCTTGCGGCCGAGACGGGCGGCCTGGACGAGCCGGGCGTGCGCCGGGCCACGGGCTTCGAGGAGGATGGCAAGACCGCCGTTGCCGTCTACCGCGAGGGGACGCCCCTTGGCCTGATCGCCATGCGGGACGAGCCGCGCGTGGACGCGGCCGAGGCGGTCCGGCAGTTGAAGGCGCTGGGCGTCGGCGCGGTCATCCTGACCGGCGACAATCCCCGCACCGCGGCCGCCATCGCCGGGCAGCTTGGCATGGAGTTCAGGGCCGACATGATGCCCGAGGACAAGCTGGGCGCGATCAGGGAGATGAGCGGTCAGGGCGGCGTGATGATGATCGGCGACGGCATCAACGACGCGCC
Organism: uncultured Paracoccaceae bacterium; assembly: GCA_945952025.1. GTDB lineage: Bacteria > Pseudomonadota > Alphaproteobacteria > Rhodobacterales > Rhodobacteraceae > TMP-24. Next base: position 16,398 of record CAMFGW010000002.1, read on the forward strand.
GGCCCTGAAGCAGGCCAGCGTAGGGGTGGCGATGGGGTCGGGCACCGACGTGGCGCTTGAAACCGCCGATGCCGCCATCCTGCGCGACCGGGTGACGGACATTCCCGCGATAATCCGCCTGTCGCGCCAGGCCATGGCCAACATCCGCCAGAACGTCACCCTGGCGCTGTGCCTGAAGGGGGTCTTCCTGGTCACGTCGGTTCTTGGCCTCACCGGGCTCTGGATCGCCATCATGGCCGATACCGGGGCGACGGTCCTCGTGACGCTGAATGCGCTGAGGCTTCTGGGCTATGATCCGGATCGGGAAGGGTAGGGGGCAAAAGCGCAAGGCGGGGGCGGGGGTGCCCCGGGGCGTCGGGTGCAAGGCTGTATCGAAGGGGTTTGATTTCACCAATGGCAAGACACTGAGGGACTGGTTGAGCGATAAAACCTTCAAAGAGCAATACGAATATGGTAAAAAACTCCTCGATCGTGAGATGAAACAGTATGAAAAAGACCCCAAAAAATACTGATGAAGAGGACTATCTCGCAGCCGCCGTTGCATTCCACAAGGCAAGAGAAGAGTACGGTCACAAGAGATCGAACAAGCTTTATGATAAACTGTATCTTGCGGCTCGGAAGATCAGACTTCATAGCACTGACGGTGGAGCGGCGTTCTTTGAGTCCCTTCTAGACCACCCTATGTCGTACGTCGCAAGCGCTGCAGCATTCAACCTGATCCCCTTCAACCCGAAGCTCGCCCGCGCGACCTACGAGCGCTTGGCGAAAGTTGAGGATAGTGAGGCCGGCGTCTTTGCGGAAACAACCCTGAAAGAGTGGAAGGCCGGCCGGCTCGACCCAGACTGGTTCATGAAAGAGTGACCTCTGCCGGTTGGCTTGCCTGGCCGGTCGACGTTCCATAAAACAGAAATGGCTCTCGCGCAAAGTGGGCTAAAAGCGAGACCGCTGTGGGAACATCTTCAAGTTCCACCGCACCCCAATACTGGACCATGAGGCAAACTTCGGAACCGTCGACAAGCGGATCGGTTCAAAGCCGTAAGGGAAAGAGAAATCGACCCAAGGATACTTCTGCGTTGACCGCTTTGCGCAAGTTGACCCGCAACACCGCGCAAGATTTCGCCAAATTCTTTCCTTGGGAACAGTCTGGCAGGTCGAGCATTTCTTCCTGCCTCGCGATCAATTGCCGGAATGGCGGCGGGATTATCCCCCGCTGGACTTGTCGCAACTCGGGTGGGAGTTCAGCCCAACCCCAAAGGCAAAGAAAAACCCCGACTTCGTGCCGGAGGGGGGCGCCTTTTTGCGCGCGCCTCGCACTTCGATGCCCACCTGCGCGATCTGGTCGACAAGATCGTGACAGCCATGCCGCTCAAGATTGGCGAAGTTGATTTCTACTTCGTCCGCCCGGAGATGATCATTCCCTGCCTTGACGAGGATCGCTCAACTTGGCGCGCACATGATTGCGGGCGCCGGTACAGGTTCATCGACCTTGTATTGCGTGACGTGCCCGCGGACGCCCCCCATATATTCCGCACGGGTGAAGGGATTGAGTTCTGGGGATATCCGGTATTTTCAGAGGAGTTTGTGAACCGCTGCAAGAAGGCCAAGATAATTGGTGCACTCTTCGAGGAGGTTTTCCCCTGCGACGGGGAGGGGATCGAATGACTGCACGCCAGACAATTGGCCTATTACTCTCAAAATCCGCCCCAATTGTATAGGCAATTTACGCCTATACCGGCGGCCCCTTGGGCGGCCCTAACCCTCACCCCTCCAGCTCCCCCCGCGGGCAACTCGACTTTCAGCCGCCGCCCTCCGATGCCGCTGCCACCGCAAGTCCGGCAGTCGGCGCCCAGGCAAGCCTTGCATGAAACCGGGTTGAGGCTCTGCGCCAGCACACCGTGCAGGATATCTCGCACCAAATAGGGCGCGACACCCAGTTCGGTCAGGCGGGTTAGCTCGCCCTTCGCCGAATTTGTGTGCAATGCCGACAGGACCATGCGCCCGACCTGGGCCGCGCGGCCGGCGATCTCGGCCGTTTCCTCGTCACGGATCTCGCCGACCAGGATGACGTTTGGGTCCCTCGCGGCGCCGTCCCGACTGTAGAACGATTTCTTTGGCCAGTCCGCGCGATCCCCGCGCCTGCCGGAGCACCGGCGAAAACCCGCGATGTCATAGCCTGCCGGTCGCCCGGAAAAACAAAAGGCCCAGGCGTTTCCGCCTAAGCCTTAGATGTCAGTGGTGAGCCCGACAGGATTCGAACCTGTGACCCACTGATTAAAAGTCAGTTGCTCTACCAACTGAGCTACGGGCCCACACAGGGCGCCTCTTTATGAAGGCGGTGGGGGGCGGTCAAGGGGGAAACCGGGGGGTGCTGGCAAAAAGCGGCGGGGTTGGCTATAGGGCGGGCATGGATGAAACGACCGCCCCTGACCGGCCCGACGACGGTGCCGCGCTCCTGGCGACGGCGCCCGGGGTGGCAGCCGTGGTGGAACCTGCGCGCGATCCCGGCACGGCCTTTTACAAGATGCACGGGGCTGGCAACGATTTCGTGGTGATCGACAGCCGGGGGCGGGCGCCGGTCACGACCGAGGCGCTGGCGCGTGCGCTCGGCGACCGGCACCGGGGCGTGGGCTTCGACCAGCTGGCCGAGATTCGCGACGATGCGGGGCTTGCGGACTTCGCGCTCGACTTCTGGAATGCGGATGGCAGCCGGGCGGGGGCCTGCGGCAACGCGAGCCGGTGCGTGGCCTCGTTGATGATGGAGGCGCTCGGGACCGACAAGCTCAGGTTCCGGACGGCGCGCGGCATCCTGCTGGCGGAGCGCGACGAGGGCGGACGGGTCTGGGTCAACATGGGCGCGCCGCAGATGGGGTGGCAGGCCATCCCGCTGGCCCGCGCGATCGACCCCCTGCGCCTGCCGCGCCCCGGCCTGCCGGTCGCGGTCGGCATGGGCAATCCGCACATGGTCCACATCGTCCCGGACGCCGGGGCGGTGGACCCCGCGCGCGACGGGCCGCGGCATGAGCGGGACGCGCTGTTCCCCGAAGGCACCAACGTCGAGTTCGTGTCGGTGGCCGGGCCGGATCGGCTGAGGATGCGGGTCTGGGAAAGGGGGACGGGCGTCACGCTCGCCTGCGGGTCCGGGGCCTGCGCTTCGGCCGTCGCGGCGCACCTGCGTGGGCTGACGGGTCGGCGGGTGGTGCTGGACCTGGACGGCGGCGTGCTGGAGGTCGACTGGCGCGAGGATGGCATCTGGTTTACCGGGCCGGTCGCTGCGGTGTTTGACGGCCGCCTTTCGCCGGCCTTTCTGGCCGGGGCGGGGTCATGACCTCGGCGCCGGTCTTCCAGACCTTCGGCTGCCGGCTCAATGCCTATGAGACAGAAGCGATGAAGGAGCTGGCCGAGGCGGCGGGCCTGAGGGATGCGGTCATCGTCAACACCTGCGCGGTGACGGCCGAGGCGGTCCGCAAGGCCAAGCAGGACATCCGCCGACTTGCGCGCGACAACCCCGGCGCGCCGGTAATCGTCACGGGCTGCGCGGCGCAGACCGAGCCCGAGACCTTCGCCGCCATGCCCGAGGTCACGCGCGTCATCGGCAATGCCGAGAAGATGCGGCCCGAGACGTGGCGCGCGCTCGGCGCCCCGGATTTCATCGGCACGACCGAGCGGGTCATGGTTGACGACATCCTCAGTGTGCGCGAGACGGCCGGGCACCTGATCGACGGCTTCGGGCGGCACCGGGCCTATGTGCAGGTGCAGAACGGCTGCGACCACCGCTGCACCTTCTGCATCATCCCCTACGGGCGCGGCAATTCGCGCTCGGTCCCCGCCGGGGTGGTGGTCGAGCAGGTGAAGCGGCTGGTCCGCAAGGGCTTTGCCGAGGTGGTGCTGACCGGGGTCGACCTGACGAGCTGGGGGGCCGACCTGCCGGGCGAGCCGAGGCTCGGCGATCTGGTCATGCGGCTCTTGCGGCTGGTGCCGGACCTGCGGCGGCTCAGGATTTCGTCGATCGATTCGATCGAGGCGGATCCGATGCTGATGGAGGCGATTGCGACCGAGCCGCGCCTCATGCCGCATTTGCACCTGTCCTTGCAGGCGGGTGACAATCTGATCCTGAAGCGGATGAAGCGGCGGCACCTGCGCGAGGATGCGATCCGGTTTTGCGAGGAGGCCCGGCGGCTTCGTCCTGACATGGTGTTCGGCGCCGACCTGATCGCGGGTTTTCCGACCGAGACAGAAGAAATGTTCGCCCAGTCGCTCGCGCTGGTGCAGGACTGCGGCCTGACCTTCCTGCATGTCTTTCCCTTCAGCCCCCGCAAGGGCACGCCTGCGGCGCGGATGCCGCAGGTTGCCGGTCCTGCGGTGCGCGAGCGGGCGGCGCGTTTGAGGGTCGCGGGAGAGGTGGCGTTGCAGGCGCACCTGGCGGCGCAGGTCGGGCGCGAGCATAGGATCCTGACGGAAAGCGCGTCCATGGGGCGGACTGAGCAGTTCACCGAGGTCGATTTCGCGGAGCCGCAGCCTGAGGGGGCCGTGGTCACGGCGCGGGTGACGGGCGTCAGGGACGGGCGGCTGGTGGTCGGCTAGGGGCGGCCGGGCGGGTCCGATTGGCAGAGGCAAGTGACTCTGCCATGCGGTGGACATGCCTTTTGTCCCTGCCGATGGCCCAAAGGCCATCGGCCAGCGCCCGCCCCGCCCCGCCCATGGCGGGCGCTTCGCGCCCACCGGGGCAGGCGCTGGCCTCTGTCGGTGAGTGACACAAACGGTCCAGCGGACATGTTCCCACACGGGCGGGGGAAACGCTGTGCGTTTCCTGATCCCGCCCGGCCCGGCCGAGCGTAGGGCGTGATCCGAGTCTGTCCTAACTGTTCTGCACGATCAGGATCGCGCGCGCCGGCGCATCGCCCGCGCGGATCGAATGCGGCCGGTCGGCCAGGTAGCGGGCCGTGTCGCCAAGGGCGAGCGTCTGGCCGTCCTCGCCCGAGCGGACGGTGACGGTGCCCTGAAGAACCGTCAGATGCTCGCGGCAGCCGGGGCTGTGGGGGTCTGAAACCAGCGCGCCGCCGGGGGCGAACGTCAGGTCGTAGACCTCGTGATGGCCCGCCTCTTCGGCCGGCGACAGGATGCGGATGCGCACGCCCTGGCCGCGCCCGTCGATGGTCGGCGCGGCATCCGCGCGGATGACCTCGATGTCCGGCGCCGCACGCCCCTCCAGAAGCCCGGCGAAATCGACCTGCAGCGCCTGGGTCAGGTTCCAGAGCGTCGCAACCGTCGGGCTGCTCTCGCCACGCTCGATCTGGCTGACCATCGAGCGGCTGACGCCCGACAGGCGCGCGACGGCGTCGAGGCTCAGCCCCTTCGATTTGCGCGCGGCCTTGAGCGCGGTGGCCAGGCGGTCGTGGATGTCGGGGCGTTCGGCCATGATGGCGCGACCATGCGGTCTGGGCGCGGGCTTTTCAACCCGGCAGATAGGCGGTGCCGTCGGGGTCCTCTGCCTCGGTCGCCAGCCAGGTGCGGAAGGCCTGCAGGGGCGGATACCATTCGCCGACGCGCGGCCAGACCAGGTAATAGCTGCCATCGCCCGGCGTCGGCGCGCCCCATGCCGCGACAAGGCGCCCGTCGGCCAGTTCCGACCGGGCGAGGAAGTCGGGCAGCAGAGCCACGCCCAGGCCGAAGATCGCCGACTGGATCATCGGGCCGAACTGGTCGAAGAGCATGCCATAGGGCAGGTTCGTCTCGACCCCGTTCTGGCGGAACCAGCCGGCCCAGGCTCCGGGGCGGGTTTCCAGCTGCAAGAGCGGCAGGGTCAGAAGGTCGCGGGGCCCCGCGACCGGGTGGTCGGCCAGGAAGGCCGGGCTGGCGCAGGCCACCAGCCGTTCGTCGAAAAGCTTCTGGAAGCCCGCGTCGGGCCAGCTTTCGGTGCCGAAATGGATGGCGGCATCGAAGCCCTCTTCCTCGAAATCGAAGGGGCGGAGACGCGTGCCGAGGTTGATGGTGATGCCCGGATGGGCGGCCAGGAAGCGCGGCAGGCGGGGGGCGAGCCAGCGCGTGCCGAAGGTGGGCAGGATCGACAGCGACAGAGTGCCGCCCCCGGCGTTCGAGCGCACCCGCATCGACCCGCGCGAGATCAGGTCGAGCGCCTTCGCGACATCGCGGGCATAGGCGAGCGCGCCCTCGGTCGGGACCAGGCGGCGGCCCTGCCGCAGGAACAGGGTGACGCCGATCTGCGCTTCCAGGTTCTGGATCAGCCGGCTGACGGCGCCTTGCGTCAGGTCCAGGTCGCGTGCCGCAGCAAGCGTCGAGCCGGTGCGGCAGACCGATTCGAAGGCGGTCAGCAGGCTGACCGAGGGCAGAAGGCGGCGGGGAACGGCCATCTATGCGCTCCGTGCATAGTTCATCGCCAGAATAGGGGTATTCTTGCGGTGAACAATGGCCTATGGGCATAGGCGCATCCGATAGTCCCCGGGAAAAGCCCATGTCCGAACAGCTGACCGACCCGCTGCGCCGCGCCGCGCGCATCGCTTCTGTGGAACTCTCGGAAATCCTTCAGATTTCCGAAGCGGCTGCGGCGATGAAGAAGGCGGGGCACGATGTGATCTCGCTCGGCACCGGCGAGCCGGACTTTCCGACTCCCCCTGTCGTGATCGACGCGGCCTACCGCGCGGCCCAGGGTGGCGAGACGACCTACACCGCGACGGTGGGCACGCTGGCGCTGCGCCAGGCGATCGCGGCGGATTGCGAGCGGGTGAACGGCTACAAGCCCGAAGTAGGCGAGGTCATCGTCTGCACCGGCGCCAAGCAGGTCATCTTCAATGCGCTTTTCGCGACGCTGGAACCCGGCGACGAGGTGATCCTCGGCGCGCCCTACTGGACGAGCTATCCCGACATCATCGGCGTCTGCGGCGGCAAACCCGTGGTGGTGCCGACGACGGCCGATAGCGGCTTTGCGATCACGCCCGACCAACTCCGTGCCGCAATCACGCCCCGGACGCGCTGGCTTCTCCTCAATTCGCCCGGCAACCCTTCGGGTGCGGTCTATTCGGCCGCCCAGCTGCGTGCGCTGGCAGAGGTGCTGCTGGACTTCCCCCATGTCGGCGTCATCGCGGACGAGATCTACCAGCATATCTGCTACGTCCCCTTCACTTCGTTCCGCGTGGTGGCGCCGGACATGGCGAACCGGATGCTGATCGTGAACGGCGTGTCGAAGAGCTATGCCATGACCGGCTGGCGGATCGGCTGGGGGATCGCGCCCCGGCGGCTCATCGACGCGATGGTGGCGGTGCAGGGGCAGATCACCTCCGGCGCCTCGTCGGTCAGCCAGGCGGCGGCGCTTGCCGCGCTGACCGGGGACCAGCAGATGCTGGCCGAGCGCAACGACGATTTCCGCGCGCGCCGCGACATGGTGCGCGACGCGCTGAACCAGACCGGCATGATCCGGTCGGGGTCGGCGGACGGCGCCTTCTACCTCTTCCCCGACTGCACCGCGACCTTCGGCAAGACCGCGCCGGACGGAACGCGGATCGAAAAGGACGCCGACTTCTGCCAGGCGCTCCTGAAGTCCGAGGGCGTGGCCCTCGTCCCCGGCCGCGCCTTCGGCGTGCCCGGCCACTTCCGCCTGTCCTACGCCTATTCGCGCGCCTCGCTGACCGAGGCCTGCAAACGTATCGCCCGCTTCTGTCAATCGCTGACCTGAGGAACCATCATGGCCCTGAAACCCAAGGACGCCCCCGATCTGAGCCGCTTCGACTGGGAAGACGCCTTCCGCCTGAACGAGCAGCTGACCGAGGATGAGCGGATGCTGCGCGACGCGGCCCGCGCCTATGCGCAGGACAAGCTGCAACCGCGCGTCACCGAAGCCTACCGCGAGGAAAAGACCGACCCCGCGATCTTCCGCGAGATGGGCGAGATGGGCCTTCTGGGCGTCACGGTGCCCGAGGAATACGGCGGGCTCGGCGCGTCCTATGTCAGCTACGGGCTGATCGCGCGCGAGGTCGAGCGGGTCGATTCGGGCTACCGGTCGATGATGTCGGTCCAGTCCTCGCTGGTGATGTATCCGATCTATGCCTACGGCTCGGAAGAGCAGCGCAAGAAGTACCTCCCGAAGCTCGCCTCGGGCGAATTCATCGGTTGTTTCGGCCTGACCGAACCCGACGCGGGCTCCGACCCCGCGGGCATGAAGACCCGCGCCGTCAAGACCGCGAACGGCTATGTGCTGAACGGGTCGAAGATGTGGATATCGAACGCGCCGATCGCGGATGTGTTCGTGGTCTGGGCCAAGTCCGACGCGCATGGCGGCAAGATCCGCGGCTTCGTCCTGGAAAAGGGCATGAAGGGCCTGTCGGCGCCGAAGATCGGTGGCAAGCTGAGCCTTCGCGCCTCGATCACGGGCGAGATCGTGATGAAGGACGTCGAGGTCGGCGAGGATGCGGTTCTGCCGAACGTCGAGGGGCTCAAGGGGCCGTTCGGCTGCCTCAACCGCGCGCGCTACGGCATTTCCTGGGGCGTTCTCGGCGCGGCCGAGGCCTGCTTCCACGCCGCCCGCCAGTATGGGCTTGACCGCAAGCAGTTCAACAAGCCCTTGGCGCAGACCCAGATCTACCAGTTGAAGCTTGCCAACATGTTGACCGAGATTTCGCTGGGCCTGCAAGCCTCGCTCCGCGTCGGCCGGCTGATGGACGAGGCCAATGCCGCGCCCGAGATGATCTCGGTCATCAAGCGCAACAACTGCGGCAAGGCGCTGGAGATTGCGCGCCACGCCCGCGACATGCATGGCGGCAACGGCATCCAGGAAGATTTCCAGATCATGCGCCACATGGTGAACCTGGAAACCGTCAACACCTACGAAGGCACGCATGACGTTCACGCCCTGATCCTCGGCCGCGCCATCACCGGGTTGCAGGCCTTCTTCTGATTTCATCTGTTCATAAATATCCCCGCCGGAGGCTCCCGACCCAACCGCCGAAGCCTCCGGCGGGGATATTTGGAAACAGATGAGTTTGCATGGTGGAGTGACATGGACCGCGCCGAGATCGTTCACGACAACTTCCTGCGCCGCGTCGCGGCCCGCGACTTTCCGCAAGGCGAGGCGCCGTCCGGGCCGCTGTCCGCGCCCGAGGCGGTTGCCGCCTATCGCGCGGGGTGCCTGACGCGCGCGCTCGACCGGCAGAGCCGGGCGATGCAGAAGGCGGGGCAGGGGTTCTACACGATCGGCTCGTCGGGGCATGAGGGGCTGGCCGCCGTCGCGCTGGCGCTTCGGCCCAGCGACATGGCGTTCCTGCATTACCGCGATGCGGCCTTCCAGATCGCGCGGGCGGGGCAGGTTCCGGGCCAGACCATCGCCTGGGACATGCTCCTGTCCTTTGCGGCGAGTTCCGATGACCCGATTTCGGGCGGCCGGCACAAGGTTCTAGGGTCGAAGGCGCTGGCCATACCGCCCCAGACCTCGACCATTGCCTCGCACCTGCCGAAGGCCGTGGGCGCGGCCTATGCCATCGGTGCCGCGCGGCGCCACCGGCCGGAACATCAGGAACTGCCGGACGATTCGATCGTCTATTGTTCGTTCGGCGATGCGTCCGCAAACCATGCCACGGCGCAGGTCGCCTTCAACACGGCTGGCTGGACCTCCTACCAGTCGATTCCCCTGCCGCTTCTCTTTGTCTGCGAGGACAACGGCATCGGCATTTCCACCAAGACGCCGAAGGGCTGGATCGCTGCGGGGTTCCAGAACCGGCCCGGCATCAAGTATTTCCACTGCGACGGGCTCGACATCTACGACACGTTCCGCGTGGCGAGCGAGGCGGCGGACTATGTGCGCAACCGCCGCAAGCCCGCCTTCCTGCATGTGAAGACGATACGGCTTTACGGCCATGCCGGGGCCGACGTGCCCACGACCTATCTTTCCCGCGATGAGGTCGAGGCGGAAGAGGCGCATGATCCGCTGTTGCACTCGGTCCGGCTGATGGACGAGGCCGGTGCGCTCGATCCGGCCGAGGCGCTGGCGATTTACAATGACACGGCGGCGCGGGTCGGGCGGGTCGCGGCCGATGCCGTGAAGCGCCCGCGGCTGAAAGCCGCGGCCGAGGTGATGGCGAGCCTCATCCCGCCGCGCCGGGTCTGCAAGCCGACGAACGGTCCCACGCCCGAAGCGCGGGCGGCGACCTTCGGCGGCGACATGAAGCAGATGGACGAACCGCAGATCATGTCGCGCCTCATCAACTGGGCGCTGACGGACCTGATGCTGGAGCATGGCGAAATCGTCCTGATGGGCGAGGATGTGGGCCGCAAGGGCGGCGTCTATGGCGTGACCCAAAAGCTCTGGCAGCGGTTCGGGCAGGACCGGATGGTCGATACGCTTCTGGACGAGCAGTCGATCCTGGGCCTTGCCATCGGCATGGCGCAGAACGGCTTCCTGCCGATGCCGGAAATCCAGTTCCTGGCCTATCTGCACAATGCCGAGGACCAGATCCGCGGCGAGGCGGCGACGCTTTCCTTCTTCTCGAACGGGCAGTTCACCAACCCGATGGTGCTGCGCATTGCCGGGCTCGGCTACCAGAAGGGCTTTGGCGGGCATTTCCACAACGACAACTCGGTTGCCGTCCTGCGCGACATTCCGGGGGTGATCCTCGCGGTGCCGTCGAATGGCGCCGATGCCGCGCGGATGCTGCGCGAATGCGTGCGGCTGGCGCGCGAGGAACAAAGGGTGGTGGTGTTCCTGGAACCCATCGCGCTTTACCCGATGCGCGACCTTCTGGCCGACAAGGACGGTGGCTGGATGACGCGCTATCCGGACCCGTCCGAGATCATCGGGCTGGGCGAGGTTGGGGTTCATGGCGATGGCACGGATCTGGCCATCGTGACCTTCGGCAACGGCACCTACCTGTCGCGCCAGGCCCAGGCGCGGGTGGCGGCCGAGGGGGTCAAGACCCGCGTCGTCGACATGCGCTGGCTGTCGCCCCTGCCGGTCGAGGGGCTGGTTCAGGCGGTCGAGGGTGCCAAGCGCATCCTGATTGTGGACGAGACCCGGCGTTCGGGCGGCGTGGCCGAGGCCTTGATGGCGCTTTACACGGAACGGACCGACGTGCCCCTGGCACGCGTGGTGGCCGAGGACAGCTTCATCGCCACGGGACCGGCCTATGCGGCGACGATGCCGTCGGCCGACAGTATCCATGCGGCCGCGAAGGCCCTGATCGGGGGCGGAAAATGAGCCGCAAGACCGCCGTCGTCATCTGCCCCGGCCGGGGCACCTACACGAAGACCGAGCTGGGTGTCCTGGGCCGCCAGTTCACCGACAAGCCGCTTCTGGCGCGCTTCGATGCGGTGCGCGAGGGGCTGGGGCAGGAGACGCTCACCGCGCTCGACAGTGCTGCCACCTATTCGGTCGCGCGCCACACGCGGGGCGACAACGCAAGCGGGCTGATCTATGCCGCTACGCTTGGTGATTTCCGCGCCATCGACCCCGGTAAGGTCGAGGTCGTGGCGGTTACCGGCAATTCGATGGGCTGGTATTCGACGCTGGCCTGCGGGGGCGCGCTGAGCGCCGAGGCGGGGTTTCAGGTGGTGAACACCATGGGCACGCTGATGCAGGAGGCGCTGATCGGCGGGCAGACCATCTATCCGTTCGTGGGCGACGACTGGCGGCCGGACCCGGCGCGCAAGGCCGGGCTGCTGGCGCTGGTGGCGGAAATCGCGGCAAGGCCGGGCCATGTGCTGGCGCTGTCGATCGACCTGGGGGGCATGCTGGTTCTGGCCGGCAACGACGAGGGGCTGAAGGCGTTCGAGGCGTCGGTGCCGCCGGTGCAGGGCCGCTTCCCGCTGCGACTCGCCAATCACGCGGCCTTCCATTCGGCCCTTCAGGCGCCGGTCGCCGAACGTGGCCGGGCGCGGCTGGCGCCTGCGCTTTTCGGCCAGCCCCGGCTGCCGATGGTGGACGGGCGCGGCGCGATCTGGTGGCCGGGCGCCACCGATCCGGCGGCGCTTTGGGACTATACGCTCGGCCACCAGGTGACCGAGACCTACGACTTCACCGATGCGATCCGGGTCGCGGCGCGGGAATTTGCGCCGGACCTCTTCATCGTCACCGGCCCCGGCACCACATTGGGCGGAGCCGTTGCTCAATCGCTCATTCTTGCCAACTGGCGCGACATGGGGTCCAAGGCGGACTTTCAGGCGCTGCAACAAACCGCGCCGGTCCTTGCCGCCATGGGCATGGACGACCAGCGCGCCACCGTTATCTGAGGAGACCCCGATGACCCATGACGAGATCCTGAAGGCCGCGGGCCTGACCAAGGCCGATCTGACCGGCGGCACACTTGCCGTGCATTCGCCCATCGACGGCGCCGAACTGGCGCGCGTCCACCAGACCGACGCGGCCAGCATGCCGGAGGTGATTGCCCGCTCACAGGCCGCCTTCCGCGCCTGGCGCGACGTGCCGGCGCCCCGCCGGGGCGAGCTGGTGCGGCTTCTGGGCGAAGAGCTGCGCGCGGCCAAGGCCGAGCTGGGCGCGCTCGTGACGCTCGAGGTCGGCAAGATCACCTCGGAAGGCCTGGGCGAAGTGCAGGAGATGATCGACATCTGCGACTTCGCGGTCGGCCTGTCGCGCCAGATCTACGGCCTGACCATCGCGTCGGAACGGCCCGGCCACCGGATGATGGAGACCTGGCATCCGCTTGGACCTTGCGCGATCATCACCGCCTTCAACTTCCCGGTCGCGGTCTGGGCCTGGAATACGGCGTTGGCGCTTGTCTGCGGCGATCCGGTGATCTGGAAGCCGTCGGAAAAGACGCCGCTGACCGCCATCGCCACGCAGAAGATCATGGAGCGCGCGCTGAAGCGGTTTGGTGCGGACGCGCCGGCGGACTTGTGCCAGCTGGTGATCGGCGGCCCGGCGCTGGGCGAGGCGCTTGTCGCGTCGAAGGACGTGCCGATCCTGTCGGCCACCGGCTCGACCCGGATGGGCGGCATCGTCGGCCCGAAGGTCGCGGCGCGCTGGGGTCGCTCGATCCTGGAACTGGGTGGCAACAATGCGATGATCGTCGCACCCTCGGCCGACATGGACATGGCGGTGCGCGCCATCGTCTTTTCGGCCGTCGGCACCGCCGGCCAGCGCTGCACCTCGCTCCGCCGCCTGATCGCGCACAACTCGATCAAGGACGAGCTGGTCGCGAAACTGTCGAAGGCCTACGCCAGCCTGCCGGTCGGCGATCCGCGCCAGCACGGCACGCTGGTCGGGCCGCTGGTCGACAAGGCCGCGCGCGACAAGATGATGGGCATGATCGACCGGGCCAAGGCCGAGGGCGGCAAGGTCCATGGCGGCAAGGCGGTCACGGCGAACGTGCCGGCGGGCAACTATGTCAGCCCCGCCATCGTCGAGATGCCGGGCCAGACCGACACGGTGCGCGAAGAGACGTTTGCGCCGATCCTCTACGTCATGGGCTATGACACGCTGGACGAAGCCATCGCCATGCAGAACGACGTGCCGCAGGGCCTGTCGTCCTGCATCTTCACGCTGAACATGCGTGAGGCGGAAAGCTTCCTGTCGGCGTCGGGTTCGGACTGCGGCATCGCCAACGTCAACATCGGCCCCTCGGGCGCCGAGATCGGCGGCGCGTTCGGCGGCGAGAAGGAAACCGGCGGCGGGCGCGAATCGGGCTCGGACGCCTGGAAGGGCTACATGCGGCGGCAGACGAATACGCTGAACTATTCGGCGAAGCTGCCGCTGGCGCAGGGCGTGCAGTTCGACATCTGACGCGCGCCCCTTGAACAAGGCCTGACCGGGCCGCCCCGCATTTGCCGGGGCGGCCCGTTGCTTATCGTGACGCCGGGCAGGCATTTCGCCGGTCAGGCCGTCATAAATCACCAAATGGCGCGTCTTTCTGACGAAATGACCGGTGTTTTCGTCGCCGTGGTCCGGCAAAAAGCGGCTCTCACCCGTGCGGGCTCGCCCTTTGGCAGGGCCCCGGACCTAAAGGATATTCCATGTCATTCACCAAAGTTGCCGTTCTTGGCCTTGGCAAGGTCGGCCATCTGGCCGCCGAACTTCTGCAAGCCTCGGGCTTCGAGGTCACGGGCATCGACGCCCGCGCGGTCAAGGCGCCCTTCGCCACCAAGGTCGCCGACCTGACCGACACCAAAGGCCTGGCCGAGGTGCTGAAGGGTCAGGAGGCGATCCTGTCCTGCCTGCCCTACCACCTGAACATCGGCGTCTCGACCGTCGCCCATGGCCTTGGCCTGCACTATTTCGACCTGACCGAGGACGTGCCGACGACCAAGCACATCCGCGAGCTTGCCAAGACCTCGAAGGGGCTGATGGCGCCGCAGTGCGGGCTGGCGCCGGGCTTCGTCGGCATCGTCGGCGCGCATCTGGCCGAACAGTTCGACAAGGTCCGCTCGATCCGCCTGCGCGTCGGTGCCTTGCCGCAGAACCCGACCGGGCTTCTGGGCTATGCCTTCAACTGGTCGCCCGAAGGCGTCGTCAACGAATATCTGAACGACTGCGACGTGATCGAAGAGGGCGTGCAGAAGACGGTTTCGGCGATGGAATGGCTCGAGACGATCTACATCGACGGCATGCAGCTTGAAGCCTTCACCACCTCTGGCGGGCTTGGCACGATGACCGAGACCTATGCCGACCGGATCGAGAACCTGGACTACAAGACCATGCGCTATCCTGGCCATGTGAAGCTGATGAACTTCTTCTTCCACGAGCTTCTGATGCGCGAAAACCGGGCCGAGGCGGGGCGGATCCTGACCAACGCCAAGCCCCCGGTCGACGAGGACGTGGTCTATGTCCATGTCGCGGCCGAAGGCATGACCGGCGGCCAGATGCGCCGCAAGGAATTCGTACGCGCCTACTACCCGATCGAGATCGGCGGCAAGTCGCGGACCGCGATCGCCTGGACCACCTCGGCCTCGGTCGTCGCGGTGATCGAGATGGTGAAGGCGGGCAAGCTGCCGCAGAAAGGGTTCCTCAAGCAGGAGGAAATCCCGCTCGAGCCCTACCTCGCGACGCGGACCGGCAACTATTACAACATCGGCCACCGCAGCCGGCACGCGTAAGGCGCGCCTTTCGGGTCCGGATCGGGCGCCCCTTGGGGCGCCCGTTTCATTCCGGGTCGCTGGCGTAGATCAGGCGTTCGTCGCAGGGGGCGACGCGCAGGATGTTGGTGGTGCCCTTGACGTTGAAGGGGACGCCTGCGGTGACGACGATCTGGTCGGCCTCGGTCGCGAAGCCCTCGGACCGGGCGGCGCGGACGGCGGAGACGACGGCGGACTTGAAGCGGTCGATGCGCTCGGCCAGCACGCAATGGACGCCCCAGACCAGGCAGAGCCGGCGCAGCGTCTGGGGCACGGTCGTCAGCGCAAGGATCGGAACGTGGGGCCGTTCGCGGGCGACGAGCTGGACCGTGGTGCCGGTCTGGGTGAAGCAGCAGATCGCCTTGATGTCGGTCGATTCCGCGATTTCGCGTGCGGCGGCGACGATGGCGTCGGCGACCGTCTGGCGTTTGACCTTGCGGCTTGCCTCGATGATGTCGCGGTAGGTCGGGTCGCGTTCGACCGAGCGGGCGACATTATCCATGGTCGCAACCGCCTCGACCGGATACTGGCCGGCGGCGGATTCGGCCGACAGCATCACGGCATCGGCGCCCTCGTAGATGGCAGTCGCCACGTCCGACACTTCGGCGCGCGTCGGCATCGGGCTTTCGATCATGCTTTCCAGCATCTGCGTCGCGACGATGACAGGCTTCGCGGCCGCACGGGCGCCCCGCACCAGCCGCTTCTGGATCGGCGGCACGGTATAGACCGGCAGTTCGACGCCCAGATCGCCGCGCGCCACCATGATGCCGTCGGATTCGCGCAGGATCTCGTCATAGGCCTTCACGGCGGCGGGCTTTTCGATCTTTGACAGGATCGCGGCCCGGCCACGGGCGAGCGCCCGCGCCTCGCGCACGTCTTCGGCGCGCTGCACGAAGGAGAGCGCAAGCCAGTCGACCCCCATCTGGCAGGCGAATTCCAGGTCGGTGCGGTCCTTGTCCGAGAGCGCTGCGAGCGGCAGGACGACGTCCGGCACGTTCACGCCCTTGCGGTTGGAAATGGTGCCGCCGGTCGTCACCGTGCAGTCGGCGAAGTCCGGCCCGTGCTGGTCGACGCGCATGCGGATCTTGCCGTCGTTGACCAGAAGCGTCGCGCCGGGTTCGAGGGCGGCGAAGATCTCGGGGTGGGGCAGGGTGACGCGGTCGCCCTTGCCGGGATCGCCGGTCAGGTCGAAGCGGAAGCGCTGGCCTTCCGTCAGCTCCTCGGAGCCTGAGCCGAAGGTGCCGACGCGGAGTTTTGGCCCCTGAAGGTCTGCGAGGACGGCGATCGGGCGGCCCACGTCCTTTTCGATCTGGCGGATGATGTCGTAGCGGGCGCGCTGTTCGTCGTGGCTGCCGTGGCTCATGTTCAGGCGGAACACATCGGCGCCCGCCTCGTAAAGCGCGCGGATCGTTGCATAGTCACTCGATGCCGGGCCGAGCGTCGCCACGATCTTCACACTGCGCAACCGTCTCATTCCCAGCCCCCGTTAGCGATAACGCCACAACCTATGCCGCAAAGCTGACGCTACGCAACTGGTTCGATGGGCGCGAGTGTCCTAAGACGGGGCCAAAGCGGCAGGACGGCGGGACGATGCACGAAGCGTATGAAATACTGGGGGCCGACCGGCGGGGGCGGTGGCTTCTGACCTGTGACCACGCGACGAACCGCGTGCCGGACTGGATCGCCGGGGGTGACCTGGGCCTGCCGGAGGGGGAGATGGCCCGCCATATCGCGCTTGATGTGGGTGCGGCCGGGGTGACGGCAGAGCTGGCTACGCTGATGGGGGCGTCGGCGATCCTGTCGCGGTTTTCCCGGCTGGTGATCGACCCGAACCGGGGCGAGGATGACCCGACGCTCATCATGCAGCTTTACGACGGAACCGTTGTGCCGGCGAACCGGCGGCTGACGAAAGAGGACCGGGAAAAGCGCCTCGACCGGCTGTACCGGCCCTATCACGCGGCCTATGCCGGGCTCGCGGCCACCCGGCCCGACCGGCTGATCGCCGCGATCCATTCCTTTACGCCCGCGCTTCGCGGACGGCCGCCCCGGCCGTGGGAGGTGGGCGTCCTTCATGCGCCGCAGGACGGGCGGCTGGCGCTGCCGCTGATCGCGGGGCTGCGGCGGGCGGGCATCGTCACCGGCGACAACGAGCCCTACACGGGTTACCTGCCGGGCGATTCGATTGACCGGCATGCGCTGGCTACGGGCCGCCCGAACGTGCTGATCGAGGTCAGGAACGACCTGATCGGCGACCGGGCGGGCCAAGCCTTGTGGGCGGCGCGGCTTGCGCCCATCTTGGAAGACGCGCGCGCCCAATCCGGACTTTGAGGTGACCCATGACCAACGTCCCCGCAATTGATGACGAAAAGATGATTCAGATCGAGGCCGCGGCCTTTCGCGCGTTGCGCCATCACCTGATGGAAAAACGCCCCGAGGTGCAGAACATCGACCTGATGAACCTTGCCGGGTTCTGCCGCAACTGCCTGGCCCGCTGGATGCAGGAAGCGGCGGCCGAAAGGGGCATCGCGCTCAGCAAGGACGAGGCGCGGGCGCTTTATTACGGCATGGATTACGAGGACTGGCGCGCCGCCAACCAGACCCCGGCGGACGAGGCCAAGCAGGCGGCCTTCACCAGGGCTTTCGCGGAAAACGTCGGCAAGCCCTGAGTCGGACCCGCCCCGACAGGGCGCTGCAGGGCAATTGCGCCTGATACACTCACTATTCGTTTCAGCCCGCGCGCTTTGTTGCCGGGCCCTGGCCGGACGCCGGGTCACGAACGGTTGCCTTACATTTTTCTTAGACAGTCCGGTGCTATGTTTGGGACATGAGCATCTTCGCCCCCCGCACCGGATATTCCCGCGCTGAAGTCGTCAGCGATGTGGTGATCCATGTCTCGGGCGTGGTCCTCGCGCTCGGCTCCGTCCCGGTCCTGGTGGCGGTTGCGGCGTTCGAACGGGGTGACCGCGCGGCGGTTCTCGCGACGGCGGTCTATGGCGCGGGGCTT
Source organism: uncultured Paracoccaceae bacterium (assembly GCA_945952025.1). GTDB lineage: Bacteria > Pseudomonadota > Alphaproteobacteria > Rhodobacterales > Rhodobacteraceae > TMP-24. Next base: position 34,468 of record CAMFGW010000002.1, read on the forward strand.
CTGGCGATGCTGCTGGCCTCGGCGCTTTACAATGTCGTCGGGCGGGGCGAATGGGCCTGGCTTCTGCAGCGGCTCGACCATGCGATGATCTTCGCCAAGATCGCCGCGACCTACACGGCCTTTCTTCTGCTGGCCGGGGCGCCGACGCCCTGGTTTGTCGGCGCGCTGTGGGTGGCAGCCTTTCTGGGCATCACGCTTCAGATCCTGTCCCCGGTCCGCTTCCGGCTGCCGTCGATCGTCCTTTATCTGGGCATGGGCTGGGCGGGGCTCTTCATCCTCAATCCGCTGATGGCCAGCCTCTCGCCGCCGGTGGTGGTGCTGATCGCGGTCGGGGGTGGGCTTTATACGCTCGGCGTCTTCTTCTACCTCTTCGACCGGCTGCCGTTTCATTATACGATCTGGCATGTGCTGGTGCTGATCGCGTCGATGACGCTTTATGCCGCCATCACCTTGCAGGTGGTGCAGGCCGCCTGACGGGGCCGTTCGGGCCCGGGGGGCGGAACGGCGATGATCGACAAGCTGGAAATGTTCATTGCACTGGCGAACGAGCGGCATTTCGGCCGGGCGGCGCAGGTGGTGGGCGTGTCGCAGCCGTCCCTGTCCGGCGCGATCCGCCAGCTGGAGGACCAGCTTGGCGTGCAGCTTGTCTTTCGCGGGGCGCGCTTTCAGGGACTGACGCCCGAGGGGCAGCGGGTGCTGGACTGGGCGCTGCGCATCGTCGGCGACGCGCGGACGCTGCGCGAGGAGATGCGCGCGCTGCGCCATGGCGTGTCGGGCAACCTGCGGCTGGGCGTCATTCCGACCGCGCTGCCGATGGTCGGGCGGCTGACGGTGCCCTTCCTTGCGCGAAACCCGAACGTCCGCGTCACCATCCTGTCGCGGACAAGCTACGAGATCCTGGACGAGATCGAGCGGCTGGAGCTCGACGCCGGCATCTCCTACCTGGAGAACGAGCCGCTTGGCCGGGTGACGACCGAACCGCTTTACGAGGAAACCTACCGGCTGCTGGTCGCGGCATCGTCGCCCTTGGCCAAGGTTTCGTCGGTGACCTGGAAAGAGGCGGCGGCCCAGCCACTCTGCCTTCTGACGAGTGACATGCAGAACCGGCGGATCATCAACCAGCATCTGAGCAGTGCCGGCGTGTCGGTCGAGCCGACGGTGGAAAGCAACGCTTCGATCGTGCTGGTTGCCCATGTCGAAACCGGGCGCTGGGTCTCGATCGTCACGCAGACCATCGCCGACATGTTCGTGCGCGGACCGGGGCTTGTGGCCGTGCCGATCCAGGACAGCGAGGCGCGCCATCTGGTCGGGCTGATCGCCGCCTGGCGCGAGCCGCACACGCCCGTCATCGCGGCCCTGCTGGACGAGGCGCGGCGCGTGTCGAAGATGCGGAATTGATAGGATATGACTATCGTTTGACGGGGATACCTAATTGAATCGCTGATCGTGAGGGCGTAGACAGGCCGAGCCCTGTGACCGGAGGATCCATGTCTGATACCCTGCACGAAGAGCGTATTCGCGACATCATCGCGAAGCACCTGGCGCTCGAAGGTCCGATGTTGCCGATCCTGCAAGCGATCCAGGGCGAGTTCGGTCATGTGCCGCAGGCCGCGATCCCGCTGATCGCCGAAGCGCTGAACATCGGCCGCGCCGAAGTGCATGGCACCATGTCCTTCTATCACGATTTCCGCACCGAGCCGGCGGGGCGCCATGTGGTGAAGCTGTGTCGGGCCGAGGCCTGCCAGGCGTCCGGCGGCGACCGGACCGCGGCGCATGCGATGGAGACGCTGGGCGTCGATTGGCATGAAACCACGAAAAATGGTAACGTCACGCTCGAGCCGGTCTTCTGCCTTGGCCTTTGCGCCTGCGGTCCGGCGGCGATGGTCGACGGCAAGGTTGTCGGCCTGGTGACAAAGAAGCGGTTCGACCAGATCATCTCGGAGGTCGGCGCATGACGTTGAAGATCTTCATTTCGCGCGACGCGGCCGCAAAGGCCTGCGGGGCCGAGGATGTGGTCGCGGCCGTCCGGGCCGAGGCGGCGAAGCGCGGGCAGGACGTGACCATCGTGCGCAACGGCTCGCGCGGGATGGTCTGGCTTGAACCGCTGCTCGAGGTCGAAACGCCGAAGGGCCGCACGGGCTTCGGCATGGTCGGGGCCGATGACGTTGGCTCGCTCTTCGACGCGAAGTTCGGCGAGCATCCCAAGGCCGTGGGCCTGGTGGAAGAGATCCCCTTCTTCAAGAACCAGACGCGCCTGACCTTCGCGCGCTGCGGGCGCACCGACCCCCTGTCGATGGCTGACTACGAAGCTGGGGGCGGGCTTGCGGGCCTGCGCCGCGCGCTGTCGATGACGGGTGCCGATGTGGTCAAGGAAGTCACCGAGTCCGGCCTGCGCGGCCGGGGCGGCGCGGGTTTCCCGACCGGGATCAAGTGGAAGACGGTTCACGACGCGAAAGCCGAACAGAAATACATCGTCTGCAACGCCGATGAGGGCGACAGCGCCACCTTCGCCGACCGCATGATCATGGAAGGCGACCCCTTCGTCCTGATCGAGGGCATGGCGATTGCCGGTGTCGCGGTCGGTGCGACCAAGGGCTATGTCTACATCCGTTCGGAATATCCCGACGCGATCGAGGTCATGGGCGAGGCGATCACGATCGCGCGCAAAAGCGGCCTTCTGGGCGCGTCCCTTCTTGGCTCGGACAAGAGCTTCGACATGGAGGTGCGCGTCGGCGCCGGGGCCTATGTCTGCGGCGAGGAAACCTCGCTTCTGAACTCGCTCGAGGGCAAGCGCGGCGTCGTGCGCGCCAAGCCGCCGCTGCCCGCCTTGCAGGGCTTCATGGGGCGGCCGACGGTCGTCAACAACGTCATCTCGCTCGCGACCGTTCCGGTCATCATGGAAAAGGGCGCAGCCTTCTACAAGGACTTCGGCCTTGGCCGGTCGCGCGGGACAATCCCGATCCAGATCGCCGGGAACGTCAAGTTTGGCGGTCTTTATGAGACGGCCTTCGGCCTGACGCTGGGCGAGATCGTCGAGACGATCGGCGGGGGCACCTTCTCTGGCCGCCCGGTCAAGGCGGTGCAGGTGGGGGGCCCGCTGGGCGCCTATTTCCCGCCTTCTCTCTTCGATACGCCCTTCGGCTATGAAGAGTTCGCGGCCAAGGACGGGCTGATCGGCCATGCCGGCCTGACGGTTTTCGACGACCGCACGGACATGCTGAAGATGGCGCGCTTTGCGATGGAGTTCTGCGCCATCGAAAGCTGCGGCAAGTGCACGCCATGCCGGATCGGCGCCGTGCGCGGGGTCGAGACGGTGGACCGGATTGCCGCCGGCGATCCGACCGCGCTGCCAGTTCTGAAGGATCTCTGCAACACGATGAAGTTCGGCTCGCTCTGCGCGCTGGGCGGGTTCACGCCCTATCCGGTCATGAGCGCCGTCACCCATTTCCCGAACGATTTCGCCCGCGCGAAGGAGGCTGCCGAATGAAAGACTTCATCATTCCCGACGTCGACTACGGCACGCCTGCCTCGAAGGCGAAAGAGCTTGTCACGCTGTTCGTCGACGGGTTCGAGGTGACGGTTCCGGCCGGCACCTCGATCATGCGCGCGGCGAAAGAGGCGGGCATCTCTGTCCCGAAGCTCTGCGCGACCGACATGGTCGATGCCTTCGGTTCGTGCCGCCTGTGCCTGGTGGAAATCGAGGGGCGGGCGGGCACGCCGGCCTCTTGCACGACGCCGGTGGCGCCGGGGATCAAGGTTCACACCCAGACCGGCAAGCTGAAGGACCTGCGGCGCGGGGTGATGGAGCTTTATATCTCCGACCACCCGCTCGACTGCCTGACCTGTGCAGCGAACGGCGATTGCGAGTTGCAGGACATGGCGGGCGTCGTCGGGCTGCGCGACGTGCGCTACGAGGCGCCGCCGAAGGGCGATCTGACGACCCATTTCCGGGCCAAGAACACCTCGGGCGAGGCCAATCCCCAATGGCTGCCGCAGGATCAGACCAACCCCTATTTCAACTACGACCCGTCGAAATGCATCGTCTGTTCGCGCTGTGTGCGTGCCTGCGAGGAAGTGCAGGGCACCTTCGCGCTGACCATCGCCGGACGGGGCTGGGACAGCCGCGTGAAGGCGGGCACGACCGGCGACACGTTCCTGTCGTCGGACTGCGTGTCCTGCGGCGCCTGCGTGCAGGCCTGCCCGACCGCGACCCTGTCGGAAAAGTCGCTTTATGACATCGGCACGCCCGACCGCACCGTCATCACGACCTGCGCCTATTGCGGTGTGGGATGCAGCTTCAAGGCCGAACTGCGCGGCGACGAGCTGGTCCGCATGGTACCCTACAAGGACGGCAAGGCCAACCGCGGCCACAGCTGCGTCAAGGGCCGCTTCGCCTATGGCTACGCCAGCCACAAGGACCGCATCCTGAAGCCGATGGTGCGCGAGAAGATCACCGACCCCTGGCGTGAAGTCAGCTGGGACGAGGCGCTGGCCTTTGCCGCCGACAAGTTCCGCGCGATCCAGGACCAGTATGGGACCGAATCGGTCGGCGTCATCACCTCGTCGCGCTGCACGAACGAGGAAACCTACCTGGTCCAGAAGCTGACCCGCCAGGTCTTCCTGAACAACAACACCGACACCTGCGCCCGCGTCTGCCATTCGCCGACGGGCTACGGGCTTGGCCAGACCTTCGGCACCTCGGCCGGAACCCAGGACTTCGATTCGGTCGAGGAAACCGATGTGGCGGTCATCATCGGCGCCAACCCGGCGTCCGCCCATCCGGTCTTTGCCAGCCGCCTGAAGAAGCGCATCCGGCAGGGCGCGCAGCTGATCGTCATCGACCCGCGCCGCACGGAAATGGTGCAGTCGAACCATATCATGGCCGCGCACCACCTGGCGCTGCGTCCGGGCACCAACGTCGCCGTGGTGACGGCGCTGGCCCATGTGATCGTGACCGAAGGGCTGATGGACGAGGCCTTCATCCGCGAGCGCTGCGACTGGGACGAGTTCCAGGACTATGCCGAGTTCGTGGCAGAGCCGCGCCACAGCCCCGAAGCGATCGAGGCGCTGACCGGCGTTCCGGCGGCCGAGCTTCGGGCGGCGGCGCGGCTTTATGCCGGGGCGCGCAACGGGTCGATCTACTACGGCCTGGGCGTGACCGAACATTCGCAGGGCTCGACCGCCGTCATCGGCATCGCCAACCTGGCGATGCTGACCGGCAACATGGGCCGGCCGGGCGTTGGCGTGAACCCGCTGCGCGGCCAGAACAACGTGCAGGGCTCGTGCGACATGGGGTCCTTCCCGCACGAACTGCCGGGCTACCGCCATGTGAAGAACGAGGGCGTGCGCGACATCTACGAAAAGATGTGGGGCGTGCCGATTTCGGCCGAACCGGGCCTGCGCATCCCGAACATGCTGGACGAGGCGGTCGCGGGCCGATTCCGGGGGCTCTATTGCCAGGGCGAGGACATCCTGCAATCGGACCCCGACACGCACCATGTGTCCTCGGGCCTTGCGGCGATGGACTGCGTGATCGTTCATGACCTTTTCCTGAACGAAACCGCCAACTACGCGCATGTCTTCCTGCCGGGCTCGACCTTCCTGGAAAAGGACGGCACCTTCACCAACGCCGAGCGCCGCATCAACCGCGTGCGCAAGGTCATGGCGCCGAAGAACGGTTTTGGCGACTGGGAAGTGACCCAGATGCTGGCCAACGCGATCCTGTCGCGGGCCGACCGGCCGCTCTGGTCCTATACCCACCCGAGCGAGATCATGGCCGAGATTGCGGCGACGACGCCGTCCTTCGCCAATGTGACCTTTGAGTTGCTGGATGAGATGGGTTCGGTCCAGTGGCCCTGCAACGATGCGGCGCCGGAAGGCACGCCCCTTGTCCATGTGAACGGGTTCGTGCGCGGCAAGGGCAAGTTCATCCGCACCGAATATGTGGCGACCGATGAACGGACCGGCCCGCGCTACCCGCTTCTGCTGACCACGGGGCGCATCCTGTCGCAGTACAACGTGGGCGCGCAGACGCGGCGGACCTCGAACAACGTCTGGCATGATCGCGACGTCCTGGAAATCCATCCCCATGACGCGGAACAGCGCGGCATCAAGGATGGCGACTGGGTGCGGCTGGCCAGCCGGGCGGGCGACACCACGCTCATGGCCGAGATCACGGACCGCGTGTCGCCGGGTGTGGTCTATACGACCTTCCACCATCCGACGACGCAGGCCAACGTGGTGACGACCGACTTTTCGGACTGGGCGACCAACTGCCCGGAATACAAGGTCACGGCGGTGCAGGTCAGCCCGTCGAACGGGCCGACCGAATGGCAGGTCGAATATGAGGCGCAGGCCGAACAGGCCCGGCGCATCCTTCCCGCGGCCGAGTGATGGAGACGCACAAGGCCCTGCCGCGCCTCGCCTTCCGGGCGGGGCGCTGGGAGAGCGGCGCGCGTACGCTGCCGGCCGAAGTGCCGGTGGCGATCGTCTACAACGGCACGACGCAGGCGGTCATGATGGCGACGCCTGCGGACCTGCGCGACTTCGGGACGGGATTTTCCCTGACCGAAGGCATCATTTCCGATCTTTCTGAAATTCAGGAAATCGAGGTTGTCGAAGGCGAAGGCGGCATCGAGCTGCGCCATTGGCTCGCGGCGACCGCTGAGGCGCGCTTTCAGGCGCGGCGGCGGGCGCAGGTCGGGCCAGTGGGTTGCGGCCTTTGCGGCATCGACAGTCTGGCCGAGGCGCTCAGGCCCCTGCCGGCGGTGCCCGCGGCGCTGACGCTGACACCAGTGGACGCCGAACAGGCCATGGCCGGGCTGATGCGCCGGCAAGAGCTGAACGGGCTGACGCGCGCGGCCCATGCCGCAGGTTTCTATCGTCCGGGCGAGGGGCTGATCCTGGCACGAGAGGATGTGGGGCGGCACAATGCGCTCGACAAGCTGGCCGGGGCGATTGCTGCGAGCGGTGTCGATGCGGCGACCGGCGCATTGGTCCTGACCAGCCGCCTGTCGGTCGACATGGTGCAGAAGGCCGCGATGATCGGCGCGCCTGTGCTGATGGCGGCGTCGGCGCCCACCGCGCTCGCCGTGGCCGAGGCAGAGGCCGCCGGCCTGACGCTGATCGCCGTCGTGCGCGGCGTGGATTTCGAGATTTTCACCCACCCTGCCCGCATGACGGGAAACGAGGCGCTCCATGTCGCATGACACCACGCTTGAAAAGCTGATCCGGATGGCGAACCAGATCGCCACCTTCTTCGAGTCGAAGCCGCATGACGAAGCGGTCACGGGCGTCGCCGCCCATATTTCCGACTTCTGGGCGCCGGTGATGCGCGGCCAGCTTTTCGACCACATCGCCCATGGCGGCGCGGGGCTGAAGCCCCTGGTCCTGGAAGCCGCGCCGAAGATTCGGGCCGTTCCGGCCTAAGAGCCCGGCCTAAGCCGCCAGCCCGGCCTTCCGCCCCTCGTGGAAGGCATAGGCCGCAAGCCGGGGCGCTGCGCAGTCGCCGATGCGCAGCGTGGTCTTTCCCGGGAAGCTGTCGGGGAAAGGGTCGAAGGCGCGGTTCGTCGTCGACATGACCAGCGCACTGGCCGGGACGGTCTCTTGCGCGCCCGTCAGCATGCTTTCCACCGTCGCGCCATTGCCGTGCCAGGCAAGGATGCGGTGTTCGGGCAGGAAGCGTACGCCTGCGCGGGCGAGCCGGGCGCGCAGCGATCCGTCGGCGGAGGTCCTGGAAAGCTCACGCCCGACGAAGGGGTCGGGGGTGACGATGGTGACGGCCTTGCCGGCCTCGGCCATGGTCCATGCCGTGCCAAGCCCGCGCCAGTTGCCGCCTTCATCGTAAAGGATGACCGCATCGCCCAGCCGCGCCTCGCGGCGCATGACGTCCTCCGGCGGCCAGACGCCGCCAAGGTCGAGGCCGGGCAGGCGCGGCTCGTCCGGCAGCCAGCGTTGGCGCGCGTCGGGGTCGGGCAGCGAACCGGTGGCGAGGATGACGTGCGTGGCCGGATGGGCGGCGATGTCGGCCTCGTCCAGAAAGCTGTTGAGGTGGAGCGTTACGCCCAGACGCTCGAACTCGCGTTCGTACCAGCCCATCAGGTCCAGGATCTGCCCCCGGCGGGGCTGCATTCCGGCCAGCCGGAACTGGCCGCCGATCACCGGCCCGGCCTCGTGCAGGCTGACGCCGTGGCCGCGTTCGGCGGCGGCGCGGGCGGCTTCGAGCCCGGCCGGGCCTGCGCCGACGACCAGGATGTCGCGGGGGCTGGCGGCCGGGGTGAAGGGTTCGCTGCCCCATTCCCATTCACGGCCCGCCGAGGGGTTGATGAGGCAGGAAATCCAGTAGTCGCGCGAGCGGCGCCCCCAGCACATCTGATTGCAGGAGATGCAGCCCCGGACCGCCTCTGGCCGCCCTTCGGTCGTCTTGCGCGCCAGGTGCGGGTCGGCGATCTGGCCGCGCACGATTGACACGAGGTCCGCCTGACCCGAGGCGATGATCGCCTCGCCGTTTTCGGGCGTGCGGACGTGGGCTTCGGAGGTGACGTGCGCGTGTTTCAGCGTGCGCTTCAGTTCCTCGGTGAAGGGGGCGGTCAGTTTCTCGCCGAACAGGAAGGGCGGGATCAGCCGTTCGAAGTCGAGGTAGCCGCCATGGCCGCAGGTCACATAGTCGATGTGGCCGGTGGCGTCATGAAGGGCCACCGTCTCGATCAGCGCCTCGCCCTGCAACAGGATGCGGTGCGCGTCCGAGGTGGAAATGGCCAGGCCGACGATGAAATCCTCGCCACAGGCGCGGCGGACGCCCTCGATGATGCGGCGCGAGAAGCGGGTGCGGTTTTCCAACGACCCGCCCCAGTCGTCGTCGCGGCGGTTCGACCAGGGCGTCCAGAACTGGTCGAGCAGCGAGTGGTAGGCGGCCCAGATCTCGACCCCCTGAAAACCCGCCTTTTGCGCGCGGACGGCGGCGGCGATGTGGGCGGCGATCAGCTCTTCAATTTCGGCCACCGTTACGCGGTGGCTGCCGTCGCTGTCATGGTAGGAGGGCTCGCCCGAGGGCGACCAGTGGGGCTGAAAGCTCAGGTCCGAATCGCCGTGGGCGCCGATGTGGTAGATCTGCTGGATGATGACTGCGCCCTCGGCCCGGACTGCGTCGGTCAGCTGGCGGAAGGCGGGGATGATGCTGTCATCCTCTGCCCGGAAGTTGCCGCGGGTCAGGACGCCCGTGCGGTGCGCGGGCACGGGTTCGGCGACGATCATCGCCGCGCCGCCCTTGGCGCGTTCGGTCAGGTAGCCGCGATAGCGCGCGGTCGGCAGGCCGTCTTCCGCCATGTTGGCGGTATGGGCGCCGAAGACGATGCGGTTGCGAAGCGTCTGGCCGCGAAGCGCCAGGGGCGACAGCAGGTGGGCGCGTTCAATACCAGGCATCGGGCGCCTCGGCCTTCTTGCGGGCCATGTAGTCCAGAAGCGCCTCGTCCGTCGCCTCGTCCAGGGGCGGCGCCTCGTAGGTCTGCAGCCGCTCTTTCCAGAGCCGATTGGCGCGGGTGGCGGCATCGGTCGAGCCCGCAAGCTCCCACTGCTCGAAGGGCGTGTTGTCGGCGGTCTGGCTGTCCCAGTAGGCGGTCTGGTAGTTCTTGAGCGTATGTTCCGAACCGAAATGGTGGTTGCCCGGTCCGGTTTCCTGGAAGGCATCCATCGCCAGCTGGTTCTCGTCGATCTTCACGCCGTCGAAGTAGGTATGGAGCGCGCCGCACAGGTCGGTGTCGAGCACGAATTTCTCGTAGGACATCGACAGGAGCCCGTCGAGGAAGCCCGCCGAATGCAGGACGAAGTTCGCGCCGCAATGGACGGCGGCCAGCATCGACATGGTGCCTTCGGTCATCGCCTGGGCGTCCGGCAGCTTCGAGGTGGTGAAGTTCCCCGAACAGCGCAGGGGCAGGCCGAGGCGGCGGGCGAGCTGGCCCACGACCATCGAGCCGATGGCCGGTTCGGGCGTGCCGAAGGTCGGCGAGCCGCTGCGCAATTGGGTGGACGAAAGGAAGTTGCCGAAGATGACCGGCGCGCCCTTGCGTTCCAGCTGGGTCAGCGCGCAGCCGGCCATGGTTTCCCCGACCGCCTGGGCGATGGCGCCCGCGTTCGTCACCGGGCCCATCGCGCCGCCGAGGATGAAGGGCACGATGACCGCCGCCTGGTTCGCCCGGGCATAGGCGCGCAGGCTCTTGGTCATGGTGCCGTCCCAGACGAGCGGCGAGTTGACGTTGACGTTGCCAAGGATGACGCAGTTTTTGTCAACGAAATCAGTGCCGAAGAGGATGCGGCACATCTCGATCGACTGCTCGCTCCGCTCTTCCGCCGTGACCGAGCCCATGAAGGGCCGGTCGGAATAGCGGATGTGGGAATAGACCATGTCCAGGTGGCGTTTGTTCACCGGAATGTCGGTCGGCTCGCAGATCGTGCCGCCGGAATGGTGGAGCCAGGGCGAGGATTGTGCGAGTTTCACAAAATTCTGAAAATCCTGAAGAGTGCCGAAGCGGCGCCCCCGATCCAGGTCCATGACGAAGGGCGAGCCGTAGGCGGGCGAGAAGACGACGTTCCGGCCGCCGATCCTGACCGACCGTTCGGGGTTGCGCGCGACTTGGGTGAACTCGCGCGGTGCGCTCGCCAGGATCTCGCGCAGCATGCCGGGGGGGAAGCGGACGCGCAGGCCGTCAACCTCTGCCCCCGCCTTGCGCCAGAGCGCGATCGCCTCGTCATCGTCGCGGAAGTCGATGCCGATTTCTGCCAGGATGCGGTCGGCGGTCCGCTCGATGGCAGTCAGGCTTTCTTCGCCGAGGATGTCGTAGGTCGGGATGTTGCGGGTGATGTAGGGGCGCCCGACAGGGCCCGAGCCTTCGCGTTCGCGTTTGCGTCCGGCGCGGCCGCCGTGGCGTGTACGGGCTTCTGCTGCTTCGGACATTGCGGGCGTGCCTCCCTTGGGCCTGGCCACCGGTCTGGGCCATTGCACGACTTTACGGGGCGGAAGCCGGCGGGGGAAAGTATCGCGGGCGACATTAAGGCGCCCCCTTTTGTCGCTTTTCGCAGAGGCTGAGTCGCGTGCAGCGGTTCAGAGCCAGCCGGTCGCCAGCACCTCGACCCAGTCGGCAGCCCCCTGCGCCCGCGCCAAGGCGATGGCGGGGCCGGTGTCATAGGGCACGAGGTGAAGGGCCGCGCTCCAGCCACCACGCGTCCGCTCGACGATCGCATAGCTCGCCGCCGGTGTCCCGGCCGACACCCGCCGCCCGGTCCGGGGCGCGTCGTCGACGTAGCCGGGCGATCCGACGGAGCCCGGATTGACGATCAGGCGCCCATCCGGCAGGTGCAGCATCCGCGCGACGTGCGTGTGCCCGCACAGAAGGACGGGCTGGGCGATCCCTTCGGCCTGCGCCTCGATCCAGGGCAGGTCGGCGCGGCGGGCGGCGCCGTCGTCGGTATAGGCGTCAAGCCAGTAGCCCGTGTCGCTGTCCGGGGTGGCGTGGCAAAGAAAGAGGTCGTCAAGCACCGCCGTCGCCGGCAGCGTCGCGATCCAGTCGCGCATGGCGTCGGTGACATGGGGCGCGGCCATCCGGTCCCAGCTGTCCATGATCGCGGGTTCCAGGAAAGCCCGGTCATGGTTGCCACGGACGGTCGCGGTGAGCGCGGCCCTTTGCAGCAGGTCATGGGTCCCCGCCACGTCGAGCGGCCCCGAGAAGCAATCGCCAAGGTTGACGATCGCGTCCGGGGACCGCGCCTTCGCATCCGCAAGGACCGCCCGAAGCGCGTCGCTGTTGCCGTGGATGTCCGACAGGACCGCGACGCGCATCCGGGCCTATTCCGCCGCCAGGGTGAAGTCCCATGAAGAGACCGCTATAATCTCGGGGCAACAGGCCATGTTTTTCAGCCGACTACTTATTAAACTGACTACCAGCCGCATTCCTCGCGAAGAGGCTCAATGGCTTTCGCGAGTCCCGAAATATCGAACTTCGCCGTTGTCGGGCTTTCATTGAACGGAGTAAACCGCATTATCAGCGTCTTTCCATCAATCAACTCTTTGATGAACGGTATTGCGTCACCACCGTCCCAGAGACCCAGCGCCTTGTTATCGGTGCTCGCATCAAAGTTCCGCTTCATCGCGGCCTTATTATCAACGCGATACTCAACGCGCCCATAGCCACTAAATCCTGACGCCATGTGACAGCCCGTAATAAGCATAGCCGCAGTTTTGTTTTCCATGCAACGTAGGAGTAACGTTCCAGGCTCATGATCGAACATCCCGCAATCGAGATTCTCATCAGTTGCCACAGACAGATAAACGTCCGTGGTGTCCTTGAATTCACTCTTCTTGGTCTCGACTTGCCATTTTCCATCCGTCTCGACGGCAACGATTTCAGGGTCGCGACCCGACTCCTTATCATAACATGTCAGCCGGTCGAGATCGTTCTCGATCTTGAGGCAAGAACTCTTATCCTGGGCGCTAGCTGCTATCGCTACGAACAGCGGCGCGAGATAGGTCAGTATTCTCAATTTCTGCTCCTCAATCCATCTCTCTATGCGTGCATTTTCCCAAATCAAGCAACTGCACGCGGGATTGGTCAAGAGCTTTCGCAGTTTAGACCCCGTCGGACCAGCCCGAGATCGACTTCGCTTCCAGGAACTCCTCGATCCCCCAGTGCCCGCCCTCGCGCGCCCGGCCCGAGGCCTTGACCCCGCCGAAGGGGGCGCCCGCGCCGCGCGGCTTGCCGTTCATCTCGACCATGCCGGACTGGAGCCGCCGGGCAAGGCGGTTTGCCCGCGCGCCGTCGCCGGTCTGGACGTAGTTCGTCAGCCCGTAGGGCGTGTCGTTGGCGATGGCGACGGCCTCTTCCTCGGTGTCGAAGGGCAGGATCGACAGGACGGGGCCGAAGATCTCCTCGCGCTCGATGGTCATGCCGGGGGTGACGTCGGCAAAGACGGTGGGCCGGACGAAGAAGCCGCGGTTCACGCCTTCGGGCAGGCCGGGGCCGCCGGCGACAAGGCGGGCGCCCTCTGCGATGCCCTTGGCGATGTGGGCCTGGATCTGGTCCCACTGGCGCTTGTTCACCACGGGGCCGATATGGTTGCCGGGCTGGGCTGCCGGTGCAACCTTCGTCGCATTGGCAAGTTCGGCCGCGCGCTGCACCGTCGCCTCGTAGACCGGGCGTTCGACCAGAAGGCGCGAGGGCGCGTTGCAGGACTGGCCAGAATTGTCCATCATCCGCTTGACCGACCGGGCGATGGCCTTGTCGTCGGCATCGGCGAACAGAAGGTTCGCCCCCTTGCCGCCAAGTTCCAGCGTCACGCGCTTCAGCGTTTCGGCGGCGGCTTTCGAGATCGCCCTGCCGGCGCGGGTCGAGCCGGTGAACGAGATCATCTGCACGTCGGGATGTTCCGAAAGCCGGGTGCCGACGCCCGGCCCGTCGCCGTTCACCAGGTTGAAGACGCCCGGCGGCACGCCCGCGTCATGGCACATCTCGGCGAAGATCATCGCGTTCAGGGGGCTTTCCTCGGACGGTTTCAGGACCGAGGTGCAGCCAGCCAGAAGGGCCGGAATGGCCTTGAGCGCGATCTGGTTCAGCGGCCAGTTCCAGGGGGTGATGAGGCCGACGACGCCGATCGGCTCAAGCCGGATCATCGCGCCGGGCGCATGGTCGCCAAGGGGCTTCATCCATTCGACATGGTCGAAGGCGCGCAGGAAGTTCTTCAGGTGCCAGGGCAGCGAGGGGGCCTGTTCGGTGCGGGCAAAGTCGATCGGCGCGCCCATTTCCATCGACACGGCCTGGGCCAGCTCTTCCTTGCGGCGCTCGTATTCCACAAGGATGCGCTCGACGACGGCGCGGCGTTCGGCCGGGGGCGTTGCGGCCCAGCCGGGCAGGGCGCGCTTGGCGGCCGCGACGGCGCGGTCGGCGTCGGCAGCGGTGCCGAGCGTGATCGTGGCGCAGGGTTCTTCGGTCGAAGGGTCGATGACCTGCCAGTCGCGGCCCCCTTCGGACGCCACCCATTTGCCGTCGATATAGAAGTCGCGCTTCTCGATCATCATGCCCTCCTGAGATTTGATCAAATCATAACATGCTACGGCGCTGCTTTCAAACCCGCCATGCGTGGGCTGCCGATTGCGTCTGCGCCATGGTCTTTTCCGCCAGAAGGGTTATCTAGAAATCCATTCACCCGCGACGAAGGAGCCAAAGATGGGCCTGCGCATCAACGACATTGCCCCCGACTTTACCGCAGAATCGACCGAAGGTGCGATCCGTTTCCACGACTGGGTCGGCGACGGCTACGCGATCCTTTTCTCGCACCCGCGTGACTTCACGCCGGTCTGCACCACCGAGTTCGGCGCCGTGGCGCAACTCGTGCCCGAGTTCGAGAAGCGCAAGACCAAGGTCCTTGGCGTGTCCGTCGATTCGGTCGCCGACCACCAGAAATGGAAGCGCGACATCGAGGCGGTGGCCAAGGCGCCCGCGAACTTCCCGATCATCGACGACACGAGCCTGACCGTGTCCAAGGCCTTCGACATGCTGCCGGCCGAATATTACCTGCCGGCCGAGGGCCGGACGCCGGCCAACACCGCGACCGTCCGCACCGTCTATATCATCGGGCCGGACAAGAAAGTGCGCCTGACGATGACCTACCCGATGTCGGTCGGCCGCAACTTCGCGGAAATCGTGCGCGCGCTCGACGCGGTGCAGGCCACGGACGGCGTGCCGTTCGCGACGCCGGCCAACTGGGTTCCGGGCCAGGACGTTATCGTGGCCATGTCGGTCCCGACCGACGAGGCGGAAAAGAGGTATGGCAAGCTGGACATCAAGCTGCCCTACCTGCGCTTCGCCAAGCGGCCCTGAGGGGCCGGTGCCTTTGGCCATGGCCTGTAGCGGGGCATGGCCGAAGGTCAGCCGTTGCGCGCGCCCCAGACGCCCTTCAGGAATGCCGCATATTTCGCCCGTGACCGGCGCGAGGCGAGCGCGGCGGGGCTGAGGAGCGATGCGAGCCCGGAGGCGAGTGCCGTGAGCGTGGCGAAGGGGCGTCCGTGTTTCCTGGCCGCATAGACCCTTGACCGCCCCATGTGCCAGGCCTTGAAGGCGGCGCTTTCGGGTGAGCGGACGGTCGACTGGCCGCCGGCATGGCGCACGGCGGCGTCGCGGATGAACAGGATCGGCCCGCGTTCGGCCCGGAGCCTGAGGGCCAGGTCGTCGTCCTCGTGATAGAGGAAGATCGCCGGATCGAAGCCGCCGACGGCCTCGAAATCACGGCGGCGGACCATGAGGGCGGCGCCCGACAGAACCGTCACCTCGCGGTCGGCGTCGGGCCAGCCGCGCGCCATCCACTCTCGGCGGGGCAGAAGGACCGAGCGGCGCTTGAAATAGGGCCGCCCGTCCGATTCCAGGATGCGCGGGTTCATGGCCGAGGCCTTGGGGTAGCGGTCCATCGCCGCCTCGAGGCCCGCGAGCGCGCCGGGTTCGAGGGAGGCGTCGGGGTTGAGGAACAGCAGGAACTCGGTCGTGGCTTCCGCCGCGCCGATGTTGCAGGCGAGGCCGAAGCCCCGGTTCTCGGGATTGACGACCAGGCGGGCGCCGTGGGCGCGGGCCAGTTCGGCGAGCGCCGCGCCGTCTTTCGAGGCATTGTCGACGATTACCACCTCAGCCCCTGACGCCGCGACCGAGGCCAGCATCGCCGGCAGGACGGCGGTGCTGTTGTAGGCGACGGTGACGATGGTGGTTCGGGCGGCGGTCATGATGCCGGTAAAAGCCAAAAACCCGAAAAAAGAAAGCCCCGGCGTTTCCGCCGGGGCCCTGTCTTCACGTCCGGGTGCCTCAGCCCTCGGCCGGTTCTTCCTTCTTCTCGGGCACGATCTCGGCGCCGGTTTCCTGGTCGACCATCTTCATGCCGAGCCGGACCTTGCCGCGTTCGTCGAAGCCCAGAAGCTTGACCTTGACCTCCTGGCCTTCCTTCAGAAGCTCGTTCGGGTGGTTCAGGCGCTTGTTGGCGATCTGGGAAACGTGGACCAGGCCGTCGCGCTTGCCGAAGAAGTTCACGAAGGCGCCGAAGTCGACGAGCTTCACGACCTTGCCGGTATAGACCTTGCCCTCTTCGGGTTCGGCCACGATCGACCAGATCATCTCGTGCGCCTTCTTGATGGCGTCGGCGTCGGCCGAGGCGATCTTGATGACGCCGTCGTCGTTGATGTCGACCTTGGCGCCCGAAACCTCGACGATCTCGCGGATGACCTTGCCGCCCGAGCCGATCACTTCACGGATCTTGTCGGTCGGGATGGTCAGCGTCTCGATCTTCGGGGCGTATTCGCTGAAGCCCTGCGGGGCCGACAGCGCCTTGTTCATCTCGGCCAGGATGTGCAGGCGGCCGTCTTTCGCCTGGGCCAGCGCCTGTTCCATGATCTCGGGCGTGATGCCCGCGACCTTGATGTCCATCTGGAGCGAGGTGATGCCGCTCGCCGTGCCCGCGACCTTGAAGTCCATGTCGCCGAGGTGGTCCTCGTCGCCAAGGATGTCGGTCAGGACCGCCCACTTGCCGTCATCTTCCAGGATGAGGCCCATGGCCACGCCCGCGACCGGCGCCTTCAGCGGCACGCCCGCGTCCATCATCGACAACGAGCCACCGCAGACCGAAGCCATCGATGACGAGCCGTTCGATTCGGTGATCTCGGACACGATGCGGATCGTGTAGGGGAAGTCGGTGGCGGCGGGCAGGACGGCCTGCAGCGCCCGCCAGGCGAGCTTGCCATGGCCGATCTCGCGACGGCCGGGCGACCCCACGCGGCCCACTTCGCCGACCGAATAGGGCGGGAAGTTGTAGTGCAGCATGAAGTTGGAACGCCAGTTGCCGTTCAGCGCGTCGATGATCTGCTCATCCTCGCCGGTGCCGAGCGTGGTCACTACCAGCCCTTGGGTTTCGCCGCGCGTGAAGAGCGCCGAGCCGTGGGTGCGGGGCAGGATGCCGGTTTCGGCGACGATCGGGCGCACCGTCTTGGTGTCGCGCCCGTCGATGCGGGTGCCGCTGTTCACGACATCGCCGCGCAGGATCGAGGATTCGAGCTTCTTGATCGCAGAGCCGAGGTTTGCATCGGCGCGGTCTTCGTCGCTGAGGGCAGCCTTTATCGCGTCAACCGCCGCGTCGATGGCGTTGGTGCGGTCCTGCTTGTCCTTGATGGCGAAGGCGGCGCGCATCTGCGCTTCGCCGGCCGCCTTCACCTTGGCATAGATCGCCGTCAGGTCGGGGGGCGTGAAGTCGAAGGGCTCTTTCGCCGCCACTTCCGCGAAATCGACGATCAGGTCGATGACCGGCTGCATCTGCTCGAAGCCGAACTTCACGGCGCCCAGCATCTCCGCCTCGGACAGCTCGTAGGCTTCCGATTCGACCATCATGACCGCGTCCTTGGTCCCGGCGATCACCAGGTCGAGGCGCTGGTCGGGATTGTTGCGCAGGTTCTGCATGTCGTCCATCGACGGGTTCAGTTCGTACTGACCGTTCGAGAAGCCGACGCGGGCCGCGCCGATCGGGCCCATGAAGGGGACGCCGGAAATGGTCAGCGCCGCCGAGGCCGCGATCATCGCGACGATGTCGGGGTCATTGTGCAGATCGCACGACAGGACCGTCGCCATGACGAGGACTTCATGCTTGAAGCCTTCGACGAAGAGCGGGCGGCAGGGCCGGTCGATCAGGCGGGAAACCAGCGTTTCCTTTTCGGTGGGCCGCGCCTCGCGCTTGAAGAAGCCGCCGGGGATCTTGCCCGCGGCATAGTATTTTTCCTGATAGTGGACGGTCAGGGGGAAGAAGTCCTGGCCGGGCTTCGGGCTTTTGGCGAAGGTCACGTTCGCCATCACCTGCGTTTCGCCGAGCGTCGCGACCACGGACCCATCGGCCTGCCGCGCAACCTTCCCCGTTTCCAGCGTGAGCGTTTCATTGCCCCACTGGATGGATTTTTTCGTCACTTTGAACATCAATCGTTTCCTCTGGAGGCAATCCGGCCCCTGCCGGTCCTCCGTTTTTATGGCGGCCCCATTGCCGCCGCCCCCACTCCTTTGCATGGGGCCGGGGGCAGGCCTCACGTCACAGATGTGGGCGCCCATACAGGAAAAGCACGGCTTTGGGAAGTGCGGGATCAGGTCGGCCGCGGTTCCGCCCGCCATCCGCCCGAGACGAGCCAGACGCCCG
The DNA here is from genome assembly GCA_945952025.1 of uncultured Paracoccaceae bacterium. GTDB lineage: Bacteria > Pseudomonadota > Alphaproteobacteria > Rhodobacterales > Rhodobacteraceae > TMP-24. The sequence continues at coordinate 52,660 of CAMFGW010000002.1, forward strand.
CAAAGGTGACGAAGAGGCCCAGGCCCATCGCGTAGGTCAGGGGTTCGTGGAACCAGACCGCCGCCCAGATCATCGTGACCGGCGGGCTGAGGTAGATCACCGCCGCGACCCTTGCGGGCGGGTAGAGGCGAAGCATGAGGTAGTAGGTCAGCCAGGAACAATAGGTTGCCAGCAGGACCAGCCAGCCCACGCCGACCACGAAGGGCGTCGTCAAGTCCGCGATGATGCCACCGGTCGCGTGGGCGAAGGGGGCGAAGAAGGCTGCCGCCCAAAGGCACTGCAGGCAGAGCCGCTGGGGAATTGTCAGGCGCTCGTCACAGTCGCGGCGCGCCTCCTGCATCACTGTTGCAACCGCGAAGGAAAGCATGCCCGCGATGGGCAGCAGGTAGGCCCAGCCGGGCGCCGCGCCCAACCGCAGGGCGTCGGTCGACACCAGCAGGACCCCTGCCAGCGCGATGGCGGTGCCGAGCCACTGGCGCGGCGACAGACGCTCACCCAGCATGGGCCCTGACAGGGCGGCGATGGCGAGCGGCACCAGGTCGGCCATCAGCGCCACAAGCCCGGTCGGAACCCGCTGCCCGATCGCCAGGGCAAAGCCGCCGAGATAGAGCCCCATGCCCAGCAGCGCATAAAGTGCCTGTTGGCCGATTGCCCGGACGGTCGGGCGCGGCCCGAAGGCCAGGAAGGGCAGAAGGCCCAGCCCGGACAGAAGGCTTCGCCAGAACAGCGTCTGAAAGACCGTAGCGCTTTCGGTCGCATAGCGGATGCCGATGAAGCCCGAACTCCACGACACCACCAACAGGGCCGACAGGGCCGCAAACCCAGCCGAGCGGGACAGACCAGTGTTCGTGCCCATCCTCTTCCCGCCGCGCCGCGCCTGTTCCCGCGACAGTAGGTCGCGAGGTTGCGGGAACCGGCTCAGGCGCGACACCTGATGCCGGGAAAGCGGCCAGGCGGCCCTTCAGTCGGCGATGCGGACCACGACCTTGCCCTTGGCGCGGCCGGACTCGAGGTAGGCGACGGCCTCGGCCACCTCGCTGAACTGAAAGATGCGGTCGAGCACGACCTTGAGCTTCCCCTCGTCGATCAACTGCGCCAAGACCGCGAGCCCTGGCGCATCGGCGCGCATGAACAGGAAGCGGTAGTGCACCCCGGCCTGGCGCGCCGCTTGCCGGACCTTGAAGCTTGCCAGCCAGAAGAGCGCGGCAAGGCCATAGCCCCGGTTCAGGTCCTGAAGCGCGGTCTGGGGTTCGGGAATGTCCGCGATGGACACGACCGTGCCGCCCGGCCGGACGACACGGAACATCTCGCGCAGCGACTCGCCGCCCATCAGGTCGAAGCCCGCATCGAAATCGCGCGGCTGGTCGGCGATGCGTTCGCGCGTGTAGTCGATCACATGGTCGGCGCCGAGGGAGCGGACCAGTGCCTCGCCTTGCGGAGAGGCGGTCGTCGTGACGTGTGCGCCAAGCCATTTGGCGATCTGGATGGCGAAGGTGCCGACGCCGCCTGCGCCGGCCGAAATCAGCACGCGCCGCCCCGGCTGGACCTTAAGCACGTCGCGGAGCGCCTGAAGCGCCGTCAGCCCGGCCAACGGGACCGCCGCCGCTGCTTCCAGGCCGATCGAGCCGGGCGCGCGCGCGACGATGCGGTCGGGCAGGTTGATGCGTTCGGCCAAGCCGCCGCCACCGTCCTTGGCGGCGCGCGCGTAGATGTGGTCGCCGACCTGAAACCTGCTTTCGCCGGGGCCGGTCGCAGTGACGACGCCGGCCACCTCGCTGCCGAGGATCGAGGGCAGTTTCAGCGGCACGACCATGCGCAGCTTGCCCTTGCGGATCTTGAAGTCGACCGGGTTCAGGCCTGTGGCGACGGTGCGGACCTGCACTTCATGGGGTCCGAGTGCCGGGGGGTCGCGCACCTCTGCCAGTCGGGTGCCGCTCGCGTCGCCGTAGCGTTCGAGGATGAAGGCTTTCATGGTGCCCCGCTTTGCGTGTCCTGCCTGCTGAAAATGGGCCCCTGGCGCGCCGGTGGCAAGGGGCCAGCGCGACCGGGGGGAGTAACACGGCTCACGAGATCGCGACGGAAGCGGTGCGAAATGGCGTGGGGTCCGGAAGTGCGGCGCCTCGGGCCGATCGGGCCGGACGGGCCCGCCGTTTCCCCGCTGGGCCGTCGCACGGTCGGAAAATGTAGGCTGTCAAGGTGGGTGGTAGGGGCCGGACTCTCATCAGGGACGGCGATTTTTCGGCAAATAGCGGGGGACCGACCGGGGCGCGCTCGGCTGGACCGTCGACGAAGCTCTGACGGAAACATCCATGTCGTCGGTAGCGGGCGCCTTGCGTTCGACCGGGGGAACACGCCGCCCGGCGGATCGGTCCAGCAGACCGTGACCGGGGTTCCGGTCGGCAGAAACGTGACCTTTTCGTTCAATTATTCAGAGAATGGCGCCTGTTCGGGGCGGAGGAGGTTTTGGTCGCCGCGGAGAAGCTGATCGGGATCGGGGGGATCGGCATGTCCGACCCGGTCGAGGCGGTGACCTACTGTCACCTGCTTCTGGACGCGCACGAAATCATCTTTGCCAACGGCGCGCGGACGGAGTTGCGGCTTCTGGGGCCGATGGCGGTCGGCACGCCCGGGACCGGGGCGCGGGCGGAGTTGCCGGACCAGTTCCCGGACCTGATCCATGGGGCGGCCTAGGCGAAGAAGCGCGCCGCGAGGCCGATCGTCGAGGGGCGGCGGCTCGCGCAGATGCTGGCGCGACACCGGCGGAACGCGGTGCTGCTGGTTGGGGCGCGCCCGAAAAGGCAAACACCCGCCCTGAAGAGGCGGGTGTCGGGACTGTCGCAAGCCGGTGGTCAAGCCGCGATTAGCGGCGCAGGCCGAGCCGTTCGATCAGCTTCGCATAGCGGCTGACCCTTGGCCCTGAGGTAGTCCAGAAGCTTTCGGCGCTGGGCTCCACCCTAGACAGCAGGCAGCGCCTCGAGGGTAAGATGCACAAACGGCACCGGCCACCGCGGCATCAGGGATCGAACCGAGCTTTTCCTGAGGTGCGTGCCACAGAGCGCCTCCATCGCCTCTCTGGTGCGAACGAACTCGCCCTCATCCTTCTTGGCCAGCATATACCCTAACGGATTGAGCCAGGTCGTTCGGGGCAGGATTGGTTCAATCATCACAAGTCGCATGCCCGGGATGGCGAACACCTGGTCCAGCATCTTTTTCGCGGCCTCATCGTCGATGTGATGGATCATTCCGTGAACAAACGCGCGGTCGAACGGCGGCAAGCCGGCCCCTTGGATAGCCTCAGCGTAGCCGTTAAGGAAATGCCCCGCCGGATTGTTGCTCCTTGCGGTCGCGACGCGCTCTTCGTCCGGCTCGACCCCCCAATACTCATAACCAAGGTCGGTAAGATACCGCGACAGCCCACCGGTTCCGCATCCGATCTCGACAACCCGATCGCCGGGGCGCAAGCCAAGTTCCGATACTATCGCGGCGATCGTCTCGTCATAGGAACCATGCACAAATCGTTGCAATGAATCGTAGAAAGACGGTGAAAGATGCATGTTGACCCGGCCCATACGATAAGAAAATGAGAAAACAAGTGCTACGCTTTCCGGCGCTCGCAGAATCTGCCTAACCCTGCTGCCGATCGTCGATCCCGCATATTTGGCCGGACCTGGTGTTGCCGACGTTATAGATCGGAGGCCGCCGCCAATAAGACTTATGCGAGATTTTAGTGCCGTGCGCGGGTAATAGCCCGCGGGCGCGGGCGCTGTTGACGTGACGGCTCAAATGAAAATGCCCCCGATTCCGGGGGCATTCCGATAGCACAGGTCTGACGAATCAGCGCCGCAGGCCGAGCCGTTCGATCAGCTTGGCGTAGCGGCCTTCGTCCTTGGCCTTGAGGTAGTCCAGGAGCTTCCGGCGCTGGGCGACGAGCTTCAACAGGCCGCGGCGCGAGTGGTTGTCCTTGACGTGGGTCTTGAAATGTTCGGTCAGCGTCGCGATGCGCGACGACAGGACCGCGACCTGGACTTCGGGCGAGCCGGTGTCGCCGGCCTTGGTCGCATAGTCCTTGATGAGGCGGTTCTTTTCCTCGACGGTGATCGACATCGGGCTCTCCTTTCGGGTTGAGGGTCAAGGCGCAAGCCGGGATGTCGTCCAGCAGGGCCCGCTTCGCCGCCGGGGTCGCCGACGGATGCGCGCTTCTAGGGGAAAAGCCGCCCGATGGAAAGGCGATTCGCGGGGCGCGGGTAGCTGGGGGGCCAGAGCGCGAGCAGAAGGCGCGGGAATGGGTGATCTGCCACGATCATCGCCGGCGCGACCGACATTCCGCGCAACAGACCTTCCGGGATTCAGGCGACCCGTGACTCCGGGTGCGGTTCGACGTGCGGGTCGCTGTGGGGGTCGGGCGGCGAAACAGGCTGCGGAATGGGGGTGGGCTCTGCCGTGGCAGCATGTGGTGGGGGGGCGGCCTCGGCTGGGGCTGGTGCCGCGTGGGGTGCGTCGGTTGTCGGTGTGCCCCCCTGTGCACCACCCTGTGCACCGCCCTGTGCACCGCCCTGCGCATCTGCCTCTGCGGCGGGCATCAGGTGCAGGTCGGCGGCGGTCAGGCCGGGGCTCGACTGGATGGTCGCGATGTGGTGGCCATCGAGGAAGACCTGCATGTCGCCTGCGTGCGTGGCGTCGGGCGCGAGCGTCAGGTGCGGCGTGGGGTGGGCTGCGGCGTCGTAGATCACCACCAGCCGGTCCTCGGCCGGGTTGTAGTCGGTGACGACGGTTGCCCCGGCCGGCGCCCAGTCGGTATCGGCTGGGTCGGGCGCCACATGGCCCGGCAGGTGGAAGGCGTCGTGCCCCTCGCCCCCGGTCAGCCAGTCGCCGCCCGCGCCCCCGATGAGCGTATCGTTGCCCGCGCCGCCGTCCAGATGGTCGCGCGCGGGCAGCGCCTCGGTCCTGTGGCCGGGGCCATCGCCCGAGAGCCTGTCGTCGCCCGCGCCCCCCACGAGCGTGTCATGCCCCTCGCCGCCGACAAGCGTGTCGTTGCCGTCGCCGCCCAGCAGCGCGTCGTTCCCCTTGCCGCCGTCCAGATGGTCGTCGCCATGGCCGCCGATCAGGCTGTCGTCGCCCGCGCCGCCGTAAAGCCGGTCGTTGCCGCTGCCGCCCGCGAGCGTGTCGTTGCCCTTGCCGCCCGACAGGGTGTCATGGCCGTCACCGCCCGCCAGATGGTCGTTCCCCGAGCCGCCCTGCAGGTGGTCGTCGCCGTCATCCCCGCGCAGGTCATCGTTGCCGGCGCCGCCCTTCAGATGGTCGTTGCCCGCGTAGCCTGCGATCTGGTCGTCGCCGCCGCGGCCCGCGAGCGTGTCATTGCCGTCGCGCCCGGCGATGATGTCCGGCCCATGGCCGCCGGTCAGCCGGTCGGGGCCGGGCGTGCCCTCCATGTGATGACTGGCGGGCGGGGGCCCTGGCTGATCCACCTCGGGCGACGGGGGCGGGTGGACCAGGTCGACAGCGTCGAGGGGCGATCGCGGCCCGTCGGAAAGCGCCGTGCGGCCATGGTCATCCCGCTCGCCGGAGCCGTGGCCAGAGCCGTGGTCGATGGCGTGCGGGTCCTCGGTCGGTTCGTGATGCCAGGGGGTGTGGTCGCCGTGCGACCCGGCGCCCCATTGGTCATCGTGGGGATTGGGGTCGTCATGACCCTCATCCTCGTCCCCGTCCTGATCCATCAGGGCGCCCAAGGCGGCAAAGCCCAGAAAGCCCAGTATCATCCACATCGGCCATGTCCCCGAAGTCCCGTGACCGGACCTTGCCGGATGGCGGGTTAAGGCCCGGTTAGACGGGGGCGGATGGTTCAAATGTGGCGCATTTTCCTATCAGGGGAAGGGGCAGGGCGCCGAAAAGGTCATGCCGACCCCGCTTTCGGGATGGCGGAAGCGCAGGCTTTCGGCGTGCAGCATCAGGCGGACGTAGGCGCGCGCCGGACCTTCGGCATAGAGCGGATCGCCGAGGATCGGGTGGCCGAGCGCCTGCATGTGGACGCGCAGCTGGTGGCTGCGCCCCGTCAGGGGGTAGAGCCGCACGCGGGTCGTGCCATCGGGGTCGTGGCCAAGGACGCGCCAGTCGGTGATCGCGGGCTTGCCGGTTTCATGGTTCACATGCTGGCGCGGGCGGTTCGGCCAGTCGACGATCAGCGGCAGGTCGACGCGGCCCTCTTTCGGCGCCAGATGACCCCAGAGGCGGGCGCGATAGACCTTCTTCGTCTGCCGCGCCTCGAACTGGGCGCCGAGCGTGCGCTGGGCATGGCGGGTGAGCGCAAAGACCATCACCCCCGAGGTGTCGAGGTCGAGCCGGTGGACCAGCAGCGTCTGGGGATAGATGCGCGTGAGTCGGGCGATCATGCAGTCGGCCAGATCCTCGCCCTTGCCGGGGACCGACAGAAGGCCCGCAGGCTTGTCGACCAGCACGACCTGCGCATCCTCATGCAGGATGCGGACAGGCTCGTCGGGGGGGGCGTAGATGAAAGGCTCGGTCACGGCACTCAGACGATGCGGTGGCCGGCCCCGGTCAGGCGGCGCGCGATCGCGGCGATATGGGCCGGGCCGGTTTCGCAGCAGCCGCCGATGATGGTCGCGCCCATGCCGACCCACTCCATCGCGTGGTCGGCGTAGCGCTCGGGTGTCATCTCGGGGCGGGCGTGCAGCACATCGACGGTCGGATTGTCCTTCAGGAATTCCTTGGTGATCTGCTGGAAGCCGTTCGCATAGGCGCCGTAGGGCAGGCCGGTTTCGGCAAAGAGCCTCAGCGCGGCGGCCATGGCTTCGGGGGCCGAGCAGTTGGCCAGAAGGGCCCCGGCGCCGCCGGCGCGGGCCAGGGCGCCGACCTCTGCCACCGGCTCGCCGGACCGCAGGCGGGTGCCGTCCTCGTCATCGACGGTGACGGAAAGCCAGACGGGCCGCCCAAGGCCCTTCGCGCCCTCGAGGACGGCGCGGGCCTGGTCGAGGTTCGCCACCGTTTCCGCGAGGATCAGGTCGACCCGCGGGGCGAGGCGTTCCGCCACCTCGCGGTAGAGCGTGACAGAGGCGTCATGGTCGGGCGCCACGTCCGACCGGTAGGACGCGCCCAGGGGGCCGATGGACCCGGCGATGCGGCCCGATCCGTGGGCGGCGCGGGCGGCCTCTGCCTCGGCCACGGCCTGGTCGTGCAAGGCGCCGAAGCGGTCCTCGATCCCGGCCTTGGACAGCCGGTCGCGATGGACGGCGTAGCTGTTCGTCGTGGCGACGGACGAGCCCGCGTCGAAATAGGCGCGGTGGACCTCGGCCACGAGGCCGGGATGGTCCATCATCACCTGCGTCGCCCAAAGGGGCGTCGGCGCATCCCCGGAACGCGCGATCAGTTCCTGGCCCATGCCGCCGTCGAGAAGGGTGATATCGGTCATTTTCCTGCCACCAGTCGAAGGGCGAGGCCGCCGAAGATCACGGCTGCCGCGCGATTGAGGATGCTCATGCGCCGGCTGAGCGCCGCGCCCATGCGGCCGGCAAAGGCCCCGTAGGTTGCGGTGATAGCCATGCCGGTCAGTGAAAAAAGTAGCCCCAGGATCAGGATCTGCGCCCAGACCGGACCGCGCGCCGGGTCGGTGAACTGGGGCAGGAAGGCCAGGATGAACAGGATCACCTTGGGGTTCAGGAGGTTGGTCAGGAAGCCCTGGGCTATCGCCTGTGCCGCCGTCAGTCGCCGGGGCCTGTCCGCCGTGGGCGCGCCGGCGCGCCAGGTGCGGATGGCGAGCCAGGCAAGGTAGGCGCCGCCCGCCCAGCGGATCGCCGTCAGCGCCGAGGGGTGGGTCGCAATCACGGCCGCGAGCCCGACCGAGGCAAGGATCACGTGGACAAGGCTGCCGAGCCCCACGCCGATCCCCGCCGCAGCGCCCGTGCGCGGACCGCCGCCAAGCCCGACCGCCGTCGCGAACATCACGTCCGCGCCGGGCGTGAGGTTCAGCGCGATCCCGGCGGCCAGGAAGGCCGCGAGGGTCGATGGCGGGATCAGGGTGAAGAGGTCGAACATGGCGGCAAGATCGGGCAAGGGGCGGGAATGCGCAAGGCGGGATTGGCGCCGACGCGGAGGAGGCATTTGCGCTGGCGCGCGGGGCGGGATTGGCGCCGACGCGCGGGGCTGGCAGGGTGGGGGAAGAGGAGCGGGCCATGGATCTGGAAAATGTGAAGGCGGCCCAGTTCGGGCGCAGCCTGCGGGGCATCGGGCTGAACCTTCTGGTGCGCGATGCGGCGGCCGAGGCGGCCTTCCTGCGCCAGGTCTTCGGCATGACCGCCCACCGCGTCTCGCGCGATTTCGCGATCATGGGCTATGGCGGGCAGGTCTTTCAGCTGCACTCGGACGGGACGTTCCATGCCCACCCTCTCCTCTCGCTCTTGCCCGAGGCCGGGGCGAGGGGGGCGGGGATCGAGGTCCGGCTTTACGACACCGACCCGGACCTCGCGGTCGTGCGTGCGGCGGGGGTCGAGGGGGCGGTCATCCTGCAGGCGCCCACGGACAAGCCGCACGGGCTGCGCGAGGCGGTGATCCTGTGCCCGATGGGCTATGCCTGGGTCCCGAGCGTGCCGCTGCCTGCGTAGGCGGGCAGGCCGTCTGTCAGTTCATAATAGCTGCCCCTGCCGGCCACGAAGATATGCTCGGCCAGCCTGCCGCCGGTCTTGCCGTCGATGATGCCGGCCTCGACCGAAAAGCTGCCGTCGGCGGCACGGAAATAAAGGCTCGACCCGCAGTCCCGGCAAAAGCCGCGTTGCGCGCCGCCCGGGGTTTCATATTCGGTCAGCGCGTCGCGCCGAAGCCAATCCAGCGTGTCTTCGGGCGCGTCGAACGAGGCGGCGAAATGGCCGGACAGGCGCCGGCACTGATCGCAGTGGCAGGCGGTGACAGGGCCGGTGGGACCCCGCAGCGTGAAGGCGCAGGCCCCGCAAAGGCAGGTTCCCGAAAGCCGGGCCGGGGGTGCGGGATCGGGCGGCGGGGGCGGGCCATCCACGTTGTAATAGTCGCCGCGATCTTCGGTGAAGATCGGCGGGTCGCCGGCCAGCCCGAGATCACCATCGAAGGCGCCCGGGCTGATCGACAGGCGCGCCTCGCCCTCTGGCTGCCAGAAGAGCGTGGCGCCGCAGCGGCCGCAAAAGCCGCGCCGGGCTGTCGAGGACGAGCGATACCAGCGCAGCCCGTCGTCCCGCGTCAGCCGGAAGCGGTCGTGCGGGACCGAGGTCGCGGCCCAGAAATGGCCCGAGACCTTTCGGCATTGCGTGCAGTGGCAGGGAAGGACGGCGCGCAGGGGGCCGTCGGCTTCGAACCGCACCGCGCCGCACAGGCAGCCGCCTTCATAGGTCACCGAACACCCCTGCGAGTATGGCGGCAAGTTCCGCCGCATCCCGCTCATTGAAGGCTGCGGGCTGATTGCTGTCGAGGTCCAGAACGCCGATGAGGCGGCCGCCCGCGCCGAAAACCGGCACCACGATTTCCGACCGGGTGGTCGAGGAACAGGCGATATGGCCGGGGAAGGCGTCCACGTCCGGCACGATCTGGGTTTCGCGGGTCCGGGCGGCGGCGCCGCAGACGCCGCGGGCGAAGGGGATGGTCAGGCAGCCGTGACCGCCCTGGTAGGGGCCGATCTTCAGAAGCTCGGGCGCGGTCACGCGGTAAAAGCCGGTCCAATCGCTGCGGGGGTCCGAGGTGTGGATCTCGCACACAACGGTCGCCATCAGGGCGACCTCGTCACGCTCGCCCTCGGTCAGCGACGCGATTCGGGCGGCAAGGGCGTCATAGTCCTGCATCATGGTCCCCCGGATAAGAGAAGGCCGCCCGCGGTTGCCCGGAGCGGCCCTGATCTCGCTGATCGGCGGCTCAGCCCTGACGGGCCTTGTAGCGCTTTTGCGTCTTGTTGATCACATAGACGCGGCCTTTGCGGCGCACGACCTGGCAATCGCGATGACGCGTTTTCAGCGAGCGGAGCGAGTTCGCAACTTTCATCGGTCTCTCCTTCGCGGCGCGAAGAACGCGCGCTAAAACGTGCCCGGACGGGCGGTGAATGGTGGGCGCGACAAGGATCGAACTTGTGACCCCTACGATGTCAACGTAGTGCTCTACCGCTGAGCTACGCGCCCGCCGTCATCGATCCCGCCTGTCCCAAAGAAGAAGGACGCGGGCGGAACCGCGTCGGTCCCGGGGTCTATAGAAGAAGCCTCTGGCCGTTGCAAGGGGGTTCGGGCGGGGCTTTTGGTGCGATTTTCGGCACCATTCCGGCCCTTTGCGGATCAGTGCTTCCGGTCGGGCCCGCTTGGCCTTACGGTGCGTGCGACAGGAGCGCCCGATGCCCGTTGCCGCCTTCCGGCTGACCGAGCCCGCCCGCCGCACGACGGCGGTGGTCTTCGCGTCGCCCCACAGCGGAAGGGACTATCCGGCCGCATTTCTGGGCGGAAGCCTTCTGGACCTGCGCCAGATCCGCTCGTCCGAGGACGCGTTCGTGGACGAGCTTCTGGCGCCGGTTCCTGGCTTCGGCGCGCCCCTTCTGGCCGCACTGATGCCGCGCGCCTGGGTCGATCTGAACCGCGCGCCGGACGAGCTGGACCCGGCGCTGATCGAAGGCGTGCGCAGTTCGGCCCACAACCCCCGTGTCCTGTCGGGCCTCGGGGTCATCCCCCGCGTGGTGGCGGCGGGGCGTGCGATCCGATCGGGCAAGATGCCCCCGTCCGAGGCGCGCCACCGGCTCGCGACCGGCTGGCATCCCTATCACGACCGGCTTCGGCGGCTCATGGATGAAAGCCTGTCGCTTTTTGGCCGGGCGATCCTGATCGACGTTCATTCGATGCCGCGCGAGGCGATGGATGCCTTTGCCCACCGGCCGGGGCGGCGGCCCGAGATCGTGGTCGGCGACCGGCATGGCGCCTCGGCCAGCGAGGGGCTGGTGCGCGCGGTCGAGGATGCCTTCCGGGCCGCGGGCTTTCAGGTCGCGCGCAACGCGCCCTTTGCCGGCGCCTATATCGCCCAGACCTATGGCCGCCCGGCGCTTGGCCAGGAAGCGGTGCAGGTCGAGATCGACCGCAGCCTCTACATGGACGAGGCGCGGGTCGAGAGGGACGCACACTTTGCGCCTTTTGCGCGGCGTCTGACGCCCGTCCTGGAGCGGATTGCAGGCCTGGGACGGGCAGAGGGCGAGCGGGTGGCGGCGGAGTAGGGGGCCTCGGGTTATCCCAGACCGGCCGGGCCGGGCGGGATCAGGAAACGCATCGCGTTTCCCCCGACCGTGTGGGAACGGTGTCGCTGGACCGCCGGCCGATGGCCTTTGGGCCACCGGCAGGGACAAATGACTGGGCCTTCGCATGGTAGGGTCAACGGCCCCTGCCACCCGGAGGACCCAGCCAATCTGGAGGGTCGCCAATCAACCCACCTACCGGCCTGCGACCGGCCCTTCGGCGGCGGCCCCCAGCCGCAAGAGCGCCTCTTCGTTCAGCGCGCGGCCCATCAGCATCAGGCCGCAGCCCGGAATGGGCGTCGGCAGGGTCAGAGCGCAGAGGCCCATCAGGTTGCCGATTCGGGTGTTCCTGAGCGCGAGCAGGTTTTCACTGGAAAAATAGGCCGGGTCCGACGCCAACCGTGCCGCGTCGGGCGGCAGGATCGCCGACGAGGGCGCCAGCACCGCATCATAGGGCATCATGGCGATCGCCCAATCCTCGCGAATCGTTTTCAGGGTGCGCCAGGCGTCGACGAAATCGGCGCCCGAGGTCGTCGCACCCTGCCGGAAGCGGTCGCGGACCGGGCCATACATCAGCTCGGGCGCGGCCTCGATCGTCTCGCGCCAGATCGCCCAGGCCTCGGTGGTGAACAGGATGCCCGCCAGGTCCATCGCGGTGCGCAAAAGCTCGAACGTGCCGTGCTCGACGCTCGCGCCCGCGTCCTTCAGCCGCTGGACCGCGCCGTCGAAGGCCGCCAGCGGTTCGGGGCGGGTGCCTTCGGTCGCCAGCGTTTCCAGGACCAGGAGCCGCGCGCCCTTCAGGCTCGCGCCGCGCAGGTCGGCGGGCCGGCCGCCCTCGAAGGCGGCAAGCATCAGGGCGGCATCCTCGACCGTGCGGGCCAGGGGGCCGATGGTGTCGAACCGCTCGACCAGGGGCACGGTGCCGGCCGGGGGCAGGCGGCCGTGGGTGGTCTTCAGTCCCACAAGGTTCATCCAGGCCGAGGGGATGCGGACCGATCCGCCGGTGTCCGACCCCGCCGCCGCTGCCGCAAGGTCGAAGGCGACCGAGGCGGCCGCGCCCGAGGACGAGCCGCCCGGCGCCCAGGCCGGGTCGTTCACGTTGGGCGGCGTCGCGGTCATGGGGTTGAGGCCAAGGCCGGAAAAGGCAAGCTCGGTCATGTGGGTCTTGCCAAGGCAGACAAGCCCCTGCGCGGTCGCCGCCGCCAGGACTGCCGCGTCGCGGTCGGGAATCCGCCCGGCCAGAAGGCGCGAGCCCGCCTCGGTCGCGGTGCCTGCCGTGTCGAACAGGTCCTTCCAACTGATCGGCACGCCGTCGAGAGGCGAGCGCCGCTGCCCGGCCCGCGCGCGCTGTTCTGCGGCCTGGGCCTCGGCCATGGCGCGGTCCTCGGTCAGGCGGGCATAGATCAGGTCGGCCTGCGGGTGGGCGTGGATCGCGGCGAGGTACTCCTCGGCCAGCCACAGGGGGCTGAGTTCGCCGCGACCGATGGCGCGGCCCTGTTCCGCCGCCGACAGTCCCCGCCAATAGGTCATCCTGCACCCCCTGAACGGCGTCGAACGTGACGGCCTGCTACAGACACGGGCGAAGGCTAGCGGCATGGGGCCGCATGGACAATCCCGGCCAGCGCGCGGCATATGGGGGAATGGCGAACGATCGGCAGGATGTTGCAATCATTGGCGGCGGGCTGAACGGCCCGGCGCTGGCGCTCGCGCTGGCCGGGGCGGGGCTGCGGGTCACGGTCGTGGACGCGCGTGCGGCCGAAGAGAGGGCCGGGGCGGCGTTCGACGGACGGGCCTACGCGCTGGCCATTGCCTCGGTGCGGCTTCTGGGTGCGGTCGGGGTCTGGCCGGCGCTCGCGCCTGAGGCCCAGCCGATGCGCAAGGTCGTGGCCATGGACGGACGGCCCGGCGAGGCACCGTCACCCCTGAGCCTGACCTTCGACAGCGCCGAGATGGAAGAGGGCGCGGTGGGCCACATGGTCGAGGACCGCCATCTTTACGCGGCCTTCCTGCAAGCAATGCGCGACCATCCCAACATCACCCATCTGCCCGCGTCCGAGGTGGCGGAGCATCGCGCCGAAGCGGCGGGGGCGGTGGCACTTCTGGCCGACGGGGGCGCGGTTGCGGCGCGCCTGATCGTGGCCGCGGACGGGCGCGCATCGCCCAGCGCGCGGCGGGCGGGGATCGGGCGGACGGGGCACGGTTATGGCCAGACGGCGCTGGTCGCGGCCCTGTCCCATACGCTGCCGCACGAGGGCGTGGCGCGGCAGATCTTCTTTCCGAACGGGCCCTTGGCGCTTCTGCCCCTGACCGGAAACCGCGTGTCGGTGGTCTGGAGCGAGACGGACGCGAACGCCGCCGCCATCGCGCGGCTGGACGACGGCCGCTTCCTCGAGGTGCTGGGGGGTCGGATCGGCGGGCTTCTGGGCGACATCACGCTTGCCGGCCCGCGCTTTTCCTATCCGCTTAGCCTGACGCTCGCCCACCGCTATGTGGGTGCGCGGCTGGCGCTTCTGGGGGATGCGGCGCATGGGGTCCATCCCATTGCCGGGCAGGGGCTGAACCTTGGCCTGCGCGACGTGGCTGTCCTGGCCGAGGTGCTGGTCGCCGCGCACCGGCGGGGCGAGGACATCGGGGCCGAGGGCGTCCTTCAGCGCTACGAGTCCTGGCGGCGGCCCGATGCGACGCGGCTTGCGCTGGGGATGGACGGGGTGAACCAGCTTTTCTCGAACGACCTGCTGGGCCTGCGGCTCGCGCGGGATGCAGGCCTGTCGGTCGTCGGGCAGATCGGCCCCCTGCGCCGCGCCTTCATGCGGCAGGCCGCCGGGCTGACGCAGGAGGCGCGGCTTCTGACCGGCAAGGCGCTCTAGCGCCGGTCGGCGGCCTGAAGGGGATCGGGCGGGCATGACAGAGGACCTTCGCAGATTCATGGTTCGGGCCAGGCACAAGGGCTATGCTGGCGCGGACGATGCGGCGACTGTCGAGCGGCCGCTTCTGGAAGGAAGCCTGCAGCTCGACTTCAGCGACGGGCCCTGGCTTTACCGCGATCTTTACTTCGGCATGCGGACCTTCACCGGCATCGAAACGGTCTGGCGGGCGGGCCGTCCCGTCTGGTCGATGGCCTACGCCGGGGGCATGACCTCTGACGGGGCGGACATGGGCGCGGTCTATGCCTTTCTGCGTGCGGCCCTTCGCGCCATGCCGGACGAATTCCCGGTCCGGGGGCCAGCAAGGTTCGACGACGCCTCGGGAAAGGCCGCGTGGAGCTACCGGATGAGCGCCGACGGCGACGTGTCGCGGTTCACCGGCGAGGAAGAGATCCTTCCGGGGACAGGGCGCGGCTACGGGCTCCGGTTCGCGGGCGGCCTGGTGTCCTGACCACCGCGCCGCCCAAAGGGTCCCTTGCGGGTCAGTCGAGCGCCCGCGCCTCGGCCACCAGCATGATCGGGATGCCCTCGCGGATCGGGAAGGCGAGGTGCGCGGCCTTCGACACCAGTTCCTGCCGGGCGGCGTCATAGCTGAGCGTCGTCTGCGTGACCGGGCACACCAGCGCCTCGAGCATGCGGCGGTCGAACTCGACCCGGTCGCTGGTCATTGGACCTGTCCCCCCTCATCGGTCTGGATGGCATATTCCATCAGAACCTGAAGCGTCTCGCGCCGGGTGGCAAGGGTCGGCGCTTCCAGCAGGGCCTGCTTGTCCTCGGGCGAGAAGGGCAGGAGCATGGCGAGCGCGTTGACCAGCATCTCGTCCGGCGCCTCGCGCAGGCCTTCCCAGTCGGCGGACAGGCGGCGGGCGGTGAAATAGCGGCCAAGCTTGCCCAGGAAGCTGTCGCGGTCGAAGCGGGGGTCGGCCTCTTCGACCATGCGGTCGCGGTGAAAGGGGGCCCAGTCCACCTCGGCGCGCAGGTAGGGGGTGAAGCCCGGCACCTCTTCCGTCAGGCGGAAGCGGCTGATGCCCGACAGGACGATCATGTAGCGCCCGTCCTCGGTTTCGGTGAACGAGGTCACGCGGCCGGCGCAGCCGATCGCGGACAGCCTGCGCTGGCCCTCGGGCGCCGGGCGGGGTTGCAGGATGCCGATGAGCCGCTCGCGGGTCTTCAGCGTGTCATCGAGCATCGCCAGGTAGCGCGGCTCGAACACGTTGAGCGGCAGGCGCCCCCGCGGCAGCAGGAGCGCCCCGGCCAGGGGGAACAGGGCGATGACGTCCGGCAGGTCGGACGTGACGGGCATGGGGCGCCTCCGCCGTCAGGACAGAAGAATCGAGGCGAGCTTGCGCCGGCCCTTCAGGACGACGGGATCGTTCGGTTTGAGTGCCTCGAAGATGGTCAGAAGCTGGGCCTTGGCCGCGCCCTCGTTCCAGTCGCGGTCGCGGCGCATGATGTCCAGAAGCGTGTCGATGGCAGCCTCGACCTGCCCGGCCGCGTGCTGGGCGAGCGCCAGGTCGAACCGCGCCTGCATGTCGGCCGGGTCGGCCGCGACCTTGGCCTGCAACTGGTCGAGCGGGCCCGCATTGACCGCCTGACGGGCCAGGCCCAGCTGGGCGCGGGCCGTCTCGACCTCTTGCGACCTGGCGATCTTTTCGGGGGCGGCGCTCAGAAGCCCCTCGGCCTGGTCGAGGTTGCCGATGGCAAGGTGGCTGCGGACAAGGCCGCCGTAGGCCTTGGCGTTGTCGGGCTCTTCCTCGAGGATCGCGGCGAAGGTTTCGGCGGCGTCGGCGGCAGCGCCTTCGGCCAGCATGTCCTCGGCCGCCTGGATCGCGTCGGCCAGGCCGCCGTCACCGGCAAGGCCGGCCAGCTTGTCGACGAAGGCCTTCACCTCGGACCCCGAGATCGCGCCCTGAAATCCGTCGACCGGTTTGCCTTGCCAGAAGGCATAGACGGTCGGGATCGACTGGATGCGGAGCTGGCCCGAGATGCCGGGGTTTTCGTCGACGTTGACCTTGGCCATGGCGACCTTGCCCTTGGCCGCGGTTACCGCCGCCTCGAGCTGGGGGCCGAGCGTCTTGCAGGGGCCGCACCAGGGCGCCCAGAAGTCGACCACGACCGGGACGGTCATGCTGCGGTCGATGACCTCGGTCATGAATTGCGCTTCGTTGACGTCGCGGATCAGGTCGCCCCCGGCGGGGACTGCGGGTTTCTGGCCCAGTTCGAGCATGTCTGCTCCCTTCAATACGGTTTGGCCCAATATGCGCGTACGGCCGGGCCGCGCCAAGGGCCGGGCGGGGAAAAAAGGGCCGGGGGGGCGTGGTTGGGTGCGGGGTCGGGTTGGCAGAGGCGAGTGACTCTGCCATGCGGTGGCTTTGCCTTTTGTCCCGGCCGGTGGCTTAAAGCCACCGGCCAGCGCCCGCCCCGCCGATGGCGGGCGCTCCGCGCCCACCGGGGCAGGCGCCGGCCTTTGTTGTGAATGACACGCAAGGTCCAGCGCCATCGTTCCACGACGGCCGCGGGAAACGCGGTGCGTTTCCTTTTCCCGGCCGCCCGGCCGCCCTAAAGGTCAAATGTTGCGAAAACCGGCGTGTGGTCGGATGGCTGTTCCCACCCCCGCGCGTCGCGCAGGATGCGGCTGCCGTGCGAGGCGCCGGCGATGTCGGGCGTCGCCCAGACATGGTCGAGCCGCCGGCCCTTGTCCGCCGTGTCCCAGTCGGGCGAGCGGTAGGACCACCAGGAATAGAGAAGCCCGCTCGGGATATGCGCGCGCGTGATGTCGACGAAACCGCCGGCCTCCTGCACCTGGGCCAGGTGGTCAACCTCGACCGGGGTGTGGCTCACGATCTTCAGAAGGCCCTTGTGGTTCCAGACGTCATCCTCGCGCGGCGCGATGTTCAGGTCGCCCACCAGGATGGATTTCGACGGCCGCTCCGTCCGCAGCCAGTCGCGCATGTGGGTCAGGTAGTCGAGCTTCTGGCCGAACTTCACGTTCTGCTCCCGGTCGGGAATGTCGCCGCCTGCGGGCACATAGAAATTGTGGATGGCCACGCCGTTCTCGAGCCGCGCGGCGACATGGCGCGCGTGGCCGAGCGTGGCGAAATCCTCGCCTCCCACCTCGGTCAGCGGGATCTTCGACAGGATGGCGACGCCGTTGTAGCTCTTCTGGCCGCGCGCGACATGCCAGCGGTAGCCGAGCGCCTGAAACCCCTCGCGCGGGATCTGTTCGGGCAGGCACTTGCATTCCTGCAGGCACAGGATGTCGGGCGCCTCGTCGCGCATCAGGCGTTCGACGATGGGGGCGCGCAGGCGGACCGAGTTGATGTTCCAGGTGGCGATGGTGAAGGACATGGACTGGCTCCTGTCGAAGCCCCAGTCCTAGCGCCGGGATCGCCTGCCCGCAACCGGCGGCAATCCGCAGGGCGCAGGCGGCGCGCCGCGCATCGGGCCTTGAAGGGGGCGGCCCGCGCGTGGCACATCAGGGGCGCCAATCCGAAGGATGTTCCCGATGCGCCTGTCGCCCCTTTTCGCTACCCCGGCCCTGATCGCCTTTCTGGTCGCGCCGGCCCTCGCCCGCCCCCTGAGCGAGGCCGAGGCCAAGGGCCTGACCGGCGCGGTCGATGCCTACCAGCGCGCCATCTCCAGCTCGGATGCCGAAAAGATCGTCGCCACCATCCCGCCGCGGGTCGTCAACGTCTTCGTCGGTGCGGCGGGGATCGAGGCGAAGAAGGTGCAGGAGACGCTGGTTGGGCAGACGCGCGAGCTGATGAAGTCGGTGAAGGTCACCGATTTCGTCGTGGCGCCCGGCCCCTACGAGGGCACGGACGAGACGCTGGCCGACGGCTCGAAACTCGTCTGGGCGACGGTGCCGGCGCAGTTCGTGACCGAGGCGGGCGGCAAGAAGGCGCTGAACCACCAGCCGCTCTTCGCGGTGCTGGAAGATGGCACCTGGTATTTCAGCCGCATCGACGGCGAGCAGGCGCAGGCGCTGGTCGCGACCGCCTATCCGTTCGTGGCCAAGGTGAAGTTCCCCGCCCCGACCAGCGCGCCCGCGAAGTGACCCGTGGCTGACGCCGCGAATGGCGGCCTGTGGCAGAAACGGAACTTCCGGCGGCTTTTCGGTGCGAGCGCGGAGACGAACCTGGGCGACGGGGTCGCGGCGATGGCCTACCCCTGGCTTGCGACGCTTCTGACGCGCGATCCCCTGCTTGTGTCGATGGTCGCGGTGGCGGGGCGGCTGCCGTGGGTGCTGATCGCGCTGCCGGCCGGGGTCTGGACCGACCGGGCGGACCGGCTGAAACTGATGATCGGGGCCAACCTGGTGCAGACGGTCCTGACCCTTGTGGTCGCGGGGCTGGTCGTCGGCCTGTCGGTGCTGCCCTCGGGCGCGGCGCCGGTCCTGATCCTGTCGGTGCTGGTCTTCCTTCTGGGCGTGGCCGAGGTGCTGCGCGACAATTCCGCCCAGACCTTCCTGCCGGCGATCGTGCCCGAGCGCGACCTGGAACAGGCCAACGGCCGCGTCTGGGCGGCCGAGCAGGTGGTGAACCAGTTCGCGGGGCCGCCTCTTGGCGGTGTCCTGATCGGGCTGGCGCTCTGGGCGCCCTTTGCCTTCGACGCGCTGAGTTTTGCGGGCGCGGCGGTGCTTCTGGCCGGGATCCGGGCGCCCCGCCCGGTGCCCCCGCCGCCGCGCGGGTTCTGGGCCGAGCTTCGCGAAGGCTTCGCCTGGCTGAAGGATCAGGTTCTGATCCGACGGCTGGCGGTCGCGCTCGGACTGACCAACATGGTCTTCAGCGCCGCGATCGCGATGATGGCGCTTTATGCGCAGGAGGTGCTGGGGCTCGGCGCCTTGGGCTATGGGGTGCTGCTCATGTCGGGGGCCGCGGGCGGCGTCCTAGCGGGGCTGGCCGGCCCCTTGATCGTGCGCCGAATCGGGCCGGGGCAGACGGTCCATCTGGCGATGGCGATCTTCGCGCTGTCCTACCTGCTTATCGGGCTGGTGCCGATGCGCTGGGCGGCGGCACTCGGGCTTTTCGGCGATGCGTTCGGGGGCATCCTCTGGAACGTCGTCACCGTGTCCTGGCGCCAGAGGGTGATTCCCGCAGCCCTACTGGGGCGGGTCAACGCCATCTACCGCTTCGTGGGCTGGGGCATGATCCCGATCGGGTCGGCGCTGGGCGGGCTGACCGTGCGGTTGGCCGAAGCGCCCCTTGGGCGCGAACAGGCGCTGATGCTGCCCTTCCTTCTGGCGGGGGTGGCCACGATGCTGCTTACGCTCTGGGGTCTTGGCGCGCTGCGGTTTCCCGAGCCGGGGACAAGGGAGTAAAAAAAGACCCAGGCCGAAGCCTGGGCCAGTCCAACAGGGAGGATGCCGCGTCATGACCCCGACGCGACCAGGGGAACCGTGGGACTATGGAATCAGTCTATAGCCGCCGGATTCGGTCACAAGAAGGCGGGCATTGGACGGATCTGGTTCGATTTTCTGGCGCAAACGGTAAATGTGGGTTTCGAGCGTGTGCGTCGTCACCCCGGCGTTGTAGCCCCAGACTTCATGCAGAAGGACATCGCGCTGCACCACCGCCTCGCCCGCGCGGTAGAGGTATTTCAGGATGTTGGTTTCCTTCTCGGTCAGCCGCACCTTCTTGTCGCGCGCGTCGATCAGCATCTTCATCGCCGGCTTGAACGTGTAGGGGCCAAGCGCGAAAATCGCGTCCTCGGACTGTTCATGGGTGCGGAGTTGCGCGCGGATGCGGGCCAGCAGGACCGGGAACTTGAAGGGCTTGGTGATATAGTCGTTCGCGCCCGCGTCGAGGCCGAGGATCGTGTCGGCGTCAGTGTCATGGCCGGTCAGCATCAGGATCGGGCATTTGACGTTGGCCTTGCGGAGCCGCTTGCAAAGCTCGCGCCCGTCGGTGTCGGGCAGGCCCACGTCGAGGACGATCAGGTCATAAAGGTCGCCACGGGTGCGCTCGATGGCCCCGGCGCCGTTGGCCGCTTCGAACACGTCGAATTCATCGGTCGCGACCAGTTGTTCGGCCAGCGCCTCGCGCAGGTCGTCGTCATCGTCGATGAGGAGTATTTTCTTCAGGGCGGCCATCTTGGGCTCCTTCCTTGGTCCTTCTTTCCAGATGCGCATGGGGCTTGGCAGCCGCAAGCCAAGCCACCATTTGCGACAGGCGCCTCACGCGGTCGTGTCGGATAGGCGGGGTATGTTTCAATTTCCTTCATCGGGCGCTAGGGTCCGGGCCTGCGTCGCTGCCGCGATCCCTTTGCGACCCCTTTGCGAAAGAGCCGATGAGCCTGGCCCCGACCCCCGCTGAACGGCTGAACCGCGCCCGCGCCGACCTGCGCATGGGGGTGCCGGTGGTGCTTGTGGCGGGCGGTCCGGGCCTAGTCGTTGCGGCGGCCGAGGGGCTGGGGGACGAGCGGCTTTGCGACCTGCGGCGGCTTGGGCCCGTGCAGGTTGCCCTGACGGGGCGCCGCGCGGCGACGCTGAAGATCGCGGCCTATGATGGCGATCTGGTGCGGCTCGCCTTGCCGCCCGATGCGGATGCGGACTGGGTGCGGGCGCTGGCCGATCCGTCGCTGGACCTCGAACGGCCCCTGAAAGGTCCGTTCCGGGCCGAGCGGGGCGGCGATGCGGGACCGGCGCGGGCGGGCCTGTCGCTGGCGAAGGGCGCGCACCTGTTGCCCGCCGTCGTGCTGGCGCCGGTTTCAGACCCCATGGCACTGGCCGCGGCCGAGGGGCTGACGCTCTTGCCGGTCGCGGATGTGGGGCTCGAGGGGTTGGCGGCGCCCGAACTGCATCCGGTCGCGGCGGCGCGGGTGCCGATGGCGGCCGCGGCGCAGGGGCGCGTCCAGGTCTTTCGGCCCGAGCGCGGGGGCGAGGATCATTATGCGATCGAAATCGGCCATCCGCCCCGCGACAGGCCGGTGCTGGCGCGGCTTCATTCGGCCTGTTTCACGGGCGACGTGCTTGGCAGTCTGAAGTGCGACTGTGGCGCGCAGCTTCATGCGGCGCTGGGGCAGATGGGGGCCGAGGGGGCGGGCGTCCTTCTGTATCTGAACCAGGAGGGGCGGGGGATAGGGCTCGCGAACAAGATGCGGGCCTATTCGCTTCAGGATCAGGGCTTCGATACGGTCGAGGCCAATCACCGGCTGGGGTTCGAGGATGACGAGCGCGATTTCCGCATCGCCGCCGCCATCCTGAAGGAGATGGGCTTCAGCTCCGTGCGGCTATTGACCAACAACCCCCGCAAGATCGCCATGATGGAGGCGACGGGGCTGAAGGTGGCCGAGCGCGTGCCCCTGAGGGTCGGGCGCACGGCGGAAAACGCGGGCTACCTTGCGACCAAGGCCGCGAAGTCGGGGCATATGCTTTAGGGTCGGGTGGCTGCGCTGCGTTCTAGTGCCGCTCCATTCATCGGGGTGGCAGAGGCCATTGGCTCTGCCATGTGGTAATTTCGCCCTTTGTCCCGGCCGATGGCCCAAAGGCCATCGGCCAGCGCCCGTCCCGCCATCGGCGGGCGCTTCCGCGCCCACCGGGGCAGGCGCCGGCCATTGGTGGTGAGTGACACCAGCGGTCCAGCGGCACCGTTTCCGAGCGGGCGGGGAAACGCGGGTCGTGTTTCCTGATTCCGCCCGTGGCCCGGCCGGTTGCAGGGGCCGACCGCCGATCCGCTAACCCAGCCGTCCCTCGACCTCTGCCGTCAGCGCCTCGTCGACCGATGCCAGCAGCAGGTCGGCTTCCGCAGGCCCGAATACCATGGGCGGCTTGAACTTCAGCACATTGTCCAGGGGCCCGTCCGTCGAACACAGCACCCCACGCGCCCGCATCCGGTTGACGATGCGCCCCGCCTCTTCGGTCGCAGGGTCCAGCGTGCCCCGGTCGCGGACCAGCTCCACCCCCAGGAACAGCCCCGTGCCCCGCACGTCGCCGATCAGCGGATGGCGGGCGGCCATGGCGCGGAAACCGTCGAGAAGCCGGTTGCCGGTGATGACCGCGCGGGCCTGCAGATCCTCGCCCTCGATCACATCCAGGACGGCGTGGCCCACGGCCATCGACACCGGGTTGCCGCCGAACGAGTTGAAGTACTCCATGCCGTTCGCGAAGCGCCGTGCCAGGTCCGGGGTCGTCACGACACAGGCCAAGGGGTGGCCGTTGCCGATGGGCTTGCCCATCACGACGATGTCGGGGGTCACGCCCTGCTCTTCAAACCCCCAGAAGCTGGTGCCGGGGCGCCCGAAGCCGCATTGCACCTCGTCTGCGATGACGATGCCGCCCGCCCCGCGCACCTGATCGTAGACCGAAGCCAGGTAGCCGGGGGGATAGATCACCTGCCCACCGACGCCCGACAGGCTTTCGGCGATGAAGCTGACGGCGGCCGAACCCGTGCGGGCCTTGAGCGCCCTCAGCCGCTCGCCCACGTCGGCTGCATAGGCCGGCCCGCTGCCCGCACCCCGATGGGGGCCGCGATAGGGGTCCGGGAAGGTCGCGACCGAGACGAAATCCGGCTGCGGATAGCCGCCCTTGCGCTTGAACTTGTAGGGGCTGATGTCGACCATGCCGCCCGAATTGCCGTGATAGGCCCAGTCAAGGACCAGCGTGTCCTTGCGCCCGAGCGCGGTGCGGGCAATGCGGAGCGCCAGCTCGTTCGCCTCGGTCCCCGAGTTCACGAAATAGGCGACTTTCAGATCGCCGGGCAGCCGCGCGGTGATGCGGTCGGCCAGGTCCAGCATCAGGTCGTTCAGGTAGCGCGTGTTGGTGTTCAGGATCGCGGCCTGCCGGGCGATGGCCTGAACCACATGCGGGTGGCAATGGCCGACATGGGTGATGTTGTTCACCGCATCAAGGAATCGCCGGCCGGTCTGGTCGAAGAGCCAGGTGCCTTGCCCGCGCACGATCTTCAGCTTGTGGCGGTAGGAGATCGAGAGCGACGGGCCGATCCGGTCGGCGCGACGCTTCAGCAGCGCCTCGGGTGGGCGGGGGTCGATGGTGAAGGCCTCGGGCGGCTGGCGCAGGATCAGGTTCGGGTCGATGCAGATGTCGGACCAGGTGTCGATCAGGCTCGCGTGGCCCACGCCGGCGAAATTGCCGCGGCCCGACAGGCCGAGGAGCGAGGTCATGATCTGGACATGCAGGTGCGGCGCCCAGCCGCCGTTTTCCTGCCAATCGCCGATCCGGGCGATCAGGTCGCCGGCCGCGACCTTCTGGCCGGGCTTGCAGAGGGTGGGCAGGCTGCCACCCAGGTGGCCCCAGAGCGTCCAGAAAGGCGTGCCGCGATCGGTTTCGTGGCGCAGGATCAGCGTGTGGCCATAGTCGAGCGGGTCGGCGTTGTAGGTCACGCTTTCGACGATGCCGGGCAGGGGCGCGTGCAGGGCGGTGCCTGCGGGGGCGAAGAGGTCGATGCCCAGGTGCCGGGTGCGGCGTTCGGGGCTGGCGGCGTCGGCGAACTGGTCGGTGCGGTAGACCGCCCGCTCCTCAAGATAGGGGCCGAGGCCGATGAAGGGTTCGCCTGCGGGCAGGGTGGTCGGGCGTTGCGCGTCGAACCAGGGGTCGAAGGCCCGGTCGGAATAGGCGGGCATGTCGGGCAGGCTTGCGGTCAGAAGCGCCATTCGCGCGGCGCCGTCGAGTGACGGAAGGAGCGGGCGGATGTCGCCCGCCTTTTCCAGGAAGCGGCGCACTTCGGCGGCGGCGGGGGTGGCGTCGTGGCCCGCGGCCTTGCGGCAGAGGGCGGCGAGGAAGTCCGGGTCGAGCGTGTCGGTCCGCGCGATGAGCGCCAGCGCGGGGGCCTGAGAGATCAGAAGGTAGTCGTTTTCGGGATGCAGCCGCGACTGGTGGGACGAGATCGACAGCGACACGGCAAGCCGGGTGAGCGCCAGGTCGAAGACCAGCTCCGCCTCTTCCGCCGTCAGCGGAAACTCGGCCGTGTAGGCTTCGACCATGGCGCGGGTGGTCGCATAAAGGTCGGTCGCGCCGAGAAGCGCATAGGCAAGGCCGATGGCCAGCTCGTTGACGGTGCGGCCAAAGCCCATGTCGCCGAAGTCGATCAGCCCCTCGATCCGGTCGGGGTCGTCGGCGGCGACGATGACATTGTGGTCGTTGGCGTCCTGATGCAGGACGGAGGCGCGCAGGTTAGGCAGGCGCGGGACGACACGGGCGGCGTGGCGGGCGAAGATGCGTTCGACCCGCGCGCGGGCGCCGGGGTCGGCGATGTCTGCGGCCCAGGGGGCCATGCGCTGGGCATCGTCGAGCGACCAGGGGAAGTCGTGGCGGAAGGCGGCGGTGTGGCCGAACCCCTGAAGCCCGCGCGTCAGGCGGCCAAGGAAGCGCCCGAGGGCCGCCGCCTGCGCGGTGGTGCGCGGCGTTTCGGCGAGTGGCCGGCCGCCGATCCAGCTGACCAGACGGACGGCGTGGGACCGGCCGTCGGCACCCGTCACCCGGCCCATGGGGAAGCCGTCGGGCAGGTGGACAAGGCGGGGAATGCCGGGAACGCCCTGCGCCCCAAGGTGGCTCATGGTGGAGTTCTGAAGATTCAGAAGATTCAGATCTTCGGCCGCATTGGCGATCTTCAGGACGTAGGACTGGCCGTCAGCGGTCAGGCGCGCGTTCTGGTCACGCTCGGAGGCGAGCGGCTTCACCTGGCCCGACAGGCCGTAAAGGTCGCGCGCGAGGGCGGCCAGTTCGTCGGTCGAAAAGGCGGGCGGCCGTTCGGCAAAGGCGTTCATCGGGCGGTCCTTTTCGGGTCAGGCGGGGGCGAAGACATAGAGGCAGCGGCAGGGGCCGGGCGGCTCGGCCAGGCAGGCGTGCGGCATGGCGCCGTCGAAGTGGACCGACTCGCCGGGCCCAAGCGTGCGGGGCGCGTAGCCCTCGGTATGCAGCACCAGGCGGCCCGACAGGACGAAGAGCATGTCCTGCGTCGCATGGCTGTTCCAGGGGCCGAAGGCGGTCAGGTCGGTGGTGGTGAACTCGACCACCATGGTCTGGAAGCGGCGGCCGCGAAGGGCGGCGCCCAGGGGATGGAGCCGCGTGTTGGCGTCGGGCAGGGGCGTGACTTCGGCCCAGCGGTCGACCTCCATCCGGCCGGGAAGGCTTGGGGCGGGGTCGCGCAGAAGCTCGGCAAGGTCGGTGCCGAAGCCTTGGGCGATCTTCACCAGGATCTCGAAAGTCGGCGAAAGCAGGCCGTTTTCGATCTTCGACAGGGTCGATCGCGCGACGCCCGCCCGGTCGGCCAGGTCCTGCTGGTTCCAGCCCCGCGCCGTCCGCCAGCGCTTCAGCCGGGGTCCGAGCGGGTCGTGTGCCGAAGTGGCGGGGTGGGTTGACGGCGACATGTTCCGATAATAACAATTCGTTCCAAAACTAGACAGAGGGTGCCATGACAGGTTCGGCTTCGCAATCGCTTTTCGACAGGGGTATGAAGGTTCTGGTCGAAGGGGTCTCGTCGGCCTCGCGCGGGCCAGCGACCTTCGGTGGCGCGCCGCGCTACATGAGCCACGGGCAGGGCGCCCGGCTTTATGACGTGGACGGGCGCGAGTATATC
Source organism: uncultured Paracoccaceae bacterium (assembly GCA_945952025.1). Taxonomy (GTDB): domain Bacteria; phylum Pseudomonadota; class Alphaproteobacteria; order Rhodobacterales; family Rhodobacteraceae; genus TMP-24. Next base: position 78,348 of record CAMFGW010000002.1, read on the forward strand.
GACTGGATGATGGCCTTCGGCGCCCTGCCGCTTGGCCATGCCCACCCCAAGGTCGTCGAGACGATCGCGCGCGAGGCGGCGCGGGGGACGCATTTCGCCACAGCGCTCGAGGTCGAGGTCGAAGTGGCGGAGATGCTGGTCGCGCTCCTGCCGCATGTCGAGAAGGTGCGCTTCGCCAATACCGGGACCGAGGCCGCGATGGCCGCTTTCCGCCTGGCGCGCGGGCACACCGGGCGGCGCAAGATCATCAAGTTCGAGGGCCACTATCACGGCTGGTGGGACGCAGTTCTGGTCAACACCAATCCCTTGCCACCGACGATGCTGGGCCATCCGCATGATCCAATTCGGATTCCTGATAGTTCAGGAATTCCAGAAGCGGCATGGGCCGACACCGTTGTCGTGCCCTGGAACGACTTCGAGGCGCTGGAACGCGCGATGCGGCTCCATGGTCGCGACGCGGCTTGCGTGGTGACCGAAGGTGTCATGTCGAACATGGGGGTCATCCCGCCGAAGCCGGGCTACCTGCAGCGGATGCAGGTGCTGTGCCGCGAGCATGGTGCCCTCTTCTACCTGGATGAAACCGTCACCGGCTTCCGCCTTGCGGCCGGGGGTTGCGCCGAGCTTTACGGGCTGTCGCCCGACATCGTGACCTATGGCAAGGCGCTGGGCGGCGGTCTGCCGATGGCGATGATCGGGGGCCGGGCGGATGTGATGGCGGGCCTCGAATGGGGCAAGGTCCTGCACTTCGGCACGCATAATGCCGGGCGGCTGGCGCTGCATGTGACGAAGACCATGCTGACCGAGATGCTGGCCGACGATCAGGCCGGTTTCCGCAAGATCGAGCGTCTGGGCCTGCAGATGGCAGACGCGATCCGCGCGGTTGCCAAGCGGTCGAACCGGCACGGGATGGTGGTGCAGGGCGTCAATTCGATGTTCCAGGTCTTCTTCACGGATGCGCCCGAGATCACCGACTTCCGCGACTTCTGCCGGCATGTCGACCGGGTGAAGTTTCGTGACTTCACGCTGAGGCTGATGGACAAGGGAATCTACATGAACCCCGGTGCGACGCTGCATTCGCTGTCGTCGGTCGTCCACACCGAGGACGATATCGCCAGGACCGCCGCCGCCATGGAAGCGGTGCTGGAGGAGATGGGCTGATGGCCACCATAGCCATTCTGGGCGTCGGATCGCTGGCCGGGATGATGCTCAGGGGCCTCAAGGGGTCGGGGCACCGGTTCATACTGTCGGCGGAACGCAGTGTGACGGCCGGGGCGCTTGCGGCGGAGTTTGGGGCGGAGGTCGCGGCCGACAATCAGGCGGCGGTCGATGCGGCAGAGGCGGTCTTTGTCAGCCTGCCGGCGGCGACGGGCGGCGACATCGTCGAAACCTTGCGCTTTCGCGCGGGGCAGCGCGTCCTGTCGGCCGTTGCAGGGCTGTCGCTCGCGCGGCTTGGCGCGGCAGTGGCGCCCGCATCGGCGGCGGTGACGATCATGCCGGGCTATTCCAATGCGCTCGGCGTCGGGTCAGCGCTTCTGTCGCCCGCCGATCCGTTCTGGGCCGAGGTCCTGGGTCATACCGGGTTGGTGCTGACGGTGGACGACCCCGATCTTTATACCGCTGGCGCGGTTTATGGCGGGTTTTCGGGCGCCCTTTACGGCTTCATGGCGCAAGCCATCGCCTGGTTTCAGGCGCAGGGCCTGCCAGAGCCGGTGGCGCGCGGCCTGGTCGCGACGGCGCTTCGCGGCAATGCGCAGGTGCTGCTGTCGGAACCGACCCCGGTGGCCGAGATCGCGGCGCGCGTGACGACGCCCGGCGGCATCAGCGAGCAGATCCTGAACACGCTCAGGGCGCGCGGGGCGCTCGACGCCTGGGACGAGGGGATGGCGGCGGTCCATGCACGGCTGAAGGGCAACGCCTAGCGCCGCAAGAGGCCGTCGTCGTTGAAGTGGCGCGGGAAAAAGGCGGCGGCGCAGGCGTGGACGGTCGCCATGCCCTCATCCTCGGGGTAGGGCGTGGCGTTCGTCATCATGTCGAGCCAGACGCCTTCGGTCGTCACGCGCAGGACACGGGCGGCCCGCACCGGGTCGAAGGCATAGCCGCCATCGGCTTTCAGTTCTGTGCAAAGGTCGATCAGCATCTGGCCATAAGCCTCGTCATTCGCTCCGCACTGTTCCTGGTAAAGCGGGCGGCATTGCGCCTCGCCCCAGAAGGCGCACCAGGCGGAAAGCTTCGCGGGCGTGCAGATCGCGGGGGTGAAATCGGCCCGCAGGACGGCGTCCAGACGCTCGGCCGGGCCGGGCGGGGCGTTGGCCAATGCGTCCGCCCAGTTGGCGCGATATTCCTCGGCCAGAAAGAGCAGGGTTTCCAGCAGCAGCCTTTCCTTCGACTGGAAATGGAAGTTGACCAGCCCGTGCGACAGGCCGGCCTGCTGGGCGACATCGGTCAGGGTGGTGCGCGCATAGCCCTTCACGGCGATGATCTCGATCGTGGCGTCGATCAGCTGCTGGCGGCGCGCGGCGCGCGACATCTTGCGCGGCTGCCGGACGGGGGCGTCAGCGGCAGGGGAAGCGGCGTCGGGGTTCGGGAGGTCCATGGGGGCATCCTGGGGAGCAGCCTGATCTACTCCACCCTAGATAGACAGTTCACGGACTGGCGCAAGGTCCGAGGACTTCAAATTGACTGCCCAGTCAGAATATCATTGACACGACCGCGCCCGAACTCCTAGCCTTTCTCATACCGCCAAGGAGCGCCCGGCCATGAACCGCCCGACCCAAGCCCTGCAGGCCGTCGATCAAAGTCCCCACCCCGAGGGTTTGACGCCACCGGCCGGCTGGGACAGGCGGGGCCTGCCGGGCTGGACCTATCACTCGCCCGCCTGGTTCGACCTGGAACGGCGCGGCCTTTTCCTGACGCACTGGATGCTGGCGGGCCATGTCGCGGACGTGGCATCGGCCGGGGACTGGCTGACCTATGACATCCTGGGCGAGCGGGCGCTGATCCTGCGCGGCCGCGACGGCGAGTTGCGCGCCTTTCACAACCTGTGCCGCCATCGCGGCGCACGGGTGGTCGACGGCGTGCAGGGCACCTGCCGCAGCGCGCTCGTCTGCCCGTTCCACGGCTGGGTCTACAACCTGGACGGCACGCTGCGCGGCCCGGCGCGGCCCGACAGCTATGACGGTATGGATCGGTCTGCCTTCGGGCTGAAGCCGATCGAGATGCAGGTCTGGCACGGCTTCATCTTTCTGCGCTTTCACCCCGGCCCGCAGCCGGATGTGGCCGACTGGCTTTCCGCCTATGACGCGGATTTCGTGGCCTATGGCGCGGCAGGCCTTGAGGAGGCCACAGAAGGCGAGGACCGGCTCGCGCCCTGGTCGAGCGAGCTGCCGGTCAACTGGAAGTCGGTCCGCGACGTGGACAACGAAGGCTATCACGTCGCGATGGCCCACCCCGGATTGCAGGAGCTTTACGGCGACGATTACCGCGACCTGAGTCTTGAGGGCGGGCTGAACATCTCGGTCGGCCGCTTCGGCGGCACGCCGCCCCGGACCTGGAGCGTGCGGAATTACGAACGTCTGTCGCCGCCGCAGCCGCACCTGCCCCACCGCCTGCAGCGCGCCTGGACCTACTACGGGATCTTTCCGAATGCGGTCATCGCCTTCACGCCCGAAGGCGCGCAGATCTATGGCGAGACGCCCCTGACGGTCCGGTCGACCCGCATCACCGGGCGAAACTACAAGTTCGCCGACGAAAGCCGCCAGGCACGCGCCGCGCGCTACCTGGCGATGCGAATCGACCGCGAAACCTCGAAAGAGGACCAGCAGTTGTCGATCTGGTCGGACGAATCCATGGCCTCGTCCGCGTTCGACGATTTTCACCTCTCCGACCTCGAATACGGGGTGCGCCGCCATCACGATGAGTTGCGCGCCATCCTGCCCTTCCTGGACCGGCCGACGGCGCCTGCCGCCACGGAACTGGACCAGTGGGCGGAAAAAGCCCTTCTCACCCGGCCAGAATTGCTGTCAAATCAACCTGAGCCCTAAAGTTCAGCAGCGATATGCAGCGTGGGTCGCACGGGAGACAGCCATGAAGTTCAATCGCCGTCAGACCTTCGCCGCCCTCGGGGCAACGCTCGCCATGCCCTATGTCCGCCCCAGCTGGGCGCAGGCGGGTTCGGTCAATATCTACAACTGGGCCGACTATATCGGTGAAACCACGCTCGAGGATTTCGAGACGAAGACCGGCATCAAGCCGGTCTATGACACCTATGCCTCGGCCGAAGAGATGCAGGCCAAGATGCTTGCGGGCCAGACGGGCTATGACGTGGTGGGGCATTCCGGGCTGAACATGCCGCAGATGATCGCGGCCGGCGTCTACCAGCCGATCGACCATGGCCGCATCGCGAACTGGAAGGACATGGACCCCGACGTGCTGGCGATGGAGGCGGTCTGGGACAAGGACAATGCCCATGGCGTGCCCTACATGTGGGGCTCGGTCGGCGTGACCTACAACCTCGACATGGTGAAGGAGCGGCTGCCGGACGCGGACCTCAACAGCCTTGACGTGATCTTCAAGCCAGAAAATGCGGCGAAGCTTGCCGACTGCGGCATTTCCCTCCTGGACAGCCCGACCGATGTCATCCCGATGGCGCTGCGCTATCTGGGGATGGACGGTGACACGACGAACGTCGATGACTACAAGAAGGTGGTCGAGCTTCTGAAACCGATCCGCAAGTCGATCCGCACCTTCGACAATACGAACTACCTGAACGCCATTCCGAACGGCGAGCTGTGCGCCGTGAACACCTGGTCGGGCGACTACCTGGTGGCGCGGTCGCGCGCCAAGGATGCGGGGGTGGACATCAACCTGGCCTATTTCGTCCCGAAGACCGGCGCGCCGGCCTGGGTCGATGTGCTGGCGTTGCCGTCGGACGCCAAGAATGTCGAGAATGGCTATGCCTTCCTGAACTTCCTGATGCAGCCCGAAGTGATCGCCGCCTGTTCAGACTTCACCGGCTATGCGAACGCCAGCCTCGCGGCGACGGCGCTGGTCAAGGAAAGCATCCGCACGGATCCGGCCGTCTATCCCGACGCCACGGTGAAGTCGCGGCTCTGGGCGCCCAAGCCCTACAACGAAGATCAGGACCGGGCGATGACGCGGGCCTGGACGGAAATCAAGACCGGCGGCTAACGCGGTTCAAGAGGGGCGGGGCGAAGATGGTGGAACCTGGCGCGGAGAGGGTCGGCACTGTCGCGCCCTTCATCCGCATCGAAGGCGTGGGCAAGCGGTTCGGGTCCTTCCGGGCGGTCGAGAACGTCAACCTGACGATCGACCGGGGCGAGATCTTCTCGCTCCTCGGCGGGTCGGGGTGCGGCAAGACCACGCTTCTGCGCATGCTCGCCGGGTTCGAGATGCCGACCGAGGGGCGCATCTTCATCGACGGGCAGGACATGGCGGGCATCCCGGCCTACGAGCGCCCCGTCAACATGATGTTCCAGAGCTACGCACTTTTCCCGCACATGAGCGTGGCCAAGAACGTGGGCTACGGGCTGAAGCACGAGCCGATGACGGGGCCCCAGCGTGCCGACCGGGTGCGAGAGATGCTGGATCTGGTGCAGCTTGGCCCCTATGCCGAACGGAGGCCGCACCAGATTTCCGGCGGTCAGCGGCAGCGGGTGGCGCTGGCGCGCGCGCTGGCCAGGGCGCCGAAGCTTCTGCTTCTGGACGAGCCTCTGGCGGCGCTGGACAAGAAGCTTCGCGAACATACCCAGTTCGAGTTGATGAACATCCAGGAAAAGACCGGCGTGACCTTCGTCGTCGTCACCCATGACCAGGAAGAGGCGATGATCCTGTCGAGCCGGGTCGCGGTGATGGACAAGGGCCGCATCCGCCAGGTCGGCTCGCCGACCGAGGTCTACGAATATCCCGCCAGCCGGTTCGTCGCCGACTTCATCGGGCAGGCCACCTTTTTCGACGGCGTGGTGCGGTCGGTCGAAGGGCCGGTCGCAGGTGTCGAGGTCGGCGCGCTGGGGCTCGAGGTCCAGGCGCGCGCCGTGCCGGGACTGGTCGCGGGGCAGGCGGTGACGATGGCCCTTCGCCCCGAAAAGATCGAGATCATGCGCGAGCGGCCCGAAGGCCCGAATGTCGTCGCCGGCGCGGTCGAGGATCTGGGCTATTTCGGCAACCATTCGATCTACAAGGTCAGGCTGCCCGGCGGGGAAATCCTGTCGGTCCTGTCCGCAAACGCCCGGCGCGTGGGCGAATCGGGGCGCGTCGCGGTCTGGGAAGACAGCGTCTGGATGCGGTTCGACCCGGCCGCCGTCATCTTGCTGACGGAGTAGACGATGCCCGGCTCCGACCTCGCGCCCCCAAGCGGCCCAACCGACAGTCCCCGGCAGGACGGACCCCGAGAGGGGCCCCACGAAGGGCCGGTTGCCCGATGGTTCAACCGGCGCGGCTGGTCGGACCTGATAACCGGCATCCCCTTCTTCTGGCTGTTCTTCTTCTTCCTCATCCCCTTCGTCATCGTCGTCGCGATGAGTTTCGCGACCCGCTCGCCGACCTCGCCGCCCTTTTCCTTCGGGCTGGATGGCGGGCTTCTGGACTTCCGCAGCTACGCCCGGCTTTTCTCGGACCAGCTTTACATCCGGGCGCTCGGTATCTCCTTGTGGATGGCGGCGCTGTCGACGGTCCTCTGCCTTCTGATCGGCTACCCGATGGCGCTGGCGCTCACGCGGCTTTCGCCGTCGGTGCGCACCATCATGCTGATGCTGGTGATTCTGCCCTTCTGGACCTCGTTCCTGCTGCGCGTCTATGCGTGGATGGGGCTGATGGGCACGAACAGCTGGTTCAACCGCGGGCTGACGGCGCTTTACAACATGGTCGTGCCGGCGGACTGGGCGCTGAGGTCGATCCAGATGATGAACACGAATTTCGCCGTCGTAGTCGTCATGGTCTATTCCTACCTGCCCTTCATGGTGCTGCCGCTCTATGCCAACCTTGAGCGCCTGGACATGACCCTGAACGAAGCGGCCGAGGATCTGGGCTCACGGCCCTGGCAGGTCTTTCGCGACGTGACGCTGCCCCTGTCGATCCCCGGCATCATCGCCGGCGGGCTTCTGGTCTTCATCCCGGTGTCGGGCGAGCTGGTGGTGCCGGGCCTGGTCGGCAACCCGTCGAATCCGATGATCGGGCGGGTGATTTCCGACGAGTTCGCCTCGGCCCGCGACTGGCCGATGGCGGCGACGGTCGCGGTGGCGCTTCTGGTCCTTCTGGTCGGTCCGATGATGGCCTACAGCCATTTCGAGAACCGCGCCCAGACCCGGCGGGAGGAGGCGCCATGAACCGCCGCCCCACCTTCCTTCTGTCCTGCCTGATGTTCGGCATCGCCTTCCTTTACGTGCCGATCCTGTCGATGATCGTCTTTTCCTTCAACAATGCCCGGCTGGCGACGGTCTGGGGCGGTTTTTCGACCAAGTGGTATGGCAAGCTTTTCCAGAACGACCAGGTGCTCGAGGCGGCCTTCCTTTCCTTGCGCGTTGCGCTGGTGAGTGCCACGGTGGCGACGATCCTTGGCACCTGCGCCGGGATCGCGCTCGCCCGGCTCCGGCGGTTCCGGGGGCGGACGCTCCTGTCCGGCATGGTCACGGCGCCCCTGATCATGCCGGACGTCATCACCGGCATCTCGCTTCTGATCTTCTTCATCCTTCTGGGCAGCTGGATTGGCTGGCCGGCCGAGCGCGGCTTCACCACGGTCGCGCTGGCGCACATCACCATCTCGGTCACCTATGTGACGACCATCATCCAGTCGCGGCTGAGCCAGAGCGACCTTTCGGTCGAAGAGGCGGCGATGGACCTGGGCTCGCGGCCCTGGCAGGTCCTGCGCGACATCACCCTGCCGATCATCTCGCCCGCGATCCTGTCGGGGTGGCTTCTGGCCTTCACCATCTCGCTCGACGAGGTGGTGGTGACGAGTTTCGTGACCGGGCCGGGCACCACGACGCTGCCGATCCTGATCTGGTCGAAGGTCAAGCTGGGCGTGACGCCCGACATCAATGCGCTCGCCACGATCATCGTTGCCGTCGTTACCGTCGGCGTGCTGATCGGCTGGGCGATCCTGACCCGCTCCGACCGCCGCCGCCGCCGCGACATGCGCCTGGCCGAGCAGTCGAACGCCTGAGGCGTGGGCGCCGTGCGGGGAGGGTCGAGCCGCGGGCGCGCCGCGGCGGGCGCATCGTCCGGCGGCGGACGCCCTTGCAAATCGGGCGGGATTCGGCGGGACCAGAAAAAGAAAAAGGGGAGACGACATGGCTAACCAACCATCTTCCGGATCCCCCGCCGATCCAAGGCGCCCGGCCGCCGAACCTGAGCCCACAGCCGAGGGCCCGACCGACGATCTGGACCTACCGATCGGACTTCCCGGCTCAGGCCGCGCACGCTACGCGGCGGCCATGGCCCGCCATGCCGCCGGCCGGATGAGTGCGCGCGAGCTCGAGGTCTACCGCATCGCCGCCGCAAGGGACGGCGAGGATGTCGCGGACCTTCTGTCGCTGGGCGTAGCCGTCCGGGTGCAGGGTTAGGCTTGGCCGGTGGTTTGGTCAGGTAGCGCCCGGACGTAAAGGGGGGCGCATTCGGAGGGATGGCGAGGATATCGCGGACCTTCTGGCGCTGGGTCCAGCCGCCCGGGTGCGGGGCTGGGCCTGGCCGAGGGTCGGTCAGGGTGACCCGAACCCGGCGGGCGCGCGCTTGGAGTGAAGGCGAGGACGTCGCAGACCCCATGGCGCTGGGAATAGCCGCGCGGGTGCGTGGCTGGGCTTGGCCGGATGTCGGTCAGGGGTCCCCAGACTCTGAAAGAGGGCACACTCATTCTGCTTGACATCGTGGCACGGCTGACCGCGTACGCGGCGGGAATGCTTGAGAGCTGCCGGCGCAAGTGGCGGCCACAGCACCCGTGCGAGAAGGACCCCGCCAACCGGGGTCTTTTACCCAGTCCTGGCGCCCGCCGCGCCCCTATTGCACAACGAACTCTGCATGAAGCGCCCCGGCGGCGTTGATGCTTTTCAGGATGTCGATCATGTCGCGCGGTGACACGCCGAGCGCGTTCAGCCCCGCCACCACCTCGGAGAGGGAGGTCCCGGCGGGGACCTCGGCCATGCCGATCCCCGGCTCCTCCTGCACGCTTGCCTTCGTGCGCGGCACGATCACCGTCTCGCCTTGCGCGAAGGGGCTCGGCATCACGGCCTCGGGCGCCTCCTCAACCCTCAACGTCAGGTTGCCCTGACTGACGGCGACACGGGCGATGCGCACATCTTGCCCCATGACGATGGTGCCCGACCGCTGGTCCACGACGACCCGCGCACGTTGTTCGGGGCTGATCTCGATATTCTCGACCCGGCCAAGGACATGGGCGGGCGAGGACATGCCGGTCGCCCCGATCGACAGGGCGACGGTTCCGGCGTCGGTCATCTCGGCGACCCGGCGCCCGAACTCGCGGTTGATGGCCTCTTCGATGCGGGCGGCGGTGGTGAAATCGGGGGTGCGCAGGGCCAGCCGGACGGTCCCGAGCTTGGTGAAGTCGAAGGCGATCTCGCGCTCGACCCGCGCGCCCGACGGGATCGTGCCCGAGGTCGGCACGCCCTGCACGACCTTCGCCGCCTGACCCTCGGCCGAGGCTCCGCCGGCGATGATCTCGCCCTGGGCCACCGCGTAGATCTGGCCGTCGGCCGCGTTGAGGGGCGTCATGACCAGCGTGCCGCCCAAGAGGCTCTTCGCGTCCCCGATGGCAGACACAGTGACGTCGATCTGGCCGCCGGCCCGCGCGAAGGGCGGCAGCGTCGCGGTGACGAAGACGGCGGCGACGTTCTTTGGCCGGAAGTTTTCGCCGGTCACGTTGACGCCCAGCCGTTCCAGGAGGTTCGACATGATCTCTTCGGTGAAGGGCGCGTTCCTCAGACCGTCGCCGGTGCCGTTCAGCCCGACGACCAGCCCGTAGCCGACCAGATCGTTGCCGCGCACCCCGTCGAACTCGACCAGGTCCTTCAGGCGCACGGGTTCGGCCAGCGCCGGAAGGGCGAGTGTCAGGGCGAGGAGAAAGGAGAGCAGGTGCCGGATCATCTGAGGTAGTCCGCAAGCGACAGGCCCGACAGGCGGGCGGTGATCTGGTAGAGCGTCTCGAGCCGCGTTTTCGTGTCCTCGAGCGCGGTCGCCGTCTCGTAGGGATCGGCCGAGGCGATCTTGGTGCGTGCGATCTGCAGCGCGGTTTCCTCGGCACTCGCACGCGTTCCGGCCAGCCCGATGTGCGCCTCGACCGAGCCGACCGCGCCCCGAAGGTCCGACATCTGACTGCCTGCGGTCATCAGCTGCTCGCCCGCGGTCCTCATCATCAGCGACTGACCGGTCCGGTCGCCGGGCAGCGCGCCCTCGGCCACGAGCGCTGCGAGCGCGAGGCCCTTCAGCGTGTCGCGGATCGCGGGATCGGTCGCGGTGGTGGTCAGGGACACGCCGTCGCCATCGCCAAGGCGAAAGGGCGCGCTGGGTGTCGCAGAGCCGCCATAGATCTGGTCTGTGAAGCCATTGCCGCCCGCAGGCGCCGCGAACCAGGCGTCGACGGCCGAAATGACGCCAGCCGCCGACACCTGTCCGGTGATGGCGGCCGTCAACCCGTTCAGCAAGTCCTGCCCGCCGGCGAGCGGCTTCTGGTCGGTCGCGGCGCCCGACAGGGCATAGCGGTCGCCCGCGCGGACATTCAGCGCCGCGACGGCCGAAAAGAGCCTTTGCCGCGCATCCTGGGCGCCGGCCTGGATCTGCGTCGGATTGGCGTTGGTTCCGGCCTGCAAGAGCGTGGGGGCGGCGTCGGTCGCAAGGGTCTGCGTGGTTTCGAGCGCGCGCTGGACCGTTTCCGCAAAGAGCGTCGCTTCGGCATTGGCGGTCTTGTAGGCGCCTAGTGCCGAAAGGCTGTGGTCGATGGCCGAAAGCGCGCGGAAGTCTCCCGCCGTCGCCTGGGCGAGGTCGGATTTTTCGCCCGTCGTCATTTCCTGCGTGAGGCGCGTCAGGGTCGTCTTCAGAAGGCTCGACTGGCGGCCCAGGAGCGCCTGGCGGGCCATGTCGCCGCTGTTGATCGGTGTCATGGATCAGATTCCCAGAAGCTGTTGCATGAGGTCGTCGACGGTCTTCAGGACGCGGGCGTTGGCCGAATAGGCATGCTCGATCGAGATCAGCGATTGCAGCTCGGCGTCGGTATCGACACCGTCCTGCTTTTCGAGGTCCGAAAGGCTCGTCTGGCGCGCGGCGGTGAAAGCCTGTCGTGCATCTGCGGCGAGCCGGTCCGAGGCGATCTGCGACAGGACGTCAGACACGAGCCCGGCGGTCGAACGCGCGGCGCCGATGAAGGGGCCTGAGGCGGGAACGCGGCTTGCGTCGAGCGCATCCTGCAGGCGCAGGATCTGGGCGGCCTGGCCGGAATCCCCTGGCGTCACCGCGCCGAGCCCGTCGCGGATCCGCCAGAGCGCGCCGCCCTGGCCCGGGTCTGCGGCGGCATTGACCGTCAGCCTGCCGGCGAGACCGACCTCGTCAAGCGGTTGCGTGGGCAGGAAGGTGTTGCCGCCATCGGTCAGAAGGCCGGCGGCGCCGGTTGCGAGTGTCGGGTCGATGGTCGGGGACTGGAAACGCTCGACCAGGTTGCGGGCAAGCGCGTCGGCCTGGGCCTGGACTGCGGGGGCAAGCTCGTCGCGCACGGCGAGCGCCGCACCCAGCAGGCCGCCGCCAAGGACGGAGCTGTCGTTCGGCTGCACTGGCTGGCCGTTGATCGTCAGGCCAGAGAGCGCGCCCGAGGCGAGCGTCATGTCGGGCGTGATGACGCCGACGGGGGAAAAGCCGATCTGGGCGGGGTTGCCTTCCAAAAGGATGGCGCCGCCGGTGGTGAAAAGCGCGATCTGGTCATGGTCGCGCGACATTTCGCGCACCGGCACGATCTGGGAGATGCGATCGACGAGCCGCTGGCGCTGGTCCATGAGCGCGGCCGCGTCGCGACCCGAGGCGCGTTCGGTCAGGATGTCGGCGTTCAGCTTGTCGACCTGGCCGAGGGTGGTGTTCAGCTCTTTCACCAGCGTGCCGGCCTGGGCGTCGGCATCCATGCGGGCCTGCTGGACGGTCGTGGTGATGTCCTTGAGCTTGGATGCGATGTCGGTGGCGGCGGTCAGCACGCCTTGCAGGCGCGGTTCGCTGTCGGGGCGGCTCGCGGCCTGAAGAAGTGCAGTCGAAAGGGTCGCGATTTTGTCGCCAAGGGCGCCGGGGCTGCCCGGTGTTCCGAAAGCGCCCTCTGCGGCCGACAGGAAGGCGGTGCGGGCGTCGGCGTTGGCGGCGGCGGCATCGGCCAGACGCCGGTCGCCCAGGATGGCGCGGTTGACCGACCGGGTGATGCCGTCGATGCGCACGCCCGCGCCCTGGCCACCGATCGACAGGGCGCTGAGGCCCAGTTCGCGGCGGCCGTAGCCCGGCGTGCGGGCGTTCGCGACGTTTGCCGACACGACTTCGGCCCCGCGCGAGGCGGCGCCGAGGCCGGACAGGGCGTTGGCAAGGGTTGAGGACAGGCTCACCTAGGGACCCTTAGCGCTTGATGTTGGTGGTTTCCTGCAGCATCTCGTCGACCGTCTGGATGACCTTTGCGTTCGAGGAATAGGCGCGCTGGGTCTGGATCAGGTTGGTCAGTTCCGCTGCCACGTCGGTCGCCGAGCCCTCGCGGGCATAGCCGACGACGGCGCCGGTCGGACCGTCGCCTGCATTCCACAGGAAGAACGAGCCGGACTGGGGCGAGATCTGGTAGGTCTGGGCATTGAGCGAGATGAGCCCGTTGGGGTTCGGCACGTCGACGACCGGGATCTGGTAGATCCGCCGGGTGAAGCCCGTGTCGTAGGTCGCGGTGACAAAGCCGTTGTCATCGACCTCGACCGAAGTCAGGTTGCCGACCGGCGAGCCGTCCTTGGTCAGAGAGGTCGGCGCGAAACTGTCCGACAGTTGCGTGAGCCCGTTCGCATCGCCGAGCTTGCCGATGGTCATGGTCATCGGGCCGCCCGCCACGGTCAGCGCCAGCGTGCCGTCCGTGGCATTGTAGGCGCCGCCCGCCAGCGTCGTGACCGAGGCGAGCGTGCCGCCGTTCGCGCGGGTGGCATCGAAGGTCAGGGTATATTGGCCGATCACCGCGTTGCCTTGCGCGGAATCGCGGATTTCCATGGTCCAGCTGTTCGAGGAGCCGGTCGCCGGAACGCTGGGCGTGAAGCTGATATTCAGCTTTTCGGAGGTGCCGAGGTTGCCGAAATATTCGATCGACAGGGGAAGCGGCGTGCCGCTTTTTCCGGCTGCGGTTTCGGTGGCTGGCAGGTTCACGCCCAGGTTCATCCTGGTCGTGGGGTCGCCGGCGGTCTGGTTGGTGTTGATGATGACGGGTTGGAGCCCGGCCATCGTGTCGCGCGGCAGGACCGGGATCGAGCCGTCGGCATTGGCGGCCCAGCCCAGCAGGACCAGGCCCGACTGGGTCTTCAGGACGCCGTTCGCATCGGGCCGGAAGGCGCCGGTCGTCGTCATCATCATCGGCCGTTCGCCAGTCGTCGAGTTCAGCGAGACGGCCGTCGTGACGGGCAGCATGCCGCGCCCGGAAATCGCGAGGTCGAGCGCGTTGCCGGTGCCGACCAGGGGGCCGCGTTCGTCGATGAGGCGCGTCGTTGTCGCGCGGACGCCGCCGGCCGAATAGGCGCCGGAGCCCGGGGCCTGGTTGATGACGATATTTTCGAAGTCGGTATCGGCGCGCTTGTAGCCGTAGGTGCCGGAGTTCGAGATGTTGTCCGAAATGGTGGCGAGGCGCGTCGAATTGGCGGCCAGGCCCGCGACGCCCGCGTGCAGGGAGGAGGAAATGGACATGGGGAGCCTTTCTGAGCAGCGTCCGTCCTGTCCAACCTCATCCATCGACCCTTAACATCGCCCTAACGGGCAAGTGGCCCGCGCCCTTCTTTCGCTAAACTTTTCCCGGTCGGAGGAGCACGATCTCGATCCGGTTGTTGCGGGGGGCGGCCGGGTTGCGGTAGGCTGGCTTGCGGTCGGCAAAGCCGGTCACGCGCTGGAACCTTTCGCGGTCGATGCCGCCGGCCTCGATCAGGGCGCGCATCTGCATGGCGCGGGCGGACGAGAGTTGCCATTCGGGCTTTTCCCGGACGACCGCCGGGACCGACGCCAGATAGCCGTTCACCGCGACCTTGTTCGTCACCAGGCCAAAGACCTTGGCGGCGACGCCCGCAAGCTCTGTCGCGACCTTCGAGGGGACATCGCTGTTTTCCTCGAAAAGCGGTTCGCCTTCGGTGTCGAAGAATTCGACGATCAGCCCCTCGTCGGTCAGGCGGGTGTTGACGTGGCGCATCAGGTTTTCGCTGACCATGCTTTCGCCGCCAAGACCCATCAGCGCCTCTTCGATGCGGCGCGCATCCTTGTCGAAGGCGGCCTTCGCATTGTCGTTGGTCGTGTCGGACCCGGTCTGGCCCTGCGCCTGGTTCTGGACGGTGGGCTTCAATGCCGAGGCGCCGGTGCCCTGCTGGGCGATCTGGTCTTCGGACATGACGCTTTCTCCGCCGAACGAGCCGTCACCGCCGCCCGAAATGCGCGAGAGCGGGATCGTCGGACTGAAATAGTCCGCGATGCCCTTGCGTTGCTTTTCCGTCGTTGCGTTCAACAGCCACATCAGCATGAAAAAGGCCATCATCGCGGTCACGAAGTCCGCGTAGGCGACTTTCCAGGCGCCGCCATGATGGCCGCCGCCGCCTATTACCTTTTTTCGCTTGATGATGACTGGCGCGGCATTCGTCTGCCCGGCCATTCCACCACCCGTTCTTCACCCGAGGGCGACACTAGCAGCCAGGGATTAACGGAAGGTTGAGCCGGCAAGTCCCCGGTTCAGACCTCGACGGCGAGGGCCTTCTGGTCGCCCACCTCGAACACGCGGCGGTAGCGGGCCACCTGATCCGCCGGGCCCATGGCCTTGTTCGGATTGTCCGACAGCTTGACGGTCGGGCGGCCTTCGGCGCGCACCGCCTTGCAGACGAGAGAGAAGGGGGCGAGCCCGTCGCCGGGGACCAGTCCACGGAAGTCGTTCGTCAAGAGCGTGCCCCAGCCGAACGAGACCTTGACCCGGCCCTGGAAGCGGGCGTGAAGGTTGATGATCGTGTCGACATCAAGCCCGTCCGAGAAGATCAGAAGCTTCTCGCGCGGGTCCTCGCCACGCTCACGCCACCAGTTGATCGCGGTTTCGGCGCCCTTGACCGGATCGCCGGAATCGATGCGCATCCCGGTCCATTTCGCCAGCCAGTCGGGCGCGTGCTTCAGGAAACCGGCGGTGCCGTAGGTGTCGGGCAGGATGATGCGCAGGTTGCCGTCATGTTCCTCGTGCCAGTCGGCCAGGACGCGGTAGGGGGCCTGGCGCAGCGCCTCGTCCGAATCGGCGAGTGCGGCGTAGACCATGGGCAGTTCGTGGGCGTTGGTGCCGATCGCCTCGATGTCGCGCGACATGGCGATGCGGCAGTTCGATGTGCCGATGAAGGCGCCGCCGCGGTCCGAGGTGCCCAAGCCCTCGATCATGGCCTGCACGCACCAGTCCTGCCACAGGAAGGAATGCCGGCGCCTGGTGCCGAAGT
The DNA here is from genome assembly GCA_945952025.1 of uncultured Paracoccaceae bacterium. Lineage (GTDB taxonomy): Bacteria > Pseudomonadota > Alphaproteobacteria > Rhodobacterales > Rhodobacteraceae > TMP-24. The sequence goes on from CAMFGW010000002.1 coordinate 94,016, forward strand.
CGGCGATCCGCAGGCCGGGGACCGCGCGCAGGCGTTCGATCTTTTCCCAGAGCCGGGCCATGGCGCGGGCGTAGAGGACCTGAAGCTCGAACATGCCCATGGTGGAGAGGACCGCGCGCGAGCGCAGTTCCATCAGGACGGCGAGCGCGGGGATCTCCCACAGCATGACCTCGGGCCAGCGGCCCTCGAATGTCAGCTCATACTGGCCATCGCGCTTTTCCAGGTGATAGGGCGGCAGGCGCAGGTTTTCGAACCATTCCATGAAGTCGGGGCTGAACATCTGGCGCTTGCCGTAGAAGGTGTTGCCGCGCAACCAGGTGCTTTCGCCGCGTGTGAGCGAGAGAGAGCGGACATGGTCGAGTTGTTCGCGCAGCTCGCCTTCGTCGATCAGGTCGGCCAGGCGGATCTTCGTTGACCGGTTGATGAGGCTGAAGGTGACATGCGTGTCCGGCCGGTTGCGGAAAATCGACTGGCACATCAAGAGCTTGTAGAAGTCGTCGTCCAGGATCGAGCGGACGATGGGGTCGATCTTCCAGTTGTGGTTGTAGACGCGGGTGGCGATGTCGGGCATGTCAGTCCACCAGCCTGACGCCTGCGGCGCGCATCTGGCCGATCGCGTCGGCGAGCGAGCCATTGAGGTCGATGGCCCGGCTCGCGCCCAGGTCCACGGTCACGGCAAAGCCGAGCCGGGCGGCGTCGAGCGCGGAATAGGCCACGCAGAAATCGGTGGCGAGGCCGGCGATGGTCAGCTCGCTCAGCCCCCGCGCGCGCAGGTAGCCTTCAAGCCCGGTGGGCGTCTTGCGGTCGTTTTCGAAGAAGGCGGAATAGCTGTCGATCTTTGGGTCATAGCCCTTGCGCAGGATCATGGCGGCCCGGTCGAGGCTGAGGTCGGCGTGGAAGTCGGCTCCCCTTGAACCCTGCACGCAATGGACCGGCCAGAGGACCTGGGGGCCATAGGGCATTTCGATCATCGAGAAAGGCTCGGCGCCCGGGTGGTTCGCGGCGAAGGACGAATGGTTCGCCGGGTGCCAATCCTGGGTCAGGACGACGCTCTGGAAGGCGCGCATCATGGCGTTGATGCGGGGCAGAATCGCGTCGCCGTCGGTCACGGCAAGCGAGCCGCCGGGGCAGAAGTCGTTCTGCACGTCGATGACGATCAAGGCGTCGGGCAGGGCTTCGGGCTTCGGGTGCATCCGCTCCTCCGTTTCCGCCAGAGGTAAGGAGGGGGCGGGGTGGGGTCAACCGGATCGTGTGCGAAGCGGGTTGCCCCTGCGGGAGGCGGCTGCTAATCGGTCCGCCCTTTACCCGCACCCGGAGGCGTCCCCTGACCCTGACGATCGGACTGGATTTCGGCACATCGAACACCTCTGCCGCCGTGCTTCGGGACGGGCGGCCCGAGGTCTTGCAGCTGGAGCCGGGGCGGGCGGTGCTGCCGACGGCGATCTTCCTGGACTATGCGGCCCGTGCGACGCATTACGGATCGGACGCGGTTGCCGCGATGATCGAGGGGCGGCGCGGGCGGTTCATGCGGGCCTTGAAGTCGATCCTCGGGACGCCGCTGGCGCGCGAGCGGCGGACGTTCCTGAACGAACGGCTGACACTTCTGGAGATCATCGCGCGCTTCCTGGCCGAGGTCCGGGCGCGGGCGGGCGCTGCGATCGGGGGTGAAGTGACCGGCGTCGTCGCGGGGCGGCCGGTGCATTTCCACCCGAACGCCGCGCGTGATGCCAGGGCCGAGGCAGATCTGGCGGAATGCTATGCGATGGCGGGCTTCACCAGCCTGCGCTTCCTGCCCGAGCCCGAGGCGGCGGCGCTGGCCGCCGGGCCGGGGCCGGCGGGCGAGGTCGGGCTGATTGTCGACATCGGGGGCGGCACGTCGGACTTCACGCTCTTCCGGGCGGCGGCACAGGGCGGCATCGACGTGCTGGCCAGCCACGGCGTGCGCATCGGCGGCACGGACTTCGACCGGGCGCTGTCACTCCAGCATGTCATGCCGCTTTTCGGGCTGGGCGGCGAGTTGCGCAACGAGATCGGGCCCGGCCGCCATGACGTGCCGCGCGCGATGTTCGTCGAACTGGCCAGCTGGGAGAAGATCGCCTTCATCTATGGGCCGGACAACTTGCGCGCGGCGAAACTCATGGCGCGGCAGGCGGTCACGCCCGAGCGGCTGCGGCGGCTGGTGACGGTGCTGGAGATGGAGCAGGGCCACGAGGTCGCCTTCGCGGTCGAGGCGGCGAAGATCGCGGCCAATGGCGGGGCGGGGGTCGGCAGGATCGACCTTGGCATGGTCGAGCGCGGCCTTGCGCCGGTCCTGACCGGGGATGACCTGATGACAGGGCTCTGGCCCTTCGCCGAAAAGATCGGCGAGGCGGTGGGGGTGACACTCGCGCGCGCCGGGTTGCCGCCCGCTCAGGTCGGGCGGGTGATCTTCGTTGGCGGGTCGAGCCTTGTGACGGTCATCGACCGGCTCTTGCGGGCGACCTTTCCGGCGGCGCGGTTCGAGACGGCCGAGGTCTTTACCGCGGTGGTCGACGGGCTGGCGCTTGCCACGGCAGAGCGGTGAGGGGCTTGCGCGGGGGGCGGTCAGGGTCCAATCAGGCGCCATGCTGACCGTCGCCGCCCTTTACCGATTCACCCGCTTCGATGACCCGGCCGCACTCCGCGCGCCGCTTCTGGCGCTGTGCGAGGCCGAAGGGGTGCGGGGCAGCCTTCTGCTGGCGACCGAGGGGATCAACGGCACGATCGCAGGGTCCGCGGCGGGCATCGGGGCGGTTCTGGCCCATATCCGCAGCCTGCCGGGCTGCGAGGCGCTCGACTGGAAGCAATCCACCGCAGAGGCCATGCCCTTTGGCCGGATGAAGGTGCGGCTCAAGCGGGAAATCGTGACCATGGGGGTCGAGGGGATCGACCCGCGCCTTTCTGTCGGGCGCTATGTCGTGCCGCGGGACTGGAACGTGCTGATCTCTGATCCGGACGTTGCGGTGATCGACACGCGGAACGATTACGAGGTGCAGATCGGCACCTTCCGGGGCGCGGTCGATCCGGGCATCGGCACCTTCCGCGCCTTCCCGGACTGGTGGCGGGCGCACGCCGACCAGTTCGCGGGCAAGCGCATCGCCATGTTCTGCACCGGCGGCATCCGGTGCGAGAAGTCGACGGCCTTCCTGAAGTCCGAAGGCGTGGCCGAGGTCTACCACCTGCAGGGCGGCATCCTGAAGTATCTGGAAGAGGTGCCCGAGGAGGAAAGCCTTTGGGACGGCGACTGCTTCGTCTTTGACGAGCGGGTGTCGGTCGGGCATGGGCTGGCGCCGGGCCCCCATGTCCTGTGCCGATCCTGCCGCCGGCCGCTATCGCCCGAGGATCGGGTAAGGCCAGAGTTCGAAGAGGGCGTGTCGTGCGCCAATTGCCTGTCGGAAAAGGACGAGGCGCACCGCGCCGGCTGCCGCGAGCGCCAGCGGCAGATGAGCCGTCTCAGCGGTTGAGAAGGGTGGCCAGCGCTTCGGCGCGGCGCGCGGCGACGCTGCTCCAGTCATAGTCGGCGACGGCGCGCCTGGCGCGGGCGCCCCACTCCTCGCGCAGCTCGCGCGAGGCGGCGAGCGCGTGGAGTTCGTCGCGCAGGGCCTCGACGTTCGTCGTGTCCATGATGCGAACGACCGAGCCGTCGGCGCCGATCCGTCCCGCGCCGGCGGCCGAGGCCAGGATAGGAATCCCGGCGGCCGCTGCATCGTAGGTGACAAGCGGATCGCCCTCTTCCAGCGACGGCAGGACGAACACGTCCGACCGGGCATATTCGGCCATGGGGTCACGGGTGAAGCCTGACACGAAGACATCGGGCCGCGACAGGACATCGTCATAAAGCCGCAGCATGGGCGAGGGGTCGATGCCGATGACCCTGAGCCGTGCGCCGGGCGGGGGCACGCGCCAGGCCTCGAGCAGGTGGTGCAGACCCTTGCGGACGACGTCTCGGCCGAGAAAGAGGAAGGTCACCGGGGCATCCGGGGGCCTTGGGGTGCGGGGGCGAACGTCGGCGAGACTTGTCGCGTAGCTTGTGCGCACGATCCGGTCGCCGGCGACGGTCGCCAGGCTGCGGTCGGTGGCCGGGCTCGGGCTCAGGATTGCCGAGGCAAGCGCGATCCGCTCGACCTCGTCGTCGATGCGGGCCTGGGTGATGTTGTGGCCGTGGGGCAGGCCAAGGCCGTCGTAGGCCGCATCCAGGATCGGCCGGGCGTCCTTCATCAGCGTGTTGATCGCTTCCATCACGATCGGCACGCCAAGCTCGTGCACCGCGCGGTAGACGCCGATCGGCACCGAGGGCCAGAGGTAGGCGACGTCGCCCTCTTCGAGAGACCGGTAGAAGTTACGGTGCAGGCGCGGAACGGAATAGCGCCGGATCAGCCGATGCGGCAACCGGCCGACCAGGCCGCCAAAGGAGGTCGAGATCGCGACGCCCGGCAAGGGGGGGCCGTCATAGCGGGGGGTGTGCAGCGTCACGCGCGCGCCGGCCCTGGCCATGCCCCCGACCAGCGACGAACAGGTCTTGCCCACGCCATGGCTGGCCGTGGGAGCGCTCATGAGTGTTCGGACCGAGAGTTTGCGCAGGGATGCCACGGCAATCGCCCGTCAGGATCGGCGGGTTCGTGGTGGCGAGGGTCGCGGCGGCACGGTCCGCGGAGCGAAGCGGGTGTAGGCGGTCTGCTTCCGCTCGGGCGGTGCGGCGCCCGGGGCCTTGGCGGTCGGTGCCGGTGCGGAGGGAAGGGAAGGACCGGCTGCGGGCAGGCTTGCAGGCAGGCTGGCTGCGGCGGCGGGAAGCGCCCCGCGCGCGGGGCCGGCGGCGGGTGCGGCTGCGGACCGGCTGTAGGTCAGCTTGCGCGGGTTGCGTTCGGCCGGCGCGGCTTCGGCCCCGGCGCCCTCGTCAGGTTGCCAGGTAATCATCCACATCCCCGCCCCGAAGGCGAAGAAGACGAAGGTGTAGATCGCGGTCCAGACGTGGACGGTGACGAGCGTGAAGGCGAGGCAGGCGAAGGTGACGACCCAGGCAAAGCGCAGACGCTCGAGCACCGGATGGCCGGTGAAATTCCGCCGACCCACCTGCCAGAGGCCGAGCGCGTAGCCGACCGCGACGAAGACCAGCCCCGGCAGGCCGTAGCGCATGGCCATCACCAGCCAGAAGTTGTCGACCGAGCCGGTCAGCATATAGGCCGGCCGGATCCATTCCCGCAGGCCAAGGCCGAAGATCGGATTGTCCCAGACGTTCATCCAGCCCCAGTCGTTGATGGCCGCGCGGTAATAAGCCGTCTGGGCGTCGAAGGTCGCATAGCTCATGATGACCTTGGTCGGCCCCCGGTTCGACAGGAGGTCGATGAAGACCCACATGAAGGCGAAAAGGCCCAGAAGCAGCAGCCACTTGCGCTGGAACTTGCGGAAGATCCAGGCCCAGGCCATGAGCCCGATCTGCAGGAAGGTCGCCAGCAGGGGACCCGACGACAGACCCATGAAAACGCCCGCAAAAACCGCGATGGTTCCCAGCCGGCGCAGGGTGTCGCTCATGTAGCCCTTCAGTCCGACGAGGACCAGGGTGAAGGCCATCGAGCAGAAGAGCCCGTAGTGGATCGGGTGGGCGAAGGCGTTCTGCACCCGCTCGAGCCCCATGCGTTTTTCGTAGGTCACCTGGGCGACGGTGCGCAGGCCCGGAACCTTGGCAATCAGGCTCGGGACGATGGCTGTCCCGGTCTTCAGCTCGACCAGCGAAAAGGGAAGAAGCGCCACATTCAACAGAAGCAGGCCGTAGATCAGCTTCTGGAACTGTTGGGGCGTCCGGATATAGGCGCGGGCGACCATGTAGCCGCCCAGAAACTCGATGTTGGTCGAGCCGGTATACTGGATGACCTGTTCCGGGTTGTTGAGGCCGATCGCGATCGCGGCCCAGGCCATGTGCAGCATGAAAAGGATGTCGATCCAGAGGATCTTGCCGTATTTGCCCGAAAAGAGGCTGGCCATCAGGGGCACAAAGACGAACAGCAGCAAGAGGCGCGTCGGCATCAGCGTAAGGGGGCCGACGCTGAACTGGATCGGCAGGACGAGCGAAATGAGGTAGAGCCAGACCACCGGAGACACGCGCCCGCTGTCAGTCTGGGACCAGGAACCAGTCGAGGCGAGGGATGCGTTCAAGGCTCAGCGCTTTCCATCGGGACAGGGTTTTCCATCGGGTCGGGCCATCGGGACAGGTCGGCGCCGGTTCGGCACCACCTCTGAAAGACTAAAGGATCGGTCAAGACGGTGCGAGGGCCCCTTCCTGACCCTTTTATTTACGGCAACAGACGGGTGAGGCGAAGGCAATTGTTCGTAAATGCCGCAATGTCGCAAGTTTTGCCGTACTTTGCCCGCAACATGCCGTCATTTCGGTTCAGGCCGGGTTAAGGTAAGGAAAGTTTACGCCGTGGTCAGGGGCCGGCGGCGTGGATCACTGCTCTGAAGGATGAACGGATGACGAATGTTCCCCCCCATGCCAAGGCCAAGAAGCGGGGGCTGAACAAGCTGTCGGGCCTGCGCTCGGTTCTGGTGTCCTCGCGGCGGTGGTGGCTGACGCGGGTCTGGGGGATGGACATCCATCCGACGGCGCAGCTGTCGATGTCGGCGAAGTTCGACCGGACCTTTCCGATCGGCGTCCACGTGGGCGAGCGGTCCTTCGTGGCCTTCGAGGCACGGATCCTGACCCATGATCGCACGCGCGGGCTCTATTCCCACACGCGCATCGGCAGGAATTGCTTCATCGGCGGCCGCAGCCTGATCATGCCGGGGGTCGAGATCGGCGACAATTGCGTGGTGGGGGCCGGGTCCGTCGTAACGAAATCGGTGCCGCCGCGCTCGATCGTCGCGGGCAACCCCGCGCGCATCATCCGGTCGGATATCGAGGTCGGGCCTTATGGCCGGTTCCTGGACGCGGACCAGACCGAGAGCGACCTTGTCCGGCAGGGGATCGCGTGACGGGCCTGCCCCGGTTCCTGGTGTTCGGCGCCCTTGCCGTCCTTCTTGCCCTTGCCGGTCCTTTGCTGCGGCTTTTGACGGGGCCGGGCGACCGGGCTCTCACCCCCATGGCCCTGCCGGACCATCCTCTGCGGATCGCGGCGCTGGGCACCAGCCTCACGGCGCGCGCGGACTGGCCCGACCGCTTGCAGGCAGCACTTCAGGCCTGCGCACCGGGGGCGAGCGTCCAGCGGTTCGCGAAGGCCGGCGCACGGTCGGACTGGGGCCTGGCCGAGGCCGGGGCGGTTCTGGCCTCGGCGCCCGATCTGGTCGTCGTCGAGCTGGCGATGAACGACGCGGACCTGACGGACGGGCTGATGCCCTGGACCAGCCGGGCGACCCATAGGGCGCTGCTGGCACGGCTCGCGGCGGCCGGGTCCGCGCCGCGCGTGATCCTGCTGACTGTCAATCCGGTGCGTGGCTGGCGCTCGGTCACGCGGCCTTTCCTTCCGCTCTACCAGCGGGCCTATGGGCCCCTGGCCCGCGAAAGCGGCGCCGGTCTGGTCGATGGCCTGACGCTCTGGCAGGCGCGCGGGGTCGATGCGGCGGCGATCCCCGACGGCGTGCACCCTGATCCGGGGATCGAGGCGCAGGTGCTGACGCCCGCGCTCGTCGCTGCGGTCGGCCAAGCCTATGGCGTGACCTGTCCGCCGGGCTGAGCGCGGCCCTAACGGATCCTTGCGCGTCCGGGCCCCGCCTGGCGCCAGTCGGCAACGCCTCCCCCCTCTCCCCTATGGTCCATGCGCCCCCGCGCGCCCCGTCGCGCCGGGACGAACCGCCGCCAAAGCGCGGCCCGAACAAAGGACCGCGTATGTTTTCCTTCAGCCTCGGCACCTTGACACCGAACGTCCGTTCATCGGCCGCCGCGACCTCTGCGCCCAGCCTCACGACGGCCGGGACGATAAGCCCGGCCAGCGGCCCGGTCGGCACCCAGTTCACACTCGGCGCGCCATCCGCTGCCGGCAACCCGGCGCCCACGGTGACGCTGAGCGGGCTGACGCAGGGCGGCGTCGATGTGCTGGCGCAGGTGTCGGGGGGCAAGTTCACCTCGACGGCGACGGGTGCGCTGGTGGCGACCTGGACGGCGGCGAACGGGGTCAACCCGAATGCCACCGGGACGGCGAGCGCGACCGTGACGGCCGCGCAGACCGCGCCGACGATCACCGCTGCCGGGACGATCAGCCCGGCGAGTGGGCCGGTCGGGACGCAGTTCACGCTTGGTGCACCGACGGCCTCCGGCAATCCGGCGCCGACGGTTACGCTGAGCGGGCTGACGCAGGGCGGCGTCGATGTGCTGGCGCAGGTGTCGGGGGGCAAGTTCACCTCGACGGCGACGGGTGCGCTGGTGGCGACCTGGACGGCGGCGAACGGGGTCAACCCGAATGCCACCGGGACGGCGAGCGCGTCGGTCAATCCCTCTGTGTCCGTGGCCGCCTTCAGCCGCGACCGGACGCTGTTCGACAGCCGGGCGGCGGTCGGCCAGAACGGGGCGACGGTGCCCTTGTCCGGGACCGGGAGCACGGGGCAGGTGGTGCAGGCGCGCGCGGTTTCGGTCGACGACGCAGGGGCGACCTCGACGGCCTGGGTGGACGTGGCGACCATCGCCGGGGGCACCTGGACCGGCACGATCACCGTGCCGCGCAGCGCGTCCTGGTTCCGGCCCGAGGTCAGGATCAAGGCGTCGCCCACGGTCCTTGCCCAGGGGACGAACCGCTTCGGCGTCGGCCACGTCTTCGCGATCTGGGGGCAGTCCGAGGTGTCGAACATGCTCGCGCCCTTCTACAGCGCGAGCCCGACCGCCACGATCGCGGACCCTGAGGCGGTGCAGGTCTTTACCGGCGCCGACACGACGCCCGCCCGCGCCTTCGTCACCACGGCCAATCCGGTGACGGCCTCGGTCTCGGCCATGGCCGCCACGCTGATCGCCGCGCGGCCGGGCGAGAAGTTCGCGGTCGTCTTCCAGGCCGTGGCCGGGACGGACCCGCGCGCGCTGGTGAATGATGCCGACACGAGTCGCCTTTGGGCCAACGACAAGGCGCTTCATGATTTCGCCTGCGCGGACGGATCGACGGTCGGGGTCGCGGCGATGAGCTGGTTTGCCTCTCCGGGAAGCCTGGGTTCGGCCTATGGCGAGGCGCTCTTCCCGCTCTTCGCCAAGAAGACGCTCGCTGGGGCGGCGGTGACTATACCGGGCCCGGTCAGCTATACGGGTGGCAGCTACCAGGCGGACCACTGGTTCGGCGAGCTTTACGATTATGCTGTGACGCGCTGGGTCGCCTACGGGCCGCACCGGTTCGACATCACGCAGGACATGGCGGATGCGACGCACCAACTGGGGGGCACCGTCGATGTCGGCATGTCGAACAAGCAGGCGGCGCGGGTCAGCTGGCGGGCGCTGCGCGCCAATGCCAACGCGACCATGTTCCTGCCGATGGGGCTTGAGCCGAACGCCTATCTGAACGGGCGCGACGACGGGGCGGGAAGCTGGACCGACATTCCCCACCCGGCGGGGGCCACGGCGGACGGAAGCCCGACGCTCGCGCGGCAGACGGCGCTGGCGATCCTGCGCGCGGCGGGTCTGCAAAGCTGGACGATCCCCGAGTTCGACAATTGCCTGTGGGACCCCGCCGGCGCCTATGTCGAGGTCTGGTCCTCGGCCGGGGCGGTCACGACCACCCGCATCGCGCGGGGCGAGGCGGCCTTGCCTGCGACCTATCCGCACTGGTCCACGGTGATGGGGTTCCAGATCAACGGCGCGCCGGCGCAGGTCACCTCGATCGTCGGGGGGCGGGTCAGGATCGCCAAGGCGGCAGGCAACTTCGTGTCGTCCGATGTGCTGACCTATGGCGACGGCGGCGCGACGGGCATGGTGAAGTTCCCGCAGGATGCCCAGAACGCGACCTGGAAGAACCTGCCGATCGTCGATCTGGGGCTGGCGGGCCTGAACGGGCTGCCGGTGCGGCCCGTGCCCTCGGCTGCGGTCCTTGCAAACACGCTGCCGGCGGTGACGAGCTTCACGACCCAGTCAGGTCAGCTCACGCGGTTCAAGGACACGGTCAACTGGCCGACGGTCGGGGGCAAGATCACCGTCGCCATGGACCTGTCCGTCACGTTCCAGGCGGCCACGAGCTACCTTTACGAGATGGACAATGCCCATATCTCGCTTCAGGTGGTGACGGACGGGCGGATCTATCTGTCGATCAAGGACAGTGCGGGCACGGCGATCCTGACCTCGGCCGTCCTTGGTTCGGTCGCGTCGGGGACGCGTTTCGACGTGGTGGTGGCGGTCGACCTGGCGGCCCTGACGGCCTGGACGACGCTCAACGGGGTGACGACGGCGCGGACGCTGGCGGCCAACAGCGGCGTCCTGTCCAGCGCGGGGCGGAAGCTCTGCCTCTTGTCGCGGGCGGGCGGGACGACGAACAACGTCGTCGGGACGGTCTACAAGCTCGAGGTCTGGAGCGATTGCGTGACGGGCGGCGGGCGTCCGGCCAGCGATGCGGCACTCAGGACCAGCGGGCGCATCGTCGGGCCGGCCTCGGTCGCCAACGCCCATCCCTGGAAGGCGGGTGGCGCGGTCGTCTGACCGGGGCCCCAAAAGACCGGGTCCCACAAAACGAAAACGCCGGGTCGAAAGGCCCGGCGTTTCCCTTTTGGTCAGGTTCGCTCCGATCACCAGACGGCGACGAGACCCGTCGCAGTGGTGCCGGTCGCCGAGATGCCCAAGGCGCGGATCGGCAGGAACGAGCCCGCCTGCGCGTTGGCAAAGGTCACGCTGCCGCCTCCGGCCATGCGAACGACGATGGTGCCGGTCCCGCCGACGTAAAGCGCGCGCGACAGGAACGGCAGGTCGACCGTGTCGCTTGGCGCGATCGCCGCTGCCTCGCGCGCCGGCGCGGTGAGCGAGGTGGGATATTCCGAAAACTTGTCCATGATTGCCCTCTTCATGACCCGAAAACACGCAACCCGCCCGCCCGGCGGCCCCGTGACGGGGGCCGGGCGCGCGGGGCACGTCGGTCAGGGAGTCTGCGCGCGATGCCTGAAGATCGGGCTAAGGCAGCGCGCGCACCGGGTCAGCCGTGAAGGACCAAGCTGAAGGGGGCGTGGCCGTCGACAAAGGACAGGTGGTCGGTGACGGTGTTGGCCGCCTGTTCGGACGCGACCTTTGGCAGCGCCTTGTTCGCCGCGCCGTCGTCGGCCATCCTGCCGAAGATCTTGTGGACCTCGAACAGGGTGTCCGCGGGCGCCGACTTCTGCTCTCCGGTTGCCGCGAACTTGTGCATCCCGCTGTCGCTCCGGGCGCTCGACGCGGCTTCCCAGGCCTTCGGGGCCGTCGGAAGCTTGATCGCGTCGCCCGTGATCGTCACGCCGAACTTGTCCGGGTTGACGGTCGCCGCCACGCCGATCTTTTCTGGCGCCTTGACGACAAAGGCGGTGCCGCGTTCGCCGTGCTTGCCCGGGATGAACGCTCCCCCCAAGCCAACCTTGTCGACCGCCTTGACGTCGAAGCCAAAGCCGCGGTCACCGAACTTCACCGGGCTCACGGTCGGCTTCGAAGGTGTCGTCACGGGGCCGTCGGGGTGGGCCGGCTTGGTTTCCGGCACCGGAGCGGGCTTCGGCTCAGGCTTGGTCGGAGGCGTCGTCGGTCCCGGAGCAGGCGTCGGACCAGGTGTCGGGCCAGGCGTCGGACCAGGCGTCGGACCAGGGGTCGGACCAGGGGTCGGACCAGGGGTCGGACCAGGCACCGGACCGCCCGGACCGCCGCCCAACGTCACCTGCGAGCTGCCGGTGACGATCGCGCCGAGCCCGGCGGCCAGGCTGCCCGGCTTGACCAGATAGGAGAAGAGCGTCGGATGGCTGTTGGTCCCATCGGCAAAGATGTGGCCGATGTAGTCCGGCTTCGTCGAATCCCGCATCTGGTAGGTCATGTTCGTGCCGAGCGTGATGCCCGACGCCCCGCTCCCCGAAAGCTGGAGCCCGCCGATTTCGGGGGTGATGTTCTTGTCGACGAACAGACCGCTGTTGCCGTAGGCCAGGATCACCTTGGGCAGCATCCCCGGCTGGTTCATGTCGCCGACGATTGTGTTCTGGGTGATCGAGCCGCCGTTGATCCCTTCGGCGCGGATGCCCTGATAGGTCGCGGCATGGATGAAGTTGTCGGTGATCTGGACGTTCCTGTAGCCCAGACCGTTCGGCAGCATCTGGACGAACACCCCCATGATGCCGGTGCCGGAGCCCTGGTCCAGGAAGTTGTCACGAATGACGATATCCTCGCTGACGGTCGTCTGGTTGGCCAGCGTATAGACGTGGATGAAGTCGCCATGGTCGCCGCCCGAGGTCATCTTCCAGGGCTGGGGGTCATGCATGTAGTTGCCGATGACCTGGACCTTGTGCATGTCGCCGCCTGCGAGCCCGCAGCGGCGGAAGTCGCTCAGCTCATTGTTGGCAAGAAGGCCATTGGTCACGCTGTCGAAGCGGACCGAGTAGACGAAGCCCGTGACCTTGTTGCCGACGAAGGACACGTCCGAGCAGTTCATGAACTCGGCGCCGCGGCCGATGTTCTCGCCCTTGATGCCGTATTGGCCGGCGGTCGAGGCGGCTGCGGTGGGGTCGATGCCGCCGACCGCCTTGCCGCCGACCACTGCCGAATTCTGGATGTGGATGCCGCTCGACTGGCGGATGTCGATAAGGTTGGTCCATTCGGTCATCGTCGCGGTCGGGACCTGCACCGCCTTGATGCCGTCGAAGGTGATGTTGCTGGAGGAAAACATCTTGATCGAGTTGAAGACGGGCGGATTGCCGGGCGTTTCGGCCTGGATCGTCACGTCGCCCGAAAAGGCTTTGTTCGAGATCGTCAGACTGCCATAGTTTCCGGCCTTCAGCATGATCTTGTCGCCGCCGGCAGCGTTTGAGAGCGCGGCATTGAGTTCTGCGGCGGTTCCCACGGTGAAAATCGTCATCTGGTCTTCCTGTGGTTATGGTCGATCTGGTCACAGAACGGCGGCTTGCCGCGTGACTGTTTCTGGAAAAGAGGGGGCGATTGCGGTCGCAACGGGCCCGAATTGTGGCGAGACCGTGGACTGACCGGCAGTTTCGCCCTTGTTTTCAGCGTGATGGGCGAATTGTCGCCGAACGGGGTCCAGTACCACACGCAATCACGGTGCGTCTGGATTTCCCCTCGCGAAGGGAATTGTTCTGGACAAGTTAGGGCAATCGTCGGCAATAGACCGATTCGACGGGGCGACATCGGGTCCGGGTTTTGTCGACGCGACGCGGATGATCAGCCCGGTCGGCAGCTACATACAGCGGAGTTAGCCTTTGGCACTACCAAAGCTTGATAAATGGCAATATCGCCTCTGTCGTGAAATTCAACCGGGCGGAATTCGCATCGGCGCATTTTGGCTGGAGGTCGACCCCGGTTTGCCGGCCTTTCCGCTCATGGACGTGCAGGGAAAGTCCGCCGGTTGGATTTTGGGCCATCCGATCGACTTCGCGCGCGAAAGGTTCCTTGACGGCCCGGTGACGCTCCCGGCCGGATTCGACGCCGGCGACCCCGATCAGGTCCTGCGGTTCCTCTGGTCGCTTGGCGGGATCTTCCTCGTGCTTCTTGACCGTCCGGACGGGCTTTGGGCCTATCCCGACGCCTCGGCGCACATTCCGCTCGTCTACGACCGCGTGACCGGCAATGCCGGGGCGAGCGCGCATGCGCTGCTGGCCGACCCGGACTACGAGGATCGCCGCGATCATGCGCTGACCGAGCGGCTGGGCGTCGGCGGCGAGGGCTGGCTGCCGGCGGGTTTCACCGCGCATCACGACATCGTGCGGCTCTTGCCGAACCACCGCATCCGGCTTGACGACGGGCGGACGGAACGGTTCTGGCCCCGGGGGCCGGTCCCGACCACCACCGACCCGGATGCCATGGTGGCCGAGACGGTGCACCTTCTGCGCGCGCAGGTGGCGGCGATGGAGGCGTCGGGCAAGCGGCCTGCGCTCGGGCTGACGGGGGGGACCGAGTCGCGCTCGATCCTCGCGGCCTGCCGGACCTTCCTCGGTCGGATGGACATCGTCACCGTGACGCGCGGCGGCGATCGGCCGGCGGACACGATCATCTCTGCCCGGATCGCGGTCGACATGGGAATTCCGCGGCGCGAACTGCCGCGCCTGACCGCGACGCCCGAGCAGACCGCGCTTTTCATCCGGAGGGGCGGCCACGCGATCGGCGACACGAATTCGCTCTACCATCCCTCGGTCTGGCCGATCGCGGACAGTCATATCTTCATCGGCGGTGTCGGCGGCGAGGTCGGGCGCGCCTTCTTCTGGCGCGCGAGCGATACCCCCGCCACCGCCATCACCGCCGTCCTTCTGAACGGCCGGTTCGGCCTGCCGCAGACGCCGCAACTGATCGAGGCGCTCGAGGCCTGGCTCGCGGGGCTGCCGCCCGGCCTTGATGCCTACGGCATCCTGGACCTGGCCTATATCGAGCATCGGATGGGCCCCTGGTATGCCATGCAGATCACCTGCGACCCGACGCTCTTGCGCATTCATCCTTTGTTCACCTTCCGGGGGGTCGAGCTTCTGCTGTCGCTGCCGCCCGACTGGAAGCGCGCCAGCCGGCTCGGGCCGGAGATGATCCGCACCCATTGGCCCGAACTGATGAATTATCCGTTCAATTCACTTGGAAAGGTGCAGGATATGTGGGCCAAGGTCCGCCGGGCGCTGCGCGATCCGGCGGTTGTGATGAAGAAGCTGCGCAAGCTCAGATATTGATGGTGCAAATGGTCCGGTCCGTCGGACCGGCCGGGAGGGTGTCATGATCAGGCGGCGGGACCTACTGTCGCGGATGGGCACGGCGGCCCTTGCCTGGGGCGCGGGCCTTCCCCTGGGGCTGTCGCCCTTCGCGGCCCGGGCGGCAACGCAGGCGGCCGGCATCGGCGTGTCCTATGGCTGGGACCCCGACCTGTCGGCGCCCACCGACGCGGACTTCTACGTCGCCCCGGATGGCAGCGATGCGGGCCCGGGCAGCGTCCAGCAGCCCTTTGCCACGGTTCAGCGCGGGGTCGAGGCGCTGCGCTCGGGCGCAGGGCGATCGCTGGCAATTCGCGGTGGCATCTACCGCGAGGCGGTGCGGCTTGGCGATCTGGCCGGCCAGGACGGGGCGCCGGTCCTGATCCATCGCTACGGGTCCGAGCGGGTGACGCTCTCTGGCGCCGATGTAGTCACGGGCTGGACGCCCTGCACGGCCGCGGACGAGGCGGCGCTGGGCGTCGCCCTGGACGGTGTGCAGGTCGTGCGCCTGCCGTTGACCGCGATCGGGCATGGCGCGCCCCTCGCGCTCAACCTGCACGAGGCGGGGACCTGGCTTTCGGTCGCCACGCTGCGCGCCGACGAGACCCGGATCGAGGCCTCGGACGACCCCCGCGCCTATTACAAGGCCCAGCCGCTGCTGACCGGCGACCAGCGGGTCGCGGGCTTCATCGATCCGCGGCTCAAGGGGCTGACGGCCGCCCAGCTGGTCGGCGCGCGGCTGCTCTGCTACCACTTCCCGAACATCGTCAGCCTGAACCGCATCGCGCAGTTCGACACGACGACCGGCACCGTCATGCTCGAGGATCAGGGCCAGAAGGTGCAGGTCGACGGCAATGTCCCGACCTTTGCCTATGCGCTGCAGAACATCGCCACCGCCCTGACGCCCGGCCGCTGGCTGGTGCGCGAGGAAGCCGAGGGCCAGACCATCGCGCTCTACCTGCGCCCGATGGACCCCGCGCATCTCGACGGCGGGATCGAGGTCAGCCTCAGGACCAGCTGCCTGGACATGGGCCAGGCGGCTTTCGTCGAACTGGCGGGGCTGGAGTTCGTCCAGTCGGCGGGTGCCGACACCGCGCGCGGGCCGGCGATCGTGCATGTGCCGGGGGCGAAGGCGTCGGCGCATGACATCGGCATCAGGCATTGCCGGATCGGCGACACGCTGTCGAGTTCCGGGCGTGGCGATGGCGCCGTCTTCCTGCGCGGCGTCGACAACCTGACCCTGCGCAACGTGACCGTCGAGCATGCCCGCAACAGCTTCGGCCTTGCGGTCCACGACTGCCGCGGCGCCGACATGCGCTATCTGCACCTGCGCTCGATTTCCCAGTCGCCTGGCCGGTTCTTCGGCGTCCAGCAGATGATCTTCGCCTTCAGCCTTCTGGAGGATGCCGGCTGGGGCGCGCATGCCAACCAGTTCAACTTCTACCAGGGGTCGGATTCCGTCCTTGTCTACGGGATCCGCAGCCTCGACGTGAGCGGCTATGTAACCTATCAGAAGGCGAGCCGGATCCATTTCGCCTTCTGCGAGTTCTGCGCCTCGCTCAAGGGGGGCGACAACCGGGCGCTCGTGTCGCAGAACGCACCGCACGGCGAGATCGCGCCCGCCCCGCCACCCCCGCCGCCGGACCAGGATCCCAACGCGCCCAAGCCGCCGCCACCCCGGGTCGAGCCCTATGCGGGCGGAACCTTTCACTACTGGAACCTGTGGCTGGCGCCGGCGCCCAACATGCGTCAGGCGGCGAACGCGCTTTCGGTCGGGCCGGGGGCAAGCACCCAGCACCACAGTTTCCACAACCTCATCCTTTTTGGCGGCGGGTTCGGGGACGGCTACACGCGCGGCGGGGACCTGTCGCTCGTGACCCGGTCGCACAACCTCTATACCGGGCTCAACTACTGGCAGAACGCGGCGAAGGGCTGGCAGCTCGCGGCGGGCGAGGCGATCGGCCGTCCGGTCGACGCCGGCAACGGCCATGCGCGGGGGCTGCAGGGCCGCGACATGCGCGACGTCATCGCCGAGCTTGCACCGGTCTTTCCGGCCTTCACCGACTGGGACCGCGACATCGACTTCCGTCGCGTCGACTGGTCGGTACCGCCGGTGGGCTGCCGGGCGGGCTGAGGGCGCGGGCTCACGGTGCGGCCGGAGCTTGAGCCCGGGCCTGAGCCGGAAGGTCAGTCTCGGAAGGCGTTGTTCAAGTGGTCGGTCACCGGCTTCAGCAGATAGGACAGCGCCGAACGGTCGCCCGTCTGCAGGTAGGCCTCGACCGGCATGCCGGGGACCATCGCCACGTCGTGGACCAGGGCCATCTGGTCCGGCGGCACCGCGATCAGCGCCTTGTAGAAGCGCTGACCAGTCACGGGGTCGGCGATCACGTCGGCCGAAACGGTCGTCACCGAGCCCTTCAGGTCGCGCGTCGTGGCGCGGGGGAGCGCCGACAGGACCAGCCGCACCGGCTGGCCGGGGCGGACCTGGTCGATGGCACGCGGGTCGATGCGCACCTCGAAATCGAGGCCGGCGCTCGTCGGCACCAGTTCCAGAAGCGTGGCGCCGGGTGCGACCACGCCGCCGACGGTGGTCGCCTGAAGCTGGTTCACCACACCGTCCGCCGGGGCGCGCACCTCCATCCGGCGAAGCTGCGCCTCGCGGTTGACGGCCTCGAGCGTCTGTTCCTGGATGGTGGTGGTCGCCTCGCGCAGGTCGGTGACCACGCCCTCGCGGAAGGAGCGGTCGGCCTGCAGCACCTCGATTTCCGCGTCGCTCATCGCGGTCTTGGCGCGGGCCGCGTCCGACTCGAGTGTCGAGAGCCGGCCGTAAAGGTCCGCCTTCTGCCGTTCGAGGTCGCTTTGCTGGGTGGTCCGCGCAAGGCCCTGCTCGACCAGGCTGACGGTCTGGGTCAGGTCCTTTTCGGTGAGGGTGATCTGGGACTGCACGGCGGCGATCTGACCCTCGAGCCCCTTGATCTGCTCCTCGATCTGGGCGCGGGTCTGGGCGAGCTTGTCGCGGCGGCCGCGGTTCAGTTCGGCGCGCGCCGCGAAGATCTGGCGCTGGCCCTCTTCGTCGGCGGCCGTGTCGGGCAGGGTGACGGGCAGGGGCGGATAGGTGAAGTCGGGCTGGTCGGCGCCGGTCTGTTCGGCCGTCAGGCGCGCGGCACGGGCCAGCGCCGCCGCAAGGCGCGCGCGGGCGATGCCGAGGTTCACCTGGGCCATGGTCGGGTCGAGCGTCAGAAGGACCTCACCGGCCTTGACGGTCTGCCCGTCGGTCACGGAAATCGAGCGGACCTCGCCGCCGTCGAGCGACTGGACGAGCTTGGGCTTGCCATGGACGACCGCCTGGCCGTGCGCGATGATGGCGCCGGAAATCATCGTCATCTTCGCCCAGGCGATCATCAGGACCAGCATCAGCGTCAGGGCCACTCCACCGGCGATCGCGGGCGTGCGGAACTCGCTCCGCTGATCGGGGGCGGGCGCGGGCATGGGCGGGCGGATGCTGCCTGGCAGGGCGCCTTTCACGAGGCTGTTCACCGGGGAAGACCTTTCGCTCTCAGCCGTTCGTCGGATGCGCTCATGCGCGCCACCGCGAGAAGACCGGATGGCGGCTGCGGCCGAGGTTGCGGGCCAGGGGTTTGTCGAGGATCATCGGGCCGGGGGCACGGGCCGCCGGCACCTGCCGCTCGGGCAGGGCGGCGGCATCCGCCTCGGCCATTTCGGGCGTCGGCGCATCCGCAGCCCCGGAGGGATCGTCGGTCGCCTGCTGGGCCAGGGGCTGGCTCAGCGAGGCGGGGGCGCGTTCGGCCAGGCGGGCCGGGGCGGGCGCGGCCGCGGTCACGATTGCAGGCGAGGGGCCGAGGACATCTTCCTTCGGCCCGAAGGCCACCAGCATGCCGGTCTGCAGCACCATGATCTTGTTGACCGAGGCCAGCGCGCTCGGCCGATGGGCCATGACGACCACAGCGGCGCCGCGGGCGCGGAGCCCCAGCACGGCCTTGGTCAGGGCCGCATCCCCGTCTGCGTCGAGGTTCGAGTTCGGCTCGTCCAGAACGACGATCGAGGGGCGCCCGTAGAGCGCCCGCGCGAGGCCGATGCGCTGCACCTGACCGCCCGAGAGCGGGCTGTCCGCGCCGCCGACCTCGGTTGCGTAGCCCTGGGGCAGCGACAGGATCATGTCATGGACGCCGGCCATTTCCGCAGCCTCGATCACGTCCTCGCTGGTCGCGTCGGGGTCAAAACGGGCGATGTTGTCGCGCACGCTGCCGGGCAGCAGGTCGACCGATTGCGGCAGGTAGCCGATCGAGCGGCCGAGCCGGTCGGGCTGCCACTGGGCGCGCGTCGCGCCGTCGAAGCGGACCTCGCCCGCGTCGGGCTCCCACGCGCCGACCAGAAGCCGGGCGAGGGTCGACTTGCCGGCCGCGCTGTTGCCGATCACGCCAAGCCCGTCGCCGGGATCGAGCGCGAAGCTGACCCGCGACAGGATCGGGGGGCTTGCCGCGCCGTCGCGGCGGGGCGCGTGCTTGGTCAGGTCGGCGACCTCAATCCGGCCCGTCGGCGCGGGCAGGTCGATGGCGGCGGCGCCGCGCGCGGCTTCGGCATCGAAGAAGGCGATGAGGCGACGGTGCGCCTCGCCCGCGCGGCCGATGGTGCGCCAGTGGCCGATGACCTGGTCGAGGGGCGCGAGCGCGCGGCCCGAAAGGATGGTCGAGGCGATAATCATGCCGCCCGAAATCTCGCCGCGAAGGACGAGCCAGGCGCCGATCGTCAGCGTTACCGACTGCAGGAACATGCG
Source organism: uncultured Paracoccaceae bacterium (assembly GCA_945952025.1). Classification (GTDB taxonomy): domain Bacteria; phylum Pseudomonadota; class Alphaproteobacteria; order Rhodobacterales; family Rhodobacteraceae; genus TMP-24. Next base: position 113,619 of record CAMFGW010000002.1, read on the forward strand.
GAAGGTGCGCGAGGAGGCGGCGAGCCCTTCGGAGGCGCCCGCGCCAGCCCGGGCGGCGGTCCGGGTCGCGTCATGCAGGCCGAGCCAGCGGCCGGTCAGCGCACTTTCCATCCCCATGGGCAGAAGCGCGCCGGCCAGGCTTTGCGCGCGTTCGGCGAAGCGGCGTTCGGCCAGGTCGAAGCCCGAGGTGCGGGCGATGGCCTGGGCCGAGACGCGGCGGTTCACGGCGGCGATGATGGCGATGACGCCTGCGCCCGCGATCGTCAGCCAGAGAAGCCAGGGGTGAACAAGGTAAAGGACTGCCAGATAGAAGGGCATCCAGGGCAGGTCGAAAAGCCCGTTGACCGCCGGGCCGGACAGGAAGGCGCGCACATGGTCGAGTTCGCGCAGCGGCTGGCTGTCGGCGCCCTTGGGGTCTAGGCCGCCGCGCAGCCAGGCGCGGAAGGCCGTGGGGCCGACGGTGCGGTCGAGACGCGAGGCGATCCCCGACAGGATGCGCGCGCGCAGGAAGTCGTAGTAGGCGAGGAAGGCATACATCATCGTCACGATGACGAAGAGCCCGGCGAGCGTCGGGAGCGAGCCCGAACCCAGCACGCGGTCATAGACCTCGAGCATATAAAGCGAGCCGGTGAGCATCAGGATATTGACCAGGGCCGAGAAGAAGGCCGCCATGACCAGCGGTCCGCGAAGGCTGGCCCAGGCCGCCCGGTAGGCGTTGGTCACCGGTGCCGCGGCCCCATGGCCGGTTGTGGCCGCTGTTGCGGCCCTGTCGTTCTGTCCCACGCTTGGCCCTGCCTCGATCAGACCTGTCGGGCGCCTGTCGCGCCGCATCTTTGCGATCATGCTAACCGCCGCTTCGCTACCATTCAGACCACATCTAGTCGGCTGTGGATGAATTTTGCGTTAATGTGGCAAAATTCTGACAGGTGCCAGCGCCATGTCCGCCGGGCGCCCTGCGCCGGCGGTAGGCCGCCGATGGCGGATACGGGTGCCAGACAAGTTGGCGGCAAAGGTGGCGGCCAAAGTGACCGCCCGGCGCTCACGATTGCGTGATTCGTGCCGCGACCGCGGCGAGGTCGGGTCGGTGCCCGATAGATGGCGAAATTGTGGCGACAGGTTGGGGCCGGCCCCTGGTTTTGCAGGGCCGCCAGAGGGGGCTCGGGCCGCCGGACCGGCGGGCTGTGCTGTTTGAGTCACAGGCGCGGCCGCTGAAATGGCGGCCGCACCGGGCGAAACAGCGGGCTGGCGTGGATAGTTGGACTTCGGGCCGAACATTGTCGGCAAAATGGAAACAACGCTGCATCCAAACCAAGAGCGCGGCGGATCGCACTGAGAATACGGCGAAAATTTGTCGAAAGCTGGTTCCAAACTTGTTCAAATGTGTTAAAACTTTGGCAAGGGTGCGAGATAACGAATTCTTGGGAGACTACTATGTTTGTTAAAACGACCATTACGGGTGCGGTGGTTGCCGCCGCAATGGCGGTTGGCGCCAACGCTGCGACGATCGACTTCACCTCGGCCTCGACCGGCCATAGCGGCACGGTCATGGGTATCAACTGGACGATGACGGCCAGCGGGATCCTCAACAACACGCAGCTCTATGATGGTGTCGGTGCGAAGAATGCGGCTCAGGTCGCTTCGGGCCTGTCCTTCCAGACCGATGGCTACGGCGTCGGCGCGAAGGATGACGAGATCACCACCAGCGCGAAGTCGAAAGAGTGGATCACGATTTCCTTCGCCAAGCCGGTGCTTCTGAAGGCTGTCTATTGGCTCGACCTCTTCATCGCTGCCAACAAGAGCTCGAAGGAAGTCGGCCAGGTCACGACCAGCAATGGCGACGTCTATCTGACCTCGGCGGTCCAGGTCGTCAACGGCGCCCGCCCGGGCTTCGCCGGCTCGATGATCAACAGCGGCAAGTGGATCACCTCGCTCACCTTCTCGGTGCTCGACAGCAACGACGCCTACGGCTTCGCTGACGCGGCGCTGGCCGGTGTCGAAGTCGCTCCGGTTCCGGTTCCGGCTGCTGGGGCGCTGATGGTTGCCGGCCTTGGTGGCCTGGCTGCGCTGCGTCGCCGCAAGAAGGCCTGATCGGCCCGACAGCAAGATCGAAAGGCCGGGCGAGAGCCCGGCCTTTTCATTTGCGTCCATGCGACGGTCAGTGCGCCGTCGCGCGGGTCAGAAGCGGCTCACTCGTAATCTTCGTAGCCGTAGCCCGCCGTCTGGTCAGCATAGCGGCACTTGTTCAGGACGACGCCCAGCACGTTCGTCAGCTGGGCCAGCTCCTTCTCGCAGACATCGATGTTCTGGAGCGTCGTGCTTTCCGACGCGGCGACCAGAAGGGCGCAGTCGACATGGTCGAGGAAGCCCACGTTGTCGTCGCTGGCCAGCATGGGAGACATGTCGAAAATCACCAGGTCCGGCTTAAGCTGCGTCTCGATCTCTGCCAGGACCTCACGCGCCTGGGCTGAGTGCAGAAGCTCGGCGGGATATTTGGCCGGGCTGCCGTTCAGGCCGATCGCCAGGTTGTCGCCCACGCGCACGGCTGCCTGTTCGAACGGCACCTCGCGCATCAGCACCTGGTGGATCGACGCCTGGGTCGAGTGCGCGATCATGCGGTTGAGGTTCGGGCGGCGCAGGTCCAGGTCGATGAGCAGGATCTTCAGCTCTTTCTGCCGCGCCAGCGACAGGGCGAGGTTCAGAGCCAGCGTGGTCTTGCCGCAACCCGCGTTGGGCGAGGTGACGGCGAGCCGCTTCCAGCCCGCATCCTTCATCAGCCGGATCGTGCGCGAACGCAGCATGTCGTAGGGCGTCGCGACCTTGCCGCCGGTCACGGCCGCGATGCGGTTCTGGCGCGCCAGATCGGCCGAGATCGTCAGCTCGGGCAGCGCGGCCCAGGCGGTCGGCGCGAAGGACACGGCGCTGGCCGAGGGCGGCAGCATCGACGGCGGCAGGCTCGTCTGCGACTGACGCCGCGCTTCGCGTGCCTTGGCCAGTGCGGCTTCGAGTTTTTCCATGGTCTTTCCTTCCAGTCCGGGCCGGCTTGACCCGCCAGGCTCAGATCGTGAGCCCGAATTTCGAGGTGACGCGGTTCAAGAGGATGTCGAGCGGCTGATAGAAGACATGCACGGCATACATCGCGGCCGGGATGCCGATGATCGCCACCAGCATCAGCATGACGAAGACCGAGCGGCGCCTGATGGTCTCGTTCGGCGTGCGCAGGTAGGGGATGGTGACGATAGGCGTGATGCCGAAGGCCTTGACGATGTCGCGCGGGCGGCGGACCGAGCGGTTCAGAAGCTCGGTCAGCAGGATGATCGCGGCGCCAAGCGCCATGCCGGCTGCGACGCCGCCAAGCGCGATCATCGTCCGGCGCGGCTTGATCGGCTGGTCGGGGACGGTGGCGCTGTCGACCACGGTGATCTTTTCGCCCTTGGACAGGACCGCCGTCTGCTCCGCCGAAGCGGCCAGCGACTGCTTTTGCACGGCGGCGTTATATTGGGCCTGCAGGTTCTGGTAGTCGCGGTTCATGGCGTCGAGCGACACCTGGTTCGCCGGGGTCCGGTCGATCCGGTCCTGCAGCGTCGCCACCTGTTGCGCCAGAAGGTCGCGCTGTTCGGTCACGGTCTTGATGCGCGCATCGAAGTCGGCGATCTGGATGTCGAACATGGACTTGGCCGGATCGACGGGGGCCGTGCTCGTCGAGGCGTTCTGCGACTGGGCGCGCACGATCGCCTCGAGCTGGGCGATCTGGGCCTGTAGAAGTTTGACCTTGGGGTTCGTCGGCGAAAAGAGCGCCTTCGCCTGGTTCAGCTGATCGTTCAGCGTAGCCAGCTGCTTGGCTTCGGGCGTCTGGTTGGTGCTGGTGTTCGCGACCTGGCCGGTGACGTTGAAGGTGGCGATCAGGCGCGCCTTCTGGTCCTGCAGGTCCTTGATCGACTGTTCGGCCGCGTCGAGCTTGCCCTGCAGGTTGGCCTGCTGGGTCTGGTGGAAGGCCAGGTTCGTCGGCAGGGCGTCGGCGTTCTTGGTCTGGAAGTCCAGGATCTGCGCGCTGATCTGGTCCATCTGGGTGCCGAGCGCCTGCACCTGCTGCTTGAAGAACTCCGAGGTATCCTCGGCGCTGCGGGTCTGGTTTTCGACATCCTGCTTGAGGATGATGGTCATGTATTCGTTGACCACCGCCGCCGCCGCCTTGCCCGAGCGCGCGTTGAAGCTGATGGTCATGAAGGTGGCTTCACCACGGTTGGCGCTGTTGAGGATCGTGGTGCCGTCGCGCATCGCCTTGACGATGTCGTCGGGCGTCATCTGGGCGATGTTCGGGAACACGTCCATGCGGTTGGCGATGTCCAGAAGGTTCGCGCGCGTCATCAGCTTCTGCTGGATGTTCTGCAGCTTTTCCATCGCCGCGGTCTGGACCGTGGGGGCCGCGAGTGCCGTCGGAATGGTCGAGCCTTCGACGACAAGTGTCGAAGAGGCCTGGTAGACGGATGGCAGAAGAAGGGCCGCCGCGATCGCCGCGGCCGACACGAGTGCCGTAATGATGATGAAATAGTGAATCCGGCGCAAAAAGATCGCCGCGTAATATTTGAGGTCCAGGTTCATCTACGTTTCTCTTCCTCGGCCGCGATCTGGGCGGCAAAAAATACGCCGTCATCCAATACCGACTGGACGACAGAGGCATCGACCTGGGGGTGGTCGGTGCTCCAAGCATAGAGCAATGCCATATCACAAAGCTGGTTGACCAGACGCGGCACGCCGTGGGTGGTCTTGTGGACCAGGCGCGAGGCGTCGGGCGTGATCTCTGCGCCGGTGCCGCCCGCCGCGCGCAGGCGGTGGGCGACCAGGTCGATCACGGATTTTTCATCAAGCGGCTGCAGGTGGAAGCTGGCCGCGATGCGCTGCGCCAGCTGGCGCAGCGAGGGGTCCAGCACCATGTCGCGCAGTTCGGGCTGGCCGACCAGCACCAGCTGGATGACCTCGTCCTTGCCGGAGTTGATGTTGGTCAGCATCCGCAGCTCTTCAAGGCTTTCGGGCGACAGATTCTGCGCCTCGTCGAAGATCAGGACGACACGGCGGCCGGCGGCATATTCGTCGATCAGGAAGTCCTGAAGCTGCTGGAACAGCTGGACATAGCCCCGCGAGGGGTCGAAGGGCACGCCGAGCGAGTTCAGGACCCACTGGATCAGCTCGCCCCGGCCGCCTTGCGCGTTCGAGATCAGGCCGACGGTGACGCGGGTGCCGAACTGGCGCAGAAGCTCACGCAAAAGTGTTGTCTTGCCGCAGCCGACGCCGCCCGTCACCAGCGTGATCGGCGCGCGCGACAGGATGCCGAATTCCAGCACCGAATAGGCGCGGCGGTGCTGCGCCGACCAGAACATGAAGTCCGGATCCGGCACGAGCGTGAAGGGACGCTCGCGGAATCCGAAGAAATCCATGTAGAAGCCGATGCTGCTGTCGTCCGTGCGGGTCTCCACGACCTTGTTCATCCGTTCGCTTCCGTTGCCTCATTCTGCCGGCCGGCCTGGTAGGTGCCGGTCTGGGCCCTGTCCGTCCGTTACATCAAGGGACGTCCTGCCCGGCCAGAATGGCGCTTTGATGGCACCAGACCAGCCGATTGGGGCCCCTTATGCGACGGGCGAGCCGATTCGGCCATGTTCCCCCGCCGATAGGGGCCCAGAGCCACACTTCCGCCGCCGTTTCGCCATGATTGGCCCACCTATCGAGAACAGTCGACAGGCTACGGGCAGTTTTTCGCCGCTGGGGGGGGGAATGGCAACCAAGAGTCCCGCCGGAGCACTCATCGGGCTAGGGTCCGGGTCGAAACGTTCTTCCAATTCAGTTTCGCTTTTGTGAACTAACTGTTAAAATCCGGGGGCTTGGGCTGGGGTATGCCTTTCTGCCGACGAGGCCGGGTTTGCCGGTATTGAGTTTAGGGTCGGCGACGTTTGCCGGGGATCAAATATTTGGGATCGACCTAGGTCGGTGTGTCGTATGACCATGCAGATTAACGACTTGTCCAAGAAGGCCCATGCGGCCTGCACGCCCGTCGGGCCCGTCAGGGTCCAGCGGCAGCCTGGGCTGTACCGGAACCATGTCAAGCGGCTGCTGGACCTCTTGCTGGTGGTTCTGGCGCTGCCGATCGTGCTGCCGCTCATCGGCGTGCTTGCGCTGGTGCTCGGGGTGCAGGGGGGCCGCCCCTTCTATTGCAGCGACCGGGTTGGCCGGGAAGGGCGAACTTTCCGGATGGTGAAGCTGCGCACCATGGTCGTGGGCGCGGATGAAATCCTCGAGGATTACCTCGAGGCCAATCCAGCGGCCCGCCAGGAATGGAACGACAAGCAAAAGCTGCTGAGCGATCCGCGCGTGACGCGTTTCGGCCGGTTCCTGCGCCGCTCGTCGCTCGATGAGCTGCCGCAGGTTTGGAACGTGCTGGTCGGCGACATGTCGCTGGTCGGCCCGCGGCCTATGATGCCCTGCCAGCGCCCGATGTATCCGGGGGTCGCCTATTACGGACTTCGGCCGGGAATGACCGGGACCTGGCAGATCTCGGCCCGCAACGCGAGCGACTTTGCCCGGCGCGCCGATTTCGACACGGGCTATGACCAGGACCTGAGCCTGTCGACCGATGTGGTCATCCTGGTTCGGACCTTCGGCGCGGTCGCGCACGGCACCGGTCATTGACGATTGCCTGGCGCGCCCCGGACCAGGGGCAATCGGCAACGGCAACGGCCTTGGAATCGGCACAGTAACTGGCTCTGGCCACGTCGGGGGATGACGCCGGAGCTGAAGTTGCGCTATAAGCTGCGTGATTTGCGGGCCTTGGGGCAGGGCCGAAACTTGTTAGAGGCACTATTGATGAAACTTCGTACGCCCCTTTTTGCGGCCCTGGTGGTCAGCACCTTGACGCTGGCGGGTTGCCAGACTTCCGAACAGAAAGCCGAAGACTATTACCAGTCCGGGCTGACCTATCTGAAGGCGGGGGATGTCGACCGGGCGCTGGTCGAATTCCGCAACGTCTTCCAATATGACGGCAAGCATCACGACGCGCGCATGGCCTATGCCGACGCCGAATTCAAACGCGGCAACCTGCGCGAGGCCTACAGCCAGTATCTGCGGCTGATCGAACAGTATCCCGACGACCTGCCCGCACTTCTGGCGCTTTCGAACATCGCGGTGGACAACGGGCAATGGGACGAGGCCGACCGCTTCACGGCCGCCGCCCTGAAGGCCAAGCCGGATGACGTGCGGTTCCAGTCGCTGAAGGTCTTCACCGATTACGGGCGGGCGCTCGACAAGTCCGACAGCGCCGCCACCCTCGATGCGGTGGGGCGTGCGAAGGCCATCGTCGCGGCCCATCCCGACGACATGCGGTCGCGCAAGGTCATCATCGACGACCTGATCCGGGCGCAGGCGCTCGACAGCGCGCGCAAGGAGCTGGATGCGGCGATCGCCATCACGCCGGACGACCGGCTTCTTTATGCGCAGCGCCTGTCGGTCTATGCCGGCATGAAGGACGATGCCGCGGTCGAGGCCGGGCTGAAGGAGATCATCGCCCGCTTCCCCGACGCGACCGAGATGAAGGATGCGCTGACCCGCTGGTACCTGTCGCGCAACGACTATGACAAGGCCGAGGCGAACATGCGCGCCATGGTCGACCCGACCTCGACCGACCCTGCGGCCGAAGCGGCTCTGGTACGGTTCCTTGGGCAGTATCGCTCGCCCGATGCGGCGATCGCAGAGCTGGACAAGGTGATCGCCTCGGGCAAGGCGCCGGCGATGTTCCGTTCGGCCCGGGCGGGCTACATGTATGCCAAGGGCGAGAAGGAGCAGGCCATCGCCGAGATGGAGGGCCTGGTCAAGACGCTGCCCGACGGCGCGGACCTGCGCACGGTGAAGGTGGGGCTGGCCCAGATGAAGGCCGAAAACGGTGACCTGGTCGGCGCGCGTGCGCTGGTCGAGGATGTGCTGTCGCAGGATTCCGGCCAGCCCGACGCGATCCGCATGAAGGCCAACTGGCTCATCGACGCCGACCAGACCGGCGACGCGATCGCGATTCTGCGCGACGGGATCAACGCCCATCCGAAGGATGCGGGCCTGATGACGCTTCTGGCGCAGGCCTACGAACGGCAGGGCGACCGCGACCTGATGCGGGACATGATGTCCCAGGCCGTGCAGGCTTCTGGCCGGGCGCCGGACGAGTCGCTGCGCTATGCCCGGCTTCTGGCGTCAGAGGGCAAGTATCTGCCGGCCGAGACGGTGTTGCTGGACTCGCTTCGGCTCAATCCGGGGCAGGCGGGGCTTCTGGTGCCGCTTGGCCAGGTCTACCTGGCGCTGAAGGACTGGCCACGCGCCGATGCGGTGGCCAAGGAGCTCGAGGCGGTGAACGATCCGGCAGCGGCGGCCGATCTGGCGGCCCTTCAGGGCGCCATCCTGCAGGGGCAGAAGAGCCCGGACGCCGCGCGCGCCTACCTCGAACAGTTGGCCAAGAGCCCCGATGCCAAGCTTGATGCCAAGATCGCCTTCCTGCGCAGCCAGCTCGATGCCGGTCAGACGGACCAGGCGGTGGCCTTTGCGCGGCAGATGCTGACGGAGGCGCCCGACGACCTGAACGTGCAGTTCCTCGTGGCCTCTGTCGAGCAGAGCGCGGGCGACGCGGCGGCGGCCGAAGCCGGCTACCGCAAGGTGCTGGCGGCCGATCCGACGAAAGAGGCGGTCTGGCTGGCGCTTTACCAGGTCGTCGGCGCCAACCCGGTGCGGACGGCGGATGCCTCGAAGATCCTCGATGACGGGCTCGCGGCGCTGCCGGCCTCGCCGCAGCTTCTGTGGGCGCGGGCAGGCGAGCTGGAGGCCGCGGGCAAGATCGACGATGCGCTCGCGATCTACGACAAGCTTTACGCCGACAATTCCGGCAACCCGATCGTCGCCAACAACCTGGCGAGCCTCCTGTCGAACTACCGCAAGGACCCCGACAGCCTGAAGCGCGCGGCGATGATCTCGCGGCGGCTCAAGGGCAGCGACTATGCGCCCTACCAGGACACCTATGGCTGGATCGCGGCGCTGAACGGCCAGTATGACGAGGCGATCGGCGAATTGGAGAAGGCCGCGAAGGGCCTGCCCGACGACCCGACCGTGCGCTACCATCTGGCGATGGCCTACCTTGGCGCGAATCGGAAGCCAGAGGCGGCGACCGCTTTTGCGGCCCTTCTGTCGAAAGTGCCGGAAGGCGATTCGCGTGAGTTCGTGGTGTCGGCGCGTGACGAGTTGAAGAAACTGGCGGATGCGGGAATTGCCCCACAATCGCCCTGATTATGTTGCGTGGCGGGCACGATTGTCTTGCAGAAGTTAACGAAACACTCGTAATTCAGCGAATGTTTTGAGAATCAACCGGGCGACGCTAGTCTGCCCTTCGTCTAACGCAAACGGGTGAGCCCCATGTTCAGAACTCTCCTTGGCCTCGTCCTGGCCGCTCTTGTCGCTCCGGTCGCGATGGCCGCCTATCTGGTCCAGCCCGGCGACGTGCTTCAGATGGAGGTGCTCGAGGATCCGAGCATGAACCGCAGCCTGCTCGTCCTGCCCGACGGCACGGTCAGCCTGCCGCTCGTCGGCGCGATCGCAGCCAAGGGCAAGTCGATCGACGCCCTGCGGGCGAGCATCACCTCGTCGCTCGCGCCGAAGTTCACGACGCCGCCCACGGTCTTCCTGTCCGTCGGCCAGCTGAACGCCACGACGCAGGCGGTTGCCAACGCGAATGCCAACATCGTCGCGACCCAGGTCACGCAAGGCGCTGCGGCGGTTCCGTCGGTCTATGCGATGGGCGAGTTCAACAAACCGGGCAAGATCGCGCTCTCGCCGGGCACGACGCTGCTGCAATTCCTGGCGGAATCGGGCGGCCTGACGAAATTTGCCGCCGTGAAGCGCATCCAGCTGCACAGGGTGGATTCCAAAACGGGTCGCGAGACGGTATATTCGTTTGACTACAAGTCGGTTCAGCAGGGCGCCGCTGCTCCGATGATCGTGCTCAGGGCCGGCGACGTGATTGTGGTCCCCGAGCGCCATCTGTTCGAATAAGACGTTCCAACAAGAAAAAGGCAGGCTTTGGGGTGGGCAAACTGACGGCAAGAGCCGCGCTTCTGGCGGCAACCTCCATATTCCTCTGGCCGACCATCGCCGCCTCTCAACAGGGCGGCGCTGGCACATCCGCGCCGGTGCCGCTGCCGCAGGCGCCAACCACCACGACACCCATCAACCCGGCGCTGCCCGCCGTGCCGACGCTTGCGAGCGGCGCGGCGGTGATCGGGCCCGGCTCCGGGCGGGCGGCGCCCAATACCGGGGGCCTGCAGCTCGACTTCGGGATCAAGACCTCGCTCAAGGTCGACAGCAACTTTCCCCTGACGCCCGGCAAGTCGCGGGGCACCTCCTATATTTCGGACAACACGCTCAGCTACGGGCTGTCGTCGATCACGCAGACGACGACCTTCAACCTGACGGGATCGGCCGTCCTGCGCTATGCCGACATTCCGGGCCGCTCGATCAAGGGTCTCGAGGACCCGATGGCGAACGTCCTTTACATGACCGAAAGCGCCAACAGCCGCGTGACGCTGCGCGGTCGCTGGCGCTATGTCGACCGGCAGTTCCTCGACCCGTTCCAGGTCGAGCTTGAGGACCTGCAGACCGGCCTCATCACCGACGGCGGCACGGTCCGAGACCCGAGCTACTCGCTGCGTTTCGAAACCGGGCTTCAGTCGCCCTTCGGGCTCGTGCTGGACCTCGGCCGGGCCGAAAAGCACTATTCGGGAACCACCAACCCGCTTCTGTTCGACACGCAGACGGACACGGCCTCGCTCGCGGCCAACATGCGCTACAACGCCGTGACGCAGGGCAGCCTTACCGCCTCGGCGACGCACTATATCACGCAGGACTTCGTTCAGACCAATCGCTGGACGCGGTCGCTGACCTATGGGCTGACGCGCGACGTGAACGGCACGCTGCAGGTCAGCGGCCAGATCGGCTATTCCGAGGTGGTGACGGACACGATCCTGGGCCAGGCGCGCAACAAGGGTGTGATCGGCGGCTTCGGCGTGACGCAGCAGGTGCAGGACGGCAGCTACAGCGTCAACCTGGCGGCGAACCGCAACCAGAACGGGCTCAGGACGGACCTGACGTTCGGGCGCGACATGCAGCTTCCGACCGGTAGCCTGAAGGGCACGATCGGCGTCACCAAGGGTTCGGTCGGCGGCGGGGCGATGATCGGCTCGCTCAGCTATTCGATCCAGCGGCCGTCGGACACGCTGACCTTGGCCATTCGGCGCGGCGCGACCACGAACAGCAGCAACCAGGACATTCTGAACACTGCCGTGACGGTCAACTGGGGTCATGCGGTCAACAGCCTGTCTATGCTCGACATGGGCGTCGACTATGCCGAGACGCAGGGAACCGGCGGCAGCGGCGCGAACGCGACGCGGCTCACGAACCTTTATGCCAACTACAACTATACGCTGACGCCGGATTGGGCGCTGACGACGGGCGTGAGCTATAAGGTCAAGACGCAAACGGGCCTCCCGCAGGCGAAATCGACCGGCGTCTACGTCACGCTGGGCCGGAACTTCAGTTTCCGTCCCTGACCTGATCCGGTTCTGCGGCGGCGCATTGCGGGGCGATCGTGCACAATCGCCCCGGAGGGTCGCATGGGCGTGAAATCGCGTCTATGATGGCCGGATTGACCAGGTAACCGGGCCCATGAGTAATATTTCCGAGCCGTTTCCAAGCCATGCCGCCGTTCCCGCCCGCCGGGTGGGCGGCTTGGGATTCTGGCTCTTCGCGGGCCTGATCGCCGTGTCGGTGCCGATCTTCTGGATCGGCTTCGTGTCGCTTGCCAAAGCCTGGTCGACTGCGGAATACAGCCACGGCCCGCTCATTCCCCTGATCTCGCTCTACCTCTTCCTGCGTGAACTCAGGAAGATGCCCGAACCCGCCGCGCGGATCAGGGACGGCTGGCAGGGGCTTGCGATCATGGTCGGTGCGCTGGCGCTGGCGCTTCTGGGCAACCTGATGCGGGTGCCGGACATCGTGACCTATGCCTTCATCCTTTGGGTGTCGGGCGTGGTCTTTTCCATCTTCGGCTGGGCGCGGGGGCGGCATCATCAGCTGCCGGTCTTCCACCTGGTCTTCATGCTGCCGCTGCCGCAGATCCTCTACTGGAAACTTGCGACCTTCCTACAGTGGGTGTCGTCGGTCATCGGCGTCTGGTTGCTGAGCTGGTCGGGCGTTGCGGTCTTCCTTGACGGCAATGTCATCGACCTGGGCGTCTACAAGCTGCAGGTGGCCGAGGCCTGTTCGGGCCTGCGCTACCTTTTCCCGATCCTCAGCTTCTCTTACCTCTTCGCCATCCTTTACCGGGGGCCGATGTGGCACAAGGCGGTGCTGCTGCTTTCCGCCGCGCCGCTGACGGTCCTGATGAACTCGGTCCGGATCGCAATCATCGGCTGGCTCGTCGACCGCTACGGGATCGGGCAGGCCGAGGGGTTCCTGCATTTCTTCGAAGGCTGGGTCATCTTCCTGATCTGCGTCGCGATCCTCTTCGGGCTTGCGGCCTTCCTGCAACGCCATGCGCCGGTGCCGATGCCGCTGTCGCAGGCCATCGACCTGGATTTCCAGGGCTTCGGGTCGATCTTGATGCGCGTCTTCTCGATGCGGGCGTCGGTCTTCCTGGGACTGGCCTTCGCGGTGACCGCGCTTGTCTCGACGCTTTGGGTCGCCATGCCCGACCCGTCGGTCCGGCCGCCGGACCGTGAGCCGCTGGTCGCCTTCCCGATGCAGATGGAAAGCTGGACCGGCACCACCGCACGCCTCGACCCCGAGATCGAGAAGGTGCTGGGCGCCGACGACTATCTGAACGCGATCTACAGCGCGCCGAACGAGACAGAGATCGTGTCCTTCTTCGTGGCCTACTACACCAAGCAGACCGAAGGGCAGGGCATCCATTCGCCCGAGGTCTGCCTGCCCGCCGGTGGCTGGGAAGTGTCGAACCTGCGCCCGATGGAGCTGGACATGACCGCCGATGGCTACGGCAAGTTCCAGGCCAACCGGGCCGTGATCCAGAAGGGACTGACGCGGCAGCTGGTGATCTACTGGTTCGAGGGCCGGGGCGAGCGGGTGGCGAACGACTTCAGCGCCAAGCTCAATGTGCTGGTCGACAGCATCACCAAGGGCCGGACCGACGGGGCGCTGGTGCGCTATGTCACGCCGATCAACGTCGAGGAAAGCGATGCGGAGGCCGAGGCGCGGCTCTTGCGCATGATCCGCGACACGCTGAAGCCGCTGCCCCGTTACGTGCCCTTCTAGGAATGTCGCAGGCCGTGGGGCAGACGGACGCTGGCGGTCGCACACCGGGTTGGCCGCTGTGGCTGATATTCGTCCTGTGCCTGATCCCAGAGGCCTGGCTGTCTGGCGCGGACTACGGGCTTTGGGGCGCCCCCTCAACGCGGATGACGGCGCTGACCCATGGGGCCTTCTGGGCGGGGCTTCTGCATGGCTGGGCGCCGAACTATCCCGCGCAGCCCTGGCTCATGTTCGTGACCTATGGGTTCCTGCATGGCGGCCTGATGCACTTTGCGCTGAACATGGTCACGCTCTTTGCCATCGGCCGGCCGATCGAGGACAGGCTCGGCCCCTGGCGGTTCCTGTGGGTCTATACTCTTTTGCTCATCGCGGGCGGGATCGGCTTTGCGCTCATGCCTTCGGGCGCGGCGCCGATGGTGGGGGCCTCGGGCGCGCTTTTCGGGCTTGCCGGGATGCTCATGGCCTGGGACTGGCAGGTGCGGACCGGGCGGGGACAGAGCCATCGGCCGGTGGCGCAGACGGTCGCCTGGCTTGTCGCGCTGAACGCGGGGCTTTGGGTGGTGATGGACGGACAGCTTGCCTGGCAGACCCACCTTGGCGGGTTCGTCGGCGGCTGGCTTCTGGCGCAGGTCTGGCGGACCCCCGGGGGCCTATCTGGGGCCTAGCGGGGGCCTAGCGGCCGATCCGGGTGAAGATCCGGTCATAGGCAGACAGAAGGTGCGGCGCCGAATGGGACCAGCTCAGCCGGTCGAGGACACGCGCGCGCCCCCGTTCGCCCATGGCGCGGGCGCGGTCTGGATCATCCATCAGGACGGCGATCTGGGCTGCGAAATCGACCGGATCATTGGCCCGGGCATAAAGCGAGGCATCGTCCGCCGAGGCGCGGCCTTCCTTCAGGTCGAACTGCACCATGGGCTTGCCGAGCGTCATGTATTCCATGACCTTGTTCATGGTCGAGATGTCGTTCATGGGGTTCTTGGGGTCCGGCGACAGGCCGATGTCACAGGCGTTGAGCGCCGCCAGAAGGTCGTCGCCGTAAAGCGCGCCGGTGAAGGTGAACCAGTCCTGAAGTCCACGCGCGGCCACGTCGGCCTGCACCGTGGGCACTTCCGGCCCGAAGCCGATGATGACGAAATGCACATCGCTCCGCCCCATGCGGCGGATCAGGTGCTCGGCGGCGGCGACCAGCAGATCCATGCCCTCTTGCTGGCCGATGACGCCGACATAGCCAAGGACGGTGCCTGCGCCCTTGCGGTAGGTCGGGTCGCCGGGGCCGATCACGAACTTCTCGACCTTCGGGGCCGAGCGGACGACGAACACATCTTCGGGCGGCATCCGGCCGCGTTCGACGGCGATGGCACGGAAACTTTCGTTCGTCGCGACCGAGACGGTGGCGGTGGCGAAGGTCATGCGTTCCCAGATCCGCATGACCCGGTACAGCAGCCCGCGCTTGCCGAACTTGGCCTCGAACAGCTCGGGGCAGACATCGTGGTGGTCGAAGAGGTAGCGCACGCCACGCACTCGATACCAGAGCGCCAGGAGGAAGATCAGGTCGGGCGGATTGCAGCCCTGGATCACGTCGAATCCCTGCTCGCGGCGCACGACCGGGGCGAGGCGGAACCAGTGGACCAGCGAGTGCAGGTATTCGCGCGCATAGGCGATGGCGCCGGAATGGGCCTCGACCGGTTCGGGGTAGCGGTAGATGGCGATGCCGTCGATCACCTCGCGCGGCTTGTCCCAGCCCTTGCCGGTCGGGCTGATGACGCTGACCTGGTAGCCGGCCTGCGCCAGCGTCGTCGCCTCGAGCCAGACGCGGCGGTCAAGCGGCACGGGCAGGTTCTGCACCACGATCAGTATCTTGCGGGGGGCCGTCATCCGTCGATCTTTCCGTCTGCGACTGCCTCTGGCGCCATGTCGAGCTCGGCGATCATGGTGGCGGCCATCGGCAGGAAGTTATTGTCGGTGATGAGCGTGACGCGCAGGCCGCCGGACGGCAGGGTGGTTACATCCATCCCCTCGAAATCGCCATAGGCCCCGCGTGGCGATTGCCACAGAAGCGTGGGGGCGCCGAAGCCCTGGTCGGTCATCCGGTAGGCGGTGATGCGGGTGGTGTAGCCGCGCCAGACGGCGAAGTTCCGTTCCAGAAGGAAGAGCCGCCCGTCCGGGGCCCAGACGGCATCCGTCGCCTCGAACCTGCCGTCGGACGGCAGCGGCGGGCCAGCGGTCCAGACCGGCGCCGTCTTGCTGGTGAAGCTCTGGTAAGAGCCGTCGGCGGTCGGCAGCTCAAGGACCGTCATCAGGCTGCCGTCGGGACGGACGGCCAGGCTTTCCATGCCGGTATTGCCCCAGAAGGCCTTGAAGCGGTCCCAGCGGCTGAGGAGCATCGGCCGCATGTCTGGGGGCGCAAAGGCGGCGACCCGGGCCAGCCCCTCGAAGGCGACGGCGATCCGGCCATCGGGCAGGCGGCGGAGCGCCTCTGAATCGCTGGTGAAGCCCGCGACCTCGTTTCCCTTGCTGTCGAGGAACTGTTTCGCGTCCGTCCAGGTGGCGCCCGTGAGGCGGCCCGCGCCGTCGCGGTCCAGGTGCGCATGGACCAGAAGCCCGCGGTCGGATACAGTCAGGAACCCCTTGCCGTCGGGGTCGAGTGCCAGGCCGGAAAAACCGCCGAAGCCCTTGTGGGGTTCGCGCCATTCGGTCAGCGACACCAGGTGCAGTGGACCGGAGCCATCGCGCGGCCCTGGCGTCGTCAGCGCCGCAAGGGCTATCAGCGCGACCAGAGGCGGGCTCCAAAACGTCCTGCCGGCGGGAGGGGGGGCGGGATCAGCGGCCAAAGGCGATTCTCTGGGCGTCGGGGGACAGGACATCGCGCACGGCGGCGGGCGCGGGCAGGCCCCAGGCGGCGCGCAGGAGCGTGGTCGCCTGCGGGCGCGCGCCCTTCAGCCAGAGCTGCGCGGCCTTGGCGGTGGCATGGGCAAGGGCGACCGGCAGCGATAGGGGGTAGAAGCGGCGGACGAACATCATCCGGCTGCGATACTTGAACCAGAACGAGAAGGGCGAGGCGATGCGGTCAAGCGTCGGCGAGCCGATCGCGGTGCCGGCATGGTGGCGGACGACAAAGCCCGGCGCCACGACGATCGGCCAGCGCCCGCGACGCATGGCCCAGTCAACCTCTTCGTAATAAAGGAAATAATCCTCGCGCATGGGGCCTACGTCTTCGTAGAACCCGCGCGAGGCGACAAGGTTCGCACCGGTGATGAAGGCGACCTCTGCGGCGTCGGGCTGGGGGACGGTCGCGGGGTTGGCGCCCAGGTTCAGGTTGCCGGTCACGCCGGTCCAGTGGTTGACGGTGCCGCCGTCGATCTGGATGCGGGGCGGGGTTTCGGCATAGCAGACCCGGCCCCCCATCATGCCGTAGCCTGGCGTGCGGGTGGCCTCGGCCAGGATCGCGGTGGTGGCGTCGGGCGTTGCCTCTGCGTCGGGGTTCAGGACCCAGAAATGGCCGATGGCGGGCAGGCGGGCCAGGGTCACCAGCCCCAGGTTGACGCCGCCGGCAAAGCCGCGGTTCGCGCCGGAATGAAGAAGGGCGATCCCGGTCCGGCCCAGTGCCCCGGCTGCGTCCTCCACCGAATGGGCCTCGGGCAGGGCGCGGCCGTTCCGGTCCGCCCAGTCGCGCAGCGTCGCCACCGTGTCATCGCCCGAGGCATTGTCGACCACCAGGATCTGCGGAACGACCCCCGTCTGCGCCAGAAGGCTGTCGAGGCAGCCGATGACGACATCGGCGCCGTTGAAGGTGACGATGACGACACCGATTGCGGTCGTCCGGGGCGAAAGGGTCATGGCTTCGGTCGTTCTTATCCGGCTTGAGGCGCAGGGCTAGCGGCAGAATTTGTTCTCATTTTGGCAACGGCGGCGGGGCGGCCCTCCGGCGGCGACTTTTTCGCCCGACTCACCTCCGCCAGGCGCGCCACCGGGCCAGCGTATAGGCCCGAAGCTCGGTCATCGACAGAAGGGCCGCAAGGCCCGCCGCGGCAACCAGCAGCAGGCCGGGGTGCAGGTTCTCGATCGGGCCGGGCAGGGGCGGCGTGCGCAGCGCGTCGAGCGTCGCCAGCACACATGTCAGCGCCGACAGCGCCATCGGCAGCACCAGTCGGCCGAGCGTCAGCGTCGTGCCCTTGATCGCGACCCAGAGCGCGGCGGCAAAGCCCACGACCTCTGCCGCAAGTGCGACCCAGATGATCTCAAGCACCGTGCCGCCGTTCAGGGCAATCCAGTAGGAGATCGGCAGGGAGGCGACGCGCGGCAGGTTGCCGATGATCGCGTTGCCGGTCTTGCCGATCGACAGGGCGACGACGGCGCTGCCGGTCTTGGCGACGCGGATCGCCTGCATGACCGCCATCGGCACCAGGAAGCTCAGGATCGCGATGTAGGTCTTGCCGGCCAGCAGGTGAACGAGGGGGCCGCCCACAAGACTCGACCCCAGGATCAAGAGGAGGCCGATCACCAGGAAGCATTCGACGCTGAGGTCCGACAGGCGCTGGAATTCGCGCGGGTTATCCAGCGCGCGGGTCAGTTGCGGCAGGAAAAGCGACTGGCCGGAACTTGCCAGCACCAGCGTCGGCGTCAGGGTCAGGGTGAAGGCCATCGAGAAATAGGCGAACTGCACCATGCCCAACTCGCGCCCGACGATCAGCCGCTCGCCGTTGAAGACCCCGAACAGCAGGATGCCGTTCAGAAGGATCGGCCAGCCGAAGGCGGTGGCGCGGCGCATCAGGGCGCGGTCGAGCGTGGCGCGGTAGGGCCGTTCGGCGGTCATGTGGGTGATGAGCACGGTCGCCAGCTGCTGGACGATGATCGAGCCGAGCATGATCCGGTAGTCGCCCCAGGCCAGTGCCATCGGCCAGACGACGATCACCGCGATCAGCGCGGGAATGGTCGTCGACAGCACCATGGGCGTGAAGTTCAGGTGGCGCCGGGCCCGGAAGGGGTCGTAGTGCTGAAAGCCGTTGATGAAGGGCACGATCGCCAGGACTTCAAAGGCCCAGGCCGCATGTTCGATGTGCAGGAAGCTGGCATAGGGCCGGGCGACGATGAAGAGCATGACGCTCGAAAAGCAGCCGCGCAGGATCTGGAAGCCCTGCATCGCGGCCTGGAAATGCGGCTCGTCCCCATCCTTGTCCACGACCATCAGCTGGTTGAAGCCCAGGTAGGACATCATCTCGATCAGCGACATGGCCAGCGCGAAGGACGAGGCGATGCCGTAGTTTTCCGGGCTGACCAGCCGCGCGACCAGAAGGTTGCGCACGAGCGACAGAATGAATCCGAGAGCGTTGCCGGTAACGACCTGGGCGGCTTTCTTCAGCATGATGCTCGGTATTCTGGGATAACAGAGGGCGACTCGGCGTTCATGACGGAAAATCAGTGCCCTGCCAAGCGTTTGCGTTCTGTGCCAGCGGGCTACGGCTATAAACCGCAGGGATAGGGGCCGCTCCCGGTGACGATCCGCAGCCTGTCGGCGGTTGCGGGGCGCGGTCGGGAAACAGTTCAGCCGAGCGGCGAGGGGCCGCCAAGAAGCGCGTCGGCCATCCGGCGGGCGCGGGTCGCATAGAGGCGAAGGCGCGGGTCGCCGGGCCCCGCGCGGCTGGTGATCCAGCCGCAAGAGGCCAGGCTGCGCAGAAAGGTGTGGAGCGTCAGGGCAACCGTGTCGGGGGGTGGCAGGCCGCGCGCCTTGCCGTAGCCTTCCGCCAGGGCCCGCGCGGCGTCCGGCAGGCCGGGGTCCTCGAGCGACGGCACGAGCGCGGTGCCAAGGTCATAGAGCCGGTAGCCGTGGCCGCTGTCATCGAAGTCGATGAGCGCGAGCGTGCCGTCGGGCCGTTCCAGCAGGTTTTCGCGCAGGACATCGGCGTGGATCAGGCCCCGGTCGGCGCCCTCGGGTCCGGCCAGCCGTTCGCGCGCGGCATCCATCGCCTTCAGGATGCGGCTCCGGTCGTCGGCGCTCAGCGCCGCATTGGCCTCGAACCGGCCCCAGAGGGGCGTCGGGCCCAGCAACCCGTCAAGGTCCCAGCGCGGGCGGTCGAGCGTCCGGGCGAAGGGCAGGCGGTCCGTGCGGTTGTGCAGGTCGCCCAGAAGCGCGCCGATCCGGGCGTAAAGTGCAGGCTCGGTGCCATGGGCGCGCTCGCTTGTGGCCGTGCCCGGCATCCAGTGGACGGCGCTTGTGATCACGCCCCCCACTTGCCCCGTGAGTTGGCCGGAAAGCGTCGGGGCGGGCAGCGGCACGGCAAAGCCGCCGTTGGCCAGCGCGGCGGTCCAGATCAGTTCGGCGCGGATACCGGCCTCGGTCTGGTAGTCGGGCCGGTGCAGGCGCAGGGCGGCGGTGCGGCCGTCCGGCAGGGCCATGCGAAAGACGGCATTTTCGCGGACCTTCACCGGCTCGGGCGGCGGGGCGCCCCAAAGGGCGGCCGCGCGGGGGGCAAGGGCAAGCGCCGCCTCGGGCGTCACGCGGGCACCATCGCCAGGGCCGCGGCAAGCGCGTCGGCCACTAGTGCCGCGTGGCCATCATCGAACGGCAGCGGCGGACGCAACTTCAGGACGTGGTTCTCTCGCCCGCCTCTGCCCATCAGGACGCCCTGCGCCTTCATCGCTTCGACCAGCACGGCCGCAACGTCCGGCGCGGGTCGTCCATCGCGCGCCATCTCGACCGCGTAGAACTGGCCGCGTGCCCGGACGCCCGCGATCAGCGGATGGTCGAGCGCCTTCAGCCGCGCCTCCATTGCCGCACTCACGCGCGCGGCATGGGGCATCAGGCCTTCATCCTCGATCACGTCGAGGACGGCCATCGCGGCGGCGCAGGCCACCGGATTGCCGCCGAAGGTGTTGAAATAGCCGAACCCCTCGCGGAAGGCGGCCATCACCTCGGCCCGCGCCACGACGCCTGCCACCGGATGGCCATTGCCCATGGGCTTGCCGAGCGTGACCACATCCGGCGCAAAGCCCAGCCACTGATGGCCCCACCAGTGGCTGCCCATGCGCCCGAAGCCCGGCTGCACCTCGTCGCACAGGATCAGGCCGCCGGCCTTGCGCACCGCCGCCACGGCCTGATCCAGAAAACCGGGTGCCACGTCCGGCAGGCCCTCGTTGGCAAAGACCGGGCAGAGCATCAGGCCGGCAAAGCCGTGGCCCGCCGCCTGCAGTTCGGCAATCGCGCGCTCGACCGCCTGACCGAAGGCGGCGCCGTCCAGCCCGCCGGGGTGCAGGCCGTCTGGCGCGGGGACACGGCGGATATGGTCGGGCCAGCCGCCGGGCGGCGGGCGGCGGGTCGACAGGTGCGACACGGCCAGTGTGTTGCCGTGATAGGTGTTGTCGGTCGCGATGATGCCCCTGGCGCCCGTCACCGCTTGCGCCATGCGCAGCGCCACGTCGTTCGCCTCGGACCCCGTGCAGGTCATCAGGACCGTCGACAGGCTGCCGTCGAAGGTCGTGACCAGCCGTTCGGCATAGGCGACGATCCCTTCGTGCAGGTAGCGCGTGTGGGTGTTCAGCGTCGCGGCCTGCCGGGCGATCGCCTCGACCACGCGGGGGTGGCAGTGGCCGACATGGGCCACGTTGTTGTAGCAGTCCAGATAGCGCCGCCCGCCCGCGTCCCAAAGCCAGACGCCCTCGCCGCGCACGATTTCGACCGGGTCGTCGTAGAAGGTGGGCATGTTCGGCCCCAGCACGCGGGCCCGCCGTTCAAGAAGCGTCGCCATCTTCGACCTTTCCGCGCGCGGCCTTGACCGCGCCCCTGACCGATTTGGCCTTCAGCCGCCGTTCGCGGCTGCCGGCCGTGGGTTTCGTCGCCACCCGGCGCTTGGGCGCCACCAGGGCCTCGCGAATCATCTCGGCCAGCCGCTCGCGGGCCAGTTCGCGGTTCTGCGCCTGGCTGCGGGTTTCCTCGGCCCTGAGCACGATCGCGCCGTCGAGCGTCCAGCGCCGCCCGGCGATCCGCTTCAGCCGCGCCTTGACGGCGGGGGTCAGCGCGGGGCTGCGCGCAGCCTCGAAGCGCAGTTCGACCGCGCTTGAGACCTTGTTGACGTTCTGCCCGCCGGGACCGGAGGCGCGCGAAAAGCTTTCGGTCAGTTCCCAGTCGGCGATCGCGATCTGATCCGTGACCCAGAGCATCGGCTCAGCGTGCCGCTTTGCGGCTTTCGTCGATGTAGATCTCGCGCAGGCGGCTGGCCACCGGGCCGGGCTTGCCGGTGCCGAGTGCCACGCCGTCGATGCTGATGACCGGCGTGACGAAGGCCGAGGCCGAGGTGATGAAGGCTTCGTCGGCCGCCTTGGCCTCTTCGACGGTGAAGCTGCGCTCTTCGACCTCCATCTGCGCTTCGGCGGCATAGCGCATGACGGCGGCGCGGGTGATGCCGTGCAGGATGTCGTGCGACAGCGCGCGGGTCACGATGCGGCCGCCCTTCACGATCCAGGCGTTGTTCGAGGTGCCTTCGGTCACGAGCCCGTCCTCGACGAACCAGGCGTCGTCGGCGTTCGCGGCCTTGGCCATCATCTTGCCCATCGCGGGGTAAAGAAGCTGCACCGTCTTGATGTCGCGCCGGCCCCAGCGGATGTCGGGGACGGTGATGACGGACAGGCCGCGTTTGGCGTCGGCATTGTCTTCGGGGCTGCCGGTCACTTGCGTGAAAAGGACGAAGGTGGGCTTGGTCGTCGCGGGGTCGGGGAAGGCGAAGTCGCGGTCGCCGGGATTGCCGCGCGTGACCTGCAGGTAGACCCGGCCAAAGACGATGCCATTGCGGGCGACGGCTTCGCGGTGAAGGGCTTCGAGCGTCGGCGCGTCGACCGGGGCCGCCATGTCAAGCTCGGCCAGGCTGCGGAACAGGCGGGCGGCGTGTCCGGGCAGGTCGATCAGCTTGCCGTCGATGACCGTCGTGACCTCATAGACCCCGTCGGCCATCAGGAACCCCCGGTCAAAGACCGAGACGGTCGCCTTGTCCTCGTCCACCCACTCGCCGTTCACATAGACGCTGCGCATCCTGTCCTCCCTCAACCCCAAAGCTCCGGCCCGGCGGGCCAGACGCGCGAGCCTTCGTAGCGAAGGGGCGCCGCCCGGTCATCCGCCAGCAGAAGCGGCCCGTCAAGGTCCACCACGTCGGCGCCCTGCGCAACCAGCACCGCCGGCGCCATGGCGAGCGAAGTTGCGGCCATGCAGCCGACCATGACACCGAAGCCCGCCGCCCGCGCCGCATCGCGGAGTGCCAGCGCCTCGGTCAGGCCGCCGGTCTTGTCGAGCTTGATATTGACCAGATCGTAGCGGCCCTTGAGTGCGGGCAGGGACGCGCGATCATGGCAGCTTTCGTCGGCGCAGACCGGCAGCGGGCGCGCCATGTGGGCCAGCGCCTCGTCCTTCCCAGCCGGAAGCGGCTGTTCGACCAGCGCCACGCCCAGCCGCACGAGGTGGGGCGCGAGGGCTGCATAAAGGTCCGCCGTCCAGCCCTCGTTCGCATCGACGATGATCCGCGCGTCGGGCGCGCCACGGCGGACGGCCTCGATCCGGGCGACATCTTCCTCGCCCGCGCCGAGCTTGACCTTCAGGACCGGTCGGTCCGCCGCCGCGCGCGCCGCCGCCTCCATCCGGTCGGGCGCGTCGAGCGACAGGGTGAAGGCGGTGATGAGCGGTTCGGGCGGGGCGAGGCCCGCGAGTGCCCAAACGGGGCGGCCCTGCGCCTTGGCCTCAAGATCCCAGAGCGCGCAATCGACGCCGTTTCGCGCCGCGCCGGCGGGCAGAAGGTCTTGCAGGGCGGAGCGTGTCAGGGCTTCGGGCAGCGCCTCGATCGCGGCGATGACGCCTTCGACGGTTTCGCCATATCGGGGGTAGGGCAGGCATTCGGCCCAGCCTTCCCGGCCGTCGCGCATCACCCGCACCGTGACGACGCGGGTTTCGGTCCGCACCCCGCGCGAAATGGCGAAGGGGGTCTTGAAGCGGAAGGCCTCGGGGGTGGCGGTGGGCATGGCGGGCTCCGGGATCGGCCCGCCTTTGATGGCCTGCGGAGGGGCGAATGGGAAGGGCTGGCGTTTGGGCTGGGGGCGCCGGACGTTGGCCTTTTGCGCGCCGTGGTCGTTGGGCGTGGCAGGGGCCGTTGACCCTGCCATGCGAAGGCTTTGTCTTTTGTCCCGGCCGGTGGCCCAAAGCCACCGGCCAGCGCCCGCCCCGCCATCGGCGGGCGCTCCGCGCCCACCGGGGCAGGCGCTGGCCTTCGTCTGCTGAGGACATCAGCGGTCCAGCGGAACCGTTCCCCCGACCAGCCCGACCGGGCTCAGCCAGTTGCGCGGGCGGCCTTCAAAGCCTCGTCCAGCGTGGCCTTTTCGCCCACATGGTTGGCCAGGATCAGGATCAGCCGGGCGTTCAGGGCGGCACTTTCGGCCTCGCTCAACCCTTTGTGGGTGGCCAGAAGGGCTGCATAGAAACCGTCCGCATCCTGGAAATTCGGCTGAAGCGTCAGGCTCATTCCCGCCCCTCCCACATGGCCCGGACCGCGTCCGCGATGGTTGCGGCGTCGGCGTCCTGCCAGCGCGCGGCGACGATCTGGTCGGGGCGGATCAGGTAAAGCGCTGCCCCCGCGCCGCCCAGATAGCGCGCCCTGACCCAGCCTTCGGCGGCCAGCTCCAGAACCGGGACCGTTACCCCCTTGGGCGCGGCTCGACCGATGGCGAGAAGCACCGGCTCGCGCCCCAGCCGGTCCAGGAGCCAGGCCTCGCCCAGGGGCGCGTCGGGCGCGACGGAGCCGGGCCGCGCGGCCAAGGGCAGGGCAGGGTCATCGGCGCCAGTCAAGGCGTAGGTGCAGGGGACCGACAGGCGGCCAGAGTTGACCAGCGTGCGGGCAAAGGGCACCTGACCGGCGAGCCGCAGCACCTGATCGCGGAAGAGCCGCTCGATACCGTCGGCGGGGGTCATGAAGCGCGTCGTGCGGCTGGAGTTCAGGATGTTTTCATCCGCGCCAAAGGTGCGCTCGCGGTCATAGGCGGCAAGGCTCGCCCCGGGCGCGTCGCCCCGCACCACCGCCGCCAGACGCCAGCCGAGCGCGTCCACATCCTGCAGCCCGCCATTGCCGCCGCGCGCACCGAAGGGGCTGACGACATGGGCGCTGTCGCCGGCAAAGATCACGCGGCCATGCAGGAAGCTGTCCAGCCGCCGGCACTGGAAGGTGTAGATCGACGACCAGTCGAGCCGGAATTTCCGGTCGCCCACCACCTTTTCGATGCGCGGCACGATGCGTTCGGGCTTGCGCTCGACCTCGGGGTCGGTGTCCCAGCCGAGTTGCAGGTCGATGCGGTAGATGTTGTCGGGCTGCTTGTGCAGAAGGGCCGACTGGCCGGGGTGGAAGGTCGGTTCGAACCAGAACCAGCGTTCCGGCGGGAAGTCGGCCGTCATCTCGATGTCGGCGATCAGGAAGCGTTCCTCGAAAAGGACGCCCTCGAACGCCAGCCCCATCATCTCGCGCACCGGGCTGCGGGCGCCGTCACAGGCGATGAGCCAGTCGGCTTCAAGCTCGTAGGCGCCGTCCGGCGTCTCGATCCGCGCGGTGGCGTGGTCGGTCGACTGGTCAAGGCCCACGACCCGGTTCTTGAAGCGGATCTCGATTTCCGGGCGGCGGAGCGCCTCGTCGATCAGATATTCCTCGACGTAATATTGCTGCAGGTTGACGAAGGCCGGCATCTTGTGGCCCGCCTCGGGCAGAAGGTCGAAGGCATAGACCTCGGCCTCGTGGTGGCGGGTGCGGCCAACCTTCCAGGTCACGCCCTTGGCGACGGCCCGCGCGCCCACGTCGCCCAGGCGGTCCAGCACCTCGAGCGCGCGCTTCGACCAGCAGATCGCCCGGCTGCCGACCGACACCACGTCATTGTCGTCGATGACGACCGAGCGCACGCCGTGGTTCGCCAGTTCGATCGCCATGGCCAGCCCGATGGGCCCCGCCCCGACGATCAGCACCTTGTGGCGCGGCTCGGGCGCGGTCAGGCCCGGCGCGCGGCGGTAGGGATAGGGCTTGTAGTCATAGGCCATGTCGCCCCCGGTTCCCTAGCCCTGCAGGTCCGCCCACATCTGCCGGTCGCGTTCGGCCGTCCAGATGCGGGGCGTGTCGATGCCCTGCGCCTCGTCATAGGCGCGGGCGACGTTGAAGGGCAGGCAATGTTCATAGATCGCATAGGTCGAAAACTTGGGGTCGCATTCGGCGCGCACGGCGTCCCAGGCCTCTTTCAGGCTGCCGCCCCGGGCCGCGACCCGCGCCGCCGGGCGGTAGGTCGAGGCGACGAAATCCCTTGTCATGTCGATGGCCTTGCCGACCACGTCGCGGCCGACCAGCGCATCGCCCCGGCCCGGCACGATGGCGCGCGGGTCCATGGCGCGGATGGCTTCCAGCGTGTCAGGCCAGTCGGCGAAATGGCCGTCGCCGCAGTAGCAGGCCGAGTGGTATTCGACGATGTCGCCGGTCATCATGACATCCTCGTCCGGAACAAGGACCACGGCATCGCCTGCCGTATGGGCGCGCCCGACATGGCCGATGTCGACGCGGCGGCGCCCGAGGTAGACCGAGACACTGTCGCTGAAGGTCAGCGTCGGCCAGGTGAGGCCGGGAATTTCCTCATGGCCTTGGAACAGGCGCGGGAAACGGCCGAATTCGCTCGCCCAGTCCTCTTGCCCGCGTTCGGCGACCATGGCGCGGGCGGCGTCGGACATGATGATCTCGCGCGCACCATAGGCCGAGGCGCCAAGGACGCGGACGGCGTGGTAGTGCGTCAGGACAAGGTGGCTGATCGGCTTGTCGGTGACGGACCGGATGCAGTCGATGACCTTGCGGGCCAGGCGCGGGGTGGCCTGCGCCTCGACCACCATGACGCTGTCGTCGCCGATGATGACGCCGGTGTTCGGATCGCCCTCGGCGGTGAAGGCGTAGATGCCGCGCCCCACTTCGGTGAAGGTGATCTTCTTTTCGCTCAGGTCGCCTTGCGAGGCAAAAGCCTTGGCCATCATCCGTCCTTTCGTGCGTAGGGGTCGTCGAGCGCGGGCAGGAGGCGGCCTGCGCAGGCGCCGAAGCCCACCCGGTAGCCGTCGCCCTGCGCATGGCCGCGCAGCGTCAGCCTGTCGCCATCCTCGATGAAGCTGCGGGTGCCGCCGGCGACCGGGAAGGGCTCTTTCGCGTTCCACGACAGCTCCATGAGTGAGCCGCGGCTTTCCTTCGTCGGGCCCGAAATCGTGCCGGACCCCAGAAGGTCGCCCACGTTCATCGGGCAGCCGGATGTGGTGTGGTGTGCAAGCTGCTGGGCGGCGGAATAGTAAAGCTCGCGCGCGTTGGTGCGGGCGATGACGGTTTCCGCACCGCCCTCTGGCGCGAGGCTGACCGACAGGGCGATGTCGTAGTTCATCGGCCCCGGTTCGGCCAGGTAGGGCAAGAGCGGGCGTTGGCGCGGGGGCGTCGGCACGCGGAAGGGGGCAAGGGCGGCGCGCGTCACGATCCAGGGGCTGATGGTCGTCGCGGTCGCCTTGGCCTGGAAGGGGCCGAGCGGCTGGTATTCCCAGCCCTGGATGTCGCGCGCCGACCAGTCGTTCAGAAGGACGAAGCCGAAGATCATCGCGTCGGCTTCGGCGACCGTCACCGGCTGGCCGTGGCCCGAGGGCTGGCCGACGATGGCGCCAAGTTCCAGTTCGATGTCGAACCGGCGCGAGGGGGCGAAGGTCGGAAGCTCGGCGTCCGGGGCCTTCAGTTGCCCCCAGGGGCGGCGCACGTCGGTGCCGGACGGCACGACGGACGAGGCGCGGCCGTTGTAGCCGATCGGGATCGAAAGCCAGTTGGGCGGCAGGGCATTTTCCGCGCCACGCAGCATGGTGCCCACGTTCATCGCATGGTGCTGGCTGGCGTAGAAATCGGTATATTCCGAAATCAGGACAGGCAGATGCAGGGTCGCCCCTGCCTGCGGCACCAGGTGGGGCTCGACCGTTTCGCGGTGGGGCGAGCCTTCGGCCAGAAGGTCCATCAGCGCGCCGCGAAGCTCGTCCCAGGCGACCGGGCCAAGCTCCATGAAGTCGTTCCAGAAGGGCACGTCGAAGACCGGCAGGTCGGCGGCCCTGAGGATGCCCGCCTCTTCGAGTGCGGTCAGGTCGAGGATATAGTCGCCGATCGCCACGCCGCAGCGCGGCTCTTCGTCGCCGGTCGAAAAGACGCCGCAGGGCAGGTTGTTCAGCGGGAAGTCCCCGGCCGGGTCGTTCGCGCTTTCGACCCAGGATCGGATCATTGTCACAGGAGCACCTCCATCCCGTCGCGGCCGACAAGCACCGGCCCCGCGAAGGTCCGCGCCGCCCGCGCGCGCCACATGTCTTCGGTAAAGCGCGGATCGTCGACCGGCACCAGATGGTTCAGGACCAGCTTGCCCACGCCGGCCGCAGCCGCGATGCGGCCCGCGTCATCGACCGTGGTGTGCGACGCGACCAGATGCGCGCGCAACGCCTCGCCGCCGCCGGTATTCTGCAAGATGACCTCGATCCCTTCGGGCAGCATGGCTTCGTGCAGAAGCACGTCGGCCCCGCGCGCAAAGTCAGCGAGCGGCGGGAAATAGGCCGTGTCGCCCGAACAGACGACCGAGCGCGTTCCGTCGAAC
Organism: uncultured Paracoccaceae bacterium; assembly: GCA_945952025.1. Taxonomy (GTDB): domain Bacteria; phylum Pseudomonadota; class Alphaproteobacteria; order Rhodobacterales; family Rhodobacteraceae; genus TMP-24. The sequence goes on from CAMFGW010000002.1 coordinate 141,591, forward strand.
CGGAAGGCCAGCGCGTGATCGACCGGCGGATGGCTGACGCGCAGCGCCGTGACGCGCAGCCCCGCGATCGGGACCGGACCACCGGTCACGGGCACGATCCGCACCAGGTCGGGCAGGGGCAGGCGCCCTTCGTCCTCGACCCGGGTCGCACTGTCGTAGGCCGTGGACTGCAGGAAGCCCGCCCAATAGTCGGACAGCCCCTCGGGCCCATAGATCGTGACCGGCGTCTTCAGCCCCGTCACCCAGGCGGTGTGGATCAGCGGCCCAAGTTCCAGGATATGGTCCGAATGCAGGTGCGTGATGCAGATCGTCGCCAGCCGCCGCAGGTCCAGTCCGGCGGCGACCAGCGCGGCCGTCACGCCGAGCCCGCTGTCGATGATGATGCTCTGGCCGTCCAGTTCCAGAAGCGTCGCGGTCGGCATGGCGCCGGGCGCCCGGACTGCTGGCCCGCCCTTCACCCCCAATGTCACCAGCCGGTTCGCGCCGGCGGTCATTTGAGGCCGGGCGTGCCGTCGAACTTGCGCTCGAGCGTCTTCCAACAGTCGATGTAGTCGTCCTGGAGGGGCGCCTCGGTCGCGGCGAAGGTCGTCAGGTGCTGCGGGAAGCGGGTCTCGAACATGAAGGACATGGTGTTGTCCAGCTTCTCGGGCTTCAGCTTGGCGTTTGACGCCCCTTCGAACGCGTCATGGTCCGGCCCGTGCGGCAGCATCATGTTGTGTAGGCTGAGGCCGCCTGCCACAAACCCTTGGGGCTTGGCATCGTAGACGCCGTAGATGTTGCCCATCAGTTCGGACATGATGTTCTTGTGATACCAGGGCGGGCGGAAGGTGTTTTCCGCCACCATCCAGCGTTCGCGGAAAAGGACGAAGTCGATGTTCGCCGTGCCTTCGACGCCCGAGGGCGCGGTCAGGACGGTGAAGATCGAGGGGTCGGGGTGGTCGAAGAGGATCGCGCCGACCGGGCAATAGGTCTTCAGGTCATATTTGACCGGGCAATAGTTGCCATGCCAGGCCACCACGTCCAGCGGGCTGTGGCCGATCTTCGTGCGGTGGAACTGGCCGCACCATTTGACGGTGACGGTCGAGGGCAGCTCGCGGTCCTCATAGGCTGCGACGGGGGTCTTGAAGTCGCGGCGGTTGGCCATGCAGTTGGCGCCGATGGGCCCGCGGCCCGGCAGCTGGAACTTCTGGCCGTAGTTTTCGCAGACAAAGCCACGGGCGGGGCCGTCCAGAAGCTCGACCCGGTAGACGAGGCCGCGCGGGATGATCGCGACTTCCTGGGGTTCGAGGTCGATGATCCCAAGCTCGGTGCAGAACCTCAGCCGGCCTTCCTGCGGCACGACCAGAAGCTCGCTGTCGGCCGAGAAGAAATAGTCGTCCACCATCGAGGCGGTCACGAGGTAGATGTGGCTCGCCATGCCCACTTGCGTGTTCACGTCACCCGCCGTGGTCATGGTGCGCATGCCGGTCAGCCAGGTCAGATCGCCCTGCCCGTGCGGGACCGGGTCCCAGCGGTATTGGCCAAGCGAGATCACGTCGGGCAGGACGTTCGGGGCCGATTTCCAGTAGGGCAGGTCGATCTTTTCGAACCGGTGCGTGTGCTTGACCGAGGGGCGGATGCGGTAGCACCAGGTGCGTTCGTTCTGGTGGCTCGGTGCGGTGAAGGCGGTGCCCGAAAGCTGTTCGCCGTAAAGGCCGTAGTTGCATTTCTGGGGGCTGTTCATGCCCTGCGGCAGGGCGCCGGGCAGGGCCTCGGTCTCGAAGTCGTTGCCGAAGCCCGGCATGTAGCCTTCGGTCGTGCCGACGGGCGTGGCGGCCTGGATCATGCGGTGGGGACGTTCCGGACGGTTCATCACGCGCTCCTTTCAGGCAAATGGGATGGGGTGATTATCGTTGCATTTGCAATGATGTCAAGCCGCGCGATCGTGGGCTGCCGTGCGTGCGGGCGGGGCCTTTACTCTTCCTGAAGCAGTTTGCGGTAGCCGCGCGCGGCGTAGATCAGGGGCGCGTCGACCGGGTCGGGCAGGATGACAGACACGACCTCGCCCACGAAAAGGTGGTGGGTTTCCCACAGAAGGGCGGTCACCACCCGGCAGTCGAAGGTGACGGCGGCGCGCTTGATCCGCGCGGCGCCGGTGTCGCCGACCTCGATGTCGATGCCTTCGAACTTGTCGGCCCCCCTGGCGCCGTGGCGGCCCGAAAAGCGGTCAGAGATATGGGCCTGGTCGTGGCGCAGGACGTTCGCCGAAAAGACCCGGTTGGCCATGATCGCCGCCGCCGCCGGGCTTTGATGGTGGATGCAGGCCAGGATCGAGGGTGCGCGGCCATCGGCCGAAACCGAGGTCAGGGACGAGATCGTCAGCCCCGCCGGGCCGCCCGGCCCGTCGGTCGTCAGGACCGAGACGGAGGCGGCCATGCGGCTCATGGCTTCCAGGAATTGCGGGCGCAGATCGTTCGTCACGGGATGGGTGGTCATCGGGGGCTCCAAGAATCGCGCTTTGGCGCAGTTTCGTCACCTTCGGCTGGTTTTGCCAAGCCGCTTCTGCCGCGTCGCAGAAAATATCGGAACCGCAAGAGCGGAGTAGCCATTCGGCCCGCAACCATGGCAAGATTTGCCCGAAGGTTGGAAAGGGCAAAGGAGGCCCCAGATGGACTTCCCCACCGCAGTCAGGACGTGCCTGTCCAAGTATGCCACCTTCGAGGGGCGCGCCCGCCGCGCGGAGTTCTGGTGGTTTCTTCTGTTTGGGTGGCTCATCAGTATCGCCGCCGGGTTTCTGGACTGGATGTTGTTCGGCCGGGCCATAATGGGGCCCGACATGATGGATTCGGGCATGACGATGATGGTCTGGCGCTCGCCCATCCAGAATTTGGTCGGTCTCGCACTCATCCTGCCCGGGCTCGCGGTGGCGGTCCGGCGCCTGCATGACACGGACCGGTCCGGCTGGTGGTGGTGGCTGTGCCTGATCCCGCTGATCGGCGTCATCATCCTCATCGTCTGGTATGCCACGCGCGGCACCCAGGGTCCGAACCGCTTCGGCCCGGACCCGATCGGGCCGGACAGTTACAGTTCGGCCTCGGCGTAGAGCCGCGTCAGGTCGCCCTGCCACTCGCCCCGGTCGCGGGCGAGCCAGCGGTCGGCCTGCACGTGGCCGGTCTTCAGGCTTTCGACCAGCGGTGCGAGGTGGCGTTCTTCGCCCAGTCCCCTCGCCGCAAGGCCTGCGTGCGACAGGCCGACGGCGGCGCGGGCGAGGTCCAGAAGCTTCACGCCCCCGGCCTGACCTTCCAGCGCATCCTTCGATGCCGCGACGCGCAGCCCCTCGCGCGTTTCGGCGTCCAGGCCCCTGACCAGGTCCCAGGCGGCGTCGAGCGCCGCGCCGTCATACATGAGTCCGACCCAGAAGGCCGGCAGCGCCACGATCCAGGGGGCGGTGCCGACGTCGGCGCCCCGCATCTCGATGTATTTCTTCACCCGCGCCTCGGGGAAGACGGTGGTCATATGGTCGGCCCAGTCCGACAGGGTGGGCTTTTCGCCCGGCAGCGCCGGCAGCTCGCCCTTCAGGAAGTCGCGGAAGCTCTGGCCCAGCGCGTCGACATAGCGGCCGTCGCGATAGACGAAATACATCGGCGCATCGAGCACCCAGTCGACATAGCGCTGGAAGCCCATGCCGTCCTCGAAGACGAAGGGCAGCATGCCGGTGCGGCTGTCGTCCAGGCTGCGCCAGATGCGCGAGCGCCAGCTTTTGAAGCCATTGATCTTGCCGTCGAAGAAGGGGGACGAAGCGAAAAGGGCCGTCGCGACCGGCTGAAGCGCCAGCGCCACGCGCAGCTTCTGCACCATGTCGGCCTCTGACGCATAGTCGAGGTTCACCTGCACCGTGCAGGTGCGATACATCATCTGGGTGCCGTGGGTGCCGACGCGGCCCATGTAGTCGGTCATCAGCCGGTAGCGGCCCTTCGGCATCATCGGCATGTCGGCGTGCGACCAGACCGGTGCCGCGCCGGCGCCGAAATGGCGGATGCCGAGCGGTTCGGCGATGGTGCGCAGCTCGGTCAGGTGGTTTTCAAGCTCGGCCTTCGTCTCGTGCAGGTTCGCGACCGGCGCGCCCGAGAGTTCGAACTGGCCGCCGGGTTCCAGGCTCACGTTCGCGCCGTTGCGGGTCAGGCCGATGATCTTGTCCTGCTCCATCACCGGCTGCCAGTTGTAGCGGTCGCGCAGCCCTTCCAGAAGCGCGCGGATCGAGCGTTCGCCGTCGTAGGGCACGGGCATCATACTGTCGGTCAGGTAGCCGAACTTCTCGTGCTCGGTGCCGATGCGCCAGTCGGGCTTGGGCTTCGAGCCACTTTCGATCAGGGCCGCGAGCTGGTCGAAACTTTCGATCGGACCGCCACCGGACTGGGGAATCGACATGAGAGGCTCCGTGAGGTCTGGGATGCGGGCGAGGACTCGTGGCGTGGCCCGCCCGGCCTGTCAAGAGCGCGCGAGACGCGCCGGGTGCTGCCAGATGACGCGGCTCGGGGCGGGATCGGCCAGGGCGTCGGTCAGGGAGGCGAGGTCGAGGCCCGGCAGGACCGCGAACACGTCGAAAAGCGCGCCCGCCCCGGCAGCGGCATGGGGGATCAGCAACGCCTGTCCGTCCGCCTGTTTCAGCCGCCAGTGCGGCAGGCCGTTCAGGCGCAGAAGCCGCACCTCGACCAGGTCGCGTTCGGCGACGAAACCGCCGAAATCGGTGCCGAAATAGCCGATCTGGCCTTCGTCCACCTGCACGACCCCAGGTGCCGCGACGGGGGCCGCGAAGCGGAGCCTGCGCCAGGCGATCAGGCCAAGGCCAAGGCCGGTCAGGGCGATGAGGGCGCCGAGGGGCGTCAGGAAGTAGCCACCAAAGGACGCGATCCAGAGGCCGAGAAGCGTGACGCCCCCCGCCGCGATCAGTTCGGAGTGGCGCCTGAGCGCCTCGGTCACTTCGGGACGCAGGAAGCTCATGGTGACACACCGGGGCGCGCGACCTTGGCACGGGCCTGAAATTCGATCACCGCCATGTCCCCCGCCCGCCAGAAACCGAGCGCGCGGTAGGCCCGTTCGGCCGCCAGACCTGCGGCGAAAAGGACCGCCTTGCGGGTGCCTGCGGCGTGCGCCTCGGCCAGGTGCAGCGCGACCGCGCGGCGGCCAAGGCCGCGGTTGCGCGTGGGGCGGGGCACGAAGACGGCGCCGACCTGGACGACGCCGGGCAGGGTCGCGTTGAAGCCGGTCAGGGCGGCGGGCACCGTCCCCCGCCACAGGATCCGGTGCGTCCCCGCAGCCCGCCATGTGGCCACGTCGCGCGCTGCCCTGCGCTCTGCCTCGGCCGTGCCCAGGTGCTGCAACTCCCGCAGGTAGTCGGTCCGCCAGGCCTCGACCAGGCCCGCGTCGCCACCCTCGATCGGGCGCAGCGCCAGGCCTGCCGTGTCCGGCATGGCAAGCGCATCAAGGTCGAGCGCATAGCCCGGCTCGACCTGGCTGGTCCGTCGGGGGGTCCGGTCGAGCCCCAGCGCCGCGACAATCGCGCTGGCATCGGCCGCCGGGCCCACGAGGCCCGCGATCGGCACCCCCGCCAGCGCGCTGCCAAGTGCCTGCCGTGCCTCGGGCGCAATTGGCCCGGGCCAGCGCGGCAAGAGCATTCCGTCGCCGTTTGCGCCGATGAAGCCTGCGATCCCGCGCTCGCCTTCCGCGACCCAGGCATGAAGCGCGTAGGGGTGGGTGAGAGGCGCGCCGGGCCGCACCAGCCGTCCGGCGTGAATTGCGGCGAGCGGGAACATCGCCCCGGCCAGGTCTTCGGCCAGAAAGGCGCGGGTCGCCGCCAGCCGGGGCGCGTCGGAGGGGTCGAGCGCCACCAGCCTCACACCCAGTCGCCCCGCTGGGCCTGCCAGAGCGTCAGCATGGCGATGGCGGCGGTTTCGGCGCGCAGGATGCGGGGGCCGAGCGCGATGGGGGTGACGTAGGGCAGGGCGGCGAGGCGTGCGCGTTCGGGGGGTGAAAAGCCGCCCTCTGGCCCGATCAGGATCGCGGCGGGGCCTTCGGGCAGGGGTGCGAGCCGTTCGCCCGCGCGTCCCGCGCCCTCGTCGGCCCAGATGAGCCGCCGCCCCTCTGGCCAGTCGGCCAGGACGCGCGTCAGGGGGCGAGGGGCGTCGACCTGGGGTAGCAGGGTCGTTTCGCACTGCTCCGCCGCCTCGCGCACATGGGCTTCGGCCTTGTCGGGGCGGAAGCGCTCGGCGTTGGCATATTCGGTCAGGATCGGCATCAGCCGCGTGGCCCCCAGCTCGACCGCCTTTTCGACCAGCATGTCGGTCCGGGCCTTCTTCAGGGGGGCAAACATCAGCCACAGGTCCGCGCCCTGCGCCTGCGGCCGGGTCTGGCCGGTCACGCGCAGGGCGCCCGACCGGCGCCCCGCCGCCTCGACCTCGGCCCGCCATTCGCCGTCGCGTCCGTTGAAGAGCCTCAGCCGGTCGCCAGCCGCCAGCCGCATGACGCCAAAGAGGTAATGGGCCTGCGCCTCGGTCAGGGGCACCCCCTGTCCGGGCCCGAGCGGATGATCTACACAGAGCCTGATCTTTTCGTCCTGCATGAGGCCAGAGTATGACCCCGACCGGCGAGTTTCCAGAGGCGGAGAGGGGCCAGATCGGCACGGTCGCCGACGCCCCGTCGGGCAATTGGGTCGACCGCTGGGCGCCGGCCGCGCTTCGCCCCTACCTCAGGCTGTCGCGCGCGGACCGGCCGATCGGGACCTGGCTTCTGTTGCTGCCCTGCTGGTGGGGGCTGGCGCTCGCGGCCACGGTCGACGGCTGGCGGCTCTATGATCTGTGGATCTTCGTGGCCTGCGGGCTTGGTGCGACGCTCATGCGCGGGGCGGGGTGCACCTGGAACGACATCACCGACCGCACGTTCGATGCCGCCGTCGCCCGCACAAGATCGCGGCCGATCCCGTCGGGGCAGGTCAGCGTGCGGCAGGCGCTGGTGTGGATGGCCCTGCAGACCGCCGTGTCGGGCGCAATCCTTCTGACCTTCCCGCCGGTCGCGATCGGGCTTGCCGTCGCCTCGCTCGCGCTCGTCGCCATCTACCCTTTCGCCAAGCGCTTCACCTGGTGGCCGCAGGTCTTCCTGGGCCTTGCGTTCAACTGGGGCGTGCCGGTCGCCTGGGCCGCCCATACCGGCGCCTTTCCGCCCCCGGCGGCCTGGATCCTTTACCTTGCCGGGGTCGCCTGGACGCTGTTCTACGACACGATCTACGCCCACCAGGACAAGGAGGATGACGCGCTCATCGGCGTGAAATCCACCGCGCGGCTGTTCGGTGCGGCGACGGGGCGCTGGCTTGCGGTCTTTCTGGTCGTGACGGTCGTCGCCATGGCGGCTGCGGTGATGATGGCGCTTCTGCCGGTGGCGAGCGGGCTGAAGCTGACCGTGGCGCTCGCCGGGCCCTGGATGCTCGGCTGGCACCTGCTTTGGCAATTGCGGCTGCTTGATCCCGACGACCCGGCGCTCTGCCTCAGGCTTTTCCGGTCGAACCGGGATGCGGGCCTTCTGCCTGCGCTGTTTTTCGCCGCTGCCGCGTTCCTGTGATTGATCGGCCCGGCGCGGTTCCTTAAGGAAGTGCGGTCGTTCGTTCGGATCGGGCGTCGAAATCGGGGGCCATCCTGCCTAAACGCTTGCGTAACCGGGTCATCGTGCCGGCGGTCTTCGTCGGGACCGGGCTTTTGTGCCTTCTCCTGTCGATCTGGACCGCGAACGCCATCGAGCGGTTTTCGATGCTGGGCGTGCGCCGGGCGCTGACCGACGCGGGCTTCGGCTGGGCGACGGTCGAGGCGGACGGGCTCAAGGTCTATGTGGGTGGAACCGCGCCCACCGAGGCGCTCAGGCTCCGCGCGCTAGCCGCTGCGGGCAACGTGGTGGACGCCGCGCGCATCCGTGACCGGATCGAGATCGAGGCGACCAAGCAGGAGAAGGCGCCCGACTTTTCGCTGCAGCTTCTGCGGAACAGCGAAGGGATTTCCGTCATCGGCATGGTACCGGCGAACATGGACCGCGCGACCTTCCTCGCCGCGTTCGAGGCGCTGGCGCCGGGCCATGTCACCGACATGCTGGAAAGCGCCGACCAGCCGCCGCCCGCCGGTTGGGAAGGCACGATGGGTTTCGCGACCGCAGCCTTGACCGAACTGCCGCAATCCAAGGTGTCGGTCGAGGCGGGGCGCGTTCAGGTCACGGCGCTGGCCGCGAGCCCGCAGGACAAGGCCAGGATCCAGGACGACCTGCGCCGCCGCGCGCCGCAGGGGCTGATGCCGACCTTCGACATCTCGATCCCGCATCCGGTCATCACGCCCTTCACCGTGGGCTTCGTCAGCACCGCCGAAGGCGCCCGCTTCGACGCCTGTTCGGCCGACAGCGACGAGGCGCGGACGGCGATCCTGGCCGCGGCCCGCGCGGCCGGGGCGCCCAAGGACAGCGACTGTTCCGTGGGGCTTGGCGTCCCGACGCCCGAATGGAGCCGCGCCGTGGTGCTGGCGATCCAGCAGGTCGCGAAACTCAAGTCCGCGTCGGTCGCCTTTTCGGACGCGGACGTGACGCTGACGGTCGACCCCAAGGTGCCGCAGGCGGATGTCGACCGGGTGGTGGGCGAGCTGGAATCGAACCTGCCCGACATCTTTTCGGTGAAGGCGGTGGTTGCGGCCGCGACCGGGCCGGCGGCGGCGAATGCCGCCCAGTTCACCGCCGATCTGGCGGCGGACGGCAAGGTCGACCTGAGCGGGCGGCTCGGCGATGACCTGTCGCGCCGCGCGGTCGAGAGTTTCGCCGCCGCGCATTTCGGATCGAGTGCGCTTCATTCCGCGATCCGCCTGTCGGACGGCTTGCCCGAAGGCTGGGCGGCGCGGGTCCTCGTCGGGCTGGAGGCCTTGGGCGAGCTCAGCCAGGGCGAGGTGCAGGTGCGCGCCGACACGATCATCGTCGCGGGCAAGTCGGGGGCCAAGGATGCCTCGGACCAGATCGCGCGGCTGATCGGCGGCAAGCTCGGCTCGGGCGCGCGCTATGAGCTGAAGATCCAGTATGACAAGGCGCTCGACCCGACGGCGAACCTGCCGACGGGGCCGGACTGCGTGGCCCGGATCAATGCGGCCCTTGCGGCGAAGAAGATCGCGTTCGAGCCGGGTTCGGCCGTGATCTCGCCGGGGTCGGGCGAGACGCTCGACAAGATTGCCGCCCTGATGAAGCAATGCGGCACCTATCCGATGGAGGTCGGAGGCCATACCGATTCGCAGGGCCGCGAGGAGATGAACCTGACCCTGTCGCAACAGCGGGCGCAGTCGGTGATCGAGGCGCTCCTGTCGCGGCGCGTCCTGACCGGGAACCTGCGGGCCAAGGGCTATGGCGAGACGATGCCGGTCATGGCCAATGATACCGAGGCCGATCGCGAGCAGAATCGCCGGATCGAATTCCTGCTTCTGGATGCGAAGGGCCGCCCGGTGGGCGGCGCGGGCCGGGTGGCCCCCGCGGATGCGCCGGCTGACGCGGGCGACACGACTGACGGCGCGCCGCCGGCAGCGGATGCGGCGCCGCAGGGCGACCTTCCGGCTGACGGAAGCGCCGACATGACCGGGACGGACGCCTCTGGCCCGACCGATGCGATCCCGGACGGGGCGGACGCGCCGCCCGACGGCGCCGCGCCCGACCTCGCGCCGCCCGCCGATGCGATCCAGCCGAAGCCGCGCCCGGCGAAGCTGAAAAAACCCTAAGGACCGGACCGCCAGGATGACCCACAGCCAGTTCGTCATTGCCATGACCATCGTTCTGTTCCTGGCCTTCGGGCTTGGCTGGTTCGCCTCGTGGCTGACCCATCGCCTGACCCGCGTCACGCAGGCCGACATCGGCGCGCTCGACGAGATGGCCACGCATCTTCACGATGCCGAGGAAACCCGCGACGAGGCGCTCGCCTACATGGACGAGCGCGAGGGCATGCTGACGCGCGAACTGGCCGAGACGCAGGCCGAATTGCGCGCCGCGATGGAGGGCCTGCGCGATGCGCGGGCCGAGGCGGAAGAGCTGCGCGACTATATCCAGCGCCAGTCGCGGGGCTAGGCGCCGCCTCATCGGGCCCTCACCCCGGCGGACCTTCGGGCGGCCGCGCGCGGGTGATGATCGCGGCAAGGCGCGCGAAGCTGTCGCGGCTCGTGCCGGGTTCCGCTTCGGCCAGGAAGGCGTCGAGCTCGGTCCAGACCCGGACGGCGGCATCGACCAGCGGGTCGGACCCTTCCTGGTAAAGGCCGGCGCGGATCATCAGTTCCGCCCGGTCGTAGGCGCCCAGAAGCTTGCGCGCGGCGCCAATCAGCCGGTTTTCGGCCGGATCGGCCGCCTCGGGCAGCGAGCGCGACACCGACCGCAAGAGGTCGACCGCCGGGTAGCGCCCGCGCTCCGCGATCGCGCGGTCCAGGACCACATGCCCGTCGAGCGCGCCCCGAAGCACGTCGGCCACGGGCTCCTCCATGTCCGACCCCGCGACCAGGACCGAAAAAAGCGCCGTGATGTCGCCCGCGCCTTCCGGCCCCGGCCCGGCGCGTTCCGCGAGCGACATGACCAGGTGCGACATCGACGGCGGATGGCCGCGAAAGCTGGCCGGCTCGCCCGCCGCAAGGGCGATTTCGCGGTGCGCCTCGGCCAGGCGCGTGATCGAATCGGCCAGGAACAGGACCTGCCGCCCCTCGTCCCGGAAATGTTCGGCCGCCGCCATCGCCGTCCAGGCGCAGCGGCGGCGGATCAGGGGGGACTGGTCCGAGGTCGCGGCGATGACGACCGTCCGCGCAAGCCCTTCGGGGCCCAGCACATCCTCGACAAAGGCCCTGAGCTCGCGCCCCCGCTCGCCGATCAGGGCGACGACGGTCACGTTGGCCTCGACCCCGCGCGCGAAGTTGGCCAGAAGCGTCGATTTCCCCACGCCTGACCCGGCAAATAGCCCGATCCGCTGGCCACGGACCAGCGGCAGGAGCGTATTGAAGACCCGCATCCCGGTTTCCAGGCGCGCGCCCAGCCGTCGCCGCGTGGCGGCGGCGGGGGGGGTGTTGCGCAGCGGGCGGGGCAGGCCGCCCCCGGCGAGCGGTCGGCCGTCGAGCGGCGCGCCGAAGGGGTCGAGGATGCGGCCGATCCAGCCCGCGTGGGGCGCGATCCGGCCGCCTTCGCCCGGCTCGACCGGGTCGCCGAGCCGGATGCCGTCGGGCGGCTCGTCGGTCAGGATGCCGGCGCCGCGTTCGTCCAGAACGACGATCTCGCCGCCGATCGTCGCGAGACTGCCGCGAATCATGACGCGGTCGCCCATGCGCCAGTCGCGGCCGGTGCCGGTGACGCGCAGAAGGCCGCGCCCCGCTTCGGCCACGCGCGCGAGCGGGCGCGCCGAGCCTATGTCCGCGATCTCTTCCCTCAGCCGTTTCAGCACATCCGCCGTCATCGCAAGCCTCCTGACCCGTCCTTACGGTTTCTAAACGAATCGGGGTTAAGGCTTGATTGAAGGTTCGGAGGAGAAGCCCCGATGTTTGCACCGCCTGAAATCATGTCGATGGCCGGCGCCTTGTCGGCCAACGCATCGGACCGGCTGTCGGCCATCGCCAGCAACGTCGCCAATGCCGATACGCCCGGCTACCGCGCCCAGGACGGCGCGGCGTTCGCAGATGTCTACGGGGGTGGCGCGGGACTTGCGCTCCGCCAGACGCGGGCGGGTCACCTGCCGGCGGCTGGGGCCGAAGCGGGCGGCTTTCACGAACGGCCGGCGGCCCATGCCTCGCCCAACGGCAATTCGGTGTCGCTCGAGGATGAGATGATGCGGGCCGCCGCCGTGCGCAAGGACAATGACCTGGCGCTGACCGTCTACAAGAGCGCGCTCAACATCCTGCGCGCCAGCCTCGGGCGCAGGTAACGGGCCATGGGGGATTATGCCAATACGCTCGCCGTTGCCGCCTCGGGGATGGAGGCGCAGTCGATGCGGCTGCGCTACATTTCGGAAAATGTCGCCAACGCGGACACGCCCGGCTACCGGCGCAAGGTCGCGCCCTTCGAGGCGGCGATGGGGGACGGTCCCGGCGCCGTGTCGCTCGGCGATGTCACGCTTGATCCGGCCGACCTCACGCGGGTCTATGACCCCGGCAATCCGCTCGCGGGGCCGGACGGCAGCTATGACGGATCGAACGTCGATCTGGTGATGGAACTGCAGGACGCGCGCGAAGCGCAGCGCAGCTACGAGGCGAACCTCAAGCTGTTCGACCAGGCCCGGCAGATGTCGCAGGGCCTTCTGGAACTTCTCCGGCGCTAGAAGGGAGTGCGGACATGGACGTGCGAAGCACGCTTGCAACTCAGAGCTACGCGCGGGCAAAGCCCGCGACGGCAGCCACGCCGGGGGACGCCGCCGGGGCCGCGCGGCCCTCTGGCGGCGGCTTCGGCGCAGCCGTGGACGGCTTTGCCCGCACGGTCGCGGCCGGCGAGGATACGGCGCGCGCGGCGATGACCGGGGGGGCTGATCCCCAGGCGCTGGTGCAGGCGCTCGCCACGTCAGAGCTTGCGGTCGAAACCGCCGTGACGCTTCGCGACAAGGTGGTCGAGGCCTATCAGGAAATCCTCAGGATGCAGGTCTGAAATGTCTGAGGGGCTTTACTACGACATGCTCCGCCAGGCGCTCTGGACCGCCGTCATCGTCTCGGCGCCCCTGCTGACCGTCGCGCTGGTCGTCGGGCTTGTTATCGGGCTTCTGCAGGCGCTGACCTCGGTCCAGGAAATGACGCTGACCTTCGTTCCGAAGGTGGGCGCGATGCTCATCGTCTTCTGGGTGTCGATGAGCTTCATGACCGGGACACTCCTGTCGTTCCTGACCGACAGCCTCATCCCCCTGATCGCGCGAGGCTAGGGCATGGACAACGCAATCTACGCCACGCTCACGCGCCAGTCCGGGCTGGCGAAGGAAATGGCGCTGGTCGCCAACAACATCGCCAACATGTCGACCACCGGCTTCCGGCGCGAGGGGACGCTGTTCGCCGAGCATGTCGCCGACCTGGGCGCGGGCGAGCCGTCGCTTTCCATGGCCAATGCCGAGGGGCGGCTCGTCAACGAAAGCCAGGGCGTCCTGCAGCAGACCGGGGGCGCCTTCGACCTGGCGGTCGAGGGCGAGGGCTATTTCCAGGTCCAGACGCCCGAAGGTTTGCGGCTGACGCGCGCCGGGGCCTTCACGCCGTCGGCCGAGGGTAACCTCGTGATGTCGGACGGCGCGGTCCTGCTGGATGCCGGCGGCGCACCCGTCGCGGTGCCGACGGACGCGGGCCCCGTGACCATCGCGGGCGACGGCACACTATCGGCCGGCGGGCAGCCGATCGGACAGATCGGGCTTTTTCGCCCCGCCTCGCCCATCGACCTGATCGAGGCCGGCGGCACGCGCTTTCGCACCGAGGGCGGCGTCGAGCCGGTCGAGGGCGGCCAGATCCACCAGGGCTTTCTTGAAGCCTCGAACGTCAACCCGGTGTCAGAGATCACGCGGATGATCGCCGTCCAGCGCGCCTACGAGGCGGGGCAGGGGCTGCTCGAGGCCGAGGACGGCCGCATCCGCTCGGTCGTCCAGACCGTCACCCGATAGGAGGAACCGATGCGCGCCCTTCAGATTGCCGCGACCGGCATGAGTGCCCAGCAGACCCGCGTCGAGGTCATATCGAACAACCTCGCCAACATGTCGACGACCGGCTACAGCCCGCGCCGGGCCGAGTTTGCCGACCTGCACTATCAGCAGGTGGCGCCGCCCGGCGCCATCAATGCGGCCGACGGGACCGTGGTGCCGACCGGCATCCAGCTGGGTCTTGGCGTGCGGACGGCGGCGGTCACCGTCAATGTCGCCCAGGGCAGCCCCTCGGCCACGAACGGCGATCTGGACCTGATGATCGAAGGCTCGGGCTATCTCGAGGTGACGCTGCCCTCGGGCGGGTCGGCCTATACGCGCGACGGCGGGCTGAAACGGTCGGCCGACGGGCAGATCGTGACCAAGGACGGCTATGCGGTGGTGCCGGGCATCACCATCCCGGCCGATGCCGCCAGCCTGACGATCAATGCCGGGGGCGAGGTCTATGCGAATTTCACCAACCAGACCGCGCCGCAGCTTCTGGGCCAATTCACGCTCGCGGGGTTCACCAACGAAAAGGGGCTGAAAGCGATGGGCTCGAACCTTTTCCAGGAAACCCAGGCCTCGGGGCCGCCGAATGTCGCGGCGCCGGGCCAGAATGGGCTTGGAACGGTCCGGCAGGGCTATCTTGAGGCGAGTTCGGTCGATGCGGTGCGCGAGATCACCGACCTGATCGAGGCGCAGCGGGGCTATGAGATGAACGCGAAGGTCATCACCGCCGCCGACCAGATGCTCGGCGCCACGGTGCAGGTGCGCTGATGCGGAGCCTTCTTCTGCTTCTGAGCCTTCTTGCCAGCCCGGCCGTCGCCGACACGCTTATTGCTACGCGGAGCCTCAGGCCACGCCAGCCGATCCTGGCCGCAGACCTGGCGGTCGAGGCCGGGGACGTGCAGCCCGGTGCGCTCTCGGACCCCGGCGAGGTGCTGGGGCAGGAGCTGCGCGCGGCCGTCTACAAGGGCCAGCCGATCCTGCGCGCGAACCTTGCGCCCGCCGCGCTGGTCGAGCGGAACGGGATCGTCACGCTTCTTTACCAGCGCGGCGGGATCGCCATTGCGACCGAGGGCCGTGCGCTCGACCGCGGTGCGGCGGGCGAGGTGATCCGCGTGATGAATGCCGCCTCGCGCGCAACCCTGTCGGGAGTCGTCACTGCCGACGGCCAGGTGCGCATCCTCAACTGAAGTTCCAGAAAGGACCAAGTCTTTGAAATTTCTTCCCCTTCTTTCCATCCTTCTCGTGCTGGCCGGGTGCGGCAGGCTGAGCCAGGTCGGCAAGGCCCCTGCCTTCACGCCGGTCGAAAGCGGCAATGAATATGCCGCGATGTCGGGGGGCGGCCTGCCGGACGCGCCGATGCCGCGAGGGCCGGGCGGGCAGGCCTCGCTCTGGTCGGGGACACGGGCCTCGCTTCTGGGGGACCAGCGCGCGCGCCAGCGGGGCGACATCCTGACCGTGGTGGTCGAGATCAATGACAAGGCGGAAATGTCCGACACGTCGGGCCGCAGCCGCACCTCGAGCGAGAAGATGGGCGTGCCATCGCTTTTCGGCGTGCCGCAGGTGCTGGACCAGTCGCTGGCCGAAGGCTCGTCCATGGCGGACGCGGTCAACACCAAGTCGGGGTCGAGCTACCAGGGCACCGGCAACATCCAGCGCAAGGAAAAGCTGACGCTGAGGGTCGCGGCGACGATCCTGCAGACCATGCCGAACGGCATCCTGCAGATCCAGGGCAGCCAGGAAGTCCGGGTGAACTACGAGATCCGCGAGCTGGTGGTGACGGGCTTCGTGCGGCCCGAGGACATTTCGCGACAGAACGAGGTGACCTACGACAAGATCGCCGGGGCGCGCATTTCCTATGGCGGGCGTGGCATGATCTCGGACGTGCAGCAACCGCGCTACGGCCAGCAGATCGCCGACCAGCTTCTGCCCTTCTGAGGCCAGTGCGATGAAGAAGCTGATCCTGCCGATCCTCCTGGCGCTCGTCGGTCTTGGCGCGGGTGCCGGGGCCGGACACTTCCTGCGCCCGGCGCCGTCCGCCGAGGCCCCAGCCGGGTCGTCTGCCGAAGGCGCGGCGGCGGCCGAACATGGCGCCGAATCCAAGGCCGGGGAGGCAAAACCCGGCGAGGCGAAAGAGGCCAAGGCCAAAGAGGGCGAGGGGGCTGCAGGCGGCGGCCATGGCGCCGAGGGCGAGCATCCGGCGACGGAATATGTCAAGCTGAACAACCAGTTCATCGTGCCGGTCGTCGAGAACGGCAAGGTCCAGTCGCTGGTGATCCTGTCCCTGAGCCTGGAAGTGGCCTTCGGCGAAAGCGCCAAGGTCTATGCGCAGGAACCGAAATTGCGCGACGGGTTCCTGCAGGTCCTCTTCGACCATGCCAATGCTGGCGGGTTCGACGGTTCCTTCACCAGTTCGAACGCCATGGATGTCCTCAGGGCGGCGCTTCTTGAAAGTGCGCAGTCGGCGATCGGGCCCCTGGTGTCGGGCGTCCTCATCACCGACATCGTGCGGCAGGACAATTGAGCGCTGGCGCGTCCGCGCGGGCCCGGCTGACCCATCCGGCGCGCGCGAAACCGCCTTCCAAGGGGTCCTTGCCCGCGTGACGCTTCCATTTTGCGCCCCGAACGCTCATATGAGCCGAAACCCAGCGTGGCACGGAATTGCTGAACTTCCTTCTTCCCAGATTGGTCAGCCCCGAGATTCGCCGCCTTCTGGCGGAGAACCTCAGGGCGCAGATGCCGCTTTATGCCGTCTCGGTCGCGGCGATGGTGCTTGTCGCCGCCATGACCTCGGCCACGGCCTGGGCGATGAAGGACATCGTCGACGCGATGACGAACCCCAACGACCGGGCGCGCGTCTTCGCGGTCGCGGCGATGGTGGCCGCGATCTTCTTCCTGAAGGGGGTCGGCAGTTATGTCCAGGACGTGGCGCTGAGCCGGGCGGGGAACCGCATCGTCGCGACCCAGCAGCGGCGTCTATACGGCAAGCTTCTTCGCCAGGGCGTCGCCTTCTTCAATATCAACGAATCCTCCGACCTTCTGACACGGCTGACGCAGTCGGCCCAGTCGGCGCGGATGATCATCGACATCCTGGTGACGAGTGCCGTGCGCGACACGCTGTCGCTCATCGGGCTGATCGCGGTCATGCTCTATCAGCAGCCGACGCTGACGGTCGTGTCGCTCCTGATCGGGCCCGTGGCGCTTCTGGGGGTGCGGCTGATCCTGAAGAAGGTCCGCGCCATCATGGAGATGGAGATGAAATCGCTCGCCGAGATCATCAAGGTCATCCAGGAAACCTCGGCCGGGATCCTGGTCATCAAGGCCTTCGCGCTTGAGGACCGGATGGCGGCGCGGATGAACGACGCGGTCCGCCAGGTCGAGAAGCGGTCGAATTCGATCTCGCGGCTCGAATCGATCACCAGCCCGCTCATGGACACGCTCTCGGGCCTCGCCATCGCGGGGGTTGTCGCGCTGAGTGCCGTGAACTTCTTCGGGCACGACCGGCAGACGTCGGCCGGGCAACTCATGTCCTTCGTCACCGCTCTCCTGATGGCCTACGAGCCCGCCAAGCGCCTGTCGCGGACCCGCGTCGCGATCGAGGCGAACCTTGTGGGCGTGCGGATGATGTTCGGACTCCTGGACCAGCCGGAAACGCTGGTCGAGGCCAAGGCGCCTGCCCATCTGGGCGAGGGCCGGGGCAAGGTCGAGTTCCGCGACGTGCAGTTCCGCTACCGCGACGACCGCACCGTCCTTGACCATCTGAGCCTGACGTTCGAGGGGGGCAAGACCACGGCGCTTGTCGGCCCGTCGGGCGGGGGCAAGTCGACGATCCTGACCCTGGTCCTCAGGCTTTACGACCCGACGTACGGGCAGGTCGTGATCGACGGCATCGACCTGAAGGACTGTTCCTTCGCATCGCTGCGCGACCATATCTCGTTCGTGGGGCAGGGGACCTTCCTCTTTTCGGCCTCGGTCCTTGACAATATCCGCTTCGGGCGGCCGGACGCGACCGACGAGCAGGTGATGGAAGCCGCCAAGGCCGCGAATGCGCATGAGTTCATCGAGAAGCTGCCGATGGGCTATCACACCGCGGTCGGCGAGAACGGTGCCTTCCTGTCGGGCGGCCAGAAGCAGCGGCTGGCGATCGCGCGGGCGGTCCTGAAGGATGCGCCGATCCTTCTTCTGGACGAGGCGACCAGTGCGCTCGACAGCCGGTCCGAGGGGCTGGTGCAGGAGGCGATCGCCCATCTGACCAAGGGCCGGACGACGATCGTCATCGCCCACCGGCTTTCGACGGTGCTGAATGCCGACAAGATCTGCGTGATCCAGGATGGCCGCCTTGTCGAAGAGGGCACGGCGGGTGAGCTCGTGGCGCGGGGCGGGCTATTCAAGCAGCTTTACGACCAGCAGTTCCGGGGGGCGTCGCTGGCGCACTAGTCTTTCCTTTCGGCCCCGGCATCCCTATGTAAGCCTGTCCCCGAGAGTTAGACCCCATGACCAACGCGTCCGACGCCCCCGCCGCCCCGATCCTGCCCGATGTCCTGTCGCTGCCGCGCAAGGCCCAGCCTGTCGAGGGCCGCGTGAACCTGGTCGGCCTGACGCGGGCGGAATTGGCCGAGGCACTTCGCGCGGCCGGTACGCCCGACAAGCAGGTGCGGATGCGGGTCGGCCAGATCTGGCAATGGGTCTATCACTGGGGCGTGCGCGACTTTGCCGCCATGACGAACCTTGGCAAGGACTACCGCGACCTTCTGGCGCGCACCTTCGTCATCGCCCTGCCGGAAATCGTGCAGAAGCAGGTCTCGGCCGACGGCACGCGGAAATACCTGCTGCGCATCGCCGGCGGGCATGAGGTCGAGACGGTCTATATCCCCGAGGAAAACCGCGGCACGCTCTGCATTTCCAGCCAGGTGGGCTGCACGCTGACCTGTTCCTTCTGCCATACCGGCACGCAGAAGCTGGTGCGCAACCTGACGGCGGGCGAGATCGTGGGCCAGGTGATGCTGGCGCGCGACGACCTGAAGGACTGGCCGGAACCGGGCGTGCCGAAGGACGAGACGCGGCTCGTGTCGAACGTCGTCCTGATGGGGATGGGCGAGCCGCTTTACAATTTCGACGCGGTGCGCGACGCGATGGGGATCGTGATGGACGGCGAGGGGATCGCACTCGGCCGCCGCCGGATCACGCTGTCGACGAGCGGCGTGGTGCCCGAGATTGCGCGCTGCGCGACCGAGATCGGCTGCCAGTTGGCGATCAGCTTCCACGCGACGACGGACGCGGTCCGGGACCTGTTGGTGCCGATCAACAAGCGCTGGAATATCGAGACGCTCCTGAACACCCTGCGCGACTATCCAAGGCTGTCGAACAGCGAGCGGATCACGTTTGAATATGTGATGCTGAAGGGCGTCAACGACACCGACGACGACGCGCGGCGGCTGGTGAAGCTGATCCGGGGCATTCCGGCGAAGATCAACCTGATCCCTTTCAACGAATGGCCGGGCAGCCCGTACGAGCGGTCGGACTGGGACCGGATCGAGGGCTTCGCCGACATCATCTACAAGGCGGGCTACGCAAGCCCGATCCGCACGCCCCGGGGCGAGGACATCATGGCGGCCTGCGGTCAGCTGAAGTCGGCGTCCGAGCGCGAGCGGCGGGTGCGCAAGGTGCCCGCGGGCGAAGAGGGGCCGGCCGCCGGCTAGACGCCTGCATCCGCCAGGTCGCCGTTCGGGCCCTGCGCTTTCTCGATGATCGCGATGGCCTCTTCCGCCGTCTCGACGAACTGGAAAAGGTCCAGGTCGGCGGCCGAGATGGTGCCGTAATGGACCAGTTTCTTCCAATCCACGATCTCGTCCCAGAAGGTCCGCCCGAAGAGCAGGACGGGAATCGGCTCCATGCGCCCCGTCTGGATCAGCGTCAGCGATTCGAAGAGCTCGTCCAGGGTGCCGAAGCCGCCCGGAAAGACGCAGATCGCCTTGGCGCGCATCAGGAAGTGCATCTTGCGGATGGCGAAATAGTGGAAGTTGAAGCAGAGCTCGGGCGTGACATAGGGGTTCGGCGCCTGCTCGTGCGGCAGGACGATGTTCAGCCCGATCGACTGGCCGCCCGCCTCGGCCGCGCCACGGCTGCCGGCCTCCATCACGCCCGGTCCGCCGCCGGTGACGATGACATTCTCGCGCCCGTAGGACTTGAGGTTGTGCTCGGTCATCAGGAAGGCGAAGCGCCGCGCCTCTTCGTAATAGTGCGAGAGCGACTTCAGCCCCTCTGACCGCGCCTGGCCTGCATGTTCGGGCGCAAGGATCCGCGCTCCTCCGAAAAGGACGATGGTCGAGCGGATGCCGCGTTCGTTCAGGATCATCTCTGGCTTCAGAAGCTCAAGCTGCAGGCGCACGGGCCTCAGCTCTTCGCGCACCATGAAGTCGGGGTCCGTGTAGGCGAGCCGATAGGCCGGGGCTTCGGTCTGGGGCGTTTCGGGCGTGCGGGTCGTGGCCGCCAGATCCTCGCGCGAGTTGCGCAGCGAATGGCGGGTGGGTTTGCTGGTCATGTCGGTCCTTTGTCTCGCGGGCTTACCCCGCCGCCACCATAGGCCATTCGCGCGGCGGGAAAAGGGCGGCCCGTTGATCTGGCGGCCCCGCGCCCCTATAGGCGGATGAACAGCATTTCTGGGAGCGACGCCATGCACTACGCCGATCTGGAAGCCGCCATCGACGAAGCCTGGGAGGCGCGCGAGGCGCTGTCGCCAGCGACGAAGGGTGCAAGCCGCGACGCCATCGAAAGCACGCTGGCCGCGCTCGACAGCGGCAAGCTGCGCGTGGCCGAACCCCGGCCCGACGGCGCCTGGCATGTGAACCAGTGGGCCAAGAAGGCCGTCCTGCTGTCGTTCCGGCTGAATGACATGGCGGTGATTTCCGGCGGCAACGGCGCTTCCACCTGGTGGGACAAGGTTCCGTCGAAGTTCGAGGGCTGGGGCGAAAGCCAGTGGAGTGCCGCGGGCTTCCGCGCCGTGCCGGGGTCGATCGTGCGGCGTTCGGCCTATATCGCCAAGGGCGTGGTCCTGATGCCCTCGTTCGTCAACGTCGGCGCCTATGTCGATGAAGGCTCCATGGTCGACGGCTGGGCGACGGTCGGCTCCTGTGCGCAGATCGGCAAGAACGTGCACCTGTCGGGCGGCGTCGGCATCGGCGGCGTGCTGGAACCCATGCAGGCCGGCCCGACGATCATCGAGGACAATTGCTTCATCGGCGCGCGTTCCGAAGTGGTCGAGGGCTGCATCGTGCGCGAAGGCTCGGTCCTTGGCATGGGGGTCTTCATCGGCAAGTCGACCAAGATCGTCGACCGCGAGACGGGCGCCGTCATGTATGGCGAGGTGCCGGCGGGGTCGGTGGTCGTCGCAGGGTCCATGCCGTCGAAGAACGGGATCAACCTCTACTGCGCCGTGATCGTGAAGCGCGTCGATGCGCAGACCCGCGCCAAGACCTCGATCAACGAGTTGCTGCGCGACTGAGTGCGCGACTGAGTGTTCGACTGGGCGGCATTTGACCTTGGCGCCCGGACGGGCGACAAGGCCAAGCGAAACAGCGGGCGAAAGGGCGCGGGGCCCTTTCGGAACCAACGGACCGATACGATGAAATTCACCCTGTCCTGGCTCAAGGACCATCTTGAGACCGACGCGAGCCTGTCCGAGATCACCGAGGCGCTGACCGACCTTGGCCTCGAGGTCGAGGGCGTGACCGATCCCGCCGCGCGGCTTGGCGCCTTCCGCATCTGCCGCGTGATCGAGGCTGGGCCGCACCCGAACGCCGACAAGCTGCGCGTCTGCCGCGTGGCGACCTATCCGGACGGGACGGGCGGGCGAATGGAAGAGGTGCAGGTGGTCTGCGGCGCGCCGAACGCCCGCACGGGGCTTGTGGGCGTCTTCGCGCCGCCCGGCACGCATGTGCCGGGGACGGGCGTCGACTTGAAACCGGGCGTCATCCGGGGCGTCGAAAGCAACGGGATGCTGTGTTCGGAACGCGAGCTCGAGCTCAGCGACAATCACGACGGCATCATCGAGCTGCCGGCGGACGCGCCCCTGGGCGCGCGCTACATCGACTGGCGCGGGCTGAACGACCCGATGATCCACATCAAGATCACGCCGAACCGCCCCGATGCGCTGGGCGTGCGCGGCATCGCGCGCGACCTCGCGGCGCGGGGCCTTGGGCGGCTGAAGCCGCAGGTGATCGAGCCGGTTCCGGGCCAGTTCGACAGCCCGCTGAGTGTCAGCATCACGCCGGACCTGAAGGCCAAGGGCGCGCCCTTCTTTGCCGGGCGGCTGATCCGTGGCGTGAAGAACGGGCCGTCGCCGGACTGGCTTCAGGCGCGGCTGAAGGCGATCGGCCTGCGCCCGATCTCGACCCTGGTCGACATCACCAACCTTTTCACCTTCGACCTGAACCGCCCGCTTCATGTTTTCGACGCGGGGCTGGTCAGGGGCAACCTGCGGGTCCGTCCGGCCGTTGCCGGCGAGGAGCTTCTGGCGCTTGACGGCCGGACCTATGCGCTGCCCGAAGGCACGATGGTCATTGCCGACGACGCCGGGCCTGAAAGCCTGGCCGGGATCATGGGCGGCGAGGCTTCGGGTGTGAGCGAGGGGACGACCGACGTTTTCCTTGAAAGCGCCTACTGGGACCCGATCACGGTCGCGGCCACCGGCCGGGCGCTGCGCATCACCTCGGACGCGCGCTACCGGTTCGAACGCGGCGTCGATCCGGCCTTCACCGAACCGGGGCTCGAACTGGCCACGCGCATGATCCTCGACCTTTGCGGCGGGACGCCCAGCCATGTCGTGCGCGACGGCGCGGTGCCGGACACGCGCCGCGCCTATCGGCTGGACCCGGCGCGGGTCCAGTCGCTTGTCGGGATGGAGATCCCGGCTGATGCGCAGGTCGCCACGCTTCGCGCGCTGGGCTTCACCGTCACCGGCGACCAGGTCCAGCCGCCGACCTGGCGCCCGGACGTGCTGGGCGAGGCCGACCTGGTCGAGGAGGTGGCGCGCATCGCCTCGCTGACCCGGCTTCAGGGCAAGCCGCTGGCCCGCGCGCAGGCCGGGGTGCCGCGCCCGATCCTGACGCCCATGCAGGAACGTGAGCGCATGGTGCGCCGGACGATTGCGTCCATCGGCTACAATGAATGCGTGACCTATTCCTTCATCGACAGCGCCGCCGCGACCCTCTTTGACGGGGGGGCCGAGGCGACGCGGATCGACAACCCGATCTCGTCCGAGATGACGCACATGCGGCCGGACCTGCTGCCGGGCCTTCTGCGCGCCGCGGCCCGCAACCAGGCGCGCGGCATTGCCGATCTGGCGCTGTTCGAGGTCGGGCCGGTCTTTCACGGCGGCGAACCGGGCGAGCAGCGGCTTCAGGCATCGGGCCTTCTGATCGGGGCAAGTGCGGCGCGCGACCCCTTCGGTTCGCGCCGTCCGGTCGACCTTTATGACGCCAAGGCGGACGCAGAGGCGGCGCTCGCCGCAGCCGGTGCGCCTGCGCGCGTCCAGATCGGGCGCAAGGTGGCGGGCTGGTGGCACCCGGGGCGCAGCGGCACCGTGGCGCTTGGCCCGAACGCGCTCGCGACCTTTGGCGAGTTGCATCCCCGCATCCTTGCTGCCTTCGACGTGAAGGGGCCGGCCATGGCCTTCACCCTGCACCTAGAGGCGATACCCTTCCCCAAGGCCCGCAGCGCCACCCGCGCGCCGCTTGCCCTGTCGGACCTGCAGGCGGTCGAGCGCGACTTCGCCTTCGTCGTCGACCAGTCGGTCGAGGCGCTGACGCTGGTCAATGCCGCGCAAGGGGCGGACAAGGCCCTGATCGAGCGCGTGTCGGTCTTCGACCAGTTCACCGGCGAGCGGGCCGAGGCGCAGATGGGTCCGGGCAAGAAGTCGCTGGCGATCAGCGTCCGGCTGCAACCGCGCGACAAGACCCTGACCGAGGCGGAGATCGAGGCCGTCTCGGCGCGGATCGTCGAGAAGGTCGCAAAAGCCACAGGTGGCGTCCTTCGTCGCTAGGGGGAATTCGCGGCGAATTTATCCGCTTTGACTTTGGTCAAGGCGTGGTAACCTTGGCGCGCTTGTCCAGGGCGAAAACGTCCGGACTTCTGAAGGGGAAAGGGACAGACATGATTCAGGAATTCAAGGACTTCATCGCCAAGGGCAATGTCATGGACATGGCCGTCGGTATCATCATCGGTGCGGCCTTCACGGCCATCGTGACCTCGCTCGTCGGTGACATCATCAACCCGATCATCGGCCTCATCACCGGGGGCACGGACTTCTCCGGCCACTATGTCGTGCTGAAGGGCAACGTCCCGGATGGTGCCACGTTGCAGCAGGCGCGCGACGCCGGTGCGGCGGTCTTCGCCTGGGGTTCGTTCGTCTCGGCGATCATCAACTTCCTCATCATCGCCTTCGTGGTCTTCCTGCTGGTGAAGATGGTGAACCGCGTCAAGGACGCGGCGGTCAAGAAGCCCGCTGCCGCCGCTGCGCCGGCCGGCCCGACCGAGCTTGAGGTGCTGATGCAGATCCGCGACCAGCTCAAGCGCTAGGCGCGTCTGGCCGTGCAAGCCGGGGCGGCCTTCCGGGGCCGCCCTTCTCTTTTTCCCGAACCGAAGGAGGCTTCCCCATGATACGCCCCATTGCCCTGGCCACGCTTGCCGCGATCGGCCTTTCGGCCTGCCAGCTTTCCGGCGGCGCGGGCTATGCCACCTTCCGTTCGGAGACGCCGGTGCCCGTCAGCATGGCGTCGATTGCCGGCACCTATGACGGGCGGCTGCCCTGCGCGGACTGTTCGGGGCTGCGCACCGTCCTGACGCTTGGCGCAGACGGGCGCTACCGGATGGAGGAAACCTACGAGGGCAAGCGGGTGACGCCCTTCCTGACCAAGGGCAGCTACCGGCTCGACGCCGCGCGCGGGGTGGTGACGCTCGACAGGGCGGCGGACGGCCGCAGCGTTCAGGTTGCGGGCGACCGGGCCTATGTCCTGAGGCCCGACGGGACGCGGGTCACCGACGGTCCCTTCCCGGATGCCTTCATCCTTTACCGAACCTATTGACGAAAACGCCGGACCCTCGGGCCCGGCGTTTCCTCTTCAGCGCGGACGCGCCGGTGTCAGGCCAGCACGCTTTCCGGCGTGACGGTCGGCAGGTTCAGCGCCTTGCCGACGGCTTCGTAGGTCAGCAAGCCAGCGTGGACGTTCAGCCCGTGCATCAGGTGCACGTCATCGGCGCAGGCCTTCTTCCAGCCCTTGTCGGCAAGCGCCAGCATGAAGGGCAGGGTGGCGTTGCCAAGGGCGATGGTCGAGGTGCGGGCGACGGCGCCCGGCATGTTGGCCACGCAGTAGTGCATGATGCCGTCGACTTCGTAGATCGGGTCCTGATGGGTGGTCGCGTGCGAGGTCTCGAAGCAGCCGCCCTGGTCGATGGCCACGTCGACGAGCACGGCGCCCGGCTTCATTGTCTTGAGCTGCGCGCGCGAGACGAGTTTCGGGGCAGCGGCGCCGGGGATCAGGACCGCGCCGATGACCATGTCGGCGTCGGCGATCAGTTCGGCGATGGCGCCTGCGCTGGCGTAGCCGTTCTTGAAGACACGCCCGAAGACGTCGTCGAGGTAGCGCAGCCGCGGGATCGAGCGGTCAAGGACGGTCACGTCCGCGCCCATGCCGGCCGCGATCTTGCCCGCGTGGGTGCCGACGACGCCGCCGCCGATGACGACGACCTTCGCCGGCGCCACACCCGGCACGCCGCCCATCAGCACGCCACGGCCGCCGTTGGCCTTCTGCAGCGTCCAGGCGCCGACCTGGGGCGCAAGACGGCCCGCGACTTCGGACATGGGCGCCAGCAGCGGCAGGCCGCCGGTGCGGTCGGTCACGGTTTCATAGGCGATGCAGGTCGCGCCGGACTTCAGCAGGTCGTGGGTCTGTTCCGGATCGGGCGCCAGGTGCAGGTAGGTGAAAAGGATCTGGCCTTCGCGCAGCATCTTGCGCTCGACCGCCTGGGGTTCTTTCACCTTCACGATCATGTCGGCGGTCTTGAAGACTTCGGCCGCGGTCGCGAGGATCTTGGCGCCGGCGGCGCGGTAGTCGTCATCGCTGAAGCCCGAACCCGTCCCGGCGTTCGTCTCGACGTAGACCTCGTGGCCGTGGGCGATGGCCTCGCGGGCGGCATTGGGGGTCACGCCGACGCGGAATTCCTGCGGCTTGATCTCTTTCGGGCAACCGATCTTCATGTGCGACTCCTCGCGCGAAATTGGGATGGCGCAGGATGGCGCGGAGACGAAGAAATTGCTTTGCAAAGAACGGTGGCCATTCCGGGCTGGCGCGCACATAATTGCCGCATATCAGCCGTTCTTGCGAAGGATTTTGCGCAGCTATGGAATTTGACGCAACAGATCGCCGCATACTTTCTGCGCTGCAGAAGGATGGGCGCCAGACCAATGCCGAACTGTCCGAGCGTGTGAACCTGTCGCCTTCGGCCTGCCACCGCCGTGTGCAGCGGCTTGAAGCAGAGGGGCTGATTGACGCCTATGTGGCCCTGCTGAACGCCCGCAAGATTGGGCGGCCGACGACGGTTTTCGTGGAAATCACCCTGTCAGGCCAGGCCGACGAGGTGCTCGAGGCGTTCGAGCGCGAGGTGCGGCGCATCCCGGACGTTCTGGAATGCCACCTGATGGCGGGGACGGCCGACTATCTTCTGAAGGTGGTGGCCGAGGATACCGACGATTTCGCCCGCATCCACCGCCAGTATCTGGCGCGCCTGCCGGGGGTGCAACAGATGCATTCGTCCTTTGCGCTGAGGACCGTGTTCAAGACGACGGCGATTCCCGTCTGACCGCGCGAAGAGGCGCCGGATCAGCCCCTCAGCCCGGCCTCTTGCATCAGGCCCATGGCCTTGGCCTGGTAGTAGTAGCCGCGCGCATACCAGCCGACGGCCTGCGATTCGTTGCCCTTCGACACGAGCCAGGCGCCGCGCAGGTATTTCCCGGCGTATTTCAGGTTGGTTTCCGCATCCAGCAGTCCCGAGGCGGGCCCCTCGAAGCCCATCGTGCGGGCCGTGCGCGGGTCGATCTGCATCAGCCCGTAATAGGTGCCGTTGCGGGCGGCGGGGTTATACATGCTTTCGCGGCGGATCACGCGGTGGATCAGCGATTCCGGCACGTCGTAAAGGTCGGCATATTTCGCGACCAGGCGCTGCATCTCGGGCGTGTTGCCGGCGACGGCGGGCTGGTAGGTCATGGCGCGGGTCACTTGCGGGCCCTTGTCACCACAAGCGCTGACCATCAGGACCAGAAGCCCCAGGGCGGCAGTGCGAAGGATGGCTTGCATCAACGTCTCCTCATTCGGGCAGAGTGCTAGCAAACCGCCCGGGATCGAGAAACCGTGAAGAGTCGCGCTCGGCGGGGATCCGCCCATGGCGCGGTCGCGCAGATTTTCAAGTCCCTGATGGAAAAGAAAAACCCCTGTGGCGCGCGGGCCTCAGGGGTTCATTCCTTGGCAGGGTTTCCCCTGCCTTTGGTCCGGCGGACCTGCGTTGGGCTCAGAGAGCGCCTTCGCGCTGGGCCTTCTTGCGCGCCAGTTTACGGGCGCGGCGGACGGCCTCGGCCTGCTCGCGGGCCTTCTTGACGGAGGGCTTCTCGAAATGCTGCTTGAGCTTCATTTCCCGAAACACACCTTCGCGCTGAAGCTTTTTCTTGAGCGCGCGGAGGGCCTGTTCGACGTTGTTGTCGCGGACGCTGACCTGCATGTGGTGTCACCACCTTCCTAGGTTAGAGTTGCATGAAATGCAGGAAGCGCCCCCTTAGCAGGGGTTTCGGCTTTTGTCCACCGCGCGCGAGGGTTATCCTTCGACAAGCTGAAGAGGGGGCGAAGATGACCGGACCGACCATCGCTGGCGACCGCGCGCGGCTTCTGGAGGCGATCCTGCCGCATGTCACCTTCGACGGCTGGACCGATGCGGCGCTTCGGGCCGCGGCGGCGGATGCCGGGATCGCGCCCGACCTTCTGCCGGTGATCCTGCCGCGCGGGGCGCTCGACCTGGCCGTCGACTATCACCGCCGGGGCGACCGCGCGATGGAGGCAGCGCTTGCCGCCGAGGATATGGGCGGCTTGAAGTTCCGCGAGAGGGTGGCGCGGGCGGTGCAGTTGCGGCTTCAGGGCGCGGACCGGGAAGTGGTGCGGCGGGGGGCGGCGCTTTTTGCCTTGCCGCAACATGCGGGCGTCGGCTCTGGGCTGATCTGGGGCACGGCGGACGCGATCTGGCGCGCGCTGGGCGACACGTCTGAAGGGATCGCGCATTATACCAAGCGCGCGAGCCTGTCGGCGGTCTATGGCGCGACGGTGCTTTACTGGCTGGGGGACGAGAGCGCGGGCGCGGCCGATAGCTGGGCCTTCCTTGACCGGCGGATCGCCGAGGTGATGCGGTTCGAGAAGCTGAAGGCGGATTTTCGCGGCAGTTTCGCGGGCCGCCTCCTTGCGCCTTCGAGCCGGGCGCTCGACCGGCTGGTTGCCCGGACCGGGGGTGCGGCATGAGCCTGCCAGAGGCGATGCGCGCGGTCGAGATCAGCGCGCCCGGCGGCCCGGATGTCCTGCGGCTGGCCGAGGTGCCGGTGCCGCATCCCGGTTCGGGGCAGGTGCTGATCGAGGTCCATTATGCGGGCGTGAACCGGCCCGACGCGCTGCAACGGGCGGGCGCCTATGCGCCGCCGCCGTCGGCCTCGCCCCTGCCGGGGCTCGAGGTGGCGGGAATTGTCGCGGCGGTGGGCCCGGGGGCGCACTGGTCGGTCGGCGACCGGGTCTGCGCGCTGGTGCCCGGCGGAGGCTACGCGGACTATGCGCTCGCGCCCGGCGCCCATTGCCTGCCGGTCCCGGATGGCATGGCCCTGCGCGAGGCGGCCTGCCTGCCGGAGACGTTCTTCACCGTCTGGACCAACGTCTTCGACCGCGGGCGCCTGCGCGCGGGCGAGCGGTTCCTGGTCCATGGCGGCTCGTCCGGCATCGGGACGACCGCGATCCAGCTGGCCCATGCCTTCGGCGCGCGGGTCTTTGCGACGGCGGGGAGTGCCGAGAAATGCGCGGTCTGCGAAGGGCTTGGCGCCGAACGGGCGATCAACTACCGGACCGAGGATTTCGTGACGGTGATGAAGGCCGAGGGAGGCGCGAACCTGATCCTCGACATGGTGGGGGGCGACTACCTGCCGCGCAACATCGCCTCGCTTTCCGATGACGGGCGGCTGGTGCAGATCGCCTTCCTGCAGGGGCCGAAGGTCGAGCTGAACTTCGCCCCGGTCATGGCGCGGCGGCTGACGATCACCGGCTCGACACTCAGGCCCCGGTCGGACGGCCACAAGGCGGCCATCGCCGAGGCGCTCAGGTCGCAGGTCTGGCCCCTGCTGTCCTCGGGCCGCATCGCGCCGGTGATGGACCGGGAATTTGCGCTTGCCGATGCCGCCGGGGCGCACCGGCGGATGGAGGGCGGCGATCATGTCGGCAAGATCGTCCTGAAGGTGCGCTAGGGGGCTCAGCGCACCTTTTCCATCAGGACGCTGCCCGTCCCGCAGCCCTGGCCCACGTCCGACCCGCAGGCACGGGGCATCAGGTCTTTGGTCAGGCAGATGCGCACCTCTTCGATGCGGCCGGCGGTGCAGGTGACCTGGATGCCGTCGGCCGGCAGCGCCGGGTTGGCCTGGCGGAAGGCCTTGACCACCAGGTCGGGGGGCAGGCGGATGTCGCGGCCAAGGTGTTCGAGTTCCGGCGGCACGGTGACCGACTGGTAGGCCCAGCGGGCCAGCGCGAAATAGCCCGGCGCATCCTGTCCCGAACAGGAGCCGTGCTTTTGCCATTCGTGCCAGGCAAGACCCGCCGACCCCATGATGTCGGCCATGGCTGCCGTCTCGGCCCGCGTCGGCGGGCGGCGGCCGGACTGGCAATCCGAGGGCCAGCCCTGTTCATACTGCGGCCAGAGGCCATGCAGCGTGAAGGCGAATCCGGTGCCCGCGTCGCATTGCGGATCGCCGCGCCGGTCGCCCGCCGTCGCACACCACGAGGGGCTCCAGCCCAGCGACAGCAGGTAATAGTCGAAGTCGCCGGGTTTGCCGCCGGCGGATGCTGCGGTTGCCCAAAGAAGGGCGAGAAGGCCGAGGGTCAGGCGCGAAATGGGCTGCATTTTCTCTTTCCATGGGCGGTCGGGGCGACTATATAGCGCGCTGACTTCCCCGAAAACGTGGAAAGGCGACCCCGGTCGCAGCCGTTTTCACGGTGCGGGAAAGATATGTTCGGCAGCGGTTTTGCCCGTTGCGCGCCCCGAAAAAAGGAGTGGGTGATGACGAAGCCCCTGATGGCCAAGGCAACCGCGGTCTGGCTGGTCGACAATACGACGCTGAGCTTCAAGCAGATCGGCGAGTTCTGCGAGCTGCACGAGCTTGAGGTGCAGGGCATCGCCGACGGCGACGTGGCGCAGGGCGTGAAGGGCTTCGACCCGGTCGCCAACAACCAGCTGGAACCGATCGAGATCGAAAAGGGCCAGAAGGACCCGTCCTATCGCCTGAAGCTCAAGTTCAACGCGGCGGCCCTGGGCGAGGAAAAGCGCCGCGGCCCGCGTTACACGCCCCTGTCCAAGCGGCAGGACCGGCCGGCGGCCATCCTGTGGCTGG
Organism: uncultured Paracoccaceae bacterium; assembly: GCA_945952025.1. Lineage (GTDB taxonomy): Bacteria > Pseudomonadota > Alphaproteobacteria > Rhodobacterales > Rhodobacteraceae > TMP-24. The sequence goes on from CAMFGW010000002.1 coordinate 171,911, forward strand.
TGAAATTCCACCCCGAACTGTCGGACGCGCAGATCGGCAAGCTGGTCGGCACGACGAAGCCGACGATCGCCGCCATCCGCGACCGGACCCACTGGAACATCGGCAACATCACCCCGGTCGATCCGGTGGCGCTGGGCCTGTCCAAGCAGACCGAGCTTGACGCCGAGGTGCAGCGCGCGGTGAAGAAGAAGGCCGCAGACGGCGGGGTCATGAGCGACGACGAACGCCGCAAGCTGGTCTCGACCGAACAGTCGCTTGGCATGTCGGCCGAGCCGCGCTCGGCGGATGCGGTGCTCGAGTCGTTTGGCACGAAGCCCGAGCCGGAAGAGAAGGACGATAAGGACTTTTCGGACGCCGAAAGCTTCTTCAAGCCGCTCGCCCATGATGACGACGAGGACGAGGACGACGATCGCGGCCCGCGCCGCTGATCGCCTGCCGCACGTAGCGAAGAACAGACCCCCGGTCCCGCAAGGTGGCCGGGGGTTTTCCTTTGGCCTGAAGGGGTCAGAACCGGCGGCGGGCGCGCAGCGCGGCCTGTATCGTGCCTTCGTCCAGGTAGTCGAGTTCGCCCCCGACCGGCACGCCGCGCGCCAGCGTGGTGACGCTGACCGGCTCGCCGGCAGAGGCGGCGCGTTCGATGGCGTCGGCGATGTAATGGGCGGTCGTCTGGCCATCGACCGTGGCGTCGAGCGCGAGGATGACTTCGACGATGCCTTCCTCGCTCAGGCGCGCGACGAGGCGGGGAATGCCAAGGTCGTCCGGCCCCACGGCGTCGAGCGCCGAGAGCGTGCCGCCCAGCACGTGATAGCGGCCCTTGAAGGCCTGCCCGCGCTCCATCGCCCAAAGGTCGGCCACATCCTCGACCACGCACAATTCGCCGGTGGCGCGGGCGGGATCGGCGCAGATGTCGCAGATCTCGCCGGTCGCGATATTGCCGCAGCGGGTGCAGTCGTGGACGGTGCGCGCCACGCGGGCCATGGTTTCGGCAAGCGGCGCCATCAGCTGGCCGCGCCGCGACAAGAGGTGCAGCACCGCCCGGCGGGCCGAGCGGGGGCCGAGGCCCGGAAGCCGGGCCATCAGCTCGATCAGCGCATCGACGTCGGCGGGGGCGTCAGGCATGGCCGACCGCCCGTCAGATCGGCAGCTTGAAGTCTGGCGGCAGGCCCAGGCTTTCGGTCAGGGCCCGAAGCTCTGACTGGGCCCTGTCGGCGGCTTTAGACTGTGCGTCCTTGAGGGCGGCGACGATCAGGTCCTCGACCACTTCCTTCTGCGTGGGGTCAAGGATCGAGGCGTTGATGTCGAGCGCCCTGACCTCGCCCTTCACGGTGCAGGTGGCGGTCACAAGGCCGGCGCCGGCCTCGCCCACCACGTTCATGCGGGCGAAGCTTTCCTGCAATTCCGTGATCTTGCCCTGCATCTCCTGCGCGGCCTTCATCATCTTGGCCATGTCGCCGAGGCCGCCGAGGCCACCCAGTCCCTTGAGCATTGTCGTTCTCTCCTATTCCTCGAACGGATCCCAGTCGTCATCCGCCTCTGGCAGGGCGGTGGTTGCGGCTTCGGCCTCGGTCTCGGCCACGGTGCGCACGGCGCGGAACTTCGCCGCCGGGAAGAAGGCGAAGATCGCCTGCACGACCGGGTTCTTTCGCGCCTCGTCCTCGGCCGCGCGCTGGGCGGCGCCGCGTTCCTCGAGCACCGTGGGCGCGCCGCCGCCTGCAACGATCGACACGCCCCAGCGGGCGCCGGTCCAGGACTGAAGGCGCTGCGAGAGTGTCGCTGCCAGGTCGCGGGGGGCGTCGGGCGCGGGCTCGAACTCGATCCGGCCGGGGGCGTAGCGCACGAGGCGGACGTAGGTTTCGACATCGACCAGAAGGCGCACGTCGCGGTTGGCGCGGATCAGGTCGACCACCGCCGGAAAGGTCGCGAAGCGCGCAAGGCTGGTATCCGGGGCAAGCGCGGGCGCGGCCGCCGCGCCGGAAGGGACGACGAAGGCGCGCGGCTGGGGCTGGGCCACTTGCGCCGCCGGTCCGGACGGTGGCGGTGTTGGCCCGCGCGGAGCGGCAGATGATGGGGCGGGCGAGGGGGCGGGCGCCTCGGCCAGGCGGCGCATCAGCTGTTCGGGGTCGGGCAGATCGGCGACATGGGTCAGGCGGATCACGGCCATTTCGGCGGCCATCATCGCGTTTGGCGCCTGGGCGACTTCCTCGAGCGCCTTCAGAAGCATCTGCCACAGCCGCGTCAGCGCCCGCATCGGCAGGGCCGCGGCCATGGCCAGCCCGCGCGCGCGTTCGTCCGGCGGGACCGTGGGGTCATCCGCCGCCTCGGGCGTGATCTTCACGACCGAAATCCAGTGCGTCACCTCGGCCAGATCGCGCAGGACCGCCATCGGGTCGGCGCCCCCGGCATATTGAGAGGCCAACTCGGCCAGCGCCTCTGCCGCCTGCCCCTTCAGGATCATGTCGAACAGATCGAGCGTGCGGCCCCGGTCCGCGAGCCCCAGCATGGCGCGCACCTGATCGGCGGTCGTCTCGCCCGCGCCATGGCTGATCGCCTGGTCCAGAAGCGATGTCGCGTCGCGCGCAGATCCTTCGGCCGCCCGGGTGATGAGCGCCAGCGCCTCGCTGCTGATCTCGGCCCCTTCGGCCGTCGCGATCTTCTGCAGAAGGCCGATCATCACCTCCGGCTCGATCCGGCGCAGATCGAACCGCTGGCAGCGCGACAGGACTGTGACCGGGACCTTGCGGATCTCGGTCGTGGCGAAGATGAACTTCACATGGGCGGGCGGTTCCTCGAGCGTCTTCAGAAGCGCGTTGAAGGCGTTCGTCGACAGCATGTGCACTTCGTCGATGATGTAGACCTTGAAGCGCGCGGAAGCCGCCCGGTAGTGGACGCTTTCGATGATCTCGCGGATGTCGCCGACGCCGGTGCGGGAAGCGGCGTCCATCTCCATCACGTCGACATGGCGGCCCTCGATGATGGCGCGGCAATGGTCGCAGACGCCGCAGGGGTCGGTCGTCGGGCCGCCGGTGCCGTCGGGGCCGACGCAGTTCAGCCCCTTGGCGATGATGCGCGCCGTCGTGGTCTTTCCGGTGCCGCGGATGCCGGTCATGATGAAGGCCTGCGCGATCCGGTCGGCCGCGAAGGCGTTCTTCAGGGTGCGCACCATCGGCTCCTGCCCGACGAGGTCGGCGAAGGTTTCGGGCCGGTATTTGCGGGCGAGAACCTGGTAGCGGTTCCCGGTTTCCTCGGTCATCGGGGCCTCAGACTTGCGGCGGTCAGGGTGGTTCAGATGTAGTAGCTCAGGGGCCGGAGGTAAACGGGGGCACCTATTCGTCGGTCGCGTCCCAGCGCCGCTTGTGCTTGCCCGCGTCGCGCACCATGCGGCCGAAGCGGCGGCCGGCGGCGCGCAGGTCGGCGGCAGTGGCGGCGTTGTGGCGGTCCTCGGCCTGAAGCTTCCGCCAGCGGTCGAGGCGCACGGGGTCGAGCCGGCCTTCGGCGATGGCCTCCTGCACGGCGCAGCCCGGCTCGGCCTCGTGCGCACAATCGCGGAAGCGGCAGCGGGTCGCGAGTTCGGTCACGTCGGCGAAGGTCGCCTCCAGCCCCTCGGCCACGTCGGGCAGTCGAAGTTCGCGCATGCCCGGCGTGTCGATCAGGCAGCCCCCGCCCGCCAGCGGGTAAAGCGTGCGCGCCGTCGTGGTGTGGCGCCCCCGGGCGTCGGCCTCGCGGATCGGCGCGGTCTCAATCGACAGGCGCGCGAGGTGGCCCGCGAGCGTCGACTTGCCGACGCCCGAGGTGCCAAGGAAGCAGACGGTCTGGCCGGGGCCGGTCCAGGGGGCGAGCCGGTCCACGCTGGCCGGGTCGGTCGCGGTCAGCGCGAACGCGGTCAGGTCCGGCGCGATGGCGGCGATGCGGTCGAGGTAGGCCCCGGGGTCGGGGCAGAGGTCGGCCTTGGTCAGAAGGATCACCGGCCGGACGCCGCCCTGATGGACCAGAGCCAGCAGCCGTTCGAGCCGCGCCTCGTTGAAATCGGCATTGGCCGAGGTGGTCAGGAAGGCCGTGTCCACATTGGCCGCGATCAGCTGGTCGCGCGTCTCGCGCCCCGCCGCGCGGCGGGACAGGAGCGTGGCGCGGGGCAAAAGGGCCACCGCCTGCGGTGCGTCGGGCTGGGCCGCTATCCAGTCGCCGACGGCGATGTCGCCGGTCGAAAGGCCGGGGGGCGTCGCCAGGGGCCGGGCGCCGCCTTCGAAGATCGCGGTCAGGCGGCTGCGGTGGACGGCACTGACGCGGGCTGGGGCCGTGTCCGGGGGCAGGTCGGCGGTGCGGGCGTCGGTCCAGCCGATCCGGGAAAGCGCTGCCTCGGCCCCGGGCTGTTGCATCGCCGGTCAGATCAGCCCGGCGGCGCGCGCGCCGGCGATCAGGTCTTCGGCGACATGGTGGGCATGGATGCCCGTCGCGGGCCCAAGGTCGGGGATCTGCACCACGGTCATCCCGGCCGCGCGGGCGGCGGCGGCGCCGGTGTCGCTGTCCTCGAACGCGATGCAGAGGGGGCCGTCCTGGCCCCCCCCCCCGGCCGCCCCCACGCACCCGTCGCCCCCCCCCCCGCGCCGCCCCCC
>CAMFGW010000003.1 GCA_945952025.1 uncultured Paracoccaceae bacterium
GGCGATGGACGAAACGCACCAGAGGCACGTCCTGCGTCGGCGCGACATTGTAGCTTCGCGGGACGGCCTGCACGTCACGCCCCTCGGCCCAGCCGGCCGGCACCCGGCCTTCGGACAGCAGCGCGTGAACCTCGGCCCACGACAGCCCGGCAAGATTGAAGCGTCCGCACATGGGGCGACCTTGGCGCGGCGGGGGGCGATTCTGCAACCGGGGCGGCCTTCCACCCGCGCGCCCGCCCTTTCCAACCCGCACCCCGCCTGTCACAACTGCGGCCTGACCCCTGTTGATCGAAGCCGTGCCATGACCGCCCCAACCGCCTTCCCGCACCTGTTCGAACCCTTCCGGATCCGAAACCTGACGATCCGCAACCGCATCCTGTCGACGGGGCACGACACGGTCCTGCCGACGGACGGCACGGTGAATGACGCGCTCATCGCCTATCATGAGGCGCGGGCGCGGGGGGGTGCGGGGCTCATCATTTCCCAGGTGGCGGGCGTGCATGAGACGGCGCGCTATACCTCGCACCTGCTGATGGCCGACGATGATGCCTGCATTCCGGGCTATCGGCGGCTGGCCGAGGCCTGCCATCGGCACGGCACCGCGCTCTTCTCGCAGCTTTTCCATCCGGGGCGCGAGATCATGGAAAGCGCGAACGGCATGCTCGCGGTTGCCTGGTCGGCATCCGCCGTGCCGAACGAGCGCTTCCATGTCATGCCGCGCGCGATGGACGAAGGCATGATCGCCGAGATCGTCGCGGGCTATGCGGCGGCGGCGCGGCGGATGGCCGAGGCCGGGCTTGACGGGGTCGAGGTGGTGGCGAGCCACGGCTACCTGCCGGCCCAGTTCCTGAACCCGCGCGTGAACCTGCGCGAGGACGGCTATGGCGGCTCGGACGCCGCCCGGCTGCGCTTCCTGGTCGAGGTGCTAGAGGCCGTGCGGCTGGCGACGGGGCCGGAGTTCGTGATCGGCCTTCGGGTCAGCATGACGGAAAAGGACGAGGCGGGGCTGACGGCCGCCGAAAGCCTTTCCGCCTGCCGGGCGCTGGAGGAGCGGCTCGACTTCGTGAACCTGACGGTCGGCAGTTCGGCGACGGTCGGGGGCGCGGTCCATATCGTGCCGCCGATGGCCTTTGCCGCGGGCTATCTGGGCAGCGACGCGCGGACCTTCCGGCAGGCGCTGAAGGTTCCGGTCTTCGTCGCCGGCCGCATCAACCAGCCGCAAGAGGCCGAGGCGATGCTGAAGGCCGGCATGGCGGACATGTGCGGCATGACGCGGGCCCTGATCTGCGACCCCGAGATGCCGGTGAAGGCCGAAGCCGGGCGCTTCGACGACATCCGCGCCTGCATCGGCTGCAACCAGGCCTGCATCGGGCACTTTCATCGCGGCCTGCCGATTTCCTGCATCCAGCACCCCGAAACCGGGCGCGAGCTGGCGCTGGGGGCGCCGGTCGTTGCGCCCCGTCCGCGCCGCGTGCTGGTGGTCGGTGGCGGCCCGGCCGGGCTGAAGGCGGCTGCCGTCGCGGCGGAGCGGGGGCATGAGGTCACGCTTTGCGAGGGGGCGGCGCAACTGGGCGGGCAGGCGCTTCTGGCGCAGCTTCTGCCGCGCCGCGCCGAGTTCGGCGGGATCGTCACCAACCTTTCGCGCGAGGCCGAGCGGGCCGGGGCCACGATCCGTCGCGCGACGTCGGTGACCCCAGAATTCCTTGCCGGTTTCGGGGCCGATGCGGTGATCCTTGCCACCGGCGCTGAGCCCTACAGGCCCGAAATTGTGACGGACGGCGCGATGCAGGTCGTCGATGCCTGGCAGGTCTTGCAGCGTCAGGTCACGACCGGCGGCAATGTGCTGGTCGCCGACTGGCGGGCGGACTGGATCGGGCCGGGACTGGCCGAGATGCTGGCGCGCGAAGGCCGCTCGGTCGACCTGGCGGTCAACGGGCTGCATGTGGGCGAGGCATTGCCGCTTTATGTCCGCGACACGATCGCGGCCGAGCTGCATCGGGCAGGGGTCCGCGTCACGCCCTATGCGCGGCTTTTCGGCACTGACGGCGATACGGTCTATCTGCAGCATACCGCGTCCGAGCTGCCGATGCCGGTCGAGGGGGTCGAGACGCTGGTCCTGTCGACCGGCCACCGGCCCCGGGCCGAGCTGTGGGAGGCGGCGCGCGCTCTCGGGGTCGAGGTGCACAGGATCGGCGATTGCGCCGCGCCGCGCACGGCGGAAGAGGCGGTCTATGAGGGGATGTTGGCGGGGCGGGCGGTCTGAGGCTTCCCCGAGGGCCTCCCTTAGTGCGCCCCCGGTCGGCGGGATCTGGCGCGCAAGGGGGAACCATTGGCGGATTGCGACCTGTCGGGGCCGGGCAATCGGGTGGTAGGCTCTGAAAGTCCGGGCGCCGCTGGCCATCCGGCTTCCGCGCGCGCCCATCCCTTCAGGAGGTGACCCATGTCCAACAACTCCCCTTCACTTCTCGCGCTTCTTGGCCTGGTGGCCGTTGCGGGCTACCAGAACCGCGAGGCCATCGGCCGGATGCTGGGCCATGCGACCTCGGCCGCCGGTGACGTGCCGCCGGCCCAGGGGGGCGCGGCTGCTGCGCCCGCCGGGTCGGCCGGGTCGGACCCGCAGGCCTCGCTCGGGACGACGCTCGGTACCGGGCTGCGCGATCTTCTCAACCACTTTCAGGGCACGGCGGCGCCGGCCGTGAACGACAGCGTGCAAAGCTGGGTCGGGCCGGGCCAGAACCAGCCGATTGCCGCGCCGGACCTGCGGGCGGCGCTTGGCCCCGATGTCGTCGCGACGCTCGCCCAGCGGGCGGGGATCAGCGAGGACGAGCTGTTGCAGCGCCTGACGGCGGCCTTGCCGCAGACCGTCGACCAGATGACGCCCGATGGCCGTGTGCCCGCGGCGGGCCAGCCCGGCCGCGCCCTGCCACCGTCGATCGACGCGCTTCTGCGCGGCGCCTGAGGCTGCCGGTCCGGGCTGCCATCAGGGTCGCCCGACTGCCTTTCAGACCTTCAGCTGGCCATCGGCGATAGCGGCGCCGATGGCGTCCACCGCCTCGGCCAGACGCGCGTCGATCAGGTGCAGATACTGGGTCCAGTCGGCCAGCTGCCCAAGCTCTGCCACCCCGTCCGAAATGCCGCGCAGACCGATCAGCGGCAGGCCGAAGGCCTGCGCCGCGCGCAGGTGGGCGTAGGTTTCCATGTCGACCATATCTTCCGCGATGGCGTCATAGGCCGCACCGCTGACGATGTTCGCGCCGGTCGAAAGGCTGGCGCCCGGCAGGCCGGGAATGCGGTGCGGCAGGTCGATCCGGGCGGGCAGGTCGAGGAAGGGCGTGACGCCCCGGGCAAAGCCGATGGCCGAGGCGTCCATGTCGCGATAGGCGACCGATGTGACCTGGTAGACCCGCGCCTGGTCGAGCCCCCGCGACCCGGCCGAGCCGAGCGAGACGACCAGCCTTGGACGCTTGACCATCCCCGCGAGCGCCGAGGCGAGCGCGACGCCGCCCTCGACCGGGCCCACGCCGGTCATCAGGGGCCTTATCCGCGCGGCAAGCGCCGGGCCATATTCCAGGTCGGCGGCCATGACGAAGAGGACGGGCAGGCCGGCGATCAGATCGGGGGTCGGGGTCACGGGTGCGCGCGTCCTTGGCCAGGGCAATGCCCGGCCTTCATCCCAGAGCCGAGGTCGGTTGTCGAGGGTGCGGTGGGCCCTCGCGTCAGGGTGCCATCGCGCCGCCCTTCCGCAGGCGAACCATTCGTCGTCATTCGCCACCTCGCCTATGGGCCAGTCGGTGGGTCCCGGCCCGCCGGAGGATTTCCCCGGCCAGCCAGGGGCGTGTCGTTGGCGATGATAGACCGAGCAGATGTCGAACTCAGGGCCCGACGGCCGCGTGAGTGGCGTCCATCGAGGAGATGCCCCGGATCGTTGGCGAATTGGTCGCGCTGGTGCGCGCCAAGGGCGGCGTGAAGGCAGAACTCGACTAGCAACGGCATTGTGCCCATGAAGGCCGTCGCGCTGGTGGCCGGTGGCGTGACCCGGGAACTCGGTGGCGCCTAACCCATTGGAGTCCTGAGGAAATCTTAGGGGCCCGAACACCGTCCCAAGGCAGGTTCACTGTGCCTATACGGTTCTCGGGACCGGCAGAGCCGGTCCGCTTGTCGCCTAAGTGCTTGATTTGTATGGCGGACCCGGAGCGATTCGAACGCCCGACCCTCAGATTCGTAGTCTGATGCTCTATCCAGCTGAGCTACGGGTCCCTTGCGGCGCGATGTAGCCGTGGGGCGGCGGGGTTGCAAGGGGAAATCGCGCGCTCACGGTGCAAGCGTCACCGCGCCTACGGCGCAAGCGTCACGGTCTGGCGCAAGGTGCCGGTCGCGGCGTCGAAGATCAGGATCTGGTCCTTGTCGGTCACCACGGCGACCCAGCCAATTCCGAAGGTGACGGCGCGGGGGGCGGCGCCGGCGGGCAGGGTCAGTCCGGCGGGCAGGGTCATTCCGGCGGGCAGGGCCAGTCCGGCGGGCATGGACGGGCCCACGGGTGAGGCCGCCTTCGGCAGGCGGGTGACAAAGAGCGCGATCAGGATTAGAAGGCCGCCGATCATGGTGGCGGTCAGTGCCGTCACCAGGCCCTTCAGGAGCCGCAGGTCGGGGGGCAGGTCCTGGGGCGCAAGGCCCCGGGGCGCGGGGCCGCCCGGCGCGGCCTGATCCGACCCTTGGGAGGTGCGTTCATCAATGTCCGGCATGGAACAGCCCCTTCTGGAGGTGGTGATCGGCGCAGATCCCCCTGACAGACTCGATAAGGCACTGGCGCGCGATGTGCCAGCCGATGCGAACCTGTCGCGCACCCGGATCGCCCGGATGCTGGCTGACGGCGCCGTCAGTTGCGACGGTGTGCCGGTGACCGACGCCAAGGCGGCCGTGGCCGAGGGGCAGGTCTATCACCTCAGGCTCGACCCGCCGGTCGCGCTGGAGACAGTGGCGCAGGAGATGCCGCTTTCGGTCGTGTGGGAGGATGGCGAGCTTATCGTCATCGACAAGCCTGCGGGCCTTGTGGTCCATCCCGCGCCCGGCTCGCCGGACGGCACGCTCGTCAACGCGCTTCTGGCTCATTGCGGCGACAGCCTGTCGGGGATCGGCGGCGCGCGGCGGCCGGGGATCGTCCACCGGATCGACAAGGACACGAGCGGCCTTCTGGTCGTGGCCAAGACCGACCGGGCGCACCAGGGGCTTGCCGCCCAATTCGAGCGGCACAAGGTCGAGCGGCATTACCTGGCGCTTTGCCATGGCCAGCCAAGCGCGGCCGACCCGCGCCTGCACGGCATTTCGGGTGTGGAGTTCGAGGCCGGCGGCATCCTGCGGGTCGCGACGCAGCTTGCGCGCCACAAGACCGACCGCCAGCGGCAGGCCGTCACCTCGCACGGCGGGCGGCATGCGGTGACGCGGGTCCGGGTGGTCGAGGGTTTTGGCACACCACCCGCCGCCGCGCTGATCGACTGCTGGCTCGAAACCGGGCGGACGCACCAGATCCGGGTGCATCTGGCGCATTTGGGCCATGGGCTGGTCGGCGATCCGACCTATGGCGGGCGGCGCAAGCTGTCGGCCAAGGCGGTGGGTGCGGCGGCGGCAGGGGCGGCGGACGCCTTTCCCCGGCAGGCGCTTCATGCCGCGACGCTGGGTTTCGTCCACCCCGTCACGGGGCAGGCGCTTTCGTTCGAAAGCCCGGTGCCGGAGGACATGGCCCGGCTCATCGGCCAGTTGCGCGACGGGGCCGCCAAGGCATGAGCGGCTACTGGGCGATGATCGACCTGCTGATCCTTTACCTCGCGCAGTTCGTGGTGATGCTGCGCGCGCTCACGCGGCCCAACCGCGATCCGGCGGCGCGGATCGCCTGGATGCTGGTGATCTTCGCGATCCCCGGCCTTGGCATCCTGCTCTATGCCTTCCTGGGCGAGGTGAGCTTCGGCCGGGCGGCGGTCAAGCGGATGCGGACGGTGATCGCCGGCCTGCCGGTCCAGCCGCAGATCGTCTCGCCCGTCGCACCGCGTGCCCTGCCGGGCGGCAGCCGGGCGGCGTTTGCGCGCGCGGCGGCGGTCAACGGGTTTTCGCCGGTGTCGGGCAACCGGATGGTGCTGGCGCCCGACAGCGATGCGGCGATTGACGGGATGGTCGCCGACATCGACGCGGCGCGCGAGACGGTGCATGTCCTTTTCTACATCTGGCTCGACGATACGAACGGCGGCAAGATCATGGACGCGCTCGCCCGCGCGGCGCGGCGCGGCGTGACCTGCCGGGCGATGGTCGACGGGCTCGGCTCGCGCGAGATCCTGCGCACCGGGGGCTGGCAGGCGCTGGAGGCGGCGGGGGTCCGGACCTGTTCCGCCTTCGACACGCGCTGGCCGACGCTGCGGATGATGGTCGGGCGGATCGACATCCGGAACCACCGCAAGATCATGGTGATCGACGGGCAGGTGGCCTGGGTCGGCAGCCAGAACTGCGCCGATGCGGCCTTCCTGCCCAAGGCGGCCTTCGGCCCCTGGGTTGACATCATGATGCGGGTGGACGGGCCGGTCGCCTGGCAGATGCAGCAGCTTTTTGTCGCCGACTGGATGAGCCATACCGGGGAGGATATCGCCGCCGTCCTCGACCGCCCGGTCGCGGCCCATGCCGACGGCCATCCCGCCATCGCCTTCGGCAGCGGCCCCGACCTGTCGCAGAACGCCGTGCCGGACACGATCATCCAGGTCGCGGCCAGCGCGCTGGACGAGATCGTCGTGACCACGCCCTACTATGTCCCCTCGACGCCCGTGCAGGACATCCTGCGCTCGACCGCGCGGCGGGGGGTGAAGGTGAGGCTGATCCTGCCGGCGGTGAACGACAACCGCTTCGTCGCGGCCGCGAGCCGCAGCTATTACGCTGGGCTCCTCTTTGCCGGGGTGCGCATTTTCGAGCACGGGCCGGGGCTTTTGCATTCCAAGACGCTGACCGTCGACGGGCGGTTGGCGATGATCGGTTCGGCGAACCTTGACCGGCGGAGCTTTGACCTGAACTTCGAAAACAACATGCTGCTGGCTGGCGCTGGCCCTCTTGCCGCGATCCGGGCCCGGCAGTTGAGCTACCTGGGCCAAAGCCGCGAGGTGACGCTGGACGAGGTGCGGGCCTGGCGCTGGACGCGGCGGCTTGTCCACAATCTGGCGGCGACCTTCAGCCCGGTGCTCTGACGCCCCGATCACGGCGCATAACACCTATGCGACCGTGCGGGTTGCCCTTGAATCTTCCGCCCGTCCCTATACCTTAGTCGCTTGCATTCCGCCGGGCCGCGTTCTGGCCCCCCGGATCCGAAAGGAGCCGCCCCATGGCAACCTATGCCAATCTTCCCGCACCCAGTCCCGAACAGGGCCTCAACCGCTACCTGCAGGAAATCCGCAAGTTTCCGCTTCTGGAGCCGGAAGAGGAATACATGCTGGCGAAAGCCTGGGCCGATCACCAGGATTCCTCGTCCGCGCACCGGCTCGTGACCTCGCACCTCAGGCTCGCGGCCAAGATCGCCATGGGCTACCGGGGCTATGGCCTGCCGCAGGCCGAGGTGATTTCCGAAGCGAACGTCGGGCTGATGCAGGCGGTCAAACGCTTCGACCCGGAAAAGGGCTTCCGGCTCGCGACCTATGCCATGTGGTGGATCCGCGCCTCGATCCAGGAGTACATCCTGCGGTCGTGGAGCCTGGTGAAGCTTGGCACCACCTCGGCGCAGAAGAAGCTGTTCTTCAACCTGCGCAAGGCCAAGAACAAGATCGGCGCGCTCGAAGAGGGCGACCTGCGGCCCGAAAACGTCGCCCAGATCGCGCGCGACCTGAACGTGACCGAGACGGACGTGATCGACATGAACCGCCGGTTGACGGGGGGCGATGCGTCGCTCAACGTGCAGGTCGGCGCGGACGGCGAGGGCGGGTCGCAATGGCAGGATTGGCTGGAGGATACCGATGCCGACCAGGCCTCGGCCTATGCCGAAAGCGAAGAGCTGGACGCAAGGCGCGCCATGCTGGTCGCGGCGATGGACACGCTCAATGACCGCGAGAAGGAAATCCTGATGCAGCGGCGGCTCAGGGACGAGCCGGTGACGCTTGAAGATCTGTCCTCGCGCTACAATGTGAGCCGCGAGCGGATTCGCCAGATCGAGGTCAGGGCCTTTGAAAAGCTGCAGGACCGGATGCGGGAACTGGCGCGCGAAAAGGGCATGGAGGTGCCCGCCTGACGGCCAGAAAGGTTGCGCTTTGGCGCAGGCTTGGCTAGGGGGCGGCCAGCGACCGCCGCAGAAAGGGTTCCGATGAAGCTTCGCGACAGCGTCCTGCCGCCCATGAATCCCGAGGGGCGGCGCTTCGTCCTGGCCTTCGCCGCCGCGGCCGTCGTCGGCTTCCTGATCTGCCCGCCCCTGGGCTGGATCCTGACCGGGCTGACCGTCTGGTGCTACTATTTCTTCCGCGATCCGGTCCGCGTGACACCGATGGCCGAGGGGCTGGTCGTCAGCCCGGCCGACGGCGTCGTGTCGATGATCGCGCCGGCCGTCCCGCCCGAGGGGCTGGGCCTGCCGGCCGAACCCCTGACCCGCATCTCTGTCTTCATGAGCGTCTTCAACTGCCATGTGAACCGCGCCCCGGTCGAGGGCACGGTCGGCGCCGTCGTCTACCGGCCGGGCAAGTTCCTCAACGCCTCGCTCGACAAGGCGAGCGAGGATAATGAGCGCAACGCGCTGAGGATCGACCTGGGCGACGGGCGGTCGATCGCGGTGGTGCAGATCGCGGGGCTGGTTGCGCGGCGCATCCTGTGCTGGGTGCAGCCCGGCCAGATGACGCGGCGGGGCGAGCGGTTCGGGCTGATCCGCTTCGGCTCGCGGCTCGACGTCTACCTGCCGCAGGGCGTGGTGCCGGTCGTCGCGGTCGGGCAGACCATGGTTGCGGGGCAGACCGTGCTCGCGCGGCTGACGGGGCCGCAAGAGCCGCTCGACGTACGGCGCGACTGAGCCATGGCACAGGCCCCGACGCCCGACGAAGCCAAACCGGCACGGAGGCGGCCGCGGAAGCCACGAGCCGAACTGCCGCTCATCAGCCTTCTGCCGAATGCCCTGACGCTGGGCGCGATCTGCGCCGGGCTGACCGCGATCCGCATGGCGGCCTTCGGCGGCATCAGCCTTGCCGTGGCTCTCATCATCCTGGCGGCCATTCTTGACGGGGTGGACGGGCGTGTGGCCCGCGCGCTTGGCAGCCAGAGCAACATCGGCGCGGAACTCGACTCGCTGGCCGACTTCGTGAACTTCGGCGTGGCGCCGGCGATGGTGCTTTACTTCTGGGCGCTGAAGGATGCGCACGAACTCGGCTGGGCGGCGGCCCTGATCTATGCGCTTTGCTGCTGCCTGCGGCTCGCGCGTTTCAACGTCGGGATGAAGGGCGACACGCCGCCCGACAAGCGGTTCTTTACCGGCGTGCCGTCGCCTGCCGGGGCGCTCGTGGCCCTTGCGCCGCTTTTCCTGTCGCGGGTCCTGCCGGGGCACATCACCCTTCCTGCGCCGTTCGTTGCCGGCTGGCTGGTCGTTTCGGGCGGGCTGATGGTCAGCCGCCTGCCGACCTTTTCGATGAAGACGACGATCTATGCCGAACATGCCTGGGCGGCGCTGGTCGCGGTTGTGGCCGGTGTCACGCTGCTGACCGTCTACCCCTGGGAAATGCTCTTGGCCTTCGACGTGATCTACCTCGTCAGCATCGTCTGGTCCGTCAGGACCGCGCGCCGCCCGGAGCCGCCGCCCACCGATGCGACCTGACGTTGTGCGCTGTGCCGCGGACTGGTAGCTTGCGGCTGATAGCGGTAACGGAGCGGTGCCATGAAGGTGGTCAACTGGGGTGTTCTTGGGGCGGCCAAGTTTGCGCGCGACCATATGGCGCGGGCGATCCATGCGGCCGACGGCGCGCGGCTATATGCGCTTGGCACCTCGGACGCCGCGCGGGCCGAGCCCTTCCGGTCCTTCGCGCCCGACCTGATCGTCCATGACGGCTACCAGGCCGTCCTTGATGACCCCGAGGTCGAGGCGGTCTATGTGCCCCTGCCCAACCACCTGCATGTCGACTGGGCGCTGAAGGCGCTTGAGGCCGGCAAGCATGTGCTGGTCGAAAAGCCGATCGCGCTGGAGGCCAGCCAGATCGACGCGATCATCGGTGCGCGGGACGCGACCGGCCTTCTGGCGGCCGAGGCCTACATGATCGTCCATCACCCGCAATGGCAGCGGGCGCGGGCGCTGGTTGCGGAAGGCGCCATCGGCCGGGTGCTGCATGCCGACGCTGCTTTCAGCTATGACAACCGCGCGGACGGCGGCAACATCCGCAACCGGGCCGACACCGGCGGCGGCTCGATCCCCGACATCGGCGTCTATGCCTATGGCTCGATCCGCTGGGTGACGGGGGCCGAGCCCCTGCGCCTTGCCTCGCGCATCCGGCGGGAAAACGGCGTCGACGTCTTCGCGCAGGTCATGGGCGACATGGCCAGGCCGGGTGCGGGCCCCGAGGGGGAGTTCACCTTCGCCGCCATGACCTCGATGCGGCTGCCGCCCCGGCAGGAGGTGGTCTTTCAGGGCGAGCGCGGGCTGATCCGCATGACCGGCCCCTTCAACGCGGGCCTTTTCGCCGAGGCGCAGCTTCACCTGCTGCGTCCCGGCCAGCCCGACCATGTCGAACGCTTTCCCGGCGTGAACCAGTACAAGCTGCAGGTCGAGGCCTTCGGCCGGTCGCTGCGCCAGCGCGCGGCCTATCCCTGGACGCTCGAGGATGCGAAGGGCACGCAGGCGATGATCGACAGGATCTTCGCCTCTGACCGGCCGATCTGAGCGTCAGGCAGGTGGCAGGGCTGCCTGCAGGAACCGCACCATGTTGCCGCCCATGATCTTGGCGATCTGGGCGTCGGTCAGCCCCTGATCCATCAGTGCCTGGGTCAGGGCGGCCAGCTCGCTGGCGTCGAAGGTCGTGGTGACGGCCCCGTCGAAGTCCGAGCCGAGCGCCACGTGATCCTCGCCCACCAGATCGACGGCGGACTTGATCGCGCGGGCGATGCCGGGCGGGGTGGGGTCGCACGTTACCTCTTCCCAGTAGCCGATGCCGATCAGCCCACCCTTGGCCGCGATGGCTTGCAGGATGTCGTCGGGCACGTTGCGGTGATGGGCGCATTCGCTGAAGACGCCGGTGTGGCTGATGACGACCGGCACATCGACCATGGCCAGCACCTCGCGGTCCATCGCGACCGAGGCATGGGCAAGGTCGATGATCATGTGCTTCTCGACCAGCTTCGCCACCACCTCGCGGCCGAAGCCGGTCAGGCCGGCACCGCCGCCCGCCGTGCCGTGGAGCGAGGCGCCGAGCTCGTTGTCGAAGAAATGCGTGAGCCCCATGAGCCGGAAGCCCGCCTCGTACAGCCGGTCCAGGTTGTCGATCCGGCCCGACAGGGCATGGCCCCCCTCGGCGCCCAGGATGCCGCCCAGCGTCTTCGCGCCGGCGGCCCGGTCGGCCAGCAGCTTGTCAAGGTCGGCGCGGCTTTCGATCAGCCGCAACCGGTCGGGCGCCTGCTGCGCCATCCGGTGCAGCGCCTCGGCCTGCACCAGCGCGCGGTTGGTCAGGTCGAACCAGCTTTTCACCGGGCGCAGCTGGACGATCGACAGAAGGGTGATGTCGTCCGGGGCGCTCGCGTCGTTATGGTCGTAGTTCAGACCCTTGGGGCTTTTCGTGACCGTGGTGAAGACCTGAAGCGCCACGTTTCCGGCGATGAGGCGCGGCAGGTCGGTCTGGCCGCGGTCCGAGCGGCGGGTCAGGTCGCGGTTCCACAGAAGCGGGTCCGCATGCAGGTCGCCGATCGTCAGGCTGTCGTGGAGCGCCTGCGCGCGTGCCGAGACAGGCCAGGGCGCGTGCGGCAGGACCTTGTTCTGGCCGCGCTCGACAATCCCGGGTGCCAAGAGAAAGACGCCAGCCAGCGCCGCCAGCAGGGTCAGCCCCGCCCATCTGATGAACCGCCGCATGGATGTCCCCCGGTCTTCTGGCGCCAAGCCTAGGGCGGGGGCGCGCGCGCTGCAATCAGCCCGTGCGCGGCGCGCGCGCAATCAGCCCGTGCGCAGGGCGCCGCAATCAGGCTGTGCGCAGGGCGCGGGCCTCGTGCGGTTTCAGCGTCAGGCGGGCGGCGGGGAAGTTCACGGCGGGGTTCGCCTCGGCCAGTTCGGGGAAGAGCGCCAGCACCTCTGCCCGCTGCGGCGCGCCAAGGCCGTTCAGCGAGGCGGCGCCCGGCTGGAAGCTCTCGCTCCAGATCCCGTCCGAGCGGACGATCTCGTGCCCGTCAAAGAGGATATGGACATAGCTGACCGGGCAAGGACCCGCGCGGCCGATTCCAGGGCGCCCTGCCAGATGCAGGGCGGCGGCCAGAACCTCGCCCTCGCCGGTCAGAAGCTCGGCCGCGGCGCCGGCCACCAGAATGCGGTGCTGGGGCGAGACAGCCATCACCCGGTCGGGCCCTGCGGAGCCGAGCGCGCCCGGCTGCAGGACGACGGGGCAGAGGTCGGGGTGGGCGATCGTGTCGGCCAGCGTGAGGTCGCGGCGACCGATCCAGCGCACCGGCTGGTAGCCGTTGTCGCGCGTCAGCACCAGATCGCCGGGCAGCAGGTCTTCGACCTGAACCGGCCCCGCGACCGTGTCGATCAGCGTGCCGGGCGTGAAGCAGGGGATGATCGTCTCGATGTTCGAGAAGGTCATCGTGCCGGTGACGGCCCCGTTCGCGTCAAGGAACTGGACCGTGCCGTTTTCGTGGCTCGGGTCGCTGTAGAGGATGTTGGTGTTGTGCCAGGTGTAGCCCGAGCCGAAGAGGTCGAGCACGTCGTTGTCGCCGGTATTCTCGCCACCGACGACCACGTCCCCCGCGGTCAGGCCGAGAAAGCGGTCGTTGCCGATACCACCATACATCGAGTCGTTGCCGGCACCGCCATAAAGCAGATCGTCGCCGTCGTTGCCCAGCAGGCTGTCTTTGCCGAGGCCGCCATAGACCGTGTCGTTGCCGATGCCGCCGTCGAGGGTGTCGTTGCCGTCGCCGCCGTCGATCGTGTCGTTCGCGCCGATGCCCGCTCCGCCCGTCAGGTGGACGTTGTCGATCAGGTTGCCGGTCGAGTTGTTTTCGCTGGCGAGTTCGCGAAACTCCAGGCGGTCCAGTCCGGACGCGCTGCCGGTGACGTTGAACGTGTAGGTCGCCCAGTTTCCGACAATCGGCGTGACCGTGCCGACCAGCGCCCCGCCCCAGTAGACCTGGAAGGACTCGCCCGCGCTGCCAGACCGCTGCTGGGCATCGAAGCTGATCGTATAGCTTTGCCCCGAGACGGTGGAGACATCTTGCCAGATGGCGTCGATGCCGGAGGCGGCATTGTAGTCAAGCTCGATGAGGTTCGAGCCGTCGCTAGAGCTGACACCGGCTACGCCGCTGCCCCAGATCTCCATGCCGTAGGTGCTTTGCCAGCCGTTGGCGTTGGGCCCGCCCGCCCAGGTGCCAAGAGCAACGCCGGCCTCGAAGCTGCCGTTGAACAGCATGTTGTCGGCATCGACGTAATCGTTGCCGGCGCCGGCCTGGATGCTGTCGTTTCCGGTCCCGCCCCAGATCGAATCGTCGCCGTCCCCGGCATTGACGGTGTCATCGCCCCCGCCGGCGGCGATGCTGTCGTTGCCGGCCCCGCTCGACAGGTTGTTGGCCGCGCTCGACCCCGTGAGCTGATCAGCCTGGGCCGAACCGGCCAGATTCTCGATGCCCGACAGGGTGTCCCCTGCCGCGTCGCCGCCCGATCCGGTGCCGTTCGCCAGGCTGACGGTCACGCCGCTTGCCGAGGTGCTGTAGTCGGCCGTGTCGGTTCCGGCGCCGCCGACAAGACTGTCAGACCCTGCGCCGCCCACAAGAACATCGTTGCCGGTGCCGCCGTCCAGGGTGTCGTTGCCCGCGCCGCCGTAGAAGGTGTCATTGCCGCTGGAGCCGGTCATGCTGTCGGCAGAGGCAGAGCCGATGGCGCCCTCGAAGCCGACGAGCGTGTCGCCGCCCGCGCCGGTGCCGGTTGACAGGTTGATCGTGACCCCCGCGCCAGAGGCGGAGTAATCGACGAAATCGTTGCCCGTGCCGCCGTCGAGCGAGTCGGCGCCGCCGAGGCCCGCCAGGGTGTCGTCGCCCGCACCGCCATAGATCGTGTCGGCGAGCGACGTGCCGGTCAGGCTGTCGTTGAAGGCCGAGCCGTATATGCCCTCGATCGAGTTGTAGGTGTCGCCCTGCGCGTCGGCGCCGGTTCCGGTGTTGGTGTTCAGGTTGACCGTGACGGCGCCCGTCGAGCCACGATAGTCCGCGAAGTCGTTGCCGGTGCCGCCGAACAGCTGGTCGCTGCCGGCGTCGCCCGAAAGCGTGTCGTTGCCTGTGCCGCCATAAAGGCTGTCGTTGCCCGCGCCGCCGTAAAGGACGTCGTTGCCGCCCAACCCGGAAATCGAGTCGTTGGTGCTGCCGCCGTAGAGGACGTCATTACCCGCGGTGCCATTGACCGTGACCATGGATCAGCGTCCGACCTTTGCGAAAAGCCTCCGCCGCCGAGGAGTGGCCCGTGGCCCTCCCTCGCATCGCTCCGCGGTTCGGTTTGAAACACAGCCGATCACCTAAACCCCACACTGCCCGGCCTTGCTGACCGATGCCCTGCCTACAGTCCTACCGCTCTAATAAACTCCCATGGTTACTCAAAGGTAATTCTAGGGGAAAATCGTGGCCTGTCGGGCGCCGTGGCGCTTCCGTCACGGTGCAAAATGCCACATTCCCGGTGGGGTTGAGGGTCAGGAGCCCTCGATCGCTTCCAGATCGTCGATCATGCCCGAAATCATCGACAGGCCCTTGTCCCAGAAGGCGGGGTCAGAGGCGTCGAGCCCGAAGGGGGCCAGCAGCTCGCGATGGGGTTTGGAGCCCCCGGCGCGCAGCATGTCGAGGTACTTGGCCTGAAAGTCCGGCAGCCCGCCTTCATAGGCCGCGTAAAGCGCGTTCACCAGCCCGTCGCCGAAGGCATAGGCATAGACGTAGAAGGGCGAATGGACGAAATGCGGGATGTAGGACCAGAAGGTCTCATAGCCCGGCATGAAGTCGAAGACGGGCCCAAGGCTTTCGCCCTGGACGCTCATCCAGAGCGCGTTGATGTCCTCGGGCGTCAGTTCGCCCTTGGCGCGGGCGGCGTGCAGCTTCACCTCGAAATCGTAGAAGGCGATCTGGCGGACGACCGTGTTGATCATGTCCTCGACCTTGCCGGCCAGCAGGACCTTGCGTTCGGCGGGGGTCTTCGCCTGGGCCAGAAGGGCGCGGAAGGTCAGCATCTCGCCGAAGACCGAGGCCGTTTCGGCCAGCGTCAGGGGCGTTGCGGCGAGCGTCTCGCCCTGGGGCGCGGCCAGGACCTGATGGACGCCGTGGCCAAGCTCATGCGCGAGCGTCATCACGTCGCGCGGTTTACCGAGGTAGTTCAAGAGGATGTAGGGATGCGCGTCCGTCACCGTCGGGTGAGCGAAGGCGCCCGGTGCCTTGCCGGGCTTCACGCCCGCGTCGATCCAGCCCTTGTCGAAGAAGGGCGTCAGCAGGTCCGCGAGGTCGGGCGAAAAGGCCCGGTAGGCGCCTGTCACGGTCTGGCGCGCCTCGTCCCAGCCGATCAGGCGGGGGCTTTCGGCGGGCAAGGGGGCGTTGCGGTCCCAGACCTGCATCCGCTCAAGCCCCAGCCACTTGGCCTTCAGCTTGTAGTAGCGGTGCGACAGGCGCGGGTAGGCGGCGACGACGGCATTCCTCAGCGCCTCGACCACCTCGGGCTCGACGTTGTTCGACAGGTGCCGGCCGGTCATGGGCGTCGGCATCTTGCGCCAGCCGTCCTCGATTGCCTTTTCCTTGGCGAGCGTGTTGTGGATGCGGGCGAAGAGCTTGACGTTGTCGCCGAATACCTTGGCCAGCGCCTGGGCGCCGGCCTCGCGCCGGGCGCGGTCGTGGTCGGTCAGAAGGTTCAGCGTCGCCTCGAGCCCCATGGGCTCTGCCTCGCCCGCGACGGGGAAGGTCAGGGCCGCTGTCGTCTCGTCGAAGAGCTTGTTCCAGGCCGAGGCGCCGACGACGGACTGGTCGTGCAGGAACGTCTCAAGCTCGTCGGACAGCTGGTGGGGGCGCATGGCGCGCATTCGGTCGAAGGCGGGCTTGTAGCGGGCCAGCGCCTTGTCGGCGAAAACCGCCTCGTAGGCGGCATCGTCGATGCGGTTGAATTCGAGGCTGAAGAAGACAAGGGGCGTCGTCGCATTGGTGATGCGGTCCTGGCTGTCGGACAGGAACTTGGCGCGCCGGGCGTCGGTCGTGGCCTGGTAGTAACGCAGGCCCGCGTAGGACATCACGCGGCCCGCGACCTGTTCGATGCGCTCGTGCCGTTCGATCGCGCGCAGCATCCCGTCGGCCGAAAGCGTCGCGAGGCGGCCCTGGTAATCGGCGGCGAAGGCGGCGCATTCGGCGTCGAGCCAGTCGAGGTCACGCGCGATCTGCGGCGCGTCCGGCGCGGGGTAGAGGTCGGTCAGGTCCCAGTCGGGCAGGGTGCCGAGCGCGGAATGGGCGGTCATGGGGCGGGGTCCTTTCATGCGTCGGGGGGAAAATGGCTGTCGGGGCGCGCGAGCGCAAGGTGGGGCGCCGCAATGCAAGGCGGGGCGCCGGCGCTTCGGGTGTAGGATCACGATGCGGCGAGTGTCAGCCTGGGGCGTGTCAGCCCCGTGCCGCGCGGGCGAACAGGGCGGCGGCCTGATCGAAGAAGCGTGCCCGGACCTCCGCACGCTCCATCATCACCTCATGTTCCGCGCCTTCGGCCATTTCGAGCGTGCCCTTCGGCCAGCCGGCCATGCGTTGGTGGATGCGGGCGGGGTCGACGACACGCTCGCGCGTGCCGAGCATGGTGAAGCAGGGCAGGTCGGGCGAGGCCCTGCGCGACAGGGCGAGGCAGTCGCGCAGCGCCTCGTTCAGCCATTGCAGCGACGGGCCGCCGAGGACAAGGTCGGGATGGGCCTCTGCCTGACGGCGAAGCCAGGCGAAGGTCGGCGCGTCGCGGGTCAGGACGTTGTCCTCGAAGGTGGTTTCCAGCACATAGGTCAGGGGCCGGGTGCCCGGCGCATAGGCGCTGCCGCGTCCCGAGAGGGTCGCGATGGTCGACGCGGCCCAGGCGACGGGGCGCAGGCCCGGATGCATCCTTATTCCCCACATGGGGGCCGAGAAGGCGGCGGCACGGACCGGCAGGCCCTCGAACAGCGCGCGCAGGCCGATCTGGCCGCCCATCGAATGGGCCATCAGGAAGAAGGGCGCGGGCAGCTTCGCGGACCGAGCGTAGGCCAGGAAGGCCGCGACATCCTTCTGGTAGTCGGTGAAGCGCGCCACATGGCCGGTCGAGGCGTCGGGCAGCGCGCGATCGGCGAGCCCCTGTCCCCGCCAGTCGATCGTGGCGAGCGCATAGCCCCGCGCCAGCATCTCGGCCGCAGCGGGTCCGTATTTCTCGATATATTCGGTGCGGCCGGGGAAGAGCAGCACGGTGCCCTTCGCCCCGCCTTCCGGGCGCCAGTGGGCCACGCGCAGGCGCACGCCGTCGGCGGCCGTCAGGAAGCGGCACTGCCCGCCGCCGGGCGCGCCCGCCACGTCGTCGTAGAAGGGGGCCGCCCCGGACGCGGTCATTCCATCAGGACAGGGCCGAGCCGAGCTGGATCGCCAGCCCCATGTTGCCGTCAACGCCGAGCTTGCCCATCATGAAGGCAGCGGTCGGGTTGACCGAGCCGTCGAGGATGCCCTTGAAGGTGTCGGCGCTTGCCGTCAGGGTCACGTCGGCGGGGCCGTCGCCCGCCCGCGCGCCGGTGGGGTCAAGGAGGATCGAGCCTTCCTCCTTGATGACGATCTTTGCCGAGCCGGCAAAGCCGCTGGCCAGTTTCTGATTGAGTGCAGCGACGGCCTGATCGACAACCTGGGACATGGTCTTCTCCGTATCATGGGTGCGGACTGGTCGTGCCGCAGGGAAGGAATAGGCTGAAAGTGTTATGAAGTCCTTGCGCGGGAACCGCAAATCTTTCGTTGCGTTCGTCTGGCTGGCGCTGGCCCTGCCGGGCGCGCCGGCGCTTGCCGAATCGGCGCCCGCCCATTCGGCCGAGGATGAGGCGTCGATGGCGCTCGAGGCCGATCTCGCGCGGCTGGCCGACCCCGACGCCCGCGACTGGCAGGGGGCCGAGGCGCGCGTCCTTGCGGCCTGGTCGCGGTCGGGCTCTGCGGCGGTCGATGCGCTTCTGGAACGCGCTGAGCGGCACCTGGGGGCAGACGATGCGCAGGCGGCGATTTTGGACCTGACAGTGGTGACCGAGCTTGCGCCCGACTTCGCCGAAGGCTGGAACCAGCGCGCGATCGCCTATTTCGCGGCCGGACAGGTGGGCCCGTCGCTGCGGGACCTCGGGCATGCGCTGCGGCTCAATCCCCGGAACTTCGTGGCGCTGGCGGGGCTTGGCAGCATCCTCGCCGATACCGACCGGCTGGACGAGGCGATGGCGGCCCTGCGCGCCTCGCTTGCCATCAACCCCCATCAGGAGGCGGTCGAACGGACGCTGAGGGCGCTCGAGCGGCGGGTGGGGCAGGGGACGATCTGAAGCCTCTCTTTGATCCGAAGCCTCTCTTTTCTGCCGTGCGCGCAGGGACTAGATAGGTGACGGCCCCAAGGCCCAGAGTGCCGCAAGAGGCCGACCCGTGACATCGCTAATGACGGCCCAGTCGCGGATCACCACCGTCCTGGGACCGACCAACACCGGCAAGACGCACTATGCCATCGAACGGATGCTGGCGCACCGGACGGGCGTGATCGGTCTGCCGCTCCGGCTTCTGGCGCGCGAGGTCTATGACCGGATCGTCGCGGCGCGGGGGCCATCTGTGGCGGCGCTGGTGACGGGCGAAGAGCGCATCGTGGGCGAACGCGCGCAATACTGGGTCTGCACGGTCGAGGCGATGCCCACCGGGATCGGCGCCGACTTTCTGGCGGTGGACGAGATCCAGCTTTGCGCCGACCCCGAGCGCGGCCATGTCTTTACCGACCGGCTTCTGAATGCGCGGGGCCTGCAGGAGACGCTGTTCCTGGGGTCCGACACCATGCGCCCCGCGATTGCCGCGCTGGTCCCCCGCGTCCAGTTTCTGAAGCGCGAGCGGTTTTCGGCGCTGTCCTGGGCCGGGTCGAAGAAGATCAGCCGGATGCCCGCACGCTCGGCCATCGTCAGCTTCTCGGTCGAGAACCTTTATGCCATCGCCGAACTGATCCGCCGCCAGAAGGGGGGCGCGGCCGTGGTCATGGGGGCGCTCAGCCCCCGCACGCGGAACGCGCAGGTGGCGCTTTACCAGAACGGCGACGTGGACTTTCTGGTCGCGACCGACGCGATCGGCATGGGGCTGAACCTCGACATCGCCCATGTGGCCTTTTCGGCCACCGAGAAGTTCGACGGCCACCGGATGCGGCCGCTTTTCCCGCACGAGATCGGCCAGATCGCCGGACGCGCCGGTCGGCACCTGACGCCGGGCAGCTTCGGCGTGACGGGCGACGCGAGCCCGTTCCAGTCCGAGGTGATCGAGGCGGTCGAGGGGCACCGGTTCGCGCCGATCCAGCGGCTTCACTGGCGGTCGGATGCGATGGACTTCGGGTCCGTCGAGCGGCTGGTCGGCTCGCTCGAGGTCGGGCCGAAAAGCCAGTGGCTGACCCGCGGGCGCGAGGCGGACGACCTGGCGGCCCTGAAGGCCATGGCGGACAGGCCCGAGATTCTGGCGCGTGCGCGGGCGCCGCAGGACGTGCGGCTATTGTGGGATGTGGCGCGGATCCCGGACTTCCGGGGCATCTCGTCGCAGGAACATGCCTCGCTTCTGGGGCGCATCTTCGATTTCCTGCAAGGCAAGGGGCACCGGGTGCCGACCGACTGGCTTGCGGCCCAGGTCGAGCGGCTGGATCGCACGGAGGGCGAGATCGACACCCTCTCGCGCCGGCTGGCCTTCATCCGTACCTGGACTTACGTTGCGCAGCGCAAGGGCTGGGTGGATGATGAAAGCCATTGGCGCGAAGAAACCCGCGCGGTAGAAGACCGTCTGTCGGATGCGCTTCACGCGAAACTGACCCAGAGATTTGTGGACCGGCGGACGAGCGTGCTGCTTCGCCGGCTCAAGCAGAAGGAGAGCCTTGTGGCCGAGGTGAACGACAAGGGTGAGGTGCGGGTCGAGGGCGAGTTCGTCGGCCGGCTCGAGGGCTTCCGTTTCCAGCAGGACGGCTCGGCATCCGCCGACGAGGGCCGGACCCTGCGCCAGGCCGCCTATGAGGCGCTGCGCCCGGAATTTCACCTGCGCTCCGACCGGTTCTACAATGCGCCGGACACGGAACTGGACTTCACCGACCAGGGCGGCCTGATGTGGGGCGCCTCTGCCGTCGGCAAGATCGTGAAGGGGTCCGAGGCGCTGAAGCCGCAGGTCGAGCCCTTCGTGGACGAGGAAGCGGGGGCCGAAGTCGCGGAAAAGGTCCGCCGCCGGCTGCAGCATTTCATCGACCGCAAGATTGCCGCGGCCTTCGAGCCGCTTCTGGCCATGGGGCGGGACGAAGGGCTGGCCGGGCTTGCGCGCGGCTTTGCCTTCCGGCTGACCGAGGCGCTGGGCGTCCTGCCGCGCGACGGGGTGGCCGATGACGTGAAGGCGCTCGACCAGGAGGCGCGGGGGCTTCTGCGCAAGCACGGCGTGCGGTTCGGGCAATATACGATCTTCCTGCCCGCGCTTCTGAAGCCCGCGCCGACGCGGCTGAGGCTTCTTCTGTGGTCGCTGGCCAATGACCTGCCGGAATTCCTGACCAGCCCGCCGCCGGGCCTGGTGACCATTCCGAACATCCCGGACGTGCCGCGCGGCAACTACATCCTTGCCGGCTATCACCCGGCCGGGACGCGCGCGATCCGCATCGACATGCTGGAACGGCTTGCCGACCTGCTGCGCACGCGCGACAGCCGGGCGGGGTTCGAGGCGGTCCCCGAGATGCTGTCGATCACCGGCATGACGCTGGAGCAGTTCGCCGACCTGATGGGCGGTCTTGGCTACAAGGCCGAACGCGGCGAGCGCGAGAAGGTGAAGGCCGAACCCGTGGCGCCGCCCGCGCCCGAAGGCGAAGGGGCCGCGAACCCCATTCCCGAAGGCGAGGCCGCGATCCAGACCGTTACCGAGACCGAGGTCTTCTACACCTTCAACTGGGCGCCGAAACCGCGCGCCGCGCGCCCCGAACGCGGGCCGCGCCGGGGTCAACGGCCCGGGTCGGGCCAGGGTGCGGGCCAGGGTGCGGCACCTGCCGAAGGGGCGCCTGCGGATGCGGCTGCCGCCGAAGGCGGGCGCGAACGTCGCCGGCCGAAGGGCGGCAAGCCCGATGGCAAATCCGGCGGCCGGGAACGGCGCGAGGGCGGGCCGCAGGGCGGCAAACCCCAGGGGCGCAGGGACGGCGGCAAGCCGGACGGCCAGCGCGACGGTGGCCGCAGCTTCGAGGCGCGGCCCCCGCGCAAGTCCGACCGGATTGACCCCGACAATCCCTTCGCCGCAGCACTCATGGGCCTGCGCGACAAGATCTGACGCATGGCCGCCATCGCGGACAGCGGGCGAGAGCGCATAAGGCTCGACAAGTGGCTCTGGCATGCGCGGGTGGTGAAAAGCCGCTCGCTCGCCGCCGATTTCGTGGCGGGCGGCCATGTGCGGGTCAACCGTGCGCCCGTGACGAAGCCCGCGCACCCGGTCGGGGCGGGCGATGTGCTGACCTTCGCCATGGGCTCAGAGGTGCGGGTCTGGCGCATACTGGCCGTCGGCACCCGGCGCGGGCCGGCGGCCGAGGCTGCGACCCTTTATACCACCGAGCCGCCCGCGCCTTGAATGATCCCCCGTCCGGCGCTATGTCGCGGGCAGAGAGTTCGCCGGGATTGCCCCCATGACCTATGTCGTCACCGACAATTGCATCGCCTGCAAATATACCGATTGCGTAGAAGTCTGCCCCGTGGACTGCTTCTACGAGGGCGAGAACATGCTGGTCATCCGCCCCGACGAATGCATCGACTGCGGCGTCTGCGAGCCGGAATGCCCGGCGGACGCGATCCGCCCCGATACAGAGCCGGACATGGAAGCCTGGGTCGAGTTCAACCGCAAATACGCCGAGCAATGGCCGGTCCTGACCCAGCGCAAGGACCCGCTGCCCGAAGCCGAAGAGCGGGATGGCGAAACCGGCAAGCTCCAGAAGTACTTTCTGGAAGGTCCGGGCCCCGGCGACTGATTCGCGATTCGATTCGGACCGGAGCCTGCGCCGGTCCTGACCGCGCCTCATCTATGCTGCACATTGTCACAGGCCGGCGCGCCGCAGCGCAGAATTCGACCAAAAACCATCACGATCCGGTTTGGCGTTCTTTTTTCAGAGCCCTTTTTCTGTTATATTCCTGTCACAACTGAAACTGGGCACCGTGGTCGGACCCGCATCATCGCGGGGGGCAGTTCCATCAAGAGACGTCATGCCGGGTCGGGGCCTTGCCCCGTCATTGGTCTGTTTTCTCTTACGGCGGGGCCTTGGGAATCAGAGCGGGCAATAGTGAACCGACAAGGACGAACCGAATGACAAAGACGAAGAAATCCGACTTCCGTCCCGACGACTACGTGGTCTATCCGGCGCATGGCGTCGGCCGGATCCTGTCGATCGAAGAACAGGAAATCGCGGGCTACAAGCTTGAGCTGTTCGTCATCTCGTTCGAGAAGGACAAGATGACGCTGCGCGTGCCGACGCACAAGGCGACCGAGATCGGGATGCGGCAGCTGTCGTCGCCCGACACGGTGAACCGCGCGCTCGAGACGCTGAAGGGCAAGGCCAAGGTCAAGCGCGCCATGTGGTCGCGCCGGGCGCAGGAATATGAGCAGAAGATCAATTCCGGCGACCTGATGGCGATCGCCGAGGTGGTGCGCGACCTCTTCCGCACCGACGACCAGCGCGAACAGTCCTATTCCGAGCGCCAGCTTTACGAAGCCGCGCTCGACCGGCTGACCCGCGAAGTGGCGGCGGTGTCGGGTGTCGATGCGGCGGGTGCGCAGAAGCGGGTGGACGACATGCTGGTCACCCGCGCGGCCTGAACCGGCGCAGACGGACCATTGGAAACGCCCGCCCTGACCGGCGGGCGTTTTCGTTTGGCGCAGGTGTTGGCGCAGGTGTTGGTTCAGGCGACGGCGAGCGTGCCGATGCCGGCAAAGACCAGTCCGACCGCCAGCCATTGCGAGGGGCGCATCGCCTCTTTGAGGAAGGCCCAGGCCAGCAGGATCGTCACGACCCCGAAGCACGATGCCGCGACGGCCGCGAATTCGGGCGAGGGCAGGCGGCCGGCGCTGTAGGTCAGCGTCATGGCCAGCGCGTCCGCCGCGCCCATCAGGATCAGGAGCCCCCAGGGGAAGGGGCCGCCGTTGGCCGGTCTTGGCTCGCGCGTGATGGCCAGCGCCCCGCCGATGACGCAGAGTGCGGCGATGCGGGCCGCGACCGGGCCCCAGAGGCCGGCGGCCGCCCCCGCCTGACCCAGGGCGAAGGTGGCGGCGAAGCCGACCGCTGCGGCGAGCGACCAGCTTAGGGCGCGGCGCCGGTCGCCCTGGCCCGCGCCTTCGGTGTCGCCGAGTGCTGCGCAAAGGCCGACGCCGGCGACCACGGCCAGGACGGCCAGAAGCTGGGTTGCGGACACGCTTTGACCCTGCATCGCGGCGAACGCGATCGACAGGATGGGGAAGGCACCGATGACGGGGGCGACGAGCCGCACCGGCCCGATCTCGAACGCGCGGAAAAGGGCGTAGCCCGCGCCGGCGTAGGACAGGCCGCCAAGCGCCGACAGGCCAAGCGCGCGCGGGTCGGACGGCAGGCCGCCCGTGGCGGCGAACGGCAGCAGCAGGATGAGCCCCGCCGCCAGCACCACGCCGAAGGACCGAAGGACGCCCGTGCGCCCGACGACGAAGCGGACCGAGACATCGTGAAAGCCCCAGGCGAGTGCCGCGATGAGGCCAAGGCCGAGCGAGAGCATGGTCTGTCCTTTCTGCCGTCCGGCCTTTATGGGCGGGCGGGCAGGCGCCGTCCAGCCGGAAGGCCGGCCCCCGGGGACAGAATGGCGCTTGCCGGGCCGGGCGGTTGGCCATATTCTCACCGCGAAACATTGTTTCCACGCATTCAATTCGGCGAGGCGCCATGTCCCTGCTTCTTCGTTCCCCCTTCGTGCCCGGCCCGCCACGCGCCAGCCGCGTGATCGAGCCGATCGGCCTTCACGCGCCGCGCGGGGTCGAAAGGCACCCGGTCGAGGGCAGCAGCGTCCTTCTGGTGCAGGTCGAGGCCGGCGACCGGCTGAGGGTTGTCAATGACGAGGGCGGGCAGGTCTGCGAGATCCTCGCGCTCTCGTCCGAGGGTCGGGCAGAGCCCCAGCGGCTGGGTGCGCCGGCCAATTCGGATGGTGCGGCGCTCAGGGCGACGCTGCCCGCCTCTGGCCGTGCGGCGCGGCTGGTGAAGGGGCTGAATGCCACCCCGGTGCTGCGGCTCTTCAACGGCGACACCCGTGCCGGCGCGGCCGAGGAGCTGACGGCGGCCGCCGACGCCACGCTCTTGATCGCGGCGCCCGGCACCATGTCCACGCCCGAGGCGCAGGAAACGGCAACCCCGCTTACCGTCACGCTGACGCGCGCCAAGCCCCGGTCGGCGGCGCGGTTCGAGCTGCCGGATCCGCTTGCCGATCCGCTCATGGACCTGCGCGTGCCTTCGGCGACGGCGCGGGCCTATGAGGTGAAGGCGGGCGACTATTTCCAGATCATCGACGTGGACGGCCGCCAATGCACCGACTTCCAGTGCTTCGACGCCCGCAAGCTGGACCGCGGGATCGAACATGCGCTCGACGTGACCGCGACGCGCAGCGCGATGGGGCATGTCTACCCGATGCCGGGGCTGCATTCGAAATATTTCGACCAGGATTTCGTGCCGCTGATCGAGGTCATCCAGGACACCTGCGGGCGCCATGACACTTTTGGCCTGGCCTGCACCGCGAAATATTACGACGACATCGGCTACCCCGGCCATGTGAACTGCACCGAAAACTTCAACGCCGCGCTCGCGCCCTACGGCATCGCGCCGCGCGGCGGCTGGATGGCGGCGAACTTCTACTTCAACACCGGGGTCGACGCGCATGGCGTGATGTATGCCGACGAGCCCTGGTCGCGGCCGGGCGATTATGTGCTGGTCCGGGCGCTGACCGACCTGGTCTGCGTCTCTTCCGCCTGCCCGGACGATACCACGGCCGCGAACGGCTGGAACCCGACCGACATCCATGTCCGCACCTATTCCGGCGCCGAGAAATTCTCGCGCGCGATCGCTTATCGCCCCACGAAGGACGCGCCCCCGAAGATGACCAAGGAAACCGGCTTCCACGACCGCCTGTCGCGGCTCACCCGCAATTTCGTCGACTATCGCGGCTACTGGCTCGCCAACGATTTCGCGGGCGCGAGCGCCATCGACGCCTATTGGGCCTGCCGCGAGAAGGTGGCGGTCATGGACCTGTCCGCACTTCGCAAGTGGGAGATCACGGGGCCGGACGCCGAGGCGCTGATGCAATATTGCCTGACGCGCGACGTGAAGAAGCTGGCGGTCGGGCAGATCGTCTATTCGGCCATGTGCTACCCGCACGGCGGCATGATCGACGACGGCACGCTTTTCCGGCTTGGGCAGGACAATTTCCGCTGGGTCGGCGGCGACGACCAGTCGGGCATCTGGCTGCGCGAACAGGCCGAGAAGCTGGGGCTCAGGGTCCTGGTGCGGTCCTCGACCGACCAGTTGAACAACCTCGCGGTGCAGGGGCCGGAAAGCCGCGAGCTGCTGCGGAAGGTGATCTGGACGCCCAATCACCAGCCGATGATCGAGGAACTTGGCTGGTTCCGCTTTACCGTGGGCCGGATCGGCGCGTCGGACGGGGTGCCGGTCGTCGTGTCGCGGACGGGATATACGGGTGAGCTGGGGTACGAGGTCTGGTGCCATCCGAAGCACGCAAGCCAGGTGTTCGACGCGATCTGGGCCGAGGGCGAGGCTCACGGGATCAAGCCGATGGGGCTACTCGCGCTCGACATGCTCAGGATCGAGGCGGGGCTTATCTTTGCGGGCTACGAATTCAGCGACCAGACCGACCCGTTCGAGGCTGGGATCGGCTTTGCGGTGCCGCTCAAGTCCAAGACCGACGACTTCATCGGGCGCGAGGCCCTGCTGCGGCGCAAAGAACATCCGATGAGGAAGCTCGTCGGCCTGACGATGGAGGGTGACGTGCCCGTAGGACATGGCGATCACGTCCATGTCGGACGCGCGCAGGTGGGCGAGATCACGTCGGCCATGCGCTCGCCCCTTCTGGGCGCGACCATTGCGCTGGCCCGCGTGGACGTGACGCACGCCGAGATCGGGACCGAGGTCGAGGTGGGCAAACTTGACGGATATCAAAAGCGGCTGCCCGCGCGCATTGTACCTTTCGCCCATTACGACCCGAAGAAGACACGCCCGCAGTCCTGAAGGAGGGCCTCATGGCAGCCAGCATCCTCGACCAGATCGGCGGAGAGGAGGCTATGCGCGCCATGGTCGAACGGTTCTACGACCTGATCGAGACGGACCCGCAGGGGGCCACGATCCTGTCGATGCATTTCCGCGGCCATGGCATTTCGCATGTTCGCGAAGAGCAGTTCAATTTCCTGTCGGGCTTTCTGGGCGGCAGGCGGCTCTATCTGGAAAAGCACGACCATTCGGACGTGCGGCTGATGCATGCGCATGTGCCGATCCGCACCGAGGATGCCGAGGACTGGCTCGCGCTCATGGACAGGGCGATCGACGATTGCCAGATGAGCGGCCCGCCGGTCGAACGGATGCGGGCCGCCTTCCGGCGGGTGGCGCTGGCCCTGGTGAACGAATAGGGCGCCCCGCAGGGCGCCTTTTCGTCTGTTACTTGGCGATGAAGGCGCGGATGGCGGCCGTATAGTCCTCGGGCGCCTGCAGCATGGCGAAGTGGCTCGCTTCCTTCAGGATGACAAGCTCGGCGCCCGGAATGACCTTGGCCATGTGGTCGGTGTGGGCGCGGGTGATCGCCTCGTCATGGTCGCCAAGGACGATGGCGGTCGGCACGGTGATCTTGCCCACCTCGGCGTCCGTCCAGTTGGGCTGGGTCGCCCACATGTTCGAGATCTGGGCGACGAAGGCGTCATACTGGTCCGGCGTGGGCGAGATCTGGCGGTAGACCTGGCCCATCCAGTCGATATAGCTGCCGAAGACCGCGTTGGTGCCTACACCGGGGTCGACTCCGTCGGTGGTGATATTGGCGGCCTGTGCGAACAGGTGCTTCAGCCGTTCGGGGTGTTTCATGGCGATGTCGAGGCCGATGATGCCGCCGTCCGACCAGCCGACCAGGTCGACCTTGTCCACCTTCAGATAGTCCAGAAGCGCCAGGTAGTCCGACGACATGAGGTCGTAGCCGAAGGGCTCTGCCGTGCGGGTCGAGCGGCCATGGCCGC
Source organism: uncultured Paracoccaceae bacterium (assembly GCA_945952025.1). GTDB lineage: Bacteria > Pseudomonadota > Alphaproteobacteria > Rhodobacterales > Rhodobacteraceae > TMP-24. The sequence goes on from CAMFGW010000003.1 coordinate 27,622, forward strand.
GGCTGTCGGCGACGATGACCAGATGGTCCTTCATCAGGTCGGCGACCTGATTGGACCAGATGTCGGCATTGCCGAGCCCGCCGTGGATCAGAAGGATCGGATCGCCCGCGCCGTAGGTCGCATAATACATCTCGATCCCGTTCACGGGTGCCTTGCCGGTCGTGGTGGCGGCAGGCATCGCCGGCGGGTGGGGGACGGTCATCCAGCGGTCTTCGGCCAGCGTGGGCGCGGCGAGGATGGTGAAAAGCGGGGCGAGAAGGGCAGCGGCAAGGGCGATCAGGCGCATGGAATCCTCCGGTTGCAGAGGGGCGCAGGCTGGGGCGGATTTGACCTGACGTCAACTGGCAGGTGGCAGGATCAGCGCGACGGACGCGGCCTGAAGGGCGGCGGCGACGGGTCCGGGCGGCGGGCGGTCGGTCGCGAGGTGGGTCACCTCGGCCCAGCCGCAGACCTGCACAAGGCCCCGGCGGCCGAACTTGGTCGCGTCGGTCGCCACGATCCGCCGCTCGCCGCAGGACAGGACGGTGCGGGCGAACTCGGCCTCCTCCAGCGCCTGATCCATGATGCCGTTCGCGTCGGCGGCCCCGGCCGAGACGATGGCGTGGGTCACGGCGAAGGGGCGGACGAAGTCGATGGCTGAACGCCCGAAGGCAGCGCCCGAATCGGGGCGCAGCTCGCCCCCCGCCATATAGACGCGGTTGCCGTTCCGGGTCGCGAGCGCGCGGGCGATGTCGGACGAGTTGGTGACGATGGTCAGCCGCCGGTGATCGCCGAGCGCGCGCGCCAGAAGGCTGGTCGTCGTGCCGGTGTCCATCATCACCGCGTCGCCGTCGCGGATGGTCGCGGCAAGGGCGGCGGCCAAGGCGCGCTTCTCGGCGGCCTGTTCGCGCATCCGCCGCGCGAAGGGCGCCTCGCCCCCGTCACCGGTCAGGGCGGCGCGGCCGTGGCTGCGCTGGATCAGGCCGCGGTCCTGAAGTGCCGCGAGGTCCCGCCGCACGGTTTCGCCGGACACGCCGAGCGCACCGGCCAGCGCCGTCAGGCTCTGGCTGCCGCCCTGGTCGAGTAGTTTCAGGATCTGGTGATGGCGGGGGGTGAGCATGGGGTTTTTGTGGATATCCACAGGAATTCTCCCAAATGCGGGCAGAAAACGCAAGCCATGTCCAAGGCGGGCGGTTGACCGGGGCGCGTGGCCGGGGGACAGTTCCTGAAATAGGGGGGCGGCGGATGGGAATGGACGGCGCGGCACTCGACCGCATCAGGGCGCTTCCCTGCTGGCAAGGGGGCGTGACGGCCGAGCCCTTGAAGGGCGGGCTTTCGAACGAAAGCTGGAAGGTCACGGACGGGGCGGGGGCCTGGGTCGTGCGCTTCGGCGTCGACTTCCCCTGGCACCATGTCAGCCGCACGCATGAGGCGATGGTGGCGCTGGCGGCGGCCGAGGCGGGCTTCGGGCCGCGCGTCCTCTGGTCCGGGCCGGGCGTCCTTGTCACCCAGTTCCTCGGCGCGCGCACCTGGACCGAGGCCGACATGCGCGCCGCCCCCGACCGGATCGGCGCGATCCTTGCCCGCTTCCACCGCCAGATGCCGGCCCATGTGTCAGGCGCGCCCGCGATCTTCTGGGTCTTTCACACCCACCGCGACTATGCCCGGACGCTCGCCGGGACACCACTGCCGCCGGGCGTGGACCTGGCGCGGCTGATGGAGGTCAATGCAGCGCTTGAGGCCGCGCAGGCGCCCATGCCGATCATCTTCGGCCACAACGACCTTTTGCCGGGCAACTTCCTTGATGACGGCGAGCGTCTCTGGCTCATCGACTTCGAATATGCGTGCTTCGGCACGGCCATGTTCGACATCGCCGGGGCGGCGGGCAATGCGGGCATGGCGCCGGACGGCGAGGACCGGCTGCTTCTGTCCTATTTCGGTGCCGAGCCCGGCCCCGACCTGCGCCGGAGCTTCGCGGCGATGACCTGTGCGGCGCTTCTGCGCGAGGCGCTCTGGGAGCTGGTCTCTGCCCGTCACATGGCGGCACCGGGGGCGGACTACGGCGCCCATGCGACCGACTACCTGGGCCGGCTGTCGTCGGCGCTGGACCTTTACCAGAGCCGTTACGGAAAGCTGACATGATCCTTCCCACCCACGCACAGGTCGTCGTCATCGGCGGCGGCATCATCGGCTGTTCGACCGCCTACCACCTGGCCCGCGACCATGGGGCGGATGTGTTGTTGATCGAACAGGGCAGGCTCACCTCGGGCACCACCTGGCATGCCGCGGGGCTGGTGGGGCAGTTGCGCTCGTCGGCCTCGATCACGCGGGTGCTCAAATATTCGGTCGAGCTTTACAAGGGGCTTGCGGCCGAGACGGGGCTGGAGACCGGGTGGAAGATGACGGGCTGCCTCAGGCTGGCGACCACCCCGGACCGCTGGACCGAATACCGCCGCCTTGCGACCACGGCCAAGAGCTTCGGGATGGAGATGCACCTGATCTCGCCCGACGAGGTCAAGCGCATGTGGCCGCTGATGGACACGTCCGACCTGATCGGCGCCTCGTGGCTGCCCACGGACGGGCAGGCGAGCCCGTCGGACATCACCCAGTCGCTGGCCAAGGGCGCGCGGATGCGGGGGGTGAGGATTGCCGAGGGCGTGCGGGTCACCGGGTTCGAGCAGACGGGCGACCGGATCACGGCGGTCAGGACGACGGACGGGACGGTCGCCTGCGACGTCGTGGTGAACTGCGCGGGCCAATGGGCGCGGCAGGTGGGGGCGATGGTCGGCGTCAACGTGCCGCTCCAGCCGGTGAAGCACCAGTATATCGTCACCGAGCGGATCGAGGGGCTGGCAGCCGATGCGCCGACGCTGCGCGACCCGGACCGGCGGACCTATTTCAAGGAAGAGGTGGGGGGCCTGGTGATGGGCGGCTATGAGCCTGACCCCCAGCCCTGGACCACGGGCGACGTGCCGGACGACTGGGAGTTTCGCCTGTTCGACGATGACTACGACCATTTCGCGCAACATATGGAACAGGCGGTGGCGCGGGTTCCGGCGCTGGAAAAGGCGGGCGTCAAGCAGATGGTCAACGGGGCGGAAAGCTTCACCCCGGACGGCAACTTCATCCTTGGCCGGGCCAACGAATGCGCCAACATGTTCGTCGGCGCGGGTTTCAACGCCTTCGGCATCGCCTCTGGCGGGGGGGCGGGCTGGGTCCTGGCCGAATGGGCCATGCGGGGCGAGGCGCCGCTTGACCTCTGGGCCGTGGACATCCGGCGCTTTTCGGGCCTGCACCGCGACCGCGACTGGGTGCGCGACCGGACCTGCGAAGCCTACGGCAAGCACTATACCGTCGCCTTCCCGCACGAGGAATATGACAGTGGCCGCCCGCGCCTGACCTCGCCCCTCTATGCGCGGCTGAAGGATCAGGGGGCGGTGTTCGGCTCGAAACTCGGGTGGGAAAGGCCGAACTGGTTTGCGCGGCCGGGCGAGGAGCCGCGCGACCTCTATTCGATGGGCCGGCAGAACTGGTTCGACGCCGTGGGCGAGGAGCATCGGACGGCCCGCGAGGCGGTCGGCGTCTTCGACCAGACCTCTTTCGCCAAGTATGAGCTTTCGGGGCCGGGCGCCGCCCGGGCGCTGGACCGGATCTGCGCGGGCGATGTCACGAAGCCCGCCGGGCGGCTGACCTATACCCAGCTTCTGAACAGCCGGGGCGGGATCGAGTGCGACCTGACCATGGCGCGGCTGGGCGAGGACCGCTTCTACATCGTGACCGGCACCGGCTTTCGCACCCATGATTTCGGCTGGATCGCCGACCATATGCCGAAGGGCGGGCCCACGCTCACCGATGTGACCGAAGAGTGGGGGACGCTCTCGCTCATGGGGCCGCGGGCGCGGGATGTGCTGTCCGCAGTGACGGCGGCGGACGTGACGAACGCGGCCTTCCCCTTTGGTGCTGTGCGCGAGATCGATGTGGCGGGGCAGAAGGTGCGGGCCTTGCGCGTCACTTACGTGGGTGAACTTGGGTGGGAACTTCATGTGCGTATGGCGGGCGTCCTGCCGGTCTACGGGGCGCTGATGGCGGCGGGGGTGGGGGCAGGGATCCGGCCCCTTGGCTACCGGGCGCTGGAAAGCCTCAGGCTCGAAAAGGGCTACCGCGCCTGGTCGTCCGACATCACGCCGAACGACACGCCCTTCGAGGCAGGACTTGGCTGGGCGGTGAAGATGGCATCGGGGCGCGACTTCATCGGGCGCGATGCGCTTGCGCGCGTGGCCGACCAGCCGCTGGCCAAGCGGTTCGCGGGCTTCGTCCTGGACGACCCCGGGGTCGTGCTCGTCGGACGCGAGACGATCCTGCGGGACGGCCAGCCGGTCGGGTACCTGACATCTGGCGGCTATGGCTACACGATCGGGCGGCCGGTGGGTTACGGCTATGTGCGCAACGCCGAAGGGGTCAGCGACGGTTTCCTGGCCGGGGGGCGCTATGAGCTGGTGGTGGCCAGCGACGTGGTGCCCGCGCAGCTGACGATGGCGCCGCCCTATGATCCGAAGGGCGCGCGGGTCCGGTCCTGACTTGACCATCCCGCCTCTTCCCGGCAGCTTCGCAGCCGCGAACAGGGGGACCGGATGCGCAGGGTGAAGCTTGGGGGCCGCGGGCCTGACGTGTCGGTCTTGTGCCTTGGCACGATGACCTGGGGCAGCCAGAACACGGGCGCCGAGGGGCACGCCCAGATGGATCAGGCGCTAGCGGCCGGGGTGAACTTCCTGGACGCCGCAGAGATGTATCCGGTCAACCCGATCCGGGCCGAGACGGTGGGCCTGACCGAGACGATCATCGGCGACTGGGTGCGGCGGACCGGGCGGCGGAACGACTGGGTGATCGCCACCAAGATGACCGGCGAGCGCGGCGAGGCGCGGGGCGGCGCGCCGATCGACGGGGCGACGCTGCCCCTGGCGCTTGACGGCTCGCTCAAAAGGCTCGGGGTCGAGCGGATCGACCTGTACCAGCTGCACTGGCCGAACCGCCCGCATTACCACTTCCGCCACGGCTGGACCTTCGACCCTTCGCACCACGACCCGGCAGCGATCCGGGCGCATATGGAGGATGTGGTCGGCGCCATCGGCCGGGCGCTCAAGGCAGGCAAGATCGCGCATTGGGGCCTGTCGAACGAGACGGCCTGGGGGACGGGCCAGTGGCTGGCGACGGCCGACCGGCTGGGCGTCGCGCGGCCCCTGTCGATCCAGAACGAATACTCGCTGCTCTGCCGGACCTGGGATCTGGACCTGGCAGAAATGGCGCATAACGAGGGGCTGGCGCTTCTGGCCTTCTCGCCCCTCGCCACGGGGCTTCTGAGCGGCAAATATCAGGGCGACGTGACGCCCGAGCCGTCGCGCCGGGCGCTGAACCCCACGCTCTCCGGCCGGATTACGCCGCGGGTCTTTCCGGCGGTCGCGGCCTATCTGCGGGTGGCGGCACAGGCGGGGCTTGATCCGGTGCAGATGGCGATCGCCTGGACGCTGACGCGGCCGGCGCAGACCCTGCCGATCATCGGCGCGACGACGCCCGGCCAGCTGGCGCGCGCGCTCGGTGCGGCGGATGTCACGCTGACGCCCGAGGTGCTTTCGGCCATCGCCGAGGCGCACAAGGCCCATCCGATGCCTTACTAGTCAGGGGCGCGCGGCCCCGCCCCGAAGCTGGCTCGCGCTGGTTGCGAAGCGGGCGCGGAAGGCGCGGGCAAAGGCGGTCTGGCTGGAAAATCCGGTCCTTAGCGCAATGTCCTGAAGTGACAGGTGCGTGTCCGTGACCATCCGCCGCGCCTCGTCAAGCCGGAGGTCCAGGAAGAAGCGGCCGGGGCTGGTGCCCAGGCGGTCGGCGAACAGCATCTCGAGCCTGCGTTGCGACAGGCCGAGTTGCCGGGCGATGGCGCCGATTGCAGGCGGCTGTTCGACCGCGCCTTCCATCAGCGCGATTGCCCGGCCAAGGGCGGGGTCCGCGCGGGTGATGCGGGTCGCGGGCAGGCCCTGTTGCGGCACGGCACCGCCGTGGAGCGGGTCGTAAAGGAAGGCGCCCGCGACGCGCATCGCAAGCTCCGACCCCTGCCGCGCCCCGATCAGGTGAAGCATCAGGTCAAGGCAGGGCGCCGCCCCCCCGGTCGTGACCATCGGCCCGTCGATCACATAGCGGTCGCGGCGCACGTCGATGGCCGGGAAGCGGTGGGCGAAAAGCTCCAGATCCTCCCAATGGGTGGTCGCGGCGCGGCGGTCCAGAAGCCCGGCGCGGGCCAGGAACCAGCTGCCGCCATCGACGCCGCCCATGGCCGCAAGGCGCGGCGCAAGGCGGCGCAGGCGCGCCAGAAGGTCGGGCGTCGCCTGCTCTTCCAGCCGGAAGCCCGCGACGATCATCAGCATGTCCCAGTCGGCCCGGTCGGTCAGGGGCGCGCCCCTGATGGCGAAACCGGCCGTGAGCGTGACGGGCGCCGTGCCGGGCGTGAGGAAGGACCAGGAATAGAGCGTCCGCCCCGCGCGCCGGTTCGCCGCGCGCAAGGGGTCGACGCAGGCCGCGAGCGAGAAGGCGTTGGCATCCTCCATCACCAGGACGCCGACCGAAAGCGGCCGGTCGGTCGGGGCGAAGATCGAGGGAAGGTTTGCCATGAAGCGAAACGTAAAAGGCAAAGTCGCGGATCGCAATGCCCGCGTGCTCTGTCGGGCTTGCGCTTGGCCGCGCAACGTCGGATGGAAGGGGCAAAGGATACGGGCATGAACGAAAAGACGGTTTGGTCGCGGGCGGCCATTGGGATGCTAGCGGGCGGAATGCTGGTGGCGGGGCTTCTGGCGCTCGCCGCTTGCCAGGGCGCGGGCCAGCGCAAGGCGGACCCTTCGCCGGTCGGCGAGGCGCGGATGGACCAGTATCACAAGAGCTGCCTGGCTTCGGGGGGGGAATATCTGCCGACCGCAAAGCAAAGCTACACCTGCACCGGCGTGCCGAAGGATGCGGGCAAGGCCTGCAGCAAGGCGTCGGACTGCGCCGGCGACTGCCTCGCCCGGTCGCGGAGCTGCGCGCCGGTTGTGCCGCTTTTCGGCTGCAACGAGGTTCTGGACGAAAGCGGTGCGCAGGTGACCGAATGCCTCAACTGAAGCGCTGGGCGCTGGCCGCCGCCCTTGTCCTTGCCGCCTGCGCGGCGCCGGAGCCCCAGACCGGCTATCGCACGGGGCCGGGGCAGATCGGCTCGGCGGTGCTTTTTGACCCGGCGCGGTTCGCGGGCGACTGGCGGGTTGCCGCAAGCTATGTGCCGCAGGATGCGCTTTGCGGGCCGCTCGGCCAGGCCTGGGCACCCGCGCCGGGCGGGTTCGCCGTCAGCCAGACGCTCTGCCGGCCCGAGGGGTTGCGGAGCTTCGCGGGGCCCGCGCGCCTGACCGGGCCGGGGCGGATGGAGGTCGAGGGACCGGACGGGCCCGAGGTGGTCTGGGTCCTCTGGACCGACGACGACTATCGGGTCGCGGCTGTCGGCACGCCGGACGGGCGCTTCGGGCGGGTTCTGGTGCGGCCGGGGGCGGCGCGGGCCGACCTGATCCAGGCCGCGACCGAGGTCCTGATCTTCAACGGCTATCAGCGCGGGGCCATTCGCCCCGTGCCAATGTCCTGAGTGCCAGGGGGAAATCCCGCGCCGGGACCGTTGCCGCCCGGACCAGGGCATCGACATGGGCCGCCATCGCCTCGACCCGCGCACGGTCGCGGAAAAGGATGTAGCTCTGCCCGATGTAGAGCGCGGCCATCAGCGGCCCGAGGACCGTGAGCGGTGCCGAAAAGACCTGCCGCGCGTCGTAGAGGTAGAGGCGCACGCGGGGGTAAAGCTCGGCATGAAGGCGTTCGAAGGCCTCGATCTGGCCCTCCCACACCGGCTGCGGCAGGGTGCGGTAGTAGCCTTCGCGCGCGGCGAAAGAGGCAAGCTCGTGGATCGGCAGGGCGATCTCATAGTCCGAGCGAGAGGCGCGGAGGCGGTCGAAGGGATCGCCGTCCCCGGCGCCGTCTTCGGCCCCGGCAAGATCGGCCGCGCCATATTCCCAGTCGGCCATCGCCCGCGTCTTCATCAGGTCGGGCAGCGTTGCCGGCACATGACGGATCTTCATGCCCTCTGCCTCGCGGTGCCACTCGATCATGCGCGGCGCGTCGGTCAGGGCGAGCGAGGCATCAAGAAGCTCTCCCGCCATCTCGGGCCGGTCGGACAGGCCCAGAAGCCAGTCGGACGACACCTGAAGCGCCTCGGCCGCACCCGCGACCAGATGGGCGTTCGCGAGCCGGCCACCGTCGTCCGACAGGATCTGGCTGAGGGTCGAGCGGTCGACGCCGGTTTCGCGGGCGAGGGCGGCGCGCGTCAGGCCGCGCCGTTCCATGGCCATGGCCAGACGGTCGCGGAAATGGGTCGCGCGGTCCTGACGGGCCTGACTGTTGGCTTTTCTCACCATGGGGGATATCTGCACACAACGGTGAAGAAATGTCGATAAGCCTCTGACTTCCGGCCTGCCCCTGCGGGCGGCTAGAATGGCGGGAACACAGGATAGCAAGACCATGGCTGACAGACCCGCGAAGGATATGACTGCAAGCGCCGCCCGTGGCGCGGACGCCTGGCGCAGCGAGGGCGCGGTGGACTGGCCGACGCTTTGGGTCATGGCGGCGACCTACCTGGTCTGGGTGCTGGCTCTCTGGGTGGTTGCCCCCGTTTCGGTCCCGCTTGCCATCCTGGTCCTGGCGCTGGCGGTGACGCAGCATTCCAGCCTTCAGCACGAGGTGCTGCACGGCCATCCCTTCCGCCTGCGCTGGCTGAACGAGTTGCTGGTATCCCTGCCGGTCGGCCTCTGCTTTCCCTATGGCCGCTTTCGCGACACGCACCTGGCGCATCACCGCGACGAGCTTTTGACCGACCCCTATGACGACCCGGAATCGAACTTCATGGACCCCGCCGTGTGGGAGCGTCAGAGCCGCGCCCGGCGGATGCTTCTGCGCTGGAACAACACGCTTCTGGGGCGGATGACGATCGGGCCGGTGCAGGGCGTCACGTGCTTTGCCGCGCAGGACTTTACGGCGATCCGGGCGGGCGACCGGGCGATCCTGCGCGACTGGATCCTGCATGCGGTCGGGCTGGTCGTCGTCTTCTGGATCGTCGCGCAGTCACCGATGCCGGTCTGGGCCTACCTGGCCGGGGCCTACCTCGGGCTGTCGATCCTGAAGATCCGCACCTACCTTGAACATCGGGCGCATCTGAAGGCGCGCTGCCGCACGGTCGTCGTGGAAAGCGGCGGTCCGGGGCCGTTTGCGATCCTGCCGTTTCTATTTCTGAACAACAACTTGCACGTCGTTCATCATGCAAAACCGAATGTCGCCTGGTACCACCTGCCCACGCTTTACCGCGCCGGGCGCGAGGATTGGCTGAAGCGAAACGAGACCTACGTCTACCCGAGCTATGCCGCGATCTTCCGCGCGCACCTGGTCAAGGCCAAGGACCCGGTGCCCCATCCGCTTTACCCGCCGAAGGGGCAGGCCTAAAGAGTCAGCTCTGGCCGATCCCCAGCCGGCGGAACATCGGCACCGGTCCCGAATTGTCGAAGAATGGCACGCTTGCCGGCACCGGCAGGGCCGCGCCGGGGGGCAGGGGGCGCAGAAGGGCGGCGAGTTCGGCCAGAACCACCTCGGTCACGAAGGGCAGGTCCAGCCGGCGCGCCTCGGCCAGCGCCACCCAGTGCAGGTGCGACAGCTCATCGGAGGCGGCCGAGAAATCATCCGCCGACCCTTCGATCGCATCGGCATCGGCCAGGAAGAAGCGCGCATCGAACCGCCGCGACCGGCCGGGGGGCGTGATCGCGCGGAAGACGAAGCGCAGGGGGGCGCCCGGGGAAAGGGTCAGGCCGGTTTCCTCGACCAGTTCGCGGCGGGCGGCGGTCAGAAGGGCGCGGTCCATTCCCGGCTCGGACCGTTCGGCCAGCCGCGCCCGACAGGTGGGGTCGAGTGCGGCACCCGGCTCTGGCCCGAATTTTGGCCCGAATTCTGGCCCGAATTCTGACCCCAGCTCTGGCCCGAGCGCGTCGGCTTCGTCGACCGCGCCGCCCGGAAAGACATATTTTGACGGCATGAAGACCGCCGCAGCCCCCCGCTGGCCCATCAGAACCGAGGGGCTGTCCGCGCCGCGCCGCAAGAGCAGGATGGTCGCCGCCGCGCGCGGGACGGAAGGGGCCTCGGCCTCGCTCATGCGGGGGGGCTCACGGTCGGGTCGGGGCCGTCCAGCGGGTCGGGCGATTTCGAAAAGCCGTGCATCCGCTTGGCCCATTGCAGGGCGACGAGCGCGCCCTTGAGGCGGGGCAGCAGGTAGAGCGACAGGGCCACACAGCCGATCGACAGGACGACGGACAAGAGAAGGGGGTCGGGCCGCCAGGCGAAATAGACGAACATCAGGACCGGAGCCAGCAGGTGGCCCACGATCAGGATCGTGAGGTAGGCCGGACCATCGTCCGCCCGGTGGTGGTGCAGTTCGGTGCCGCAGGTCGGGCAATTGTCGCGGACCTTCAGGTAGCCCTGAAACATCTTGCCCTCGCCGCAGTTCGGGCAGCGCCGGTTCCAGCCGCGCCAGAGCGCGGTGCGTGTGTCGCGCTCGACCTCTTCGGCGTGGGACATGGGCTGGGCATCGTTCGGCATGGCGGCTCTCCGTTTGACCCCCCGCCCATATCAGGCTTCGGCACCGGGCGCGATGGGCGGCGGGGCGGCATCACCGGGGACAGCAGCGAAATAATGGCACAGGGCCGGGAAAAAAAGTGCGCGGGGCCGCGACGGATCGGCCGGCCCGGTCCGTATCACCCTCGCAAACCCCGAAGATGGAGACTTCGATGACCCGCATTTCCTTGAACCGCCCGACCGCGCTGGTGACGGCAGCCCTTCTGGCCGCCGGACTGGCCGCCGGCGTGGCGACCGCCCAGCAGGCCCAGACGCCCGACCAGGCGCCGGACCAGCCGGGCCGCTGGATGGCGCAACTGATGCTGATGGACACGAACAAGGACGGCCAGATCACCAAGGCCGAGGCCGACGCCTACCGCGCCGGCCAGGAAAAGGCGATGGACGCCAATGGCGACGGCGTGATCTCGATGGACGAGATGAAGGCGGGGATGGCCAGGATGATGGGCGTAGAACCGACCGGCCGGGCCGGCCAGATGGGCGAGATGCGCTTTGCCAGGCTCGACACCAACGGGGATGGCGCGCTCTCGGCGGACGAGATGGCGGCCGACAACCGCTTTACCCAGATCTTCAAGCGGATCGACCAGAATGGCGACGGCACCCTGGACAAGGACGAACTGGCCCAAGCCCAGACTTGGGCGCAAGAGCATCGCGGCAAGAAGCACGGGCGCAGGGGCGATTGCGGCGACCGGGGCTTTGGCAAGCCGGGAATGGACCAGCCTGCCGGGGACCAGCCTGCCGGGGACCAGCCGGGTGACGGATCGAACGGCTGACACGAATGACACCGGCGCCCGCCCTTTCGGCGGCGCGCGCCGGTGACTAGGTTGGTGAGGCGGGCCGCTGGTGCTTCAGCGGGCGGCCGGGTTGGAAGGGGCTATGGACGGCAGCAGGGTGCGGACCACGGAAGCCAGTGCGACGGATCACCCGCAGCGGGACGGCGCTGCCGCGACCGGCGGTGCCGGGTTCGTGGCCGATCCGGTGCGCCGGGCCGACGCGCTGTCGATGGAACGCTTTGCCGCCGGCGACCGGGCGGCGGCGCGCGATCTGACCGAGCGGTTCCTGCCGCTGTGCTACCGGCTCGCCTGCCGGCTCCTGTCGGTTCCGGCCGAGGCCGAGGATGTGGCGCAAGAGGCGATGATGCGGCTTTTTGCCAAGGCGCCCGACTGGCAGGGCGAGCGGGCGCGGATCTCGACCTGGCTCTACCGGGTCACGGCCAACCTCGCGACCGACCGGCTGCGGGCGCGCCCGACCCTGCCGATCGAGGCGGCGGACGCCGTTCCCGCCCCCGGGCCAGGGCCAGAGGCGGCGCTGACCGACCGGGCGCGGCTTATGGCCTTGCAGGCGGCGCTCGACGGCTTGCCCGAACGGCAAAGGCTTGCCATCGTCCTCAGTCAGATCGAGGGGTTGGCGCAGGCCGAGGTGGCGCAGGTCATGGGCTGTGGGATCGAGGCGGTGGAAAGCCTGGTCGCGCGTGGCAAGAAAGGGTTGGCGGCTGCTCTTGGGCCGCAGCGCGGGGCGCTCGGGTTTGGAGGCGAAGATGAGTGACCGGGACAAGCGTCCGTCGGGCGCGGAAGAGGAACTGGCGGGGCTCTTCGCGCTGGCGCGCGCGGCGGCGCCCGAGCCATCGGATGCGCTTGCGGCCCGCGTTCTGGCGCAGGCCACGGCGCTGCAGGGGGGGGCGCTGCAGGGGGGTGCGGCCCCGGCCGTGCGCCCTGCGCCCGCTGGCCGGGACCGCCGTCCGGGCCGCGCCGGCTTGGGTATCGGGCGCTGGGTCAATGCCGGGGGGCTCGCCCTTGCCGGGGCGCTGGGGTTCGCGGCCGGGTTCGCGGGCCTTCTGGATGCGGCGCCCCTTCAGACTGCTCTTTTTCCGACCTCGCTTTTTCCGGCTTCTGCCACACAGGCCGACGAGGCGGCCGAGCTCAACTACCTGACCGAGGGGCCGCCCGGCGCTTCGGTGCTGCTGGGTGCGGAGAGCGACAGGGCCGAGTAAGGACGACAGACCGAAATGGACGATGACATGACCGAACCCCCTTCGCCCAATCCGGGGCCCAATCGCTCAACGCCACCGGCCGCCACCGGCCGCCGGCATGGCCTGAAGCTGGCGCTTGGCCTGTCGGTCGTCCTGAACCTGCTGCTTCTGGGCCTGATCGCCGGCGGCCTCGCGCGCGGACATTCCGGCCGGATGGGCCCTCCGGATGCCGGGCTCGGGCCCCTGGCCAGCGCGCTGACGCCCGAGGACAGGAAGGCGATGCGCGAGGGGTTCGTGCGCATGGGCCAGAACTGGCGCGCCTACCGGCAGGCGGCGGCCGAGGATGCCCGCGCGCTGGCCGCGATCATCGCAACCGAGCCCTTCGACCGCGCCGCCGCGCAGGCGGTCCTCGACCGCCAGACCCAGTCGGTCGGGCAGCGGATGCAGTCGTCGCAGTCGCTGCTTCTGGACCGGATCGCGGGCTTGAGCCCCTCCGAGCGTCAGGCCTTCGCGGCCCGGCTGACGCAGGCGCTCGACCAGCGCAAGGGCGGGGACTAGGCGGCTTTTCAGGCGGCGCTGCGGTCGGTCCAGACCTGATCGCGGCCTTCGGCCTTGGCCGCCATCAGCGCGCGGTCGGCGCGCGCCAGAAGCTCGTCCGGGGTCGGGCCGTCGGCGGGCAGGCCCATGGCAAGGCCGATCGAGAGGGTGACGGGCACGTCGGTGCCGCCCGGCAGGGTGACGGGGCGGGCGCGGGCGGCGGCGAGCAGGCGGTCGGCCACCGCGCGGGCGGTCGTGGCGCTGGCGTCCGGCAGCGCGATCAGAAACTCCTCCCCGCCGATGCGGGCGATGAGGTCCTGGGCGCGGAGTTCGGCCCGAAGGCGCCGGGCGACTTCGGCCAGCACCTGGTCGCCGGCGGCGTGGCCCCAGCTGTCGTTCACCGCCTTGAACCGGTCGAGGTCCAGGATCAGGACGCCGAAGCTGCGCCCGCTTTCACCGGCGCGGCGTGCGATGCGGGCCAGTTCCGGCAGGGCGTGGCGGCGGTTGTGCAGGCCGGTCAGCGGGTCGATCACCGCAGCGCGCAGCCCGTCGGCGACCGACAGGCGCAGCTGGTCGGCGCGGCGCTTGCGGGCCAGTTCGGTCGCGAGCCTGAGTGCTGCCTCGGCCGCCGGTGCCGTCATGTCGATCAGCGCCGCCGCGCCCAGGTCGAGCGCCATCGCCGCCTCGCTGTCCGGCGGGCCATCGGTCGCAAGGCAGAGGGCCGCGTGGCGCGTGTCTGTCCGGGCGCGCAACTCGGTCAGCAACGACAGGCCGCCATGCGGGCCGTGGTAGTCCATGTCGACAAGGAAAAGGTCGGGGTCGGACCCGCTGCCCGGATCGGGCGAGAGGGCGGCGTCCCGGTCCAGGACCAGAAGACGGTCGCGCACATGGGGCTGAAGCGCCCGTTTCCAGGCCAGCCCGGTTTCGACCCGCGCGCCGATCAGGCCGATGAGCCCCGCGCCCTCGAAGGCCGGTGCGGCTTCGGCAAGGCCCCGTAGGTCAGCCTCGGCGTGCAGGCCCAAGGCTTCGGCAGGCTCGCGCCCGCGCAGAAGGCTGCGGATACGGGCCAGCAGGAGCCGGTCGTCGACGGGACGCTGGAACAGGTCGTCGGCACCGGCGGCCAGCGCCGCGCGCCGGTCGGCGGGCGTCATGCCGGCGTCGGCCAGGATGATGACCGGCAGGGTGCGGGTCAGCGGGTCCGCCCGCAGGCGCGCGCAGAGGGCGAGCGCGCCGTCCGCAGGTCCGGCGAGGATCGCCAGGTCGGGGCGCGGGGCCTTCGCTTCGCCCCGCGCGGCCCCCATCGCCTCGTCGCCCGAGGCGACCTGCAGCGTTGCGTAATGCGCCGAGCCGAGCCGGACCTTCATCACGATGCGATTGGTCGCGACGGGATCGACGAAGAGGATGGTCCCGGCCACGCTAGGCCCCCCGGCTGACTGGCTCCGATCTGGCCAATGTCGGGCGCAAAGGTTAACAAATGGTTTCCAAGTGTCGATCCCGTGGCGATTTTCGCCCGGTTTTCTGTGGACAGGACCCTGATTGTGGGACGGAGCGTGAACAATTCGCGGGCACAGGCCGAGGTTCTGGCGTTGCGTGCGCTCGGCTGGGTCGCCGGGGACGAGGGGCGGCTCGGGGCCTTCCTGTCGCTGTCGGGCACGGCGCCCGACCAGATCGCGGCGCAGGCCCGCAACGGGGTTTTCCTGGGGGCGGTCCTCGACTTCCTTCTGTCCGACGACGGGCTCGTGACCGGCTTTTGCACTGACGCGGGCCTGCCCTTCGACGCGCCGATGCGGGCGCGGGCAGCGCTTCCCGGGGGTGCGGTGCCCGACTGGACGTGAGCGCGCGCTTCGGCCATGGTGCCGCCGAATTGGAACGGGGACGCGCGATGGCCATTCGGGGACTGCTTTTCGACAAGGACGGCACACTTTTCGACTTCCGGGCCACCTGGGGCGGCTGGACGCGGGCGGTGATCGACGACCTGTCGGGCGGCGACCCGGCGCGGGCGCAGGCGGTTGCGGGCGCCTTGGGCTTTGATCCGGCAACCGGGGTCTTTCAGCCCGACAGCCCGGTCATCGCCCATACGGTGGCCGAGATTGCGAACGACCTTTTGCCGCACCTGCCGGGCGAAAGCCTGAAGCCGCTGGTCGAGCGGCTGAATGGCCATGCGATGGTCAGCCGCATGGTGCCGGCGGTCGAGCTCACGCCGCTTTTCGCGCGCTTTCGGGCCATGGGGCTGAAGATCGGCCTGGCGACCAACGATGCCGAGGCGCCGGCGCGGGCCCATCTGGCGCAGGCGGGGATTTCCGACGCCTTCGATTTCATCGCCGGCTTCGACAGCGGCTGGGGCGGCAAGCCCGAGGACGGGCAGATGCGCGCCTTCCTGGCCCTGACGGGTCTTCAGCCGGCCGAGGCCGCCATGGTCGGCGACAGCCTGCATGACCTTGACGCAGGCCGCGCCGCCGGGATGCGGACGGTCGCCGTCCTGACCGGGATCGCGCCGCGCGAACGGCTGGCGCCCCATGCCGACGTGGTGCTCGATACGATCGACGGCTTGCCCGGCTGGGTTTCGGCGCAGGGCTAAGGCGCAGGGCTGAGCAGTGGCCAACGGGCGGTGAACGGTCGCCTGACAAAAACGACCAGTTCATGTCGTAAACGGCGGCGAAGCAGGGCCAGCGGCTCTTAATCCTCGGATCAGCGGCCCCAAGGGCTGCGAGGATGGAGGGCGAGATGGCCGACGACCAGAGACGCAAGCGGGCAGGCGGCCGGGCAGGCCATGCGGTGCGGGCGGGCCACAAGGCCATCGACCAGATGCCCTGGCGCATCCCCGAAAACCATGACCGCCCGACCGAGCCCCTTGGCCCCGAGGGGGTCGAGGCGATCCATCAGGGCGCCATGCGCATCCTGAAGGACATCGGCATCCGCTTCCTGAACGATGAGGCGCTCGCGATCTTCCGCAAGGCGGGGGTGAAGGTCGAGGGCCAGACCGTCTACATGGACGAAGATTTCGTGACCGAGATGATCGCGCGCGCGCCGGAAAACTACACGGTCACGCCGCGCAACCCCGCCCGCGCGCTGCCCTTCGGCGGGCGTTCGCTTCTGTTCGGCAACGTCTCGTCGCCGCCGAACTACTGGGACCTGGAACGGGGCAAGGTGCCGGGCTTCATGGAGGGATTCCGCAGCTTCATCAAGCTGACGCACTATTTCAACTGCATCCATTTCGCCGGCGGCTACCCGGTCGAGCCGGTCGAGGTCCACGCCTCGGTCCGCCACCTGGCCTGCCTTTATGAAAAGCTGACGCTCACCGACAAGGTGGTCCATGCCTATTCGCTTGGCAAAGAGCGGGTCGAGGATGCGATGGAGATGGTGCGCATCGCCGGCGGCCTGACGCATGAAGAGTTCCGCGCCAAGCCGCGCATGTTCACCAACATCAACTCCGTCTCGCCCCTGAAGCACGATTTCCCGATGATCGACGGGGCGCTCAGGATGGCGCGGGCGGGGCAGGTGGTCGTCGTCACGCCCTTTACGCTCGCCGGGGCCATGGCGCCCGTCACCATGTCGGGCGCCGTCGCCCTGTCGATCGCCGAGGCCCTGTCGGCCATCGCCCTTCTGCAATATGTGGTTCCCGGAGCGCCGGTGATGATCGGCACCTTCACCTCGAACGTCGACATGAAGTCCGGGGCGCCGGCCTTCGGCACGCCCGAATATATGCGCGCGACGCAGATGACCGGCCAGATGGCGCGGCGCTACAAGCTGCCGCTGCGGTCGTCCGGCGTCTGTGCGGCGAACGTGCCTGACGGGCAGGCGATGTGGGAGACGTCGAATTCGCTCTGGGCTGCGGTGCAGTCCGGGACGAACCTCGTCTATCACGCCGCCGGCTGGCTCGAGGGCGGGCTGATCGCCAGCCCCGAGAAGTTCGTGATGGACTGCGAGGTCGTGCAGATGATCCAGCGCTACATGGAGCCCGTGACCTGGGCGACCCGGCCCGAGGACATCGCGCTCGACGCCATCGCAGAGGTGGGGCCCGAGGGGCATTACTTCGGCGTCCAGCACACGCAGGACCGCTATGCTTCGGCCTTCTACCAGCCGATCGCGTCCGACTGGCGCAACTTCGAGGCCTGGCAGATTGACGGCGCCACCTGGACCGCCGAGCGCGCGCACCGGATCTTCAAGGAGATCCTGGCCGACTACGAGCCGCCGCCGATGGATGCGGGCGACCACGAGGCGCTGAAGGACTTCGTGGCGCGCCGCACGGCCGAAGGGGGGGCGCCGACCGACTTCTGAGGCGCCCTTCCACCGTTTCCGGCCCCCGTTCGCCCCTTGCCGCGCCGATGTCGCGGCTTTGCCCCATGGCCGCCCCTTTGCCCCGCCACAACGGGCGGGAGAGCTAAGGGAATTCTTAACCCGCTGCGGTTAGGCTGACTTACGAGTGTTCTTGGGTATTGTAACAGGGGCCATTGATGCACGGGCTGGTCAATAGATCGCTCCAGACCTTCTTGCGTGACACCTATGGCACCGCGCTCTGGGTCTCGGTCGCCGAAGCTGCGGCGGCGCCGGTCTCGGGGTTCGAGGCCATGCTCAGCTATGACGACGCGGTGACCGACCGGCTGATCGAGGCTGCGGAAGTGGCGCTCGGCAAGCCGCGCGATGCGGTGCTGGAAGACCTGGGCATGTTCCTGGTGTCGTTCGAACCGCTCCGCCGCCTACTGCGCTTTTCGGGCGTCGATTATGTGGCCTTCCTTCTGTCGCTCGACGAACTGCCCGACCGGGCGCGGCTCGCCGTGGCCGACATCGGCCTGCCCGACCTGTCGGTCGACGCCGAGGGACCGGCCGAGTTTGTGCTGACCGTCGGCCCGGGCCATCCCGGCTTCCGCCCGGTCTTTGCCGGCATCCTGCGGGCGATGGCCGACGATTTCGGGGCCTTCGCGCTGGTCGACCTGGTCGACGAGGCGTCGATCCGCATCGACCTTCTAGAGGCGCGTTTTGCCGAGGGGCGCGCCTTTGACCTGGCCGCGCCCCAGCGCAAGACCGCGACTGCGGCCGGGGGTGCGGCATGAGGCCGCCACGCGCGGCGGTCAAGGACGCGGCCCTCGTCGGTTCGGACGCGCTTGGCCACCTGATGCCGATGTTCCTCTGGGTGACGCCGACCGGGCTGATCCGCGCGGCGGGGCCGACGCTGGCGAAGCTTTGTGCCGGGGGCGACCTGGTCGGCAAGCGGTTCCTCGACCGGTTCGTGGTCGAAAAGCCCCATCCCTTGGAAAGCATGGCCGACGTGCAGGCGCTGCAGGGCCAGCGGATCCTTCTGCGGCTGAAGGAGGGGCCGGAAACCCCCCTGCGCGGCCAGGTGCAGCCGCTTGACGGGGGGCAGGGCTGGCTTTTGAACCTGTCCTTCGGCATCGCCGTCAGCCAGGCGGTGCGCGAACACCGTCTGACGAACGCCGATTTCGCGCCGACCGACCTGACGGTCGAGCTTCTGTATCTGACCGAGGTGAAAGAGGCGGTGATGGGCGAACTTGCGGCCCTGAACGCGCGCCTCCGCCTTGCGCACCAGGATGCCGAGACGCGGGCCCTGACCGATGCGCTCACGGGGCTGGCGAACCGCAGGGCGCTCGACCGCGACCTCGCGCGCGAATGCCATCTTGCGGCGCGGGGCGGGGTCGGGTTTGCGCTCGTCCACCTGGACCTGGATTATTTCAAGGCGGTCAATGACACGCTCGGCCATGCGGCCGGCGACCACGTCCTGGCAGAAGTCGCGTCGATCCTGCGCCAGGAAACCCGCCAGTCCGACACGGTGGCGCGCGTCGGCGGCGACGAGTTCGTCCTGATCCTGCGCGGCCGCCCCGAGTTGCGCGACGCCCAGGCGGTCGCCGACCGCATCATCCGCAAGCTGGAACGCCCGATCGACTATGATGGAACGCCCTGCCGCATCTCGGCATCGGCCGGCATCTGCCTCTCGTCAGCCTATCCCGTGCCCGACCCCGAGCAGCTTCATTCCGACGCCGACGAGGCGACCTACGCCGCCAAGCGCGCGGGCCGGGGACGCGCGGTGGTGGCCATGGCGGCAGGGGGTCCTGGAGCGGGCTCCGGCTCGGACGCCGCGAAATGGATCGCGGGCGCGCGGTAAAGAGGATGCCGCAAGTACCAATGCTGGCACCACGACTGAAGTAGCGACGAACAGGGGGCGAGATGGTTGCGTAGTACGGCGAGACTCACACTTGACTCAGTATTCTAGCGTTGTTTAGCCAATGGGAAAATTAGTTGGGTGTGTTTCCCGATAGCCTCGCAGCATTTGTTCGAGCCGCTCGTTGAAATAGGGCTCTTTGATTTCGTCTTCGTGAGGGTCCGACAGCAACTCCTTGGTCAGCCAGTTGATCACGTCGAAAAATAGGCGGCAAATGTAACTAATGTTGACAAAATAATTCTTTGACTCAAAGAATACAATCTGCATGCGTGCGCTCCAATCGGGATCATTGACAAATCCGCGAAGAAAGTTGGTTTCACTGCTTGAAACTGCGCCACGAAATAATATTGCCAAACCATCCTGGTGTTTGGTGTTGGATTCTTTGGGTAGCAAGATGCTTAGCCCAAACATTAGGCCGCGCTTGGAGTTTACCCTATTTTTAATGTTCTGATGGATGTGCCTTTTTACGCTGCGTGCCCTATCCAATGGCTCAAGCGCTTCCGAGAGCCCTGGGATATCGGCAAATTCGAAGAGGCGCGATTCTAGCAACTTCTTAATCGCATAGGCGCTGTCGATGCAACTAAGCGTAAGTGTCTCTATTTGAAACTGATTTAGCTTCTCTAATCTTTTTATGTGTCCATATATTTGTAGTTCGAGCGTCTCAAGGGAGTAACTCAACAAGTAATAGGTATTTAATAGCTCGCTGATCGCCACAAAAAGAACTTTGTCAAAGCGCACCTCTGCCATTCCCCAACCCCTTTTCTAAGTGGAGCGCCAACTGTGTCGGGGTGAGCCAGAACTAGCAAAAAACCCCGCTTCTTCGCACTATCAGCTTACTTTGTGACAGGGCCCTGCGCTCGCGCTTTGGGCTTTCGACGGTTGCCTTCATCGCCGAGCAGGTGTCAATCCTCTCCCACGCAGTCTTCGTCTACGCCCCGCAAATCCCCCGCCCCCAGCCGCGCGGCGCGGCCGAATCCTCCGTTCAGAAGCCCGAATCGCGGCGTGAGCCGCACGAACCGGAAATCCGGCAGGTCCAGATAGACGGCGGACCTGGGATGGTGGGTGCGCCAGGCCGCGCGGCGCTGGGCGTCGGAGCCGTCGGCGGGGTCGAGCCATTCGGCATGAACCCTCAGCGACAGGCGGGCATGGGTCAGCGGGTCGCCTTTCGGGCCGGGCTCGCCCAGCAAGAGCGCGCAATCGGGGGCCAGCGTCAGTGCGCGGGAATGAAGGGCGATGGCCGACAGGCAGGCCAGCAGGCCGCCGCCCGCGTCCGGCGCAAGCGCAATGCGGCTTGCGAAGGGCAGGCCGTCGTCGGGGTGGGTGAAGGCCAGCGTTCCGAAGCGCGCGTCCCGGATCAGCGCCTGCGCCTCTGCCCGCGTGCCGTCATCGGCGTCTGCAACGGGGCCCGCGACGGGATCGGGCCGCCTGCCGCCCTCGCCCATCGCGCGATCTTCGCCTGTGGGTTCCGTCATGGTCGCCCCCTTCATCCGGTGGCCCGCCCCGGGGCGCCGGACCATGGGTTCGCGCTACCATCGCACCGACGCCACTCACAAGGTCTTTCCAAATTCAAGCTCCGTGCTTTATTCCTTCCCCCCGAGGCGCGCGCAGCGCCAAAGACGTTCAGGGGAGAGGACGATGGCCGACAAGACGGCAACAGCGATGCATGCGATTCTGCCGGGCTGGACGAAGGCGCTCGTCACGCCCGAAAGCTACGCGGTGCGCTATGCGGCCTCGATGAACGACCCGGACGGGTTCTGGGGGCAGGAGGGCAAGCGGCTCGACTGGATCACGCCCTATACCCGCGTCAAGAACACCGACTTCACCTTCGGCAAGGTCGACATCCGCTGGTACGAGGACGGGATCCTCAACGTCTCGGTCAACTGCATCGACCGCCACCTGGCCGGGCGTGCGGACCAGACCGCGATCATCTGGGAACCGGACGACCCTGCGGCGCCCGCCCGCCACATCACCTACCGCGCGCTTTACGACCAGGTGAACCGCATGGCCAACGCGCTTCTGTCGCAGGGCGTGATGCGCGGCGACCGGGTGGTGATCTACATGCCGATGATCCCGGAAGCGGCTTATGCCATGCTGGCCTGCGCCCGGATCGGGGCGGTGCATTCGGTGGTGTTCGGCGGCTTCTCCCCGGATTCGCTTGCCAACCGCATCAACGACAGCGGTGCGAAGGTGGTCATCACCGCCGACACCGCGCCCCGTGGCGGCAAGCGCACGCCCTTGAAATCGAACACGGATGCCGCCCTTCTGCACTGTTCGGACAAGGTGCGCTGCCTTGTCGTCAAGCATACCGGCGACCAGATCCACTGGACCGAGGGGCGCGACGTCGACCTTCTGGCGCTCATGGCGCAGATGGCGCCCGACTGCCCGCCACGGCCGATGGGGGCGGAGGATCCGCTCTTCATCCTTTACACCTCGGGCTCGACCGGCAAGCCGAAGGGGGTCGTCCATACCTCGGGCGGCTACCTGGTCTTTGCGGCGATGACGCATGAGCTGGTCTTCGACTACCGGCCGGGCGACATCTACTGGTGCACCGCCGACGTGGGCTGGGTCACGGGCCACAGCTACATCGTCTACGGCCCGCTCGCGAACGGCGGCACGACCCTGATGTTCGAGGGCGTGCCGACCTTCCCCGATCCCGGCCGCTTCTGGGAGGTCTGCGAAAAGCACAAGGTCACCCAGTTCTACACCGCGCCGACCGCGATCCGGGCGCTGATGGGGCAGGGGCCGGAGTGGGTCGAGAAATACGACCTGTCCTCGCTCAGGCTGCTGGGAACGGTCGGCGAGCCGATCAACCCCGAGGCCTGGGTCTGGTATGACCGCCATGTCGGCAAGGGCCGCTGCCCGATCGTCGACACCTGGTGGCAGACGGAAACCGGCGGCCACATGATCACGCCGCTGCCAGGTGCCACGCCGACCAAGCCCGGATCGGCGACGCTGCCCTTCTTCGGCGTCAAGCCCGCCGTCCTTCAGGCCGAAAGCGGCGCCCTGGTCGAGGGCAACGGGGTCGAGGGTGTCCTCTGCATCGCCGACAGCTGGCCGGGCCAGATGCGGACGGTCTGGGGCGACCACCAGCGGTTCCAGGAAACCTATTTCCAGCAATACAAGGGCTACTACTTCACCGGCGACGGCTGCCGGCGGGACGAGGACGGCTATTACTGGATCACCGGCCGGGTCGATGACGTCATCAACGTCTCGGGCCACCGGATCGGCACGGCCGAGGTCGAAAGCGCGCTCGTCGCCCATCCGGACGTGGCCGAGGCAGCGGTAGTCGGCTATCCGCACGACCTGAAGGGGCAGGGCATCTATGCCTATGTCACGCTCATGCGCGGGGTCGAGGCGACGGACGAGCTGAAGCGCGATCTGGTGAAGTGGGTCCGGACCGAGATCGGCCCCATCGCCTCGCCCGATCTTCTGCAATGGGCACCGGGCCTGCCGAAGACCCGCTCGGGCAAGATCATGCGGCGCATCCTGCGGAAGATCGCCGAAAACGATACCGGCTCGCTTGGAGACATCTCGACACTGGCCGATCCGGCCGTGGTCGCGGATCTGATCGACAACCGGATGAACCGGGGCTGACAGGCCCCGCTGCCGTCGGCCCGGCGGGGCCGGCGGACCTAGACCGACCAAAAGACGGCAAAAGCCGCAACGACCAGAGGGACGGGAGCCGCGTCCATGGGAAAAATGGCGTATCTCCCCTGAAACTCAACGGGGGGTACTTCCACTATGACAACTGAAACGCTGGACGGGGACGTGAACCGAGCCAGGCCAATGACGCGCGAAGAGAAGAAGGTCATCCTTGCTTCGTCCGCAGGCACCGTCTTCGAATGGCACGACTTCTACCTCTAGGGCGCGCTGGCCACGATCATCAGCGCCCAGTTCTTCACGCCTTTTCCGGAAGCCACGCGCGGCGTATTCGCGCTTCTGGCCTTCGCGGCGGGCTTCATCGTGCGGCCGTTCGGCGTGCTGGTCTTCGGATCGCTCGGCGACCTGATCGGGCGGAAATACACCTTCCTTGCGACGATCCTCATCATGGGCCTGTCGACCTTCCTTGTCGGCTGTCTGCCCGGATACCAGTCCTGGGGTATCGCCGCGCCGGTCATCCTCATCGCGCTGCGCATGTTGCAGGGCCTAGCGCTGGGCGGGGAATATGGCGGGGCCGCGACCTATGTCGCGGAACATGCGCCGATCAACCGGCGGGGCTACTATACCTCGTTCATCCAGACGACGGCGACGCTGGGCCTTTTCCTGTCGCTTCTCATCATCATGGCGGTCCAGTCCTATGTGAACAGCCATTACCCGACGGTTGCGCAGTTCGGGCTGGACGGAGAGCCGCTTCTCGATGCCAAGGGCCAGCCCCTGATGATCGAGGCGTTCAAGGCCTGGGGCTGGCGGATCCCCTTCCTGGGGTCGAGCCTTCTTCTGGCGATCTCGCTCTATATCCGGCTTCAGATGAACGAGAGCCCGGCCTTCAAGAAGATGAAGGAAGAGGGCAAGGCCTCGAAGGCGCCGCTGCGCGAGGCATTCGGCCAGTGGAAGAACGCTAGGATCGCCCTCATCGCCCTCTTCGGGCTGACGGCGGGGCAGGCGGTCGTCTGGTATTCGGGGCAGTTCTACGTGCTTTATTTCCTCCAGAACGTCTCGAAGGTCGACAGCTTCACGGCCAATACGCTGGTGGCCTGGTCGCTGGCGCTTGGCACGGTCTTCTTCCTGGTCTTCGGCGCGCTGTCGGACCGGATCGGACGCAAGCAGATCATCCTGACGGGCTGCGCGCTGGCGGCGCTGACCTACTTCCCGGTCTTCCGCATGATCAACGAGACGGCGAACCCCGCACTGGCCACGGCGCAGGAAAACACCGCCGTGACCGTGTCGGTCGATCCGGGTGAGTGCCACTTCCAGTTCAACCCGGTCGGCACTGCCAAGTTCTCCTCGTCCTGCGACATCGCCACGGCGATCCTTGCCAAGAACTCGGTGAACTACACGACCGTCGACCAGGCCGCCGGGACGATCGCCTCGATCAAGATCGGCGACCAGACGGTCTCAGGCTATGACGGAGCAAAGAACGCGGCCGACTTCGCGGGGGCGACGGCGGCGCTCGACACCGCCAAGGCCGGGACCGATCAGGCTGCAACGGATGCCGCGCAAAAGGTGCTGGACGATGCCAAGGGTGCCAAGACGGCGTTCGAGAAGTCGGTGAACGATGCGCTGATGGCGGCGGGCTTCCCCTTGGTGGCGGCCGACAATACGACGGTGGTGAAGTCGACGAACCTCTTCGACATCTTCAACGCCCAGCACCTGAAGCTTCTGGTGCTGATGACCTACCTGATCCTTCTGGTGACGATGGTCTACGGCCCGATTGCGGCCATGCTGGTCGAGCTTTATCCGACCCGCATCCGCTATTCGGGCATGTCGCTGCCCTACCACATCGGCAACGGCTGGTTCGGGGGCATGTTGCCCTTCCTTGCCGCCGCCATCGCGGTGCAGGCCGGCAATATCTACGCGGGCCTTTGGTATGCGATCATCGTGGCGGCCCTGACGGTCGTCATCGGCACGATCTTCGTTCCGGGAGGCACGCAGCGGAAGTCGATCTTCACCGACGACCCGGACCACAAGGTCCACCACTGACCGGGTTCAAGGCGGACTGACCTGGGGCCGCGCCTGTGCGCGGCCCTTTTTCATGCGAAGGGGTCGGTCGGGTAGCGCACACCGGTCAGGTAGAGCCCCAGCGGCGGCGCCACCGGCCCGCAGGCCGCGCGGTCGCGGGCGGCGAGTGCCGCACCCACATCCGCAGGCGCCCAGGCCCCCGCGCCGACCCGTTCCAGCGTGCCGACCATCGAGCGGACCTGGTTGTGCAGGAAGCTGCGGGCGCGCAGGCGGAAGCGGATTTCCTGGCCGTGGGGCAGGGGGACCTCGTCGATCTCGATTGCGTCGAGCGTCTTGACGGGGCTCGCCGACTGGCACTGGACAGAGCGGAAGGTGGTGAAGTCGTGCCGCCCGACAAGCTGTGCCGCGCCTTCGCGCATCGCGCGCACGTCAAGGGGGCGCAGGACCTGCCAGACAAGGCCGCGGTCGTGCGTCGCGGGCGCGCGGCGGACCAGAAGGCGGAAGAGGTAGCGCCGCTCGATCGCCGAAAAGCGGGCGTGGAAATCGTCCGGGACCCGCGCGGCGGCGATGACCGCGACCGGCGCCGGCTTCAGGTGCCAGTTCAGCGCCTCGGACAGCCGGTATGGGTCCCAGTCGCGGGCAAGATCGACATGGGCCACCTGGCCCGTCGCATGGACGCCCGCGTCCGTCCGCCCGGCCGCCGCGATCCCCGGCGCGTCGGGCTCAAGCCGGCGGAGCGCCGCCTCGACCGCTTCCTGCACCGAGGGCTGGCCGGATTGCCGCTGCCAGCCCGCGAAGGGGCCGCCGTCATAGTCGATCTTCAGGGCAAAGCGCGGCATGGCAGCCCCCTAGCGCGCCCCTGGCCGTCCGGCAAGAAGGTTTGGCAAGAAGGTTCGGCATGAACCTTCCCCCTACCGCTGCCGCCCCTGCCCCCCTATCTAGGACGGGCGAAAGGGGACCGATGTGGGCCTGAGTGACATGTTCGACGGCGTGGCGCGGGCCGCGCGTGGCCTGACGGGGCGCGAAGAGGTCATCCGGCTGGGGGTCACGGGCCTCTCTGGCGCGGGCAAGACCGTCTTCATCACCTCGCTCGTCGCGAACCTTCTGGACCGCGGCCATATGCCCGCCCTTCGGGCCGAAGCCGAGGGGCGCATCCGCGCCGTCTACCTGCAACCCCAGCCCGACGATACCTTGCCCCGCTTCGACTATGAGGCGCACCTGGCCGCCCTGTCGGCGCCCGACCCCCATTGGCCCGAAAGCACCCGCGCGATCAGCGAGCTGCGCCTGTCGTTCCGGCTGGCGGCGGGGGGGATCGTTGCGGGCCTTCTGGGCGGCAGCGCGGGCGAGCGGGTGCTGCACCTTGATATCGTGGACTACCCCGGCGAGTGGCTCCTGGACCTGGGCCTTCTGGGCCTGAGCTACGAGGACTGGTCGCGCCAGACGCTCGAACGGATGGCGAAGCGGGACGAGGGCGCGGACTGTCTGGCGCGTGCAGCGTCCGTCGACCCCGGCGCGCGACTGGACGAGGGGCAGGCGACGGGGCTTGCGGCGGCCTTCACCGGCTATCTGGCGGCGGCGCGCAAGGCGGGGTTTTCCGACCTGACGCCGGGGCGGTTCCTTCTGCCCGGCGATCTGGCCGGATCGCCCGCGCTGACCTTCGCGCCCCTGCCCGAAACCGCCACGCCTGCGGGTCGCGGCAGCCTTGGGCGCGAGTTCGCGCGCCGCTATGACGCCTACCGCGAAAAGGTGGTGAGGCCCTTCTTCCGCGACCATTTCCTGCGCATCGACCGGCAGATCGTGCTGGTCGACGTGCTGGGCGCGCTTGCCTCCGGTCCTCGGGCGGTGGCCGACATGCGCGACACGATGGCGGGGATCCTTGCGGCCTTCCGGCCGGGGCGGACCAGCTGGCTCGGGCTTCTGTTCGGCCAGCGGCGCATCGGGCGCATCCTCTTTGCCGCGACCAAGGCCGACCACCTGCACCACGACCAGCACCGCAAGGTCGCGGCCATCGTCGCGGCGATCATGCGGGCGGCCAAGGACCGGGCGGATTTCGCCGGGGCAGAGACGGCGGCGATGGCGCTCGCCTCGGCCAGGGCGACGGTCGAGGACCGGGTGACGCATGACGGCCATCCGCTCGACGCGGTCAAGGGCCGGCTTGACGGCCGGGGCTGGTCCGCCTTTCACGCAGGGGATTTGCCGGACCATCCGGCTTCGGTCCTGGACCCGGCGCGCGCCTCGGATGCGGCCTGGCTCGACGCCGGCTATGCGCAGATCCGCGTCCTGCCGCCGCCGGGGCTGGTCCGGCCGGGGCACGGGCTGCCGAACATCCGGCTGGACCGGGCCGTCGACTTCCTGATCGGCGACCGTCTGTGAGGCACGCATGAGCTCTGACCCCAAAGCCCCCAACCCGCCCCCCCGCCGCGGCCCGGTCGTCATCGCGCTGGACGAGGCGCCCCCCGCTTCGGCCTTCGAGGCGCGGCCGGCCTCGCTGCCCGACTGCGACGTGCCCCCGGACGCCGAGCCGCCGCCCGTCGGCCGCGCCATGGCGCGCGCCATCGCCATCACCGGGGGCGGCGGGGCGGGCGCGGGCACCTGGTTCCTGACCAGCCTCACCGCGCTTGTCTCCTTCCTTCTTTCGTTCGCGGCCCTGTCCTTCGTCGAGGGGCTGATGGCCGCCCACCCGGTCCTTGGCTGGATCGCCACCGCGCTATTCGCGGCCTTCGTCCTCTCGGCCGTGATCCTCGCGCTGCGCGAGGTCCTGGCCTATTCGCGGCTTTCGAGCCTTGACCGGCTGCGCTCGGCGGCAGAGGGGGCCTTCGCCGCCGATGACCTGTCCGCCGCGCGGCGGGTGACGGCGGCGCTCGCGGCGCTTTATCGCGGGCGGGCGGATATGGAATGGTCGGCGCGGCGTCATGCCGACCGGGCCGAAGGCGTGCTGGACACCGAGACGCTTCTGGCGCTGGCCGAGCGCGACTACCTGGCCCCCCTTGACCAGGCGGCGCGGCGCGAGATCGAGCAGGCGGCGCGCACGGTGGCGGCGGTCACGGCCATTGTGCCCCTTGCGCTCGCCGATGTCGCGGCGGCGCTTTTTGCCAACCTGCGCATGGTCCGGCGGATCGCCGCGCTTTACGGCGGACGGGCCGGCCTTTTCGGCAGCCTGCGGCTTTTGCGGTCGGTCATGGTGCACCTTGTGGCCACGGGTGCCGTGGCAGCGGGCGACGACCTGATCCATTCCGTCGCGGGGGGCGGGCTTTTGTCGAAGCTGTCGCGCCGGTTCGGCGAGGGGGTGATCAACGGCGCGCTGACCGCCCGCGTCGGCGTCGCGGCGATGGAGGTGTGCCGCCCGCTGCACTTCCGCGCCCTGCCGCGCCCGAAGATCACCAACCTTCTGTCGCGGGGGCTGAAGGGTCTGTTCGCGTCGGACCCCGAGCCAGATCGCAAGGGCGCCGCGCCCGAAAGTCCGTAAGGGCCGGAAATTCCCGGAAAAAACGTTGCCACCCGCGCAGGTTGACCGTTAGGTTCGCCAAAACGGGCCCTTGCGGGCTCGTGCAGGCGGGATGGTCATGGTTTCGAATCTGTTCACATTGGCTGTCATCGGGCTGATCATCCTTCTGGCGATGCCGGTGGCGATCCTGGTCCTGTTCAGCCGCACGGCGCGGCTTTCGGCAGAGATAAGGGCCCTGGAGCGCCGCATCGCCCGCCTGTCGGACGCGCCCGCCCAGCCGGTTGCCGCGAGCGCGCCGCCTGAAGCGCCGCCCGAAGCGCCCATGGTCGCGCCCAAGGCCGCCCGCGCTGCCGCCGAGGATCGCGCCCCGGCGAAGCCCGCCGCTCCGCCGCCGCTGCCGCCCTTGCCCCCCGAGCCATCCCCGTCGCCCCAACTGCCACGGACCCCGCCCGAGCCGCTGCCCTCTGCCGCCGTGGTCTTTACCCCCGCTCGGTTCGACGCGCTGGCGGCCTGGCTTCGCGCGAACTGGATCTACGCCGTCTCGGCCCTGTCGCTCGCGCTCGCGGGGGTGTTCTTTGTGCAATACGGGATGGAGCGGGGGCTTCTGCCGCCCGGCCTGCGCGTCCTTTCGGCGCTGGCCTTCGGCGCGGCGCTGGTTGCGGCAGGCGAGTGGGTGCGGCGGCGGTCCGGGGACGGGCGGGGCGCGGCCTCGGCCTATATCCCCTCGACCTTCGCGGGGGCGGGGATCGTGTCGATGTTCGGCGCGGTCATCGCCGCGCGCGGGCTTTACGGGCTGATCGGGCCCGAGGTGGCCTTCGCCGTGCTTCTGGCGGTCGCGGCCTTGGCGCTGGCGCTCGG
The DNA here is from genome assembly GCA_945952025.1 of uncultured Paracoccaceae bacterium. Taxonomy (GTDB): domain Bacteria; phylum Pseudomonadota; class Alphaproteobacteria; order Rhodobacterales; family Rhodobacteraceae; genus TMP-24. The sequence goes on from CAMFGW010000003.1 coordinate 56,926, forward strand.
CTGGGTCTACGGGCCGTTCCTGGCGGCCGTCGGGCTGATCGGCGCCACGGCCGCGCCCTTTCTGGTCGGGGGGGACAGCGCCGATCCGACCTGGCTTTACGCCTATTTCGCGCTGGTGGGCGCGGTGGGGCTTGGCGTCGATGCCGTCCGGCGCTGGGCCTGGGTGTCGGTCCTGGCGTTGGTCCTGGCCTATGGCGGGATCGGGCTGATCTGGCTCGGGACCGGGGGGGCGCTTGGCCTGCCGCTCTTGGCAGCGGTGCTTCTGGCCGTCGCGGTGGGTGCGGCGCTGATCCCCGGACTTTCGCTCCGGCCCGATCATGCGGAGCCGGGATTGTGGGCGGCGTTTTACCGCAAGGGAGGCGCGCCGGTGTTTCCGGTGCGGCTTGCGGCCGGGGCTGCGGCCGCCTCGTCGCTGGGGCTGGCAGTGCTGCAAGGCGCCGTGCCGTCAGACAGCTGGGCAGCCTACCTGGCCCTTGCCGCTCTGACCGGTTTCTTCCTATGGGCCGCCGGCCCGGCACCTGGCCTGCGCGACCTTGCGGTGCTGCCAGCCCTTGGCTTCCTGGCCCGGCTGGGGATCGAGGCGAACGGCGGCGGACCCTTGGCCGAGGCGATGCGCAGCGCCTGGATCGGCCTGCGCGCGCCCGAGAGCGCGCCGCCCCGCGACCTGACGTTGCTTTTGGCGCTGGCCGCGCTGATGACGCTTGGCGCCGCGGTCCGGGCCGGGACGCTTGGCGCGCCGTTCCGGCGCTGGATGACGCTGGGTGCTGCCGTCTTTGCGCCCCTGGCGGCCGGCGCGCTCGAGCTTTGGTGGCGCCCGGCGCTGAGCCTTGGCGCCTACCCCTGGGCGCTTCATGTGCTGGCGCTCGCGGCCCTGATGACGGCACTGGCGCTTCAGGCCGCACGGGCCGATGGCGCGGATCGGGCGCGCGCTGCGCTTTATACGCTTTCGGCGCTGACGCTCATCGCCTTCGCCTTCGCGATCGCCTTCAGCGGCGCGGCGCTGACGCTCGCGCTTGCCGCCCTTGCCGTCTTTGCGGCCGGGCTCGACCGCCGTTTCCGCATGGTCGAGATGGGCTGGTTCCTGCAGGCTGCGACGGTCGTCCTGGGCTATCGGCTCACGGTTGATCCCGGCCTCTTCTGGGCCGTCGATCTGGCGAGCCTGCCCGAGGCGGTGCTTGCCACGGCAGGCGTTGCGGCGGCGCTTTATGCCGCACTCAGGCTTCTGCCCGACCGCAGCGGCCCCCGCGCGCAGGTGGCGCTGGTCCTGGAATCGGGGGCGCTCGCGGCGCTGGCCGTTGCGGCCGATGTCCTGCTGCTGCGGGCCCTGACCGGGGGGCCTGATGGTCACACGGACGACTGGTATCTGACCCATTGGGGCCTGTCGCTGCTGGCGCTGCCGTGGCTCGTGTCGGCCTTCGTCCAGCTTTACCGGAGCGCGGGCGGCGGGGCCTTTGCCCGCGTGCGGACCGGTCTTGCGGCACTCGCGGCAGTGCTCTGGGCCTTTGGCATGGCGCTTGCGCTGACGGTTTTGAGCCCGGTCGTGCCGCTGGTCGGCCCGGCCGAGGCGCGAGTCTACGGGCCGCCCGTCCTCGATACGCTTTTGGTCGCCTATGGCCTGCCCGCGCTGATCTTGTTCGCAGGCGTCCGACTGGTCCCGATCCCCTGGCGCTTCCTGCGTCGGCTGGTCCTCGGGGCCGGGTTCGCGCTGCTGGCGGTCTATGTGGTGTTCGAGATCCGGCGCTTCTGGCAGGGCGACGACCTGTCGGTGATCGGTGTGGTGCAGGGCGAGCTTTATTCCTACACGGTCGCGCTGATGGCTTTGGGGGCCGGGCTTCTCTATCAGGCGATCGCGCGTGGCTCGACCGAGCTGCGGCGCGTCGCTATGGCGGTCATCGGCGTCACCATCGCCAAGGTCTTCCTGTGGGACGCGGCGGGGCTGACCGGGCTCACGCGGGTGGCGTCCTTCGTGGGGCTTGGCCTTGCGCTGGCAGCGCTGGCCTGGCTGAACCGCTGGGCGGCGGGGCAAGGGAAGGGCTAGGCCCGTGGTGGCAGGGGCCATTGACCCTGCCATGCGGTGGTTTGGTCTTTGTCCCGGCCGGTGGCCCAAAGGCCAGCGGCCAGCGCCCGCCCGCCCATGGCGGGCGTAGACCTTTGTGGGTTCAGGACATCAGCGGTCTAGCGGAGCCGTTTCCCCGCCCGCCTTGCCCGGCGAGTCGCGGCGACCAGCAGTTGGAGTGGCAGAGGCAAGTGACCCTGCCATGCGGTGACTTCGCCCTTTGTCCCGGCCGGTGGCCCAATGGCCATCGGCCAGCGCCCGCCCCGCCCAAGGCGGGCGCTCCCGCGCCCACCGGGGCAGGCGCTGGCCTTTTGGGGTGAGTGACACTGAGGGTCCAGCGGAACCGTTTCCCCCGCCCGACCCAGCCGGCCCCGCGTCGATCCGGCCTAGCCGAGCCGTGGCGTGCCGTCGTCGAAGGTCGCAACATCGGTCACGCCGTAGCGCAGGCTCTGGCCGATGCGGTGGGCGAGCGAGGACCAGCCCATGGCCGCGCCCGGCGGCAGCTGGCGCTCGAGCACCGTATCGAACAGATCGAGCCAGGGCGTGAACATGCCCGGCCGGACATCGCCCGCGGCGCGGTGGACCATCATCGGGTTGCCGTCGTAGACCCGCTCCATCAGGATCGCATTGCGCCAGAAGCGGGAAATCTTGGCCTCATGCTCGGGCCAGTCGGTCACATGGTTGGCGAAGATCGGGCCGAGCGTCGGGTGCTTGCGGATCTCGGCGTAGAAATCGGCGACCACGCGGTCGATGTCATCGGCGGTGACGGGCAGGCGCGGGGGCAGGCGCGGCGGCGTGTGGGGCGGCAAGCTCATGGGTAGGCTCCTTCCGGGGACCGACAGTGGCAAGAACCGACCGCGCCCACAAGCGGCCACGTCGCGTTGCGCCTTTACGCCGCAGGGGGCCTTTCCTATAAGGCCGGGGATGAGACTTCGGCCCGCACAGATCCGGCGAATTAGCGGCCCGGCGACCTGACTTCAGGCGCCGGGACCAGGCGCGCGCCCGCGCCGCCCTTCTTCCCCCAAGCGGACCCCCTTTGCCAAGGACTGCCCCCCATGTGCGCCGACCAGACTTCCGACCCCGCCCACGACTACCGCGCGACCGTCTTTTTGCCCGAAACCCCCTTCCCGATGCGTGCGGGCCTGCCGCAGCGCGAACCCGGCTGGCTGGCCCGGTGGGAACGGATCGGCGTCTATGACCGGCTGCGCTCGACCACGGCGGGCCGCCCGCCCTTCATCCTGCATGACGGCCCCCCGTATGCGAACGGGCATCTGCACATCGGGCACGCGCTGAACAAGATCCTGAAGGACATGGTGGTGCGCAGCCAGCAGATGATGGGCCGCGACGCGCGCTATGTGCCGGGCTGGGACTGCCACGGCCTGCCGATCGAATGGAAGATCGAGGAGCGTTACCGCGCCGAGGGCCGCGACAAGGACGCGGTTCCGGTGATCGAGTTCCGCCAGGAATGCCGCAAGTTCGCCGAGGGCTGGATCGACGTGCAGCGCGCCGAGTTCAAGCGGCTGGGCGTGACCGGCGCCTGGGACCGGCCCTACCTGACCATGGACTACCATGCGGAAGCCGTCATCGCGGCCGAGTTCATGGACTTCCTGATGAACGGCTCGCTCTACCAGGGTTCGAAGCCCGTGATGTGGAGCCCGGTGGAAAAGACCGCGCTCGCCGAGGCAGAGGTCGAATATCACGACCATACCAGCCACCAGGTCTGGGTGCGCTTCCCGGTCATTTCGGCCAGCGCCTTCGCAGAGGGCGAGGCCTGCCTTGCGCCGGACATCCTGCAGGCATCGGTGGTGATCTGGACCACGACGCCCTGGACCATCCCGCAGAACCGCGCCGTGGCCTATGGGCCGGGCATTTCTTACGGGCTTTATGCCGTTCAGGGCGTGGTCGAAGGCGCGACGGCGCGGGCGGGCGAGACGCTTCTTCTGGCCGACGCGCTGGCCCAGGGCGTCATGACCGCCGCCAAGGTCGAGCGGTTCGAGCGCCTGCGCGACGTGGGCGCCGATGAGCTTCGGGCCCTGACGCTTGCGCACCCCTACCGTGGGCTCGATCCGGCGGGCGAGTGGGACTATGACGTGCCGCTTCTGCCGGGCGACCATGTGACCGAGGATGCGGGCACGGGCTTTGTCCATACCGCGCCGTCCCATGGTGACGACGACTACCAGATGGGCGTGAAGTTCGGCCTGCCGATGACCTGGAACGTCGAGCCGGACGGCAGCTACCGCGCCGACCTGCCGGTCTTCGGCGGCCAGGCGATCATCCTGCCGGACGGCAAGGAAGGGCCGGCGAACGTCTCGAACATCAAGGCGCTGCATGGGGCGGGCGCGCTACTGGCCAAGGGCAAGCTCAAGCATTCCTACCCCCATTCCTGGCGGTCGAAGGCGCCGCTCATCTATCGCAACACGCCGCAATGGTTCGTGGCGATCGACAAGCCGCTCGATGACAACAAGGGCAACTACGGCCGCACGATCCGCGAACGCGCGCTGACCTCGATCGCCGAACTGGTGACCTGGACGCCGCCCACGGGCCGCAACCGCCTGCATTCGATGATCGAGGCGCGCCCCGACTGGGTGCTGTCGCGCCAGCGCGCCTGGGGCGTGCCGCTGACCTGCTTCGTCAAGCGCGGCGCCAAGCCCACCGACCCCGATTTCCTGCTGCGGAATGCCGAGGTGAATGGCCGTATCGCTGCTGCCTTCGAGGCCGAGGGCGCCGACGTCTGGTATCGCGAAGGGTTCAAGGACGAAGTCTTGAAGGGCATCGTCGATCCCGAAGCCTACGATCAGGTGCGCGACGTGCTGGACGTGTGGTTCGATTCCGGCTCGACCCATGCCTTCGTGCTACGCGACCGCGCGGACGGGGCGAAGGACGGGATCGCGGATCTTTACCTGGAGGGGACCGACCAGCACCGGGGCTGGTTCCATTCCTCGCTTCTTCAGGCCTGCGGCACGATCGGCCGCGCGCCCTACCGGGGGGTGCTGACGCACGGCTTCACGCTCGATGAAAAGGGCATGAAGATGTCGAAGTCGCTCGGCAATACCGTCGCGCCGCAAGAGGTGATCGACGAATATGGCGCCGACATCCTCAGGCTGTGGGTGGCGCTGTCGGACTACACCGTCGACCTGCGCATCGGGAAAGAGATCCTGAAGGGCACCGCCGACAGCTACCGGCGGCTGCGGAACACGCTGCGCTATCTTCTGGGCGCGCTTGCGGGCTTCACGGACGCCGAGCGGGTCGATCCGGCCCAAATGCCGGAGCTGGAGCGCTGGGTGCTGCACCGGATGGCGGAACTCGACCGCGTGGTGCGCGAGGGCTATGCGGCCTTTGACTTCCAGGGGGTGTTCCAGACGCTCTTCACCTTCTGCACGGTCGACCTGTCGGCGATCTATTTCGACATCCGCAAGGACGCGCTTTATTGCGACCGGCCGGACAGCCTGCGCCGGCGGGCCGCGCGCACGGTCATGGACCTGCTCTTCCACCGCCTGACCACCTGGCTCGCGCCGATCCTCGTCTTCACGATGGAGGAGGCCTGGCTCGAGCGGTTCCCGGGCGATGACAGCTCGATCCACCTTCAGGACATGCCCGAGACGCCGGCAAGCTGGCTCGACCCCGCCCTGGCCGCAAAGTGGGACGCGATCCGCCGCGTCCGCCGGGCGGTGACGGCGGCGCTCGAGGTGCAGCGGACGGCCAAGGTCATCGGTGCGAGCCTGGAAGCCGCGCCCGTCGTCCATGTCGAGGACCGCGAGGTGCTGGCGGCGCTGAAGTCGGTCGATTTCGCCGAACTGTGTATCACCTCGGCCCTGTCGCTGACCGCCGATCCCGCGCCGGCCGAGGCGTTCCGCCTGCCGGACGTGCCGGGCGTCGGCGTCGTCTTCGAGGAAGCATCGGGCGAAAAGTGCGAGCGCTGCTGGCGCATCCTGCCGGACGTGGGCACGCATGCGCATCCCTGCACCTGCGCGCGCTGCGACGCGGCACTGGACTAGGGCCTGCTGGGGCGGCCCTTGGGGCCGCCCGACCGTCAATCCTTCCAGTCGTCCGTCAGGGCGCGCAGATCGGTGCGGCTGAGGCCGGCGTCGTCGATCAGGTGGTCGTCCGGCTTGGCAAGCAATCTTTGCAATTCGCGCCGGCCCGCGCGTCGTTCGCGGCTTGCGGTCAGGAAAGCCGCAAGGCGGCCGCGCATGTACCCGGATGCGGTCTGCCATAGTCCTGTCTGCACTTTCCGGTCCCCCGCATCACTTGATGGCTCACAGTCGTGCTGGGATGTGCTATGTGGCAAACGAATAGTCGTTACGTCACACATAAGAAGAATTGATGCTTTATGCCCGCGCCCCTTGAAAGCGACCTTTTGCGCAGCTTCCTTGCGGTCTGTGAGACGGGCAGCCTGACGGCGGCCGCCGGGCGGGTCGGGCGCACCCAGTCCGCGCTCAGCATGCAGATCAAGCGGTTGGAAGAGGTTGTGGGGACGCCGCTTTTCGAACGCCAGCCGCGCGGGGTGGTGCCGACAGCGGCCGGGCGGCAGCTGTCAGGCTATGCGCGTCGTGTCGTCGATCTGCTCGAGGTTGCGGGCGCCGCGCTCCGAACGGCCGATTGTGCCGGTCCGGTGCGCATCGGCGTGCCGGTCGAGTTCAGCGATACGGCCCTGGCGAACGCGCTCGTCCGGTTCGGCGACCTCCACCCGGGTGCTGAAGTCACGGTGGTCAGCGACTATTCGAGCCCGTTGCGCGACAGGTTCGACCGGCGCGAGTTGGAGATCGCCATCCTTTACCAGCGGCCAGAGACTGCGGCCGGCGAAATCCTTCGCGTCGAGCCGACCGTCTGGGTGACGTCAGAACGCTATCAACAGCATTTGAAAAGGCCGCTGCCGGTTGCGAGCTACTTCGGTTCGCGCTGGTGCCAGGATCATATGATCGGCTCGCTCAGGCGCAACGGCACGGACTACAGGATCGCCTTCGAATGCGACACGACGATGGGCTTCCTGTCAGCGGTGCGCGCGGGCCTTGCGGTCGTGGCGCTGACGCGCTCTGTCGTGCCGGAAGGTTGCCGAGAGTTGACGGCCGAGGACGGGTTTCCGACAGTCGATCTGTCGGCGCTTGTCATGCTGCGGTCGGCGGCGGCGGGTCCGGTTGCCCAGAGGCTCGCCGATCTGGTGTCGCGCGTCTTTCACGAGGGAACGAACTGATGGCCATGCCCCTGCCGGACGACTCCCGCGCCGCCGCCAGCCTGACCGTGGACTCGGTGCTCGGGCCGCTCACGCTGATGGAAGAGGGGGGCCGGATCGTCCGGCTTGACTGGCGCGCGCGGCCCGCGGCGCCTACGCCGCTCCTGGAAGAGGCGGCGGCCCAGCTTGCCGCCTATTTCGACCGCCGCCTGACCCGGTTCGACCTGCCGCTCGACTGGGGCGAGGGGCTGAATGCCGAGGTGCGCCGCGCCATGGCGGCGATTCCCTTCGGCGAGACGCGGACCTATGGCGACCTGTCGAAGGCGATCGGCGCGCCGGCGCAGGCAATCGGACAGGCCTGCGGCGCGAACCCGATCCCGATCCTCATCCCCTGCCACCGTGTCCTGTCGGCGACGGGTCTGGGCGGCTTCTCGGCGCCGGGCGGGGTCGAGACGAAGGTGGCGCTCCTGCGGCTTGAGGGTGCGGCGGGGCTTTTGATCTGATGGAGCCCATCGTCTTTCTGTCGGTCCTTGGCGCGGCCTTCCTCCATGCGCTCTGGAATGCCTTCGTGCGGGGCGCGGGCAGCGGCGCGGGCGGCAGCCGGGCGCAGGTCATGATGGTCCTGAGCGGCATCCAGGGGCTGATCGGGCTAGGCCTCGCGCTCGCCTCTCCCTGGCCGCCCGCCGCCGTCTGGCCCTGGCTACTGGCCAGCGGGATGATCCATTCGCTCTACAAGCTTTCGCTGACGCGGGCCTATGCCCATGGCGACCTGAGCCGGGTCTATCCGCTTGCGCGCGGCACGGCGCCGCTCATCGTGCTGGCGCTGTCGGCGGCCCTTCTGAACGAGGTGCCGAACCGGGGCGAGGTCGCGGGGCTGGTGATCCTGGGCGCGGGGATCCTGCTTCTGGCCTCTGGCGTCTTTACCTCCGGCGAGAACCGGGCGCTTCTGCCTTTTGCCTTTGCGGCGGCGCTGGCGACTGCTGGCTATACGATGGTCGACGGGCAGGGCGCGCGGGTCTGGGGGCTGCCGGGCGCCTTCGTGGCCTGGATGTTCCTTCTGGACGGGATTTTCTTTGCCACCGCAATGCTCGCCTTCGGCGGCCGGTCGGTGCTGCCGACCAGCGCCCGCATCTGGCGGCTGGGCTTTGGCGGGGCGCTCGCCTCCTACGCCTCTTACGCGGTCGCAGTCTGGGCCATGACGCGGGCGCCGATCGCGCTGGTTGCGGGACTGCGCGAAAGCTCGGTCGCCTTCGGGCTTCTGATCGGCTGGCTCTGGTTTTCCGAGCCGATGACGAAGGGCAAAGCGCTTTCGGTTGCCATGATCGTCGGCGGCATCGCGCTGATGCGGCTTCAGGCGTGATCCTTTTCGGGGATCAGCTCCTGCACGATCCCGGCGAGCATCAGGTAGAACGAGGTGATGATGAGCCCGGTCCGCGCCCAGCTTTCGGGGTGGAAATCGACATGTGCCGCCCAGGCGGCAAAACAGATCCAGCCAAGCGCCATGGGCAGCGTCACGAACCGCCAGCGGTCGGTCCTGACCGGGTGCACGAATTTCAGGTTGGTGAACATGGTCGCCGCCAGGATGACGATGAGGGCCAGCGTCACGTAGAAATTGGGCTTCAGCGCGAAGAGGACCAGCACCACCATGTTCCAGCAGGCCGGAAAGCCCGCAAAGGAATTGTCCTTTGTTTTCATGCGTGTATCGACGAAATAGAGCGCGCTGGTGTAGGTGATGACGATGATCGCGCACCAGCCGGTCCAGCCTGGCAGCAGGCCTGACTGAAAAAGCGCGAAGGCCGGGATGAAGACATAGGTCAGGTAGTCGATGATGAGGTCCAGAAGGACGCCATCATAGGTCGGCCAGTAGTCCTTGACCTGGAAATGCCTGGCCAGCGGCCCGTCGAGCCCGTCGACGATCAGCGCGACGACGAGCCATAGGAACATCATGTCCCAATCGCCCTTGACCGCCGCCAGCATGGCGAGCATCGCGAGGACCGCCCCTGTTGCGGTGAAAAGATGGACGGACAGGGCTTTAAGACGACGATCCATGCGCCTTTTCTAGGGTGGATCGCCCGGCCGTTCAACCGTCCGGGCCGGTTCGTTTCGGCGGCGTGTCCGCCGTGCCTCAGGCGCGGGGATGGGCGGAGCGGTAGCTTTCCATGAGCCGCGTGGCATCGACCGCCGTATAGGCCTGCGTGGTCGAGAGCGAGGCATGGCCCAGAAGCTCCTGGATCGTGCGCAGATCGCCCCCGGCGGCCAGAAGGTGGGTTGCAAAGGAGTGGCGCAGCGCATGGGGCGTCGCCGTCGCCGGCAGGCCGAGCGCGGTGCGCGCGCGTTCCATCGCCGCTGCAATCAGGCGGGGGTTCAGGGGGCCACCCCGCGCGCCGCGAAAGAGGGGGGACTGGCGTTCCTCGGCCAGGGGGAAGGGGCAGGCGCGGACATAGGCCGCGACGGCGGCGCGGGCCGGGGCGATGACGGGGACCAGCCGTTCCTTCGACCCCTTGCCGAGGATGCGGATCACCTCGGGCATGGGCAGGGCGGCCCCGGTCAGGCCAAGCGCCTCGGAGATGCGCAGGCCGCATCCGTAAAGAAGCGTGACGACGGCGGCATCGCGGATGGCGGTCCAGTCGTCGCCGGCGCGGGGGACGGGGCGGGCAGCGACTTCGGCGATCACGTCCTTCGCGGCCTCGGGGCTGACGGGGCGGGGCAGGGTGCGGCGGTAGCGCGGGCCGCGCGCGGCGAGGACCGCCGTGGCGTCGGCGCTGCCCTCGGCATGGTCGGTCAGCCAGCGCACGAAGGTGCGCACCGACGAGAGCCTGCGGGCGAGCGACCGCGCGCCAAGGCCGCGTGCGCGTTCGGCCGCCATGAAGGCGCGCATGTCGGGCGTGCCGGTGGTGGCGATCAGCGCCTCGGGCGTCGGCGCGCCGCCCAGATGGCCGGTCAGGAAGGCAGCCCAGGCGGTCACGTCCGCCCGGTAGGCGCGCAAGGTGTGGGCCGAGGCGCCCTCGATCGCCGTCAGGTGCGCACCCCAGCGGTCCAGCGCGTCGCGGACGGCGGGGGTGAGCGCCAGCGTCACCTCAGGACAACCAGCGGCGCAGGGCGCGTTCGAAGGCGCCGGCGAAGAAGGCCAGAAGGTCGGTGCCCTGGTTGGTGCGGAACTGGTGGGCGTCCGACGAGCCCAGCGCCAGCATTCCCGGCAGCCGCCCCGGTCCCAGGTCGAGCCGCATTGCCGCTTCGGACCGCACGACCTCGGCCGCGGGCCCGTAAAGCGCCGCCGCTTCCGCCCCCCCCGTCTCTGGCCCCGAACGGCGCAGGATCACCGTCCGGCCGCCCGGGCCTTCCATGTAGCGGTCGACGAAGCCGACCGGCGTCACCGACAGGGCGGTGCCAAGCCGCCGGACGGCCGGGTCATCGCTGCCTGCCGCATCGTCGTGGGTTTCGAGCGCAAGCCGCACGGCCTCGACCCTCAGGATGCCCGCGACCTCGGTCCCCATGTTGGTCAGGAACTCTTCGAAATTCGCGGGTTCCAGCATCTTCAGGACCGCGCGGTGGATTTGATTCGTGCCGGCCAGGTTCTCATAGGCCGCCGCGATGACTGAGCGGTGGGTATCTTCCAGCCGGTCGAGCCGCGCCTCGAGCCGTTCCATCGCGATGCCGCGCAGATCGACGATGTTGGCCCCCATCGCGCGCTCGTTGGCCGCGATCAGGGCCCGCATCACGTCGCGATCCTCGAGGATCATCTCGGGCGTCTCGATCAGCCGTTCGCGAAGGTCGTCCGCCAGTGCCGCCGTATCCATCGTCTGCATTCTGTCTGCCCCGCTCAGAGGATCTTCTGGCCGGTTTTCGCCCAGTCGGCGAGGAAAACCTCAAGCCCCTTGTCGGTCAGGATGTGGTTCGCCATGGCCTTGATGACGGCGGGCGGCGCGGTCACCACATCGGCGCCGATCTTGGCGCAATCGACGATATGGTTCACCGAACGGATCGAGGCGGCGAGGATCTGGGTCCGGGTGTCGTAGTTGTCATAGACGATGCGGATGTCCTCGATCAGGTCGGTGCCGTCGAAGTTGTTGTCGTCGAGACGCCCGATGAAGGGCGAGATGAAGGTGGCACCGGCCTTGGCGGCCAGGATCGCCTGGGCGGCGGAAAAGCACAGCGTGACATTGACCATGTGGCCTTCGGATGCGAAAGCCTTGCAGGCGGTCAGGCCGGCCCAGGTCAGCGGCACCTTGATCGCGATGTTCTTCGCGATCTTGGCAAGCTTCATGCCCTCGGCAATCATTTCCTTGGCGTCGGTCGCCACGACCTCGGCCGAAACGGGGCCAGAGACGATGTCGCAGATCTCGCGCGTGACCTCGAGGATGTTGCGCCCCGACTTCAGGATCAGCGAGGGGTTGGTGGTGACGCCGTCGACCATGCCCAGGTCGTTGAGCTCGCGGATGGCGGCGACATCGGCGGTGTCGACGAAGAACTTGATGGAATTGACCTGCATGGACGGCCCCCGGGATGTGATGATGAACGATTGCGCCCCTTCTAGCGCATGCCGCCCCGCGCCGGAACCCGAAAGGCGCGGTCATGGCTGAGGGTTTGCCGATCGATGAGCTTTGGCCCGCCGGCACACCGGTCGCGGTCCTGACGACCGAGCCCCTTGGCCGGCCGCTCGACTACCGCGCGCCCGAAGGGGGCGTGGGGCCGGGGGCGCTGGTCGAGGTGCCGCTTGGGCCCCGCCGGGTCCTGGGCGTCGTCTGGGGGCCGGGCACGGGCGACTTTCCGGTCGAGCGGCTGCGCCCGGTCACGCGGGTGCTGGAGGCGGCGCCCTTCGCCGAGCCTCTCCGCAACTTCCTCACCCGTGCTGCCGACTATACGCTGACGCCCTTGCCGGCGATGCTGCGCCTTGCAACCCGCGCGCCGGGGCTGGCCGATCCGCCGGGGCCAAGGAAGCTGCTGATTGGCGGTGGCCAGCCGCCCGCGCGGATGACGGACGCGCGGCAACGGGTCCTGCAGGCGCTAGAGGATTTCGGCGGCGCGCCGCTGGCGCCGGGCGAGCTTGCGGCGCTCGCGGGCGTCGGCGGGGCGGTGGTGCGCGGGCTGGTCGCGGCGGGGGGGCTGGTCGAGATCGACGCGCCGCGCGATCTGCCCTATCCGGCGCTGGATCCGGCGCGGGCGGGAAAGCCGCTGACGGCGGATCAGGAGGCGGCGGCCCAGACCTTGCGCGCTTCGGTCGCGTCGGGCGTCTATGGCACCACGCTTCTGAAGGGCGTCACCGGGTCGGGCAAGACCGAGGTTTATCTGGAAGCCGTGGCCGAAACGTTGCGCGCGGGGCGGCAGGCCCTGGTCCTTCTGCCTGAAATCGCGCTGACCGCCGACTTCCTCGCCCGCGTCGAAGAGCGATTCGGCGCGCGGCCCGGCGAATGGCATTCGGGCGTGACGCAAACCGAACGCCGGCGGCTCTGGCGCATGGCGGGTTCGGGCGGCGTCGGGCTGGTCGTGGGCGCGCGCTCTGCCCTGTTCCTGCCCTTCCGCGACCTGGCGCTCATCGTCGTCGATGAGGAACACGACACCTCCTACAAGCAGGAGGACGGCGTCCTTTACAATGCCCGCGACATGGCGGTCCTGCGCGCGTCGCTGACCGATGCGCAGGTGATCCTCGCCTCGGCCACGCCCTGCCTTGAGACCTGGGTCAATGCCGAAAGCGGCAAATATGCCCGCGTCGACCTGACCGCCCGCTTCGGACCGCAGGACCTGCCGGAGATGCGGGCGCTCGATTTGCGCGCGAGCCCGCCAGAGGCCGGGCGCTGGGTCGGGCCCGAACTCGGCCATGCGGTGGGCGAGCGGCTGGCGCGCGGGGAGCAGGCGCTCCTCTTCCTCAACCGGCGGGGCTATGCGCCGGTCACGGTCTGCCGCGCCTGCGGCCAGCAGATCGGCTGCGACCAGTGCGATGCGCGCATGGTCGAGCACCGGTTCCTAAAGCGCCTTGTCTGCCACCAGTGCGGGGCGACGAAGCCTCTGCCGACCGCCTGTCCGTCCTGCGGGGTCGAGGGGCGGCTCGCGGCGGTCGGTCCTGGCGTCGAGCGGCTGGCCGAAGAGGTGGCGCACCGCTGGCCAGAGGCGCGGGTCGCGGTCCTGTCGTCGGACCTTTTCGGGTCTGCCCGCGCCCTCAAGGAGCGGTTTACCGACATCGCGAACGGCGGGGCGGACATCATCATCGGCACCCAGATCGTCGCCAAGGGGCACAATTTCCCGCTGCTGACGCTGGTTGGCGTGATCGACGCCGACCTTGGGCTTCAGGGGTCGGACCTGCGCGCGGCCGAACGCACCTTCCAGCTGATGCGCCAGGTCGCGGGGCGGGCGGGGCGGGCCGACCGGGCGGGGCAGGCGATGCTGCAGACCTTCCAGCCCGACCATCCGGTCCTTCAGGCGATCCTGTCGGGCGAGGAAGAGCGTTTCTGGCGGGCCGAGGCGGCCGAGCGGCAGGCGATCGGCATGCCGCCCTTCGGACGGCTGGCGGCGATCATCCTGTCAGGCCCCGACGTGGCGCAGGTCTTTGATCTGGGGGGCGAACTCGCCCGCCGGGCGGCCCCCCTGACCGCGATCGGCGCCCAGCTTTTCGGGCCCGCGCCCGCGCCCATCGCCCGCGTCCGGGGCCGCCACCGGGTGCGGCTTCTGGTCAAGGCGCCGAAAGGCGCGCCGCTGCAATCCGCAGTCGCTGCATGGATCGCGCAGGTGCGGGTGCCCGCGGCCGTGCGGCTGGCGGTCGACATCGACCCCCAGTCCTTCTACTGAGCCCAGTCCTTCTACTGACCCCCGCCTTCCGGCCCTTCCCTTGACCTTCGCCGCCCCCGGGCCTATGCCGCGCCAACGTGGCTTGGCTGAGAGACGGACGATGCCGACCTATTCCGCCCTGACGACGCTCGACGAAAAAGAGGCCGCCGAGGCCCTGGCTGAGGCGATGGAGAATTTCGAGCCCGAGCCCGTGGGCGTCGGCGTCTTCGAGATCGAGGACGGCTCGGGCCGCTACGAGGTCGGCTGCTACTTCGAGGAAGAGCCGGGCGATACCGAGCTTGCGCTCATGGCCGTGATCTACGGCGCCAAGCCCTTCACCGTGTCCGAAGTGCCCGAAACCGACTGGGTCGCCCATGTGAAGCGCAAGCTGGCGCCGGTCGAGGCGGGGCGTTTCTACGTCTATGGCAGCCACGATGCCGACAGCGTTCCCGAGGGGCGCGTGGCGCTTCTGATCGAGGCGGCGATGGCCTTCGGCACCGGCCACCACGGCACGACCAAGGGCTGCCTTCTGGCGCTCGACCGGCTGGACCGGGCGGGCTTTCGCGGGCGCAACGTGGCCGACGTGGGCTGCGGCACGGCCGTTCTGGCCATGGCCGCGGCCGAAATCTGGGGCCTGCCGGTCATCGCGTCGGACATCGACCCGGTGGCCGTCGAGGTGGCGCGCGCCAATGCGGCGGCGAACGGGCTTGCCGACCGGGTGATCTGCGTCGAGGCGGCAGGGTTCGACCATCCCGCGCTGCGCGCCCGCGCGCCCTATGACCTGGTCTTCGCCAATATCCTGAAGGGCCCGCTTCTGGCGCTTGCGCCCGACATGGCGGGGGGGATCGGCTCGGGCGGCTATGCGATCCTGTCGGGCATCCTGACTACGCAGGCCGACGAGGTCGCAGCGGCCTACAAGCGCGCGGGATTCACGCTTGCCGCGCGCGACGAGCTGGGGGACTGGGCGACGCTGGTGTTGCGCCGCGTCTGATCCCGTCCGGGGAAATATCCGCCCAATTCTTGCCGGATTGGCTCGTTATCCTGTGCTTTCCGAGGTGCGGAGAGGCACGATGACCGACCGGAACATGCAGGACTTTCAGGGCCGTCTTGGGCGGATCGACCAGATTCATCGTTCGGGCGGCGGGTTCGAGGCCGAGGGCACCATCGGCCAGTCGCATTATACCGCGCACCGCCGCCGCCGCTTCCTGCCGCGCTGGCCCTTCACGCTTCTGTCGCTGCTCCTGGTGCTGGTGGCGATCAAGGCCTCGCTCATCACCGTGGTCGGGCCGAATTCCTATGAGGAACGGCTCGACACGCTGCGTCGCGGGAACCTGGCCGAACAGATGGGCGCGCGGCTTCTGGCCACGGACCCGGTGTCGAACGCGCTGGCCGTGCAGCTCATGCCTTACGCGAACCGCCTGAAGTAGCCGCTGGCGCCGGAAGGCAGCCCTGAAATGGCAAAGGCCGCGTCGGTTTCACCGACACGGCCTTCATGAAACTCTGGGGGTCGGCGCTTAGGCGCGCGACGCCACGAATTCGATGTCGCCACGGCTCAGGCCGATGTCATCCAGCTCACGATCCGACAACTTGGCAAGGGCGCCGCGCGTAACGCGGGCGTCATTCCAGGAAGCGATCGAAGCAACGAGCGATGCGATCGGGTTCATCAGGCTGAAGCCGGCCTGGGTGCGGGTCGTTTCAAAAGCGGACATGTTCATCTCCATCAAACCGCGGCCGGGGGCGTTTTGTCCCCGACGCCGATGAAGATAGGCGAGCCCCGATCTCCGAACCAGAGACGCCAAAGCAAGTCAGCCATGCGCCTTGTGCATGGCTCTTTCCGGCATCACGAGACGCGCCCGGATTGTGAATTTATTGTTAAAAAATGGTGATCTTTCCGCCATAGTTGAGACCGGACTCGTCGAAATCAGGACGAAAATAGTCGCTTTCAGCCCTAAAACCGTCCCGCTCAGGTCATGCCTCGGACCGGCGCTTTCCGCTTTGCCGGTGTTCCCCTTTCGTGCTAGTCGTGGCTCAAAAGCAACAGGGCAGGGGAAAAGCAGCAGCCATGCGGGTGATCGGCATCGATCCGGGGCTCAGGAATCTGGGCTGGGGCGTCATCGACATGGTGGGCGGGCGACTCAGTCACGTCGCAAACGGCATCCTGCATCCCGAGGGGGATGACCTTGCGATGCGCCTTCTGTCGCTGTTCGAGGCGCTGACGGCGGTCATCGCCGCCCATGCGCCGGACGCGGCGGCGGTCGAGCAGACCTTCGTCAACAAGGACGGGGCCGGGACGCTGAAGCTTGGCCAGGCGCGGGGCATCGCCCTTCTGGCGCCGGCGCGTGCGGGGCTTACGGTCGGGGAATATGCGCCCAACGCCATCAAGAAGACGGTGGTCGGCGTCGGCCATGCCGACAAGGCCCAGGTCGCCCACATGGTGCGCCACCAGTTGCCGGGCGTCACGCTCGCCGGTCCCGACGCGGCGGACGCGCTGGCGATCGCCATCTGCCATGCGCACCATTTGCAATCGGCGGGGCGACTGGCCGCCGCGATCCGGGGCGCGGCATGATCGGGCGCATTGCGGGCGTCGTCCTGCACAAGGGGGCCGACACGGTCCTGATCGACGTGCGCGGCGTGGGCTACATCGTCCATGTCTCTGCCCGCACGCTCGCCTCGCTGCCGCCGGTCGGGCAGGCGGCCGCGCTTTTCACCGACCTTCTGGTGCGCGAGGACCTGCTGCAGCTCTTCGGTTTTCCGACGCTTCTGGAAAAGGAATGGCACCGGCTCCTGATGAGCGTGCAGGGCGTCGGCGCCAAGGCGTCGATGGCGATCCTTGGCACGCTCGGGGCCGAAGGGACGGGCCGGGCGATCGCACTTGGCGATGCGGGCGCGATCCGGGCCGCGCCGGGGGTGGGGCCGAAGCTCGCCCAGCGGGTGGTGATGGAGTTGAAGGACAAGGCGCCCGCCGTCATGGCGCTGGGGTCGAGCCTGCCGGGGTTGTCCGACCCGGATGCGATCCTGGAGCCAGAGCCCGTCGCCGCAGCCCCACGGCGAGCGGCGGCGGATCCCGCGACTTCGGCCAATGCGGCGGCAAACACGACGGCCAGTGCGACGGCTGATGCCCTGTCGGCGCTGACGAACCTCGGCTATGCTCCGTCCGAGGCGGCGGCGGCGGTTGCCGGGGCGGCGGGGGCGGACCCTGCGGCTTCGGCCTCTCAGCTGATCCGGGCCGCCTTGAAAACCCTGGCCCCGAAAGGCTGATCCGGTGCCGATGCCTGACCTTCCCGCTCGATCCAGAGACGATGGGCCTGCCGCAGGGGCGGGCGTCTGATGGCGGACCCCCTTCTCAGCCCCGCGCCCCAGCCAGAGGATGCCGACCGCGCGCTGCGCCCGCAGACGCTTGCCGAGTTCGTCGGCCAGGCCGAGGCGCGCGCCAACCTGCGCATCTTCATCGAAAGCGCGCGGCGGCGCGCCGCCGCCATGGACCATACGCTCTTCCACGGGCCGCCCGGCCTTGGCAAGACGACGCTCGCCCAGATCATCGCGCGCGAGTTGGGCGTGAACTTCCGCATGACCTCCGGCCCGGTCCTGGCGCGGGCGGGCGACCTGGCGGCGATCCTGACGAACCTCGAGCCGCGCGATGTGCTTTTCATCGACGAGATCCACCGCCTGAACCCGGCGGTCGAAGAGGTGCTTTATCCCGCGCTTGAGGATTTCGCGCTCGATCTGGTGATCGGCGAGGGGCCGGCGGCGCGCACGGTGCGGATCGAGTTGCAGCCCTTCACGCTCGTCGGTGCGACGACGCGGCTCGGCTTGCTGACGACGCCGCTTCGTGACCGGTTCGGGATTCCGACGCGGCTCCAGTTCTATACCGAGGATGAGCTGGACCTGATCGTCCAGCGCGGCGCGCGGCTGATGGGGCTGGCGTCCGAGCCCGACGGCACGCGCGAGATCGCGCGCCGGGCGCGGGGGACGCCGCGCATCGCCGGGCGGCTTCTGCGGCGGGTCGCGGACTTCGCGCTGGTCGAAGGCGATGGCCGGCTGACGCGCACGCTCGCCGATGCGGCGCTGACGCGGCTCGGGGTCGATCACCTTGGCCTCGACGGCGCGGACCGGCGCTACCTGATGCTGATGGCCGAGCATTATGCCGGCGGCCCGGTCGGGGTCGAGACGCTGTCGGCGGCGCTGTCGGAAAGCCGGGACGCCATCGAAGAGGTGATCGAGCCCTACCTGCTGCAACAGGGCCTGATCCAGCGCACCCCGCGCGGGCGGATGCTGTCGCCGCGCGCCTGGTCGCATCTGGGACTGCCGATGCCCGCCGCATCCGGGGGGCAGGGGGCGCTTTTCGAATGACGCCAGAGGATGTTCGCGCGGCCTTCACCCTGCCCGATGGCAGCTACCGCTTCGCCCGCTGGCGCCGCCCGATCGCGCCCGTGGTCTTTGGCGTCGACGATGCGACGCTGGCGATCCTGAAGGGCGCGCTGACCGAGGTGGCCCGTGCCGCTGGCCACCCCCTGGCCGAGACGGACCCCGACCAGGGCGCGAACCTGATGATCTTCTTTGCGCGCGACTGGGCCGAGGTCGGCGGCGTCCCCGACCTTGACGGCCTTGTGCCGGGGATGGTGGCGCGCCTGCCGAAGCTCGCGGCCGAAGGGGCGAGCCAGTATATCCACATGCGGTTCGAACCCGACGGGGCGATCCGCGCGGCGATCTCATTCGTGGTCCTGACGGGAGGGACGGCCGAGATGGGGGCCGGGGATCTGGCGCGCGCGCTGGCGCAGCGGCTGATGCTGGCCTGGGCCGTGCCGCCGCAGGGCGATGTGGCGAGGGTGCTTGCGGCCGCCTATGATCCGGTCCTGCCGGATGCGACCCAGGATCCCGTCCATGCCCTGCGGGTCGGGGCGCGGGTTGGGCACGGGCTTTAGCGATTTATTCATCCCTCCGGGTCATCCTGGCGTGAATGACCAGCAGAGGGACCGATGGACGGCAGCCCGCTTTCGCCTTTCGATGATGCGGCCCCGCCGACGCTTTCCGTTGTGGACAGCGTGCTCGCCCGCACGAGGAACCTGATCTACCGCTGCCTGAACGACCGCGACTACACGATGATCCATCTGGAAGGCGCGGTCGAGGCGCTCACCGGCCATGAGGCGCGCACCTTCATGGCGCCCGAAAGCCTGTCCTTTTCCAGCCTGATCCATGAGGCGGACCGTGACGCGGTTTACGCCCGGATCGACCGCGCGCTGGCCGAGGGGACGAACTGGTCCATCGAATACCGCCTTTGCCGGGGCGAGGCGGGCGACCTCTGGGTCTGGGAAACCGGGGGCGGTGTGTTCGACGCGAACGGGCGGCTGCTTTACCTTGAGGGGATCCTGGCCGACAACGCCGTCCCGCGGGCCGAGGCGCTGGCGGCGGCGGCGCTTCAGGCCGAACTTGCGCTGAAATGCCGAGCGCTGATGGCCGAAGTGACGCCCGTCGCGACGATCCTGCGGCTGCTGCGGCTCTTGGCGATCAATGCACGGATCGAGGCGGCGCGGGCAGGGGCCGCGGGTGCGGGCTTTGCCGTCGTCGCAGCCGAAATCGGGCGGCTCGCCGACGAAAGCACCGAGCGGACGGCCCGGATCGGCGCCCTGACCGGCGATCTGGGGCTTTTGCTGACCGAAAGCCGGGAGGGTTAGGCGGCCCGGGTGTAGGGGCGCACGCCGCGGTCGCCATGGGGGCTTGCGGCGCGGGCTCGTCAGGCCAGCGCGGTCCTCTTTGCCGGGTTCCCATGCCATCCGGGAAGGTCGGCCGCCCCGCGTCTGAGCACGCCTGCTGCGGTCGCCACGGGAGGCACGGGGCGCGGACCCGGCGCGCCTGCGGGTCCTGCTCACCGGCTTCCCATGCCGTCCGGTGGTTGCATCGCCCGGGTAGTTGCGGCGCGCGTCCGAACTGCGGGCCCCGGACATACTGACCAAGCGCCATCCAGTTGCCGCGCCCCCCTTCCGCCACCCTGACCCTCCGCAACCCTTGCCGCCCCTTTGCCCGGCTTCTACTCTGCCCCGGCCACAGAACAGGCCCCGTGATGCCCCACCACTTCCCGATCCGCGTCTATTACGAAGACACCGACCTGGCGGAGATCGTCTATTATGCCAATTACCTGCGCTTCATCGAACGGGGGCGGACCGAATGGGTTCGCACGCTGGGGATCGACCAGGGCGAGCTGAAGCGGCAAGCGGGGATCGTCTTTGCGGTCCGGCGGGTAGAGGCCGATTACCTCAGCCCCGCGCGCTTCGACGACCTTCTGACGGTCGAGACGCGGCTTCTGGACCTGACGGCGGCGCGGATCGTCCTCGATCAGGCCGTCCTGCGGGGCGAGGACCGGCTCTTTCAGGCGACGGTCACGCTTGTCGCGCTCACGGACGCGGGCCGCCCGGCGCGCATTCCGGCAGAGATTCGCCAGCGTCTGGCCGCTGAAGGGCCCCGTTCGGGAATGTGAAGGCCACCCGGTTTTCTTCGCCAAGAATCCGCTGTATTGAGGCGTCAAATCAGAGCCGCAGCTGACGCGGCCCAACGGCGAGCAGAACCTATGGACCCGACCACCCTGGCTGCTGCGGCACCGCAGATCGACTTTTCCTTGCTGGCGCTCTTTGCCCGCGCCTCGTTCATCGTGAAGCTGGTGATGATCGGCCTGACCATCGCCTCGGTCTGGTCCTGGGCGATCATCATCCAGAAGTTCATCACCTACGCCGCCGCCCGGCGCGAGGCTGCGATCTTTGACCGCGCTTTCTGGTCGGGCGAGCCCCTGGACGAGCTTTACGACATGATCGGCACCCAGCCCACGGGGGCGAGCCAGAAGATCTTCGCCTCTGGCATGACGGAATGGCGGCGGAGCCACCGGCAGGACGGCGGCCTGATCGCGGGGGCGCAGGCGCGGATCGACCGGTCGATGGACGTGGCGATCCAGAAGGAAACCGAAGACCTTACGCGCGGGTTGCCGTTCCTGGCCACGGTCGGCTCGACCGCGCCCTTCGTCGGCCTTTTCGGGACGGTCTGGGGGATCAAGGTCGCGTTCGAGGAAATCGCCATCAGCCAGAACACCTCGCTCGCCGTCGTGGCGCCGGGCATCGCCGAGGCGCTGGTCGCGACCGCGCTTGGCCTTTTGGCGGCCATCCCGGCGGTCATCTTCTACAACAAGCTCTCGACCGACAGCGACCGCATCATCAACGGCTACGAGGCCTTTGCCGACGAATTCGCGACCATCCTGTCGCGGCAACTGGACGCCTGAGCCATGGGCGCAGGGGTCATGAAATCCGGGGGCGGCGGGCGCAGGCGCCGCGGGCGGCGCGGCAAGGCTGCGGTGATGGCGGAAATCAACGTCACGCCGATGGTCGACGTGATGCTGGTGCTGCTCATCATCTTCATGGTGGCCGCACCCCTTCTGACCGTGGGCGTGCCGCTGGAGCTGCCGAAGACCGCGGCCAAGGCGGTGCCGACCGAACAGGAAGAGCCGCTGACCGTCTCGCTCCAGGCCGATGGCACGATCTCGATCCAGAACAGCGCCGTGCCGGAAAACGAGCTGATCGCCAAGCTGACGGCCATCGCGGCGACGCGGCAGGACAAGAAGCTGTTCCTGCGCGCTGACGGCTCGATCCCCTATGAGCGCGTGGTGCAGGTCATGGGGGCACTGAACAACGGCGGTTTTTCCAACATCACGCTCGTGACCGACGGCGGCGGCCCCTCGTTCAACGGCGCCCCGGCGGCGTCGGGCAGCAACGGCGGCTGAGATGGTGCGGGACTGGCTGCCAGAGGACCGGGCGACGCGCATCGGTCTTGGCGTCTCTGTTGGCGCGCATCTGGGGCTGTTCCTCTGGGCGGTCATGGGCGGGATCTTCTTTCCGCCGGAGCCGAAGCCGCCTGTCGTGATGGCGGAAGTGTCGCTGATGACCTCGGACCAGTTCGCCAAGATCGCCGGGCGCGCACCGACCGCACCGACGGAAAGCCCGCCCCAGCCGTCGGCCCCGAAAGCCAGCCAGAAGCCGCCCGCGAAACCCGTGGCCAAGCCAGAGCCGAAGCCCCAGCCCGCGCCGCCGGTTCCCGCGCCCGAGCCCGACGCCGCGCCGGACCAGCCGCCGACGCCGCCCGCGCCCGACCAGAAGATCGACCTGCCGCCGACCGACAAGCCGACGGAGAAGCCGAAGGCCTCGACCCAGGTGACCGACACGCCGACCGAGACGCCACCCCCCGACGCGACGACCGCAGAGACGACGACACCCCAGACGAGCGACCAACCCGCGCCCACGCCCACGCCGCCCAAGCCGACCGAAGCGCAGGCCCCGGCCGACGCGGGCCAGGTGCTGCAGACCGAGGCGACGAAGGACCAGACGACGATCGGCGGGGCGCCCGCCGCCTCTGTCGTGCCGCCGCCGCGCCCGAAGAAGGCGCCGGCGCCGCCCGCGCCCGCCGCGCCGGCCGATACCCAGACCGCGAGCGCCGACACGCCGCCCACGCCCGACGCGACCGAGGGGGTGGATGCCGCCCTTGCCGATGCTCTGTCGGGTGCGCAAAGCGATACGCCCCAGACCGGCACCGGCATTGCCGCGAACGGGCCGCCCCTGACGAGTGGCGAGAAGGATGGCTTCCGCATCGCGGTAAAGGAATGCTGGACCACTGGTGCGCTATCAACGGACGCGGCCAACACCATTGTGACGGTTGGCATGACCATGAGTCCGGACGGCATGCCGGGCAACCTGCGGCTTCTTGGCAGTCAGGGGGGATCCGGGGACTCGGCGCAGCAGGCCTACGAGGCGGCGCGCCGCGCGATCCTGCGTTGCGCCAAGAGCGGCTACCCCTTGCCGCGCGACAAGTACGACAGCTGGAAAGAGGTCGAACTGACCTTCGATGGGACGAAGTACCAGCTGCGCTAGACGAAGCCTACATTTTTCCCCTGTCGCCCGCGTCGCCGCTGGCCTAAGGGGGCGGCCCAAGGGGCCAGGCGACTGAACGAAAGGACCGACCGATGACAGACATCCTCCGACCCTCTCGCCTTCTGGCGCTGGCCCTTGCCGGGATCGCGGCCCTGTCGGCGCCGGCCCTGCGGGCCGAGCCCTTGCGCATGACCATCGATCAGCCCGACCTCCAGCCCCTGCCGTTCGCGGCGCCCACCTTCCTGTCGCAGGGCGGCGATGTGGCGCAGGCGATCACGGATGTGGTCATCGCCGACCTGCAAGGGACCGGCCTTTTCGCCCAGATCGCACCTGCCGCCTACATCAGCCGGGTCAGCGACTTCGACGCGCCCGTGGCCTATGCCGACTGGAAGGCGATCAATGCCCAGGCGCTGATTACCGGCCGGGTCATCCAGCAGGGCGACCAGATTTCCGTGGCCTTCCGGCTTTTCGACGTCTTCGCCGATGCGCCCCTGGGCGACGGGATGCAGTTCAAGGGTGCGACCGGCGACTGGCGGCGGATCGCGCACAAGGTCGCCGACCAGATCTATGCGCGCATCACCGGCGAGAAGCCCTATTTCGACAGCCGGGTGGTCTTCGTGTCGGAAAGCGGGCCCAAGGACGCGCGGAAAAAGCAGCTGGCCATCATGGACTATGACGGGGCGAACGTTGGCTTCCTGACCGACGCCTCGTCGATCGTCCTTGCGCCGCGCTTCTCCTCGAAGGGCGACCGCATCCTTTATACCTCGTTCGAGACGGGCTTCCCGAGGATCCGCGAGATGACGCTGGCGACCGGCAAGAGCCGCGCGCTCGCCGACCTGGAAGGCAACATGACCTTCGCGCCGCGCTTCTCGCCCGATGGCGACACGGTGGCCTTCTCGCTCGAGCAGAACGGCAATACCGACATCTTCTCGATGAGCCTCGCGTCGGGGCAGGTGCGGCAGCTGACGAACGCGCCGTCGATCGAAACCTCGCCCTCCTTCTCGCCCGATGGCAGCCAGATCGCGTTCGAGAGCGACCGTTCGGGCGGCCAGCAGATCTATGTCATGCCGGCCTCGGGCGGCGAGGGGACGCGGATCTCGGCCGGTGACGGGCGCTATTCGACGCCGGTCTGGTCGCCGCGCGGCGACTACATCGCCTTTACCAAGCAGAACGGCGGCCGCTTCTACATCGGCGTCATGCGCACCGATGGCAGCGAAGAGCGGCTTCTGACCTCGAGCTACCTGGACGAGGGCCCGACCTGGGCGCCGAACGGGCGCGTCATCATGTTCACCCGCGAAAGCCCCGGTGCGACCGGTTCGGCGCAGCTCTTCTCGGTCGACATCTCTGGCCGGGCGCTTCACCCCGTGCCGACGCAAGGTGCTGCGTCCGACCCGGCCTGGGGACCGCTTCTTCCCTGAAGCCGGGCCTTCGGGCGATGGTGCGGGCGGTTTTCAACGCCCCGCCAGAATGCTAGACTGACAACAATATCGAGCAAACACAGGATAGGCGGCCACAAGATGCAGAAGATTTCGACGATCGTCCTTTTCGTTGCGGCGCTGGCTACGGCGGCCTGCAACAATCCCAACCGCAACGGCATGGGCGGTGCCGGTGGTGCAGGCGGCATGGGGGGCGCGGGCGCCATCGGCAGCGCGTCGGATCCGAACAGCCCGGCCTATTTCGCGCAAACGCTGGGCGACATGGTGCATTTCGTCGTCGACCAGTCGACCCTGACGCCCGAGGCGCAGGCGATCCTGACCAAGCAGGCGGCCTGGCTCGTCCAGCATCCGAACTACACGGCGATCGTCCAGGGCCATGCGGACGAACAGGGCACGCGCGAATACAACCTTGCCCTTGGCGCGCGCCGCGCGGAATCGGTCAAGCAGTTCCTGATCGCGAACGGCGTGTCGGGCACGCGGCTCAAGACCATCTCCTACGGCAAGGAACAGCCGATCGCGCTTTGCTCGGATGAAAGCTGCTTCCAGCAGAACCGTCGCGCCAAGACCGCGCTGCAGCTTGGCGGCGGCGTCTAAGGGGGAACGGGGATGAGCGTCAGGTTTCTTCGCAACGGCCTTCTTGCACTGGTGCTGGTCGCCAGCGCCGGGGTCGCAGAGGCCGCGTCGAAGGACCAGACGCTCGCCGACATCCGCAAGGAAGTCGAGGCGCTGGGCGCCCAGCTTCAGTCGCTGAAGTCCGAGCTTGTGTCGGGCGGACCCGCGGCCATGCAGGCTGCGGGCGGCACCACCGCGCTTGACCGGATGAACGCGATGGAGGCGGAGCTGGCGCGCCTGACGGCCGCGACCGAGAAGTTGCAGATCAAGGTCGACAAGGTCGTGACCGACGGCACGAACCGGGTGGGCGACCTCGAGTTTCGCATCTGCGAGCTGGAAAAGGGTTGCGACACCTCGAAGCTGCCGGCGACGCCGACGCTCGGGGGCGGTTCGTCGGGCGGGGCGGCGGCCAGCACCGATACCGGAACCGCGAGCGCTTCGGGCACTGGCACGGGCACGGCAACCGGAACCACGACGGCCCCGGCCCAGCCCAAGGTCGAGCTGGCGATGAACGAGCAGTCCGACTTCGACAAGGCCAAGGCCAAGTTCGATGCAGGCGATTTTCCGGGTGCGCAGGCTGCGCTGGCGACCTTCGTCGCGAATTATCCCGGCGGCCCCCTGACCGGCGATGCGCAGTTCATGCAAGGCGAAGCAGCGACCAAGGCCGGCGATACGGCGGGGGCGGCGCGGGCCTACCTCGCCTCGTTCTCGGGCGCGCCCGAGGGGCCGCATGCGCCTGCCGCGCTCTTGCGTCTTGGGGCGGCGCTGGGGCTTCTGGGCCAGACGCAGGACGCCTGCGTCACGCTGCAGGAGGTGCCGAGGCGTTTCCCGACCGCGCCAGAGGCGACCGAGGCCCAGGCGACCATGCAGAAACTTGCCTGCCAGTAACGCGCCCCTGCTGCCGACCCTGATTGCGGCCTTCGCGCCCGAGCCGCCAACCCGGCTCGGGCTTGCCGTTTCCGGGGGGAGCGACAGCCTGGCCCTTCTGCATCTTTGCGCCGACTGGGCGCGGGCGGGCGGGCCGGCCCTGTCGGTTGCGACCGTGGATCATGGCTTGCGGGCCGAGGCGGCGGCCGAGGCGGCGGCGGTCGGGCGGGTCTGCGCGGGGCTTGGGCTGCCGCATGCGGTCCTGCGCTGGTCGCCGGGCTGGGACCGGCGCGGCAACCTGGCGGCGGCGGCGCGCGAAGCGCGCTACCGGCTCTTGGCCGACTGGGCGGCGGGGCAGGGGATCGCCGATCTGGCCCTGGGCCATACGGCCGACGATCAGGCGGAAACCGTCCTGATGCGGCTTCTGCGCGGGTCGGGCGCTGACGGGCTGGCCGCGATGGCGGCCCGGACCGCGCGCGGAGCCCTGACGCTTCACCGCCCCCTGCTGGCCGTCCCGCGTGCCCGCCTGCGCGACGAGTTGACGCAGCGGGGCGTGGGCTGGATCGACGATCCGTCGAACGCCGACCCCCGCGCCGACCGCATCCGGGTCCGGCAGGCGATGGCGGCGCTGGGCCTGGACCGCGCGGGGCTTCTGGAAACCGCCTTGCGGATGCGGGCCGTGGCCGAGGTGGCCGAGGATGCGGCGCGCGCCCTGGCACAGGCGTCCGCGCACCTTCTTCCCGCGGGCGCGGTCCGGCTCGATCCGGCGGCGCTGGGGCGCGCGCGGCTGGAAACCGCCGAGCGCCTCTTTGCGGCGGCTCTGCAATGGACCGCTGCAGCACCCTACCGGCCGCGCCACGCGGCCCTGCGACGGGCTTTGGCGCAGGCGCTCGCCGCGCGTCCGGCGACGCTGCACGGCTGCCTGATCCTGCCCCGCAAGGGCGCCCTTTGGGTCGTGCGAGAGCCGAAGGCCGCCCTGCAAGCCGCCCCCGTTCCACCCGGAGCGCTTTGGGACGGGCGCTTCACCCTTGCCCCCGGCCAGCCCGGCACCCATGTCGCGGCGCTGGGCCCGGCGGGCCTTTCCCGCTTCCCGGACTGGCGCAAGACCCATGACCTGCCGCGCGCCGCACTTCTGTCATCGCCTGCGCTCTGGTTCGGCGACAGCCTCGTCGCGGCGCCCTTGCTGGAGCCGAACCAAGTCGTCTATGCACATCGTGCATTGAACCTGCCCGGCCAATCTCTATTTTAGCAGTAACCGCCCCCCGCCCTCTGGGCGATCCGAGGGGCGCCGCCAAGGAGAACCCCTTTTGGGCAACGTAAGAAATATCGCCTTCTGGGTCGTGCTGGTCGTTTTGATCCTCGCGCTCTTTCAGCTGTTCAGCGGCTCGCAGGCCAGCTTCAATGCGCGCACGCTCAGCTATTCCGAATTCATCCAGAAGGTCGACGCGGGCGATGTGAAGTCCGTCGACATAGATGGCGAGCAGATCGTGAGCCACACGGCCGACGGCGCCACCTTTGTCACGATCAAGCCTGACGGGGATACGACGCTCATCGACAAGCTTCTGGCGCAGAAGGTCGAGGTGAAGGCCGAAAAGCAGTCGCCCTCGGGCTTCTTCTCGCTTCTGTCGGTCTGGCTGCCGTTCATCGTGCTGATCGGCGTCTGGTTCTTCTTCATGAACCGGATGCAGGGCGGGGGCAAAGGCGGGGCCATGGGCTTTGGCAAGAGCCGCGCGAAACTCCTGACCGAAAAGCAGGGCCGCGTGACGTTCGATGATGTCGCCGGCATCGACGAGGCCAAGGAAGAGCTGGAAGAGATCGTCGAATTCCTGCGCAATCCGCAGAAGTTCAGCCGTCTGGGCGGCAAGATCCCGAAGGGCGCGCTGCTGGTCGGCCCGCCCGGCACCGGCAAGACCCTTCTGGCCCGCGCCATCGCGGGCGAGGCGGGGGTGCCCTTCTTCACCATCTCTGGCTCTGACTTCGTGGAAATGTTCGTCGGCGTCGGCGCGAGCCGTGTGCGCGACATGTTCGAACAGGCCAAGAAGAACGCGCCCTGCATCGTATTCATCGACGAGATCGACGCCGTAGGCCGTTCGCGCGGCGTAGGTATCGGCGGCGGCAATGACGAACGCGAGCAGACTCTGAACCAACTTCTGGTCGAGATGGACGGGTTCGAGGCGAACGAGGGCATCATCATCGTCGCGGCCACGAACCGCCGCGACGTGCTGGACCCCGCGCTTCTGCGTCCGGGCCGCTTCGACCGGCAGATCCATGTGCCGAACCCCGACATCAAGGGGCGCGAGAAGATCCTGAACGTCCATGCCCGCAAGGTGCCGCTTGGGCCCGATGTCGACCTGCGCCTGATCGCGCGCGGCTCGCCCGGCTTCTCGGGCGCCGACCTTGCGAACCTGGTGAACGAGGCGGCGCTCATGGCGGCGCGTGTCGGGCGGCGGTTCGTGACGATGGAAGATTTCGAAAACGCCAAGGACAAGGTGATGATGGGGGTCGAGCGCCGGTCGATGGTGCTGACGCCCGAGCAGAAGGAAATGACCGCCTGGCACGAGGCCGGCCACGCCATCGTCGGCATGGCGCTGCCGCTCTGCGATCCGGTCTACAAGGCCACGATCATCCCGCGCGGGCAGGCCCTTGGCATGGTGGTCAGCCTGCCCGAGATGGACCGGCTGAACTATCACAAGGACGAGGCCAAGCAGAAGATCGCCATGACCATGGCGGGCAAGGCGGCCGAGATCATCCGCTTCGGCGACGAGCGCGTGTCAAACGGCCCGGCGGGCGACATCCAGCAGGCTTCGGCCATCGCGCGGGCGATGGTCATGCGCTGGGGCATGTCCGACAAGGTCGGCAACATCGACTATGCCGAGGCGCACGAAGGCTACAACGGCCAGACGGGGGGCTTCTCCGTCTCTGCCAAGACCAAGGAAATGATCGAGAACGAGGTCAAGCAGCTGATCGAGGAGGGCTATACCAGCGCCCGCAAGATCCTTCTGGAAAAGAAGGACGAGTTCGAGCGTCTGGCCAAGGGCCTTCTGGAATACGAGACGCTGACCGGCGACGAGATCCGCAAGGTCACGAAGGGCGAGCCGCTCGACGGCGACAGTGGCGGTGACGAAGCGAAGGCCGATCCGGTCACCTCGATGGCGATCCCCAAGGCCGGCAAGCGCGCCGCGACCGGGGGGATGGAGCCCGAACCATCCGCCTGACAACGAAGGGGGCCAATTTGGCCCCCTTTTTCTTGACCGAAGGCTGCCCATGCCCGCGCTGATGCCGACGAACCACTATGCAACCGTGTCCTGGCTTGGCGTCGTTCCCGACCGGGATGCGGCCCTTGCCTCTGTTTCCCGCCAGAGCCTGCGCCTGACCTTTGCCGGTCCCGAGGGCGAGGCCCACGGCGGGCTGACCCGGGCCGCCTGTTCGCGCGTCAGCGCGCAATATCCGGCCGGCACGGAAATCCGCAATACGCGCCAGCTGTCGGTCCTGTCGGCCGAGGAACTGGCAGAGATCGGTGCCGGGATGGGCCTTGACGGCCCGCTCGACCCTGCGCTCGTTGGCGCGACGCTCGTGCTGTCGGGCCTGCCGGACCTGACGCATCTGCCCCCCTCGTCGCGGCTTCAGGGCGAGGGTGGGGCGACCCTGGTCGTCGACATGGAGAACCGTCCCTGCACGGTGCCCGCGCCGGGAATCGAAGTGGCGCTTCCGGGCAAGGGACGGCTCTTCAAGCCCGCTGCGGCCGCCAGGCGCGGCATCGTGGCCTGGGTCGAGCGCGAGGGCACGCTCACCCTTGGCGAGCGCGTCAGGCTGCATGTTCCCGACCAGCGGGCCTGGCGCGGGGCCTGATCCGCGCATATTCACCCAAGTCAAAAAAATTTCCTTGCAGGAACGCCCCCGCCCTTGCCACAAAGGGGCGGCGATTCCTGCCGGGAACATGTCGCAATCGTCCCGTGTCCAGCGGCATACCGGCGATAGAAGCAGCGAAAACCGGGCCGATGCGGCCCTGGCGGCAAAGGTGATAGGAGACCCTGATGGCGTTCAAGACGGACATCGAAATTGCCCGCGAGGCGAAGAAGAAGCCAATCCAGGAGATCGGCTCCAAGCTTGGCATCCCGACCGAGCATCTTCTGCCCTACGGCCATGACAAGGCCAAGGTCGGGCAAGAGTTCATCAAGTCGCTCGCCGGCCGCCCGGATGGCAAGCTGATCCTGGTGACCGCGATCAACCCGACCCCCGCGGGCGAGGGCAAGACGACGACGACGGTCGGCCTTGGCGACGGTCTGAACCGGATCGGCAAGAAGGCCGTCATCTGCATCCGCGAAGCCTCGCTCGGCCCGAACTTCGGCATGAAGGGTGGCGCCGCCGGCGGCGGCTATGCCCAGGTCGTGCCGATGGAAGAGATGAACCTGCACTTCACGGGCGACTTCCACGCCATCACCTCGGCGCACAACCTGCTGTCGGCGATGATCGACAACCACATCTACTGGGGCAACGAGCTGGACATCGACGCGCGCCGCATCTCGTGGCGCCGCGTCATGGACATGAACGACCGGGCGCTGCGCGACATCGTGGTGAACCTCGGCGGCGTGTCCAACGGCTTCCCGCGCCAGACCGGCTTCGACATCACCGTGGCTTCGGAAGTCATGGCGATCCTCTGCCTGTCCAACGACCTTGAGGATCTGCAGACGCGCCTTGGCAACATCGTCATCGGCTATACCCGCGCCAAGAAGCCGATCTATTGCCGCGACATCAAGGCCGACGGCGCGATGACCGTCCTTCTGAAGGACGCGATGCAGCCGAACCTGGTGCAGACCCTGGAAAACAACCCGGCCTTCGTTCACGGCGGCCCGTTCGCCAACATCGCCCATGGCTGCAACTCGGTCATCGCGACCAAGACCGCGCTGAAGCTGGGCGAGTATGTCGTGACCGAAGCCGGCTTCGGGGCCGACCTCGGCGCCGAGAAGTTCTTCGACATCAAGTGCCGCAAGGCCGGGCTGAAGCCCTCGGCCGCCGTGATCGTGGCGACCGTGCGCGCCATGAAGATGAACGGCGGCGTGGCCAAGGCCGACCTTGGCGCCGAAAACGTCGAAGCGGTGAAGAAGGGCTGCCCGAACCTCGGCCGCCACATCGCCAACGTGAAGTCCTTCGGCGTTCCGGTCGTCGTGGCGATCAACCACTTCTATTCGGACACCGATGCCGAAGTGCAGGCGGTCAAGGATTATGTCGCGGCGCAGGGCGCCGAGGCGATCCTCTGCAAGCACTGGGCGCAAGGCTCGGCCGGGATCGAGGACCTGGCCAAGAAGGTCGTGCACCTGGCCGAGGGCGACAGCGCCAACTTCGCGCCGCTCTACCCCGACGACATGCCGCTCTTCCAGAAGGTCGAGACGATCGCCAAGCGCATCTACCATGCGAACGAAGTGATCGCCGACAAGTCGATCCGCGACCAGCTGAGGGCGTGGGAAGCCGCGGGCTACGGCAACCTGCCGGTCTGCATGGCCAAGACGCAATACAGCTTCACCACCGACCCGAACGTCCGTGGCGCACCGACCGGCCACACGATCCCGATCCGGGAAGTGCGGCTCTCGGCCGGCGCGGGCTTCATCGTGGTGATCTGCGGCGAGATCATGACCATGCCCGGCCTGCCCAAGGTGCCGTCGGCCGAAGTCATCCGCCTGAACGACCAGGGCCAGGTCGAGGGCCTGTTCTAAGCGGGGGACGTTGCACCTGCCACCCGCGCCCGCTATGCCGGGCGCGGACCCAAGGCGGGGGCAGATGATGCGTAAACCGGCAGACTGCGAGACGATGGCCCAGCTTCGGGCCGAGATCGACCGGCTGGACCTTGAACTCGTCCGGCTGTTCGCCGACCGCGCGGCCTACATCGACCGCGCGGCTGAAATCAAGGCGGTGGCGGACCTGCCCGCGCGGATCGACGAGCGGGTGGAAGAGGTGGTTGCCAACGTCCGCCGCCATGCCGCCGCCACCGGCCTGCCGCCCGAGCTTGTCGAAAAGCTCTGGCGGCGGCTCATCGACTGGTCCATCGCGCGCGAGGAAAGCCGCCTTGGCCCCGACAGCCTGAGGAAAGGGTAGGGCATGACTGCCAAAGTGATCGACGGCAAGGAATTCGCGGCGCGCGTCCGGGCGCAGGTCGCCGAGCATGTGGCGCGGCTGAAGTCCGAAAACGGCATCGTGCCCGGCCTTGCCGTGGTGCTGGTCGGCGAGGATCCGGCGAGCCAGGTCTACGTGTCGTCCAAGGGCAAGATGACCGTCGAGGTCGGCATGAACAGCTACGAACACAAGCTGGCCGCCGACACGTCGGAAAAGGACCTGCTGGCGCTGATCGACCGGCTGAACAAGGACCCGAAGGTCAATGGCATCCTGGTGCAGCTGCCTTTGCCCGGTCACCTGAACTCGGACCTGGTCATCAACTCGATCGACCCGGCCAAGGATGTGGACGGGTTCCACATCTCGAACGTCGGGCTTCTGGGGACGGGCCAGAAGTCCATGGTGCCCTGCACGCCCTTGGGCTGCCTGATGATGCTGCGCGACCATCTGGGTTCGCTTTCCGGGCTGAATGCGGTCGTCGTCGGGCGGTCGAACATCGTCGGCAAGCCGATGGCGCAGCTTCTGCTGGGTGACAGCTGCACGGTGACCATCGCCCATTCGCGGACCAAGGACCTGCCGGGCGTCTGCCGCCAGGCGGACATCCTGGTCGCGGCGGTCGGGCGGCCCGAGATGATTACGGGCGACTATGTGAAGCCGGGCGCCACCGTGATCGACGTGGGCATCAACCGGATCGAGCGGGACGGCAAGGCCAAGCTGGTGGGCGATGTCGAGTATGACAGCGCGGCCAAGGTCGCGGGCGCGATCACGCCGGTGCCGGGTGGCGTCGGGCCGATGACCATCGCCTGCCTTCTGGCCAATACGCTGACGGCGACCTGCCGCGCGCACAACCTGCCCGAACCGCAGGGTTTGACGGCCTGAGGGTTTGGGGCAGCCGCTTGTCTGCCGCCGACAGCTATGCGGCCGGGCCGGTCGGGATCAGGAAACGCACAGCGTTTCCCCGATCGTGTGGAAGCGGCTCCGCTGGACCCTCGATGTCATGAAACCACGAAGGCCGGCGCCTGCCCCGGTGGGCGCATAGCGCCCGCCATGGGCAGAGCGGGCGCTGGCCGATGGCCTTGGGGCCATCGGCCTGGGCAAAAGACCTCGTTGCGTCGTGGCAGAGCCAACGGTCTCTGCCACACTGACCGACGGGTTGGGCGTGCTGGCGGTGCCTAACGCTTCAGCCCCGCCCGGGCCATCAGGTCGGCCGCCGCCTCTTCCAGGAGCCGCTCGCGGGCGGCGCCGAAGACCGGCACGCGGCTGACCTCCAGCATCAGGGGCGCGGCAAAGGGCGTCACGCGGTCGGTGCGGATCAGGTCCACCCGGTCGCCCACACGGTCCAGAAGCGCGTCGATGCGAGAGAAGTCGACGAGTCCGCGCATGGCCTCGTCCCGCGTGACCTTCAGCATCAGATGGTCCGGGTCGTGGCGGCGGAGCGTGTCGTAGAGGATATCCGACGAAAAGGTCGCCTGCCGCCCGGTCTTGCGCTTGCCAGGCTGGGTGCGTTCGATCAGGCCCGCGACCAGCGCGACAGACCGGAAGGTGCGCTTCATCACGGCATTGCCGGCGAGCCAGTCCTCGAGCCCCGAGCGCAGGCGCTCGCGGTCCAGAAGTGCTGCCATGTCGTTCACGCGGCCCAGGCCCCAGATCAGCGTCGCATAGTCGGTCGCGACGAAACCCAGGGGGTCGAGCCCCTCTTCCTCCATCCGCTTCGTCAGGAGTAGCCCCAGCGTCTGCTGCGCGTTCCGCCCCGCAAAGCCGTAGACGCAGAGGTGCTCGCGGTCCGCACCCCAGGCGGCGTCGGTGAAGCTTTCAACCAGAAGGCGGCCCGCTTCCGGCAGGCGGGACATGTCGCGCTGCCGCTCGATCCAGTCTGACGTGTGGTCCGGCAGGTCGGGCCAGTACGTCTGGCCGAGGATCCTCAGCATCCCCTCGCTCAATTCGGTCGAGGTCGAGAATTTCGAGCCGCCAAAGACCGCGATCTTCGGCTGGCGGCCGGGGGCGCGGCTAACCTCGACGGTCAGCTCGCGCAGGCCTTCGTAGCGCACGACCTCGCCCCCCATCAGGAAGGTGTCGCCGGGCGTGAGGCTGGAGGCGAAATATTCCTCGACCTCGCCGAGCGCCGCGCCGCCCTTCAGGCGGACCTTCACGCGCTCGGTATCGGTGATGGTGCCGACGTTCATGCGGATCGCCTGCGCCGAACGCGGGTCGCGCAGTTGCCAGAGGCCGTTTCGCTGGACCAGTCGCTGCCAGCGGTCGTAGGCGCGCAGCGCATATCCGCCCGTGGCGCAGAAATCGAGGCAGGCGTCGAAGTCGGCGCGCGACAGGTCGGCAAAGGGGCCGGCGCCCCGCACCTCGGCATAGGTCGCGTCGGCGTCGAAGGGGGCGGCGCAGGCCAGTATCAGCAGGTGCTGGCACAGGACGTCGAGCGGCCCCGGTCCGCGCGGCGTGCCGTCAAGCTGGCCGTCGCGGACCGCTTGCAGGGCGGCCTGGCATTCCACCACCTCCCAGCGGTTCGCGGGCAGGATCAGGGCCTTCGAGGGCGCGTTGTAGCGGTGGTTCGCGCGCCCGATGCGCTGCACCAGCCGCTTGACGTTCTTCGGCGCGCCGACCTGCACCACCAGGTCCACATCGCCCCAGTCGATGCCAAGGTCGAGCGAGCCGGTGCACACGACCGCGCTCAGGGCGCCCGCCGTCATCGCCGCCTCGACCCTTTCCCGCGCCTCGCGCGAGAGGCTGCCGTGGTGGATGCCGATGGGCAGGTCGCCCTCGTTCGCCATCCAGAGGTCGCGGAAGAAAAGCTCGGCCTGCGCGCGGGTGTTGTGGAAGATGAGCGTCGTGCGGTGGCGGCGCACCTCGTCAAGGATCGCCGGGATCGCATAGCGCCCGCCGCCGCCGGCCCAGGGCGGGGGCAGGTCGGCCGTCAGCATGGCGATGTCGGGCGGCGGGCCGGGGTCGGCCATCAGGATCGGGCAGGGGACAGGCGTCGGCGACAGGAAGCGGCCGATGGCGGCGGGGTCGTCCACGGTCGCCGACAGGCCCACCCGCCGCAGGCCCGGCGCCAGCGTCTGAAGCCGCGAGAGCGCCAGCATCAGCTGGTCGCCCCGCTTCGATTCGGCCAGCGCGTGAATCTCGTCCACGATGACGCGCGAGAGGCCGGCGAAGATCTTCGGCGCATCGGGGTAGCTCAGCAGCAGTGCAAGGCTTTCGGGCGTGGTCAGAAGGATGTGCGGCGGATCGGCGCGCTGGCGCTGGCGGCGGCTGTAGGGCGTGTCGCCGGTCCGGTCCTCGACCCGGATCGGCAGGGACATCTCTTCGATCGGGCGGCCGAGGTTGCGGCGGATGTCGGCCGCGAGCGCCTTCAGAGGCGAGATGTAGAGGGTGTGGAGGCCCGTGCGCCCGCCTTCGGCCAGTTCGACCAGCGTCGGCAGGAAGCCCGCGAGCGTCTTGCCGCCGCCCGTCGGCGCGATCAGCAGAAGGGCTGCGTCGTCCCTTGCCGCCAGCATGTCGGCCTGATGGGGGTGGACCTGCCAGCCCTGTCGGGCGAACCAGTCGTCAAAGGGGGGCGGCAGGGCAGCGGTCATCGGGCGAAGGTAGTGCGTCGGCGGCGCGGCTTCCAGTGCGGCGGTTTACGCTGCGCTGCGGCAAAAATCGCTTGCCGAAAGGTGCCGATCCGTGCTTGCTGCCGCAAGTTTGTTGCGAGGACGCCATGGCCGACCCGACCCTTCCGCGACCCTTCCGCTCGGTCCTCTATATTCCGGGGGCGAACCAGCGCGCGCTGGAAAAGGCGGCGACCCTTGACTGCGACGCGATCATTTTCGATCTGGAAGATGCCGTCGCACCCGAGGAGAAGACCCGCGCGCGGGCCCTGGTGGCCGAGATGCTGGCGACGGTCGATTATGGCCACCGGGCAAAGATCGTGCGCATGAACGCGCTCGACACCGAATGGGGCCGCGCCGATTGCCTGACCTATGCCGACGTTCGCCCCGACGCGATCCTGGTGCCCAAGGTCTCGCGTCCCGCCCATGTCGATGCGGTGGCGACGCTGGTGCCGGACCTGCCCCTCTGGGCGATGATGGAGACGGCGGTCGTCGCCTGGCATGCGGCCGACATTGCGGCCCACCCCCGGATCGAGGGGTTCGTCGTCGGCACGAACGACCTGGCGAAGGACATCGGCGCGCGGTTCCGGCCCGACCGGATGCCCTTGCTGACCGCCATGTCGCTCTGCCTTCTGGCCGGCAAGGCGCACGGGCGGATCGTGGTCGACGGGGTCTACAACGCCTTCAAGGATGACGAGGGGCTGCGCGCCGAATGCAACCAGGGCCGCGACATGGGGTTTGACGGCAAGACGCTGATCCACCCCGCCCAGATCGCCATCGCGAACGAGGTCTTTGCCCCCTCGGCGGCCGAGATCGAGCAGGCGCGCCGCCAGATCGACGCCTATGCCGAGGCCGAACGCGCGGGCAAGGGCGTGGCGGTCGTGGACGGAAAAATCGTGGAAAAACTCCATGTTGTCGCGGCCGAGCGGATCCTGGCCCGCGCCGAGGCCATTGAAGCACGCTGAGGATCGTCTAGGGTGACGGAAGCCAAAGGGGGGTCGGGCGATGATCAAGCTGATACTGGGACTTCTCTTCTGGAGCGACTCGCACTTCTTCAAGCGGCTGGTGCCGAAGCTGCGCGAGCAGATGGGCGAGCCGGCTGGCAAGGCGCTGGCCACGGTCCTGAGCCTTCTCGGCCTTGGCCTGATGATCTGGGGCTTTCGCACGGCCGAGGTGGTGCAGATCTGGCAGCCGCCCCTCTTCCTGCGCCACGTCAACAACCTGCTGATGCTGGTCGCGGTCTATGTGTTTGGCGTGGGCTATGTGCCGGGGTTCCTCCGCACGAAGATCCGCCATCCGATGCTGGCCGGGGTCAAGACCTGGGCCCTCGCGCACCTTCTGGTGAATGGCGATCTGGCGGGGATGGTGCTTTTTGCGGGGCTTCTGGCCTGGGCGGTGGTCCAGCTCATCCTCATCAACCGCAGCGAGCCCGACTGGAAGCGCCCGGCGCCCGGCCCGGTCCGCAACGACCTGATCTGGGTCGTCGGCGCCCTGATGGCCTATGCCGCGATCGGCGTGATCCACGGCTGGCTCGGCCCCTATCCCTTTGGTTGAGAGGAAAGATGAAGCTTTATCGTTTCCTGTCCGAAGATGACACGGCCACCTTCTGCCACCGCGTGACGGCCGAATTGAACAAGGGCTGGGCGCTGCACGGTGGGCCGACCTATGCCTTCGACGCGGCGCGCGGGGTGATGCGCTGCGGGCAGGCCATCGTGAAAGAGGCGCCGGGCACCTATACGTCCGAAACCGACCTGAGGACCGCCTGATGAAGACCAACCCCGGCCGGTTTTTCGAGGATTATGCGCTTGGCCAGGTGATCCGCCATGCCGTGCCGCGCACGCTTTCGGGGGGCGAGCGCGCGCTTTACCACGCGCTTTATCCCGCGCGCGGCGCGCTTTATTCGTCGGACGAGTTCGCCCGGTCGTCGGGGCTGGCGGCGGCGCCCCTTGATGACCTGATCGCCTTCCATACCGTCTTCGGCAAGACGGTGCCCGACATCTCGCTCAATGCGATCGCCAATCTGGGCTATGCCGAGGGGCGCTGGCTGAAGCCCGTCTGGCCGGGGGATACGCTGTCGTCGACCTCGACCGTGATCGGGCTGAAAGAGAACTCGAGCGGCCAGTCCGGTGTCGTCTGGGTCCGGACCGAAGGCACGAACCAGCGGGGCGAGCCGGTCCTGACCTATGTGCGCTGGGTGATGGTCAGGAAGCGCGACCCGAAGGCGCCGGCGCCCGCGCCCCATGTGCCGACGCTTGCGCCTTCGGTCGCGGCGGATGCGCTGGTGATCCCGCAAGGGCTTGATTTCACGGGCTATGATTTCACGCTGGCCGGTGAGCCGCATCAGTTCGGCGACTATGCCGTCGGCGAAAAGATCGACCATGTGGACGGGGTCACGGTCGAAGAGGCCGAGCACATGCTTGCGACGCGGCTCTGGCAGAACACGGCCAAGGTGCATTTCGACCGGACGCAAAGGCCGGACGGCAAGCGGCTGATCTATGGCGGCCATGTCATCTCGCTCGCGCGCGCGCTGTCGTTCAACGGGCTGGCGAATGCCCAGATGATCGTGGCGCTGAACGGCGGCAGCCACGCGAACCCCTGCTTTGCCGGGGACACGGTCCGCGCCTGGTCCGAGGTGCTGGACAAGGCCGAAACCCGCGCGCCGGGTGTCGGCGCGCTGAGGCTCCGGCTGGTGGCGGTCAAGGACGGGGCCGAACCCTTCGCGCTGAAGGACGAGGCGGGCAAATACCGGCCCGACGTATTCCTGGACCTGGATTACTGGGCGCTGGTCCCGCTTTGACCCGCAACCGTGATCACATGGATTTTTCATGTGGTCACAAAGACCCTGACCGTGCCCCCGGATGGCGCAAAGATCGCCCCCTTTCGCAATCGGGGCGTGACTTGGCCAAACGGGCGGCTTAGGAACAATTAGTCCGTTTCAAAGGGGCCGGTCCATCGGCCCGCGACAAGAGGCGCCCATGTCCGACACGCCCCGACACCCCAGGCCGCTTTCGCCGCACCTGCAGATCTATCGGCCGCAGCTGACCGCCTTCACCTCGATCCTGACGCGGATCACCGGCAATGCGCTTGGCATCAGCACCATCGTGATTGTCTGGTGGCTCTATGCCATGACGCGGGGCGGCGCGGACTATGAGCTGGCCAACTGGTTCCTGCACACCTGGGTCGGCGAGGCGATCCTGATCCTGTCGGTCTGGGGCCTTTGGTATCACTACCTGGCCGGTATCCGGCACCTGATCTTCGATTCCCTGCACGGGCTTGAAATCGCGACGGCGCAGAAGCTCGGCTGGGCCTGCATCATCGGCTCGGTCCTTCTGACCGGCCTGACCATCTACCTGATCTGAGGGGCCGACATGCGCTATCTGACCGCCCGCAAACGCGCCGAGGGCAAGGGCGCCTCGGGAAGCGGGACCGAGCATTTCTGGTTCATGCAGACGACCGCCGTGGGCCTGGCGATCCTGATGCCCTGGGTCGTCGTCATGTTGGGCCGCGCGATCCGGTCCGACTATGGCAACGCCTGGTATATCCTGATGAATCCCTGGGTCTCGATCCCGCTCGCGCTCGCGCTCTTCGTTGGCATGCGCCATTTCGCGGCCGGCGCGCGGATCATGATCGAGGATTATACCCGCGGCATCTGGCGCAAGGGCCTGATCATCACGGTGACCTCGCTTTCCTACCTCATCACGGCGATCGGGCTTTATGCGCTGGTTGTCATCTCGCTCAAAGGCTGACCATGACCGCTTACCCCTATGAAGTGCACGATTACGACGTGGTCGTGGTGGGCGCGGGCGGATCGGGCCTGCGCGCGACGCTCGGCATGGCCGAACAGGGCCTGAGGACAGCCTGCCTGACCAAGGTCTTTCCGACGCGCAGCCATACGGTCGCGGCCCAGGGCGGCATCGCGGCGAGCCTTGGCAACATGGGCCCGGACAATTGGCAGTGGCACATGTACGACACCGTGAAGGGGTCGGACTGGCTCGGCGACATGGACGCGATGGAATACCTCGCGCGCGAGGCGCCGAAGGCGGTCTACGAGCTGGAACATTACGGCGTTCCCTTCAGCCGCACCGAAGAGGGCCGCATCTACCAGCGCCCCTTTGGCGGTCATACGACCGAGTTCGGCGAGGGCC
Organism: uncultured Paracoccaceae bacterium; assembly: GCA_945952025.1. Taxonomy (GTDB): domain Bacteria; phylum Pseudomonadota; class Alphaproteobacteria; order Rhodobacterales; family Rhodobacteraceae; genus TMP-24. The sequence continues at coordinate 96,575 of CAMFGW010000003.1, forward strand.
CGCCGGTCCAGCGCACCTGCGCGGCGGCCGACCGCACCGGACATGCGATCCTGCACACGCTTTATGGCCAGAGCCTGAAGCACAATGCCGATTTTTCCATCGAATATTTCGCGCTGGACCTTGTGATCACGGACGGCCGCTGCACCGGCGTCGTGGCCTGGAAGCTCGACGACGGCACGATGCATGTCTTCAACGCCAAGATGGTCGTGCTGGCGACGGGCGGCTATGGCCGCGCCTATTTCAGCGCGACCTCGGCCCATACCTGCACCGGCGACGGGGGCGGGATGGTGGCGCGCGCCGGCCTGCCCCTGCAGGACATGGAGTTCGTGCAGTTCCACCCGACCGGCATCTACGGGTCGGGCTGCCTCATCACCGAAGGCGCGCGGGGCGAGGGCGGCTATCTGACCAACTCCGAGGGCGAGCGGTTCATGGAACGCTATGCGCCCACCTACAAGGACCTGGCGAGCCGCGACGTGGTCAGCCGCTGCATCACGCTCGAAATCCGCGAGGGCCGGGGCGTGGGCGAGCACAAGGACCACATGCACCTGAACCTCAGCCACATCCCGGCCGAGACGCTGCATGAACGCCTGCCGGGCATTTCGGAATCGGCCCGGATCTTTGCCGGCGTCGACGTGACGCGCGAGCCGATCCCGATCCTGCCGACGGTCCATTACAACATGGGCGGCATCCCGACGAACCTGTGGGGCGAGGTTCTGGACCCCACGCCGGGCAATCCCGACCGGATCTTCCCCGGCCTGATGGCAGTGGGCGAGGCGGGCTGCGCCTCTGTCCACGGGGCGAACCGGCTGGGGTCGAATTCGCTCATCGACCTGGTGGTCTTCGGCCGCGCGGCAGCGATCCGGGCGGGCAAGGTCATCGACCGCGACGCGCCGGTGCCGCCGACGAACAAGGGGGCCGTCGACCGGATCTTCGACCGGTTCGACGCGCTTCGGAATGCGAATGGATCCATCGCCACGGCCGACCTGCGGCTGGAGATGCAGAAGACCATGCAGGCCGACGCCGCCGTCTTCCGCACCGACAAGACGTTGGCCGAGGGCGTCGAGAAGATGCGCAAGGTTGCGGCCAAGATGACCGACCTGAAGGTGTCGGACCGCAGCCTGATCTGGAACTCGGACCTGATGGAGACGCTGGAACTGGCCAACCTGATGCCGAACGCCATGGCGACCATCGTCGCGGCCGAGGCGCGCAAGGAAAGCCGCGGCGCCCATGCGCACGAGGACTATCCCGACCGCGACGACAAGCACTGGCGCGTCCATTCGCTGGCCTGGGTCAACGGGCCAGAGGTCAACCTGGCCTACCGCCCGGTCCATGTCGAACCGCTGACCTCGCCGGACCAGGGCGGCATCGACCCCAAGAAGATCGCACCGAAGGCGCGGGTCTATTGATGCGCGCCCGGCTCGCCTTCGCGTCGGCCGCGTCGCTGATGGCGCTGGCAGCCTGCGCGCCGCCCCTTGCCGTCGACCAGGCAGAGGCCATCTGCGCGGGGCAGGTCCAGGCCACCGTCCAGCCCACGGCCAGCGTCGGCGTGGGCTTCGGGTCGGGCGGCCAGACGGCTGTCGGGGTCGGCATGACCTTCGGCTCGGCAAGCTACCCGCCGCCCACCCCGGCTGAGGCCTATGCGACCTGCGTGCGCCAGAAATCCGGCCAGCCGCCCAAGCGGCCCTATGCTTCACAAATGACAGGACAGCCCTGAGATGGTCCAGTTCACGCTTCCCAAGAACTCGAAAGTCCGCGTCGGCAAGACCTGGCCGCGGCCCGAGGGCAAGAACGTCCGCAAGTTCAAGATCTACCGCTGGGACCCGGACACGGGCGACAATCCCCGGGTCGACACCTATTTCCTGGACATGGACAAGACCGGGCCCATGGTCCTGGACGCGCTCATCAAGATCAAGAACGAGGTCGATCCGACCCTGACCTTCCGGCGGTCCTGCCGCGAGGGGATCTGCGGGTCCTGCGCCATGAACATCGACGGGATCAACACGCTCGCCTGCATCTACGGCCTTGATGAGGTCGAGGGCGACGTGAAAATCTTTCCGCTGCCCCACATGCATGTCGTCAAGGACCTGGTGCCAGACCTGTCGCTCTTCTACGCCCAGCACGCCGCGATCATGCCCTGGCTCGAGACCAAGACCCATGTGCCGGAACGCGAATGGCGCCAGTCGATCGAGGACCGCAAGAAGCTGGACGGCGTCTATGAATGCGTCATGTGCGCCTGCTGCTCGACCTCGTGCCCGAGCTACTGGTGGAACTCGGATCGCTATCTGGGGCCGGCCGCACTTCTGCACGCCTACCGCTGGATCGAGGACAGCCGCGACGAGGCGACGGGCGAGCGGCTTGACCACCTCGAGGATCCGTTCCGGCTCTACCGCTGCCATACGATCATGAACTGCACCAAGACCTGCCCCAAGGGGCTGAACCCGGCGAAGGCCATCGCCTCGATCAAGAAGATGATGGTCGACCGGCTGATGTAGGGGCGCCCCGGTGCCCCTTCTTCTTCTGCTGCTGTTGGTCGGGTTCCTGCTCTACCAGTGGTGGTCGCGGCGGGGCTCGACGCTGACGCGGCTTTGCCGCTGGCGGCAGGCCGCGCCGGGGGAGTGGCAGTGTGTCGCCTGCGGGGCGCGGTTGCCGTCGGCCTCCTCGCCCCGGGACTGCCTGAACCCTGCGCTGTCACCCTGACCAGAAGGTCCGCCCATGAAGCCCCAGCACCCCGAAACCGCCGCCCCGGATGATGCCGATGCGCGCCGCGCCGTGGCGCCGGTCGTGTGCTATCCGGCCGATTCCGTGGCGCGGCCCGATAGGGCGGTCCTGGCGCGGCTCAGGACCGGGCTGACGCTCACCGACCGCATCACCGTGCCCCCGCGCGAGGCGCGCGCCTTCCGGGTGCCCAGGGGACATGTCTTTCACATCCTCAGCCACGAGGGGCCGCAGGTCGGCGATCTGAACCTGTGGAATGCCGCCGATCTGGGCGAGAGGTTCTATTCCGGCAAGACCCGCGCGCTGCATGGCACGCACCTGTCGACGGGCGACCGAATGTGGTCGAGCTTGCCCCGTCTGCGGCCTCTGGCGACGATCATCGGCGACAGCCTGGACTGGTATGGGTTCGACGCGCATGGCTGTTCGGTCCATGACGTGATCGGCACGCGCTGCGATCCCTTTACGCACCGGCTTCTGTCGGGGGACGATTACCACCATTGCTGCCATTCGAACCTGACGCGCGCGCTTGCGGCCGAGACGGGCCTGTCCCTGGCCGAGGCAGAGGCTCATGTGCATGACGTGCTCAACGTCTTCATGTGCACCGGCTTCTCGCGCGAGACGGGGCAATATGTGATGAAGGCCAGCCCCGTGCGCCCCGGCGACCGGCTGGAGTTTCTGGCCGACATGGATCTTCTGGGGGCGCTGTCGGCCTGTCCGGGGGGCGATTGTTCGTCGGAACATTCCTCTGACGTGGCCGTCTGCCACCCGCTGGTGGTCGAGGTCTTCCGCCCGGCCGAAGGTGCGCTTCAGGGTTGGCCCTGGGTCGGGCCCAACGCCTATGACCGGACGCACGGCGCCTGACCGGGGCATTTCGGCCCGGGTGGCAGGGGCCGTTGACCCTGCCATGCGAAGGCTTTGCCTTTTGTCCCCGCCGATGGCCCAAAGGCCATCGGCCAGCGCCTGCCCCGCCATCGGCGGGCGCTATGCGCCCACCGGGGCAGGCGCTGGCCTTTGTGGGTTCAGGACATCAGCGGTCCAGCGGAACCGTTTCGCTGCGGGCGAGGAAACGCGATGCGGTTCCTTTTCCCGCCCGGCCCGGCGACGGGCGCCTCAGGCCGTGACGTAGTGCAGCCCGCTGAAGGTCCGCCGCCAGTCCGCGACTTCGGGCGCAAGGGCCGCCGGGTCGTTCGAGCGAAGCGCCTGGGCGATCAGCCGAGCCATGCGGGGCGCGTCAGCCTCGGTCACGCCCCGGCGCACCAGTTCCGGCGTGCCGATCCGAAGCCCGTTCAGGTCGCCCATCACTTCGGCGATCGGCAGGCCGATGCCGCAGGCAAGGAACCCCGCCTGCCGCAGCGTCTTTGACGCCGCCTGACCGCCGCCGAAGGCTGCGGCTTCCAGCGCGAACTGGTGCGATTCGGTCGCGCCCTTCGGTCCGGCGAAAAGCGGCATCCCCTCGGCGGCCAGTGCCCCCGCCAGCGCCTTCGCGACGGAGATCATCTTGGCCGCATAGGCCTGCCCCATGTCGCGCCAATCCAGAAGCGATAGGGCGAGCGCCGCCACACGGCCCGCATCGAAGTTCGCGGTCATCCCCGGAAAGGCAATGCGGTCGATCCGCTCGGCGATGGCCTGGTCGCGCGTCACGATCAGCCCGCCAGCCGGGCCGCCAAGGCTCTTGTAGGTCGACATGGTCATCAGGTGCGCGCCCTCGTCGAGCGGGTTCGGCCAGGCCTTGCCGGCAATGATGCCGCACTGGTGCGCCGCGTCGAATAGGACATGCGCGCCCACCTGATCGGCGATAGCGCGGATGGCGCGGACCGGGTGGGGGTGCAGGTTCAGCGAGCCGCCGATGGTGATGATGCGGGGGCGGACGCGCCTTGCCAGCGCCTCCAGCGCCGCAAGGTCGACGGTGTAGCCGTCGGCGTCGACCGGGGCCGCGTGCGTCGTCAGCCCGTAAAGCCCCGCGCAACCCGCCGCATGGTGGGTGACGTGGCCCCCGACCGAGCCCGGGGGCGCGATGATCGCGTCGCCGGGTTTGGCCAGCGCCATGAAGCCGTAAAGGTTCGCCATGGCGCCGGAAAAGACCCGCACCTCGGCATAGGTCGCGGCAAAGACCTCGCAGGCGAGTTGGGTGGCGATGACCTCGATTTCCTCGATCGCCTCGAGCCCCATTTCGTACTTGTCGCCGGGATGGCCGAGCGAGGGGCGGGTGCCGAGCCCGCGCGCCTGGGCTGCCTCGGCGCGCGGCGACATGACGTTTGTCGCCGGGTTCAGGTTGAAGCAGTCGCGGTCGTGGGTTTGCAGGTTCTGGACGATCATCGCCTCGATCCGGTCGGCGACACGGGGGGACGGCGCCCCGGCGGTCTCGGCCGCGATGCGGTCGATCAGCGCGCGCGGGCCTTTCGCGGCCCAGGGAAGTGCGTAACGGTTCATCTCGCAAGCCCCGCAGTGAGTGCGATTTCCACCATGTCGCCGAACGACCGTTCGCGGTCTTCCGCCGGCAGCGCCTCGTGCGTCAGGAGGTGGTCGGAAATGGTCAGGACCGCGAGTGCACGGGCGCCGTGGCGGGCGGCGACAGCGTAAAGCTCGGCCGCCTCCATCTCGACGCAGAGGCAGCGGTGGCGTTGCAGGACCTCGGTCAGGTCGGGGCGTTCGTCATAGAAGACGTCGGAGGAATAGATGCCGCCGACATGGGTGCGCGCGCCCTTCGCCCGCGCCGCCGTCACCGCAGCCTCGAGCAGGCCATAGTCGGCGGCGGGCGCGAAGTTCAACTCGCGGAAGATGCCCTTCGAGGGGGTGGAGAGCGTCGAAGAGGTCATGGCGATGACAATGTCGCGGACCTTGATGTCGGGCTGCATGGCGCCGGCCGAGCCGATGCGGATCAGGGTCTTGGCGCCATAGTCGCGGATCAGCTCGTTGGCATAGATCGACATCGAAGCCATGCCCATGCCAGAGCCATGGATCGTCACGCGCTTGCCCTTCCAGGTGCCGGTATAGCCCAGCATCCCCCGCACCTGATTGACGCACACCGCATCCTTCAGGAAGGTTTCCGCCGCCCAGCGCGCCCGGTAGGGGTCGCCGGGCAAGAGCACGGTTTCGGCGATCTCGCCGGGCTTGGCGCCGATATGGACGGTCATCTGGGCCTCCTTGGTCTGGTGAGACTAGCCGGGGGGCGGCGGAAGGCAAGTGGCAAGGAGGCGCTTGCCGCCCACGACTGACCGGGGTTGTGCCCCTGCTTCCCGGCGCTTATGCGCGGTGGGCTGATACCCGGGGGACGCCATGAGCGACGACGATTATGTCTATGACGAAGCGACCGGCGAATGGCGGCCGGCCTCGGCGCTTGCGGCAGAGGCGGCTGCGGCCCGAGCGACGCGGGATGCGGCGGGCAATCTGCTGGCTGATGGCGATCAGGTGGTGCTGGTCAAGGACCTGAAGGTCAAGGGCACCTCGACCACGCTCAAGCAGGGCACGGTGATCCGCTCGATCCGCCTGACCGACACCCCCGAGGAGATCGACTGCCGTCACGACACGATCAAGGGGCTCGTGTTGCGCACCGAGTTCGTGCGCAAGCGGTAGGCCGCCCCTCAGGCCGCCCCTCAGGCCGCCCCTAGGCAGCCTGCGCCGGGTCGGCCAGCGCCACGATGTCGGCCATGATGCGGTTCAGCTCGAAATCCTTGGGCGTGTAGACGCGCGCGATGCCGGCCTTGCGGAGGGCGGCGGCGTCTTCGTCCGGGATGATGCCGCCGACCACGACGGGGATGTGGGCAAGGCCCGCGGCCTTCATGCGCTCCATCACCTCGGCCAGAAGCGGCAGGTGGCTGCCGGACAGGATCGACAGGCCGACGACATGGGCGCCCTCGGCCTCGGCCCGTTCGACGATTTCGGCGGGGGTCAGGCGGATGCCGTCGTAGGTGATGGCCATGCCGCAGTCGCGGGCGCGGGCGGCGATCTGTTCGGCGCCGTTCGAATGGCCGTCAAGGCCGGGCTTGCCGACAAGGAAGGTCAGCCGGCGGCCAAGCCGGGTCGAGGCGCGGTCGACGGCGGCGCGCAGGTCGTCCAGGCCCTCGGTCCGGTTCGAGGGGCTTTTCGCAACGCCGGTCGGGCCGCGATATTCGCCGTGGACCTGGCGCATGACGCCGGCCCATTCGCCGGTCGTAACCCCGGCCTTCGCAGCGGCAACCGAGGCGGGCATGACGTTTTCGCCCTTTTCCGCCGCCTGTTTCAGGGCCGCGAGCGCCGCCGTCACCGCCGCCGCGTCGCGCCCCTTGCGCCAGGCGGTCAGGCGGGCGATCTGGTCAGCCTCGACCGCCGGGTCAACCGTCAGGATGGCGCCGTCGCCCGCCGTCAGGGGCGAAGGCTCGCCCGCCTGCCAGCGGTTGACGCCGACCACCACCGTCTCGTTCGCCTCGATCCGGGCAATGCGGGCGGCGTTCGCCTCGACCAGGCGCGCCTTCATGTATTCGATGGCGGCGATGGCGCCGCCCATGTCGTCCAGGACCTTCAGCTCTGCCCGCGCGCCGTCCTTCAGTTCGGCCACCTTGCGCTCGATTGCCGGATTGCCGTCGAAGAGGTCATCGAACTCCAGAAGGTCAGTCTCGTAGGCCAGGATCTGCTGCATCCGAAGCGACCATTGCTGGTCCCAGGGGCGCGGAAGCCCCAGCGCCTCGTTCCAGGCCGGAAGCTGCACCGCGCGGGCGCGGGCGTTTTTCGACAGCGTGACGGCAAGCATTTCCAGAAGGATGCGGTAGACGTTGTTTTCCGGCTGCTGTTCGGTCAGGCCCAGCGAGTTGACCTGCACGCCGTAACGGAAGCGGCGGAAACGTTCGTCGGCGATGCCGTAGCGGTCGCGGCAGATCTCGTCCCAAAGCTCGGTGAAGGCGCGCATCTTGCACAGTTCGGTCACGAAGCGGACGCCCGCGTTCACGAAGAAGCTGATGCGCCCGACCATCGCCGGGAAGTCCTTGTCCGCCACCTTGCCCTTCAGGTCGTCCAGAACCGCGATGCCGGTCGCAAGCGCGAAGGCCAGTTCCTGTTCCGGCGTCGCACCAGCCTCTTGCAGGTGGTAGGAACAGACGTTCATCGGGTTCCATTTCGGCAGGGTCTTCGCCGTATAGGCCGCCACGTCGGTGATCATCCTCAGCGACGGTTTCGGCGGGCAGATGTAGGTCCCGCGCGAGAGGTATTCCTTGATGATGTCGTTCTGGACCGTGCCCTGCAGCGCCGAGATGTCCGCGCCCTGTTCTTCGGCCACCGCGACATAGAGCGCCAGGAGCCAGGGCGCGGTCGCGTTGATGGTCATCGAGGTGTTCATCTGCTCAAGCGGGATATCCGCGAACAGCGCGCGCATGTCGCCCAGATGGCTGACCGGCACGCCCACCTTGCCGACCTCGCCCCGTGCGCGGGGGTCGTCGCTGTCATAGCCGGTCTGCGTGGGCAGGTCGAAGGCGACCGACAGGCCGGTCTGCCCCTTGGCGAGGTTGGCGCGATAGAGCGCGTTCGACTTTTCCGCCGTCGAGTGGCCGGCATAGGTGCGGAAGAGCCAGGGCTTTTCGCTGGTCGTTACAGCGGGGACGGCGGCGGGGGCGCTGGTCATCGGACGCTCCTTCGGGGGCGAAACAATCTTTCGTTGGCAAAGGGATATTCGAACGATCCTGCCGGGTCAATTCGCTGCGTTGCGGCATCGGCGGCCGAAAACGGCCCGAGGCTTGGGATTTTGCCCGGCCCGTGGCATTCAGGGCCATGTTCCGGACGGTCACGCTGCCCCTTTGGCTTCTTGCCCTGATTCTCGCCTTCGCGGCGGTGGCCTTCTTTTCCCATTTCCTCTTCCCGTCCGTCCGCTGGTTCTTCCGCGGCCGGATGGAGCGTCTGGTCGGGCGGCTGAACGCGCGGCTCGACCGGCCGATCCAGCCCTTCAAGCTGATGGAACGCCCCGACATGATCGTGCGGCTGACCTACGACCCCAAGGTCTACGAGACGGTCCATGACGAGGCGCAGGCGACGGGCCAGCCGGAAACCGTGGTCCTGGAACGCGCGCGGCGCTATGCGGCGGAAATCGTGCCCCGCTTTTCGGCGCGCTTCTATTTCACCTGGGGCATCCGCCTGGCGCGCTGGTTTTCGCGGCTGATCTACCGGGTCGAGCTGGACGAGAGCAAGCTAGCGCCGATCGACCCGGGCGCGACCGTGGTCTTCGTGATGAACCACCGCTCGAACATGGATTACGTGCTGGTGACCTATCTCGCCGCGCAGCGCTCCGCACTCAGCTATGCGGTCGGCGAATGGGCGCGGGTCTGGCCCCTGTCGGGGCTGATCCGGTCGATGGGCGCCTATTTCATCCGCCGGCGCTCGGACCTGCCGCTTTATCGCCGGGTCCTGTCGCGCTATGTGCAGATGGCAACGGCCGAAGGCGTGACGCAGGCGATCTTTCCCGAGGGCGGCCTGTCGCTGGACGGGCGGACGGGCGTGCCGAAGCTGGGACTTCTGTCCTACATCGTGCAGACGCCGCGTGATGGGGCGAGGGATGTGGTCTTTGTGCCCGTCTCGCTCGGCTATGACCGGGTGGTCGAGGATCGCGTCCTTGTCGCCGCGCGTGCCGAGGGGACGCGGCGGTTTCGCGCGCCCATCCTGCAGATCGCGGCCTTCGTCCTGCGCCACCTCTGGCGCGCGGCGCTGGGCCGGTTTCGCGGCTTCGGCGATGCGGTGGTGCGGTTCGGGACGCCCATCTCGCTGACCGCGTTCGAGCGGGGGCAGGACGGGGACGTGACGCGCGCGCTTGCGGGGCGGCTGATGGCAGAGATCACGGCGAACATTCCAGTCCTGTCGGTGCCGCTCGTCTCTGCCGCCTGGGGGGTGGAGGCCCAGACCGACCGCGCGGCGCTGATCGGGCAGGGCACGGCGCTGGCCGAAAGGCTGGCGGCGGCGGGGGGCGCGCTCCACCTGCCCGAGGGGGGAATCGCGGCCGCCGTCGACCGCACGCTCAGCATCTTCGCCATGCGCCACATGATCGACCGGGACGGCGAGCAGGTCATACTGCGCGACGCGGCGCGGCCCCTGGTCGACTTCTACGCGGCGTCGGCCTGGCAGATTCTGGATGCAGGCGCAGAAAAAACTGCGCATAGTCACGGGGATGATGGGGTCGAAACCGTCTGACTCGAAACAATATTACAAACGCAGCCGTCCCAGGATTGAAATGTTGCGCGGCCCCTTGTAATTCTACCGGGAAGCCCGCATAGATTCTGCACTGCGGCAAAAGGAGAGGCCGATGGCTTTGGACACGCATCCGGGAATTGCCCCCTACGACGCGCCGGTCAAGGATCTGTACGAGTTGGGCGAAATGCCCCCGCTCGGCCATGTGCCGAAGCAGATGTATGCCTGGGCCATCCGCCGCGAACGCCATGGCGAGCCCGACGCGGCCATGCAGGTCGAGGTGGTCGATACCTGGAAGCTCGATTCGAACGAGGTCCTGGTTCTGGTGATGGCGGCGGGCGTCAACTACAACGGCGTCTGGGCAGCGCTCGGCGTGCCGATCAGCCCCTTCGACGGCCACAAGCAGCCCTACCACATCGCCGGTTCCGACGCCTCTGGCATCGTCTGGGCGGTGGGCGACAAGGTGAAACGTTGGAAGGTGGGCGACGAGGTGGTCGTCCATTGCAACCAGGACGACGGCGACGACGAGGAATGCAACGGCGGCGACCCGATGTTCTCGCCCACCCAGCGGATCTGGGGGTATGAGACGCCGGACGGGTCCTTCAGCCAGTTCACCCGCGTGCAGTCCCAGCAACTCATGCCGCGGCCGAAGCACCTGACCTGGGAAGAATCGGCCTGCTACACGCTGACCCTTGCGACCGCCTACCGGATGCTGTTCGGCCACCAGCCGCACGACCTGAAGCCCGGCCAGAACGTGCTTGTGTGGGGTTCGTCGGGCGGTCTGGGGTCCTATGCGATCCAGCTCATCAACACCGCGGGCGCCAATGCGATCGGCGTCATCTCGGACGAATCGAAGCGCGATTTCGTCATGGGGCTGGGCGCCAAGGGCGTCATCAACCGCAACGACTTCAAATGCTGGGGGCAGCTGCCCACGGTCAACAGCCAGGAATACAACGACTGGCTGAAAGAGGCGCGCCGGTTCGGCAAGGCGATCTGGGACATCACCGGCAAGGGCGTGAGTGTCGACATGGTGTTCGAGCACCCCGGCGAGGCGACCTTCCCGGTTTCCAGCCTGGTCTGCAAGAAGGGCGGCATGGTCGTCATCTGCGCCGGCACCAGCGGCTTCAACTGCACCTTCGACGTGCGCTACATGTGGATGCACCAGAAGCGCCTGCAGGGCAGCCACTTCGCCCACCTCAAGCAGGCGTCGGCGGCCAACAAGCTGATGATCGAGCGCAGGCTCGACCCCTGCATGTCCGAGGTATTCCCCTGGGCCGAGATCCCGCAGGCGCACATGCTGATGCGCACCAACAAGCACAAGCCGGGGAACATGGCCGTCCTGGTGCAGGCGCCGCGCACCGGGCTCAGGACGTTCGAGGATGCGCTGGAGGCCGGTCGCGAGCGCTGAGGGGCGCCAGACTTGGGAAAAAATGGGGCGCCGCAGGCAAAAGCCGCGGCGTCCTTTGCGTTTGGTGAAGGATTTTTCCGCAAATTGGCCATGGGCCTTCCTCAATTCGCCTTCAGGTTGAGAAAAGCTTCATCAGTCAACGAGGGATCGTCATGCGCTACGACTGGATCATGGACGTGCTGACCGACCTGCGGAATTTCTCGGCCGTGAACGGCCTCACCGACCTGTCGCGCGAGCTGGATGCGACCTTGACGATCGCCGCCAAGGACATTTCGCGGGCGGCCGGGGTGCCGATCCTGGCCTACACGAACACCGATCTGCCCACGCCGGAAAAGCGCGGCGGAACGCTGGGGTAGGGGCGGGCCTACTGGCACTCCGCCAAGCGCCGGGATAGGGTCCGGCGCATGTCGGCCGGCCTTCCCACCCTTTCGCACGATCAGGCCGAAGCCTGGGATCGCGTCGTCGATCTGTTGCGCGGCGCGGGCATCGACATCGACGAGGGCACGATCTTGCCGGCGGCCGAGGGGGCGGCGTCGGTCCTTGCGGTCGTGGGCAAGGCAGGGTCGGGCAAGACGCTGCTGCTCGCCGGCCTGATGAAGGCGCTGGAGGCTGCGGGGATCGACTTGATTACCGGCGACTACGAAGGCAAGCGGCGCAAGGACCGGCGCACGCTCGCGGTCCTGGCACCGACGAACAAGGCGGCGAGCGTGTTGCGCAGCCGGGGCGTGCCGGCGACCACCATTCACCGCATCCTCTACACGCCCGTCTACGACCCCGATTACGAAAAGATCGCCGACTGGCTTGCCGGTTCGGGCGACCGGCCGGAGATCGAGGGCTTGAGCGATCTGGCGCTCGACCGGGCCAAGGCCTTCTACGAGGCCGCCAAGTCGATCCCCGGCGCGCTTGCGGCGGCGGGCCTGCGCGGGTCGGACTTCATCCTGGGCTGGAAGCGGCGCGAGGACCCCCTGGATGTGGGCTTCATCGACGAAGCCTCGATGCTGGACGAGCGCCAGTTCGAGGATCTGCGCGAAATCTTTCCGACGCTCGTCCTTTTCGGCGACCCGGCCCAGCTAGCCCCCGTCGGCCAGTCGGGCGAGATGGTCTTTGACCGCCTGCCGGACGCGCGCAAGCTGGTCCTGCACCGCGTCCACCGGCAAGCCGAGGACAACCCGATCCTGGACCTGGCCCATGCGCTGGGTGACGAGGCGCTGACCTTCCCCGAGTTCGAGGCGATGGTGACTGACGCCGCGCGCCGGGACGACCGTGTCGTCTGGGCCGAACGCATGGATGCGGGGCTGATGGCGCGGTCCCCGGCCCTTGTCTGGCGCAACCAGACCCGCGTGCGGCTGATTCAGGCCTTCCGCGCGGCGCACAATGCCCCTGCCGACGCGCTTCTGCCGGGCGAGCCCTTGATCTGCGACGGGATCGAACTGCCCTTGAAGCACCGCAAGAAGCGCATCGACCTGGAGGCGCGGGGCCTGATCAAGGGGGCGCAGGTCATCTACCTGGGCCCCGGATCGAAGCCCGGATTTTCGCGGCTGCATGTGGTGGGTGCCGAGGACCCGCGCGTATCGGCCGCGTCGATCGTCAAGATCGAGCTGCCGGGCGAGGAGGAGCCCTTCATCCCCTATGCCGCGCGGATGGGGGCTGCCTTCCTGCATGGCGCCGCCGTGACGATCCACAAGGCGCAAGGCTCGCAATGGCCCGAGGTTCAGGTCTTTGCGCCCGATCTTTACGTCGCGGCGCAGATGGGCCGCACCGAGGCCGGCATCCCGCTCTGGAAGCGGCTCGCGTATGTGGCGATCACGCGGGCCCAGCACCGGCTCTACTGGGTGGTGCGCAGCCGGCTTGGCCGGCCCGAGGCAAGGCTTGGCATCGACGACCTGCCGAAGGGGGCGGCGCCCCTGACGCTCGATGCGACCGAACCGGACCTCTGACCCGGTTTCCGTCGGGGTGAAAAGCCCCTAGGGTCGGCGCTAAAGGGGAATCGTCCATGCGCTGCGTCTTCGTCCAGTTCCGCTGCAATCCCGGCAAGACCTACGAGGTCGCGGATGCGATCTACGACCGGGAAGTCGTGTCCGAGCTTTATTCGACCTCGGGCGAATATGACCTGATGGCAAAGGTCTACATTCCGGAAGAGGAAGACGTGGGCCGCTACCTGTCGGACCGGCTCTTCGACATTCCGGGGATCGTGCGCACGCTGACGACGATGACCTACCGCGCCTTCTAGGTCGCGTGCCCTTGCCGGACCGGCTGGCAGGGGCAAGTGACCCTGCCATACGAAGGCCTCTCCCCTTGTCCCCGCCGGTGGCCCAAAGGCCACTGGCCAGCGCCCGCCCCGCCATCGGCGGGCGCTTCGCGCCCACCGGGGCAGGCGCCGGCCTTTGATGGTGAGTGACATGAGCGGCCCAGCGGAGGCGTTTCCACACGGGCGAGGGAAACGCGGGTCGCGTTTCCTGATCCCGCCCGGCCCGGCTTTTCAGCGCAAGCGAACGGTAACCCTGCCACACCTACCGCTTCAGCGCCCGGAAACCGGCCGAGGCGGCCCAGCCGGCGAAGGCGGCGATGGCCAGCGCGAGCGCGCCGTAGATCGCGGGCTGGGTGCGCGACAGGCGGAACAGCCAGCGTTCAAGGCCGACCTTGCGGACGTAGATGCTGCGCTCGTCCAGCGCCACGACCTGCTTGTTGCGCGTGAGGAAGATGCGGGTCTTGTAGACGCCCTCGACAAGGTTCGCGGGCAGCCGGATGTCGGTGCGGAAAAGCGTGTCCTGCGCCAGCCGGACCGAGGCGTCCTGAAGGGCGTAGAAGCCCTGCTTCTGGCGGATGCGGATCAGGGCTGTTGTGAAGTTGTGGGAATACATGAGCGTGCGTGCGACGCTCATCGACCGGAGCTCTCGTGTAAAGGCGACGGAATAGCGGATGTCGTCGGTGTTCGAGATGATCTGCTCGAAAGGCCGCGTGGTGGCGATGGCGTAGAAGCTGGGCGCACTGTCGACCGTCACCGTGTCGGTATTGACCCAGATGCCAAGGACGCGCGACTTGCGCCGGACGTTGACCGGGAAAGAGGGGCCCTGCACCGTGATGATCACGTCGAGCGAGCTGTCCGTCGGCGGCGGCGCGTCGCGCGACACGGCGCCATAGATCAGAAGGTCGGACCCGTTGAAGTTCGCCGTGATCTCGATCCGGTCCTCGCTCAGGCCAGAGACGACCTTTTCCTCGGCCCCGAGCCAGGCGGGGACGGCGACAAGCGCGAGGGCGAGGACCAGCGCCCGCATCAGCCGCGCCCCACGGGGGCGAGCGAGTAAAGCTCGCCCGGCGTCAGCAGAAGGTCGAGCGCCAGCTTGCCGCAGACCAGAAGGACCAGAAGCGCCAGCAGGATGCGCAACTGTTCGGCCCTGAGCCTCAGCGCCAGTGCCGCGCCGATCTGGGCGCCGATGACGCCGCCAAGGATCAGAAGGACCGCCAGAAGGATGTCGACCGACTGATTGGTCAGCGCATGCATGAAAGTGGTGAAGCCGGTCACGAAGATGATCTGGAAGAGCGATGTGCCGATCACGACCTTGGTCGGCATGTTCAGAAGGTAGATCATCGCCGGGACCATGATGAAGCCGCCGCCGACGCCCATCACGGCGGCCAGGACGCCGACCCCGAAGCCGACCACGATCGGCGGAATTATGGAGATATAGAGACCCGAGGTGCGGAACTTCATCTTCAGTGGCAGCCGGTGGACCCACATGTGCTGGCTGCGCTTGACCGGCGCCACCGCGCGCTTGGCCCGCCTCAGGCTGCGGACGCTTTCCTGCAGCATCATGGCGCCCACGACCCCCAGGAAAAGGACGTAGGACAGCTGCACGAACAGGTCGATCTGCCCCGACCGCGACAGCAGGTTGAAGAGCCAGATGCCCGCCGTCGACCCGGCGATACCCGCGACCATCAGCACGACCCCCATGCGGATGTCGACGGTCTTGCGCTTGAGGTGCGCAAGAACGCCCGAGATCGAGGAGGCGACGACCTGGTTGGCGCCGGTCGCGACCGCGACCGTCGGGGGGACACCCACGAAAAACAGCAGCGGCGTGATGATGAAGCCGCCGCCAACGCCGAACAGGCCCGACAGAATGCCGACAATGCCCCCGAGCCCGAAGAGCAGGAAGGCATTCACAGAAACCTCGGCTATCGGCAGATAAATCTGCATGCGACGACCTTCGCCCAGGGAGGGAAGCTTTTCGAGTGATGGGCCTTCGCGGCCCCACTGTCAAAGGGTCGGGCCGGGGTTTTTGGTCAAATCCCGGCGACTGGACCAGATTTTTCCGAAACTGGACTCATCGGGCGTAGCATCGGGGCGCAACATATGGATCGGCTTGGGAAATCCCTGTGCCGCGCCCCGTGCCGCGCCCCGTGCTCAACGTTCCTTCACATAGGGTTCGCCGCCAGCGCGCGGCGGGGTCGCCTTGCCGATGAATCCCGCCAGAACCACGACCGTCAGGATATAGGGCAGGGCGTCGAGCGCGGGCGAGGGGATGTCGAAACCGAAGGTCCGGGTGATGACATCGGGGCGCAGCGCGAATGCCTGGAAGAAGCCGAAGAGGAGCGTGGCCCACAGCGCATACCAGGGTCGCCACTTGGCGAAGATCAGGGCAGCGAGCGCGATATAGCCGCGCCCCGCCGTCATCTCGCGCCCGAAGCCCGCTTGCAGGCCCGCCGCCATATAGGCGCCGGCAAGGCCGCAGAGGACGCCGGTGATCGCCACCGCCGAATAGCGCAGCCGGACGACCGAGATGCCGGCGGTATCGACCGAGGCGGGGTTTTCACCGACGGCGCGCAGCCGCAGCCCGTAGCGCGTGCGGTAGAGCACCCACCAGGTCAGGGGCACGCACAGAAGGCCCACATAGACCAGGATGGTATGGCCCGACAGGACCTCGGCGTAGAAGGGGCCGATGATCGGGATGGCCTTGGCGGCCTCGGCACCCGGCAGGGTCAGCTCGCTGAAGCGGGCGGGACCGTCGAGCGGGGGCGTGCGGCCGCCCTGTCCGAAAAGTGCCTGGGCGATCAGGACGGTGATGCCGCTTGCGACGAAGTTGAGCGCCACGCCCGAGATCAGCTGGTTGCCGCGGAAGGTGATCGAGGCGACGCCGTGGATGCCCGCGAAGATCAGCGAGGCGCCGATCCCGACCAAGGTGCCCACCCAGACGTTGCCGGACAGGTAGGCGGCCGCGCCCGTCGCCATGGCGGCGACCAGCATCTTGCCCTCGAGCCCGATGTCGAAGATGCCCGAGCGTTCGGAATAAAGCCCGGCAAGGCAGGCCAGCAGCAGGGGCGTCGCCAGCCGCAGGGTCGAATCGAGGATCTGAAGGAAGGTCGCGTAGTCCATCAGGCGGCCCTCGCCGTGACCGGGCTCTCTGGCGCGCGGAAGAAGAAAAAGCCGAGCATCATCCGCACCATCTGGTCGAGCGCGCCGGTGAAGAGGATCACAAGGCCCTGGACGACGGTCCGAAGCTCGATCGGGATGGTGGTCCAGAGGCCAAGCTCGGCCCCGCCCTGATAAAGGAAGCCGAAGAGGATCGCGGCCAGGAAGACGCCCAGCGGGTGGTTGCGGCCCATCAGTGCCACCGCGATGCCGATGAAACCTGCCCCTTCGGACGAGTTCTGCAAGAGCCGCCCGCTTTCCCCCATGACGTTGTTGATCGACATGAGCCCCGCGAGCGCCCCCGAGATCAGCATCGAGACCATGATGACCTTGGTGGCCGAGATGCCCGCATAACGCGCGGCGCGGTCGGACTTGCCGAAGGCGCGGATCTCATAGCCGAGCCTTGTGTGCCACAAGAGGACCCAGACGCCGAAACAGGCGGCGATGGCGACAAAAAGGCTGACGTTCGCCGGCACCTTCTTGACGAAGATGAGGTTCAGGACCGGCATCTCGTTCAGTGTCGGCAGGTGGGTGCCGGGCGGGAAATGGGCGGTCGCGGGGTCCATCTGGCCGATCGGGCGCAGGACGCTGACCAGAAGATAGACGATGACGGCCGCGCCGATGTAGTTGAACATGATCGTGGTGATGACGATGTGGCTGCCGCGCTTGGCCTGAAGCCAGGCCGGAATCGCGGCCCAGGCGGCGCCGAAGACGGCCGCGCCCAGCGCCGCTGCCACAAGGGCCACGGTCCAGTGCGGCCAGACGGGCAGCGCCAGCAGCACGAGTGCCACGCCAAGGCCGCCCATCTGGGCCTGCCCCTCGCCGCCGATGTTGAACATGGCGGCATGGAAGGCGACGGTGACGGCAAGGCCGGTGAAGATGAAGCTTGTCGCGTAATAAAGCGTGTAGCCCCAGGCGTAGGGCGAGCCGAGCGCGCCCTCGGTCATGGTCTTCAGCGCCTCCCACGGGCTTTCGCCGATCGCGAGGATCACGAGGGCCGAGATGATCGCGGCCAAAAGCAGCGAGATGAGGGGCACGAGGACGACATCCGCCCAGCGCGGGAGCTTGGTCATGCCGCGTCCTTTCCGCTTGCCTTGGGATCGACGCCCGCCATCAGAAGCCCCAGTTCGCGTTCATTGGTGTCGTCGGGCAGCCGCTCGCCCATGATGCGGCCGTCGAACATGACGGCGATGCGGTCGGCAAGGCTCAGGATCTCGTCCAGCTCGACGCTGACCAGCAGGATCGCCTTGCCGGCGTCGCGCAGCTCGACCAGCCTCTTGTGGATGAATTCGATCGCGCCGATGTCGACCCCGCGCGTCGGCTGGCCGACCAGCAGCAGGTCCGGGCTGCGCTCGATTTCACGCGCCAGGATGATCTTTTGCTGGTTGCCGCCGGAAAAGTTCTTGGCGGCGAGCGTCGGGATCGGCGGGCGCACGTCGAAACGTTCCATCTTGCCGGTGGCGTCGGCCTTGATCGCGGCATTGTCCATCAGGAAGCCGTCCTTCCGGTAGGCCGGGTCGTCCTGGTAACCGAAGGCGATGTTTTCCCAGGCGGTGAAGTCCATGATCATGCCCAGGCTCTGGCGGTCCTCGGGCACATGGGCGATGCCCGCCTGTCGCCGCTCGCGGCCAAGCGTGTCGGCCGACAGATCGAGCGGCTTGCCGTTCAGCCGGACGGTGCCCGTGGCCCTGGCAAAGCCGCCGAGAACCGCCAGCAGTTCGGACTGGCCGTTGCCGGCGACCCCGGCGATCCCCAGGATCTCGCCCGCGCGCAAGGTCAGCGACAGGCCCTTGATCCGCTCGACCCCGGCGGCGTCGCGCACCTTCAGGTCGGCGATTTCCAGGACCGTGGCGCCCGGGTTGGCCGGGCCCTTCGGCACCTCCAGCAGCACCTTCCGGCCGACCATCAGCTCTGCCAGTTCCTCGGGCGAGGTGTCGACGGTGCGGACGGTCGCGATCATTTCGCCGCGCCGCATGACCGAGACGTTGTCGGTGATCTCCATGATCTCGCGCAGCTTGTGGGTAATCAGGACAATGGTCTTGCCCTGTTCCTTCAGCCCGCGAAGGATGCGGAACAGGTGGTCGGCCTCGTCCGGGGTCAGGACGCCCGTGGGCTCGTCCAGGATCAGGATGTCGGCCTGCCGGTAGAGCGCCTTCAGGATCTCGACCCGCTGCTGGTGGCCGACGGACAGAACCTCGATCAGCGCATCGGGGTCGACATCGAGCTCATATTCGGCGGCCAGTTCTGCCAGCGTTTTCCGTGCCTTGGCAAGCGAAGGGCGCAAAAGCCGCCCGTCCTCGGCGCCGAGGATGACGTTTTCCAGGACGGTGAAGTTCTGCACCAGCTTAAAGTGCTGGAAGACCATGCCGATGCCGGCGCGGATCGCGGCCTGGCTGTCGGGGATCTGGGTGATGCGGCCGCCGATCAGGATTTCGCCCCGGTCGGCTTTGTAGAAACCGTAGAGGATCGACATCAGCGTGGATTTGCCTGCGCCGTTCTCGCCGATGATGCCGTGGATCGTGCCGCGCGGGACGCGGATCGAGATGTCCTTGTTCGCCTGCACCGGACCGAAGGATTTCGAGATGCCCTTCAGTTCGATGGCGATGTCCGTTCCCCGCTCTTGCGCCGGTGGAACGGGTGGGGCGGCAGTGTCCCGCCGCCCCTCAGCCTTGTCCCCCGTCATGCCTTTTGGGCTCAGTTCACGGGGCAGGTGTTGTCGGTCATGTAGTCGTGGACCTTGACCTCGCCCGACTTGATCTTTTCAGCGGCGGCATCGACCGCGGCCTTCATCTCGGGCGTCACCAGCTTGGCGTTGTTTTCATCCATCGCCACGTCGACGCCGCCGTCCTTCAGGTCCATGACCGCGACGCCGGGCTTGAGGTCGGTGCCGTCCTTGAAAGCCTGGTAGACCGCATTGTCGACCCGCTTCATCATCGAGGTCAGAACCTGGCCCGGATGCAGGTAGTTCTGGTTGCTGTCGACGCCGATCGACAGGATCCCCTCGTCGGCCGCCGCCTGCAGGACGCCGATCCCGGTGCCGCCGGCCGCCGCATAGATAACGTCCGCGCCCTGGCCCTTCTGCGCCTTGGCCAGCTCACCGCCCTTGACCGGGTCGTTCCAGGCCGCCGGCGTGGTGCCGGTGAAGTTGGTGATGACCTTGGCCTTGGGGTTGGTCGCCATGACGCCCTGCGCATAGCCGCAGCCGAACTTGTGGATCAGCGGGATGTCCATGCCGCCGATGAAGCCGACGGTGCCGGTCTTCGAGGCCATGGCGGCCATGATCCCGGCGAGGTAGGAGCCCTGCTCTTCGGTGAAGACGATCGACGTCACGTTGGGCTGGTCGACCACCATGTCGACGATGCCGAATTTCGTGTCCGGATAGTCCGGCGCGACCTTGTTCAGCACGTCGCCGAAGGCAAAGCCGGTCATGACGATCGGGTTGGCGCCCGCTTCCGCGAGCCGGCGCAGCGCCTGTTCGCGCTGGGCCTCGGATTGCATTTCCAGTTCCTTGAAGGTGCCGCCGGTTTCCTTGGCCCAACGCTGGGCGCCGTTGAAGGCCGCCTCGTTGAAACTCTTGTCGAATTTTCCGCCCAGGTCAAAGATGATGGCCGGATCGGCGTAGGCAATGCCGGCGGTCAGCGCCAGCGTCGCCGCGGCGCCGAGGAATGTGGTCATGATGCGCATTGTGAACTCCCTGCGTGCGGTATGTCCGAAAGTGCGCGCGCGTGCGCCTTTCAGGATCGCGGCTGATTAGCGCCGACGGGGGCAAAGGGGTCAACAGGATTCTTGGGGTGCCGGGCGGGACGTGGCGTGCGCTGGGCGAAAGGCCGCGCCAATGCAAGGGCTTGTCAGGGCAGGGGGCGGCTCAGGACCAGGGCGTCCGACGGTTCGGGCCCCTCGCGGTAGTAATTGCGCCTGAGGCCGACCTGGGTGAAGCCCATGGCCTGGTAAAGCGCACGGGCGGGGGTGTTCAGGGAATCGACTTCCAGAAAGACGGTGCGCGCGCCCCGGGTCGCGGCCGTGGCCAGGAACTGGCCGAGAAGGCTTCGCCCAAGGCCCTTGCGGCGGGCGTCGGGGGCGACGGCGATGGTCAGAAGCTCGGCTTCGTCCAGCGTCACCCGGCCGATCGCAAAGCCTTCCGGCGCGGCGATGGTCAGCGTGTCTGCGCGGGCAAGAAGGGCGCGGAACTCGGCTTCGGACCAGGGGCGCGGGTGCAGGAAGGCCTGCCCGTGCAGGCGGGCGAGGTCGGCGGGGTTCGGGCTCACGTCAGGATCCGTGGCGGTGCGTCGCGCGCGGGGGCCGCATCGGCCGGGCGCAGATAGACCGGCGCGGGGCGCGGCTGGGGCAGGGGAAGTGCGGCCGCGATCCGGGCGATGGCCTCGGTCAGGGGGACGGGCTGAGACAGGCGCGGCCCGGCTGCGCGGGGGCCGAGGAGGCCAGCGCCATCGCCGACGACGGGCAGGGCGGCCAGGTCCGGGGGAAGTACTTCGTCGGGGTCGAGGAGGATCGGCAGGCTGTCGCCGCTTCGCAGCGCGACCCGCCCCTGCCGCGCGTCGAGCGCCACCAGCAGGGGCCCGTCCAGTCCAAGGGCTGTCGCGGCGAACCGGTCGACGCCGATCGAGGGGATGCCGAGCCCGAGCGCCAGTCCCCGTGCGGAGGCGACCGCGATCCGGACGCCGGTGAAGTTGCCGGGGCCGGTGCCGACCGCGATGCGCGACAGGTCGCGCCAGCCGAGCCCGCCGTCCTTAAGGAAGTCCAGAAGGAAGGGCATCAGCCGCTCGGACTGGCCGGTCGCCATCGGCTCGGTCCGCGACAGAAGGAGGCGGCCGCCCGAAAGGCCCCCATCCGAAAAGCCCCCATCCGAAAAGACGGCGGCCGCGCAGTGCGCGGCCGATGTGTCGAAGGCCAGCAGGGGTGCGTCAGGCCGCAACGGGCCGCACCTCCGTCACCTCGGGGATATAGTGGCGCAGCAGGTTTTCGATCCCCATCTTCAGGGTCAGGGTCGAAGAGGGGCAGCCCGCGCAGGCGCCTTGCATGTGCAGGTAGACGACGCCGCGGTCAAAGCCGTGGAAGGTGATGTCGCCGCCGTCCTGCGCCACAGCCGGGCGGACGCGGGTGTCGAGCAAGTCCTTGATCTGGCGGATGATCTCTCCGTCAACCTCGCCCTCGCCGCCGGCGCTGTGGCCGCCGGCGGTGCGGGCCTGCGCCTCGATCGCCGGTGCGCCCGACTGGAAATGTTCCATGATCGCGCCGAGGAGGGCGGGCTTCAGCAGGATCCAGTCCGCGCCGGGGTCCTTGGTCACGGTCACGAAATCCGACCCCAGGAAGACGCCGGTCACGCCCGCGACGCCAAAGAGGCGTTGGGCAAGGGGCGAGTAGGCGGCGCTTTCGGCCGTAGGGAAGTCCGCCGTCGCCGTGCCGAGGACGCTCTGGCCGGGCAGGAACTTCAGCGTTGCGGGGTTCGGGGTGGATTCGGTCTGGATGAACATGGGCGATCTCCGACTGTATGACTCGGATATGCGGGGCGCGCGGCCCGAAGTCAAGGAAGGGGCGGCGGGGTGCTGCCGCCCATCGTCGGGCAGTCGGGCCTAACGGCGGCGATAATAGCCGAAAAGCTCGTCGGTCAGGTCGCTCAGCGCGTCGCCGCGGCAACAGGTCGCAGCCGGGGTTCGGGCGGGGTCCGCCAGACGCGCGGCGCCGCGGGTCTGGCGCGAAAAGGGTCGCGGCACGGGCGCGGCGAGGCGCCCTTGGTCCAGGCCGTCGCAGTGGGTGTCGTCGCTGGCGGCGGCTCCGGCAGGGGCGGCGGCTTCGGCGGTGCTGTCGTTTGCAAGCGGGGCCGGCAGGTCTGAATCGTTCAGGGCATCATACATGGATGCGCTCCTTCGTCGTCGAGGGATTCCCTCTCTCGGGCGTGAACATAGGCCGGACGGGGACGGGCGACAAGATGCTGCGACGCAGCATCGTGACTGGGCCCAGGGTGACGTGGCGTCCGGCCGGGGCGAGCCCGGCGCCTGCCGCGCGGCGGTTCCGGCGTCAGGTGATGCCTTCGAGCCGATCCTTCGACATGTCGCCGGGCACGATCGTGATCGGCACCGGCAGGTTGCCGGAATTGCGCGACAGTTGGGTGACGAGCGGGCCGGGGCCCGACTTGTCGGTGCCCGCGCCGAGAACAAGGACGCCGATTTCGGGGTCTTCGCGGATATGGGCCAGGATTTCGGACAGGGCCTCGCCCTCGCGGATGACGAGTTCGGGTTCGACGCCCTGCTTGTCGCGCATCCATTTGGCGAAGACCTCGAAATGGCCCTCGATCCGTTCACGGGCTTCCTGGCGCATGACGTCCGCGACGCCCATGAAATGCTGGATGTCTTCCGGCGGAATGATGGAGAGGATGGTCACACCGCCGCCGGTATGGCCGGCGCGCAAGGCGGCGAAGCGCATCGCGTTCAGGCATTCGCGGCTGTCGTCGAGGATCACCAGGAATTTCCGCATCGCGCCCCCGTCAGCAGCCCCTTGGAGTGGCCCGATCATGGCGGGTCGGGCGGCGCTTGGCAACGGGGTGGTCTGGGGCGTGGCCTGGGGGGCCTAGAGCCGTGTGGCCCGGAGGCGTGGCCCCGGCGTCTCTCCATGAGTCTTGCCACAGCCCCGGTTGGGGCTCCCGAGGCGGCTCCGCGTCACAACAAGAGGTCGCCGGGGCCAAGCTGCACCACGTTCTGGAGCGTGAGCCCATAGTCCGCCTGCCCGTCGCCGTCGATATCGCACCAAAGCGTGCCTGTCTTGCCGGAGACCGTGAAGATCAGCTCACCCCACTCGCCCGAGAAGTTTCCGCCGGCGCTGAAGTGCAGCCCCATGCCGGCGAGCGAGATCTTGTCGAGCCCGCGCTGGAAGTCGGTGATCTCGTCGCGGTTGCCGGCGCTGCCCATCTCGGCGAGGGTGGCGAAGGCAAAGACGTCGGCCTCGCTGCCGCCGGTCAGCGTGTCGCGGCCGAGGCCGCCCTGGAGCGTGTCGCTGCCGCTGCCGCCGCCGTGCAGCCAGTCGCGCCCGTCGCCACCATAAAGCAGATCGTTGCCGTCGCCGCCCCAAAGCGTGTCGTCGCCGCCATCGCCGGCCAGCGTGTCCGGGCCGGCCTGGCCGACCAGGCTGTCGGCGCCGTTGCCGCCGGACAGGTAGTCGGCCCCCTCCATGCCGTTCAGGTAATCGCCGTCGTTGCCACCGAAGAGCGTGTCGTTGCCCAAGCCCCCCCAGAGAGTGTCCGCGCCCCGGCCGCCATCCAGAAGGTCGTGGCCATAGACCGCCCAGAGGAGGTCGTTGCCATCGCCGCCATAGAGCTGGTCATGACCGATCCCGCCCCAAAGCGTGTCGTTGCCGGCCTCGCCATAAAGCGTGTCGTTGCCCAGCATCCCCGTCAAAAGGTCATCGCCGCTGCCGCCCTGCAGCAGATCGTCGCCGTCCCCACCCTGGAGCGTGTCGTTCATCTCGCCGCCAATGAGGGTGTCGTTGCCGGCGTCGCCGACCAGGAGATCGGCACCGTCGCCCCCGTCGAGCCAGTCATGCCCGTCCCCGCCGAAAAGCCTGTCGCTTCCAGCGCCGCCGTCGATCACGTCATCGCCGGCCCCGCCGGTGACCGTGTCGTTGCCGGCATCCCCCCAGGCCTGGTCATTGCCGAACCCGCAGGTGATGACATCGTTGCCGTCCCCGCCGAAGAGCCAGTCGTCGCTGTCCCCGCCGTCCAGCACGTCGGCGCCGGCGTCGCCGTGAAGCGTGTCATTGCCGGCGGCGCCCCAGAGGCTGTCGTTGCCGAGCCCGCCCCAGAGGTCGTCGTCGCCCGTGCCGCCTGCCAGCTGGTCATGCCCGGCGCCACCATAGAGCCGGTCGTTGCCGTCGCCGCCGTAGATCAGGTCATTGCCGTCGTCGCCCTCAACAGTGTCGTTGCCGGCGCCTCCGCCGCCGATGTCGTTGCCTGCGCCGAGCGACAGGCGGTCGTCGCCGGCTTCGCCCAGGATGGAATCGTTGCCGTCGCCGCCCATCAGTTCGTCGTTGCCGTCGCCGCCCCAGAGGCTGTCTGCGCCGCTGCCGCCGTCAAGGAAATCGTTGCCTTCGGAGGACTGAAGGACGTCGGCCCCATCCCCCCCGATGAGCGTGTCGTTGCCCGCGCCGCCGACCAGCTTGTCGTTGTCGGCGCCGCCTTCCAGGCTGTCGTTGCCGTCGCCGCCTTCCAGGACGTCGGCCCCGGCACCCCCCTTCAGCGTGTCGTCGCCAAGGCCGCCCCTCAGCGTGTCGCTGCCGAGGCCGCCGTCCAGAAGGTCGTTGCCGGCGCTTCCGGTCAGAAGGTCGGCGCCGCCGAGCCCCAGGACCATCGTGTCGCGCGCGGTGCGGGCAAAAAGCGTGTCATTGCCGGCCCCGCCGGTGACCACGTCGGCCATGAGCGGCGGCGCGTAGTGAAGAAGGGGCAGTATCGCGGAACTGGGGAAATCGTCGGCGGTCAGGCCGGTGCCATCGACCGTTTCGATGTGGATCACCGTGCCGTCGTAGGCCAGGTCGCAGCCGGTCGCGGTCACTGTGAAGGCGATCTGGTCTGACGACCGCAGCCCGGCCAGGAAGGACAGGTCGAGCCGGTCGAGGCCAGGCTGGAAGTCCAGGATGCGCACGGTGCCCTGCGCGGCCGAGATGACGAACCGGTCCGACCCCGCGCCGCCAAAAAGTGCGGCCGACGCGCCCTCGCCGCCGCCGACGATGATGTCGGCACCGTCGCCACCGTAGATCGCGTCGGTTCCGGCGCCCGCGCCCAGAAGGTCGTCGCCGGCGGTGCCGGTGATGGTGCCGGCCGCCTGCCAGACGGTGGTGCCGGGCGTGCCGAGGTTCAGGTCTATCTGCGTCAGGCCCGCTTCGGTCGCGCTGGCGGCGATGAGTTCGGTGCGCGAACCCACCTTGGCCAGCGCCAGCGCACTCACATGGTCGAGGCTCATGCTGTCGTCGTCGCAGATGGTCAGCGCGTGGACCAGCCGGCCGTCGGGCAGAAGCGTCAAGATGTCGACCCCGCCGTCGGTGCCGCCGACCGCGACCCAGGCGCGCGCGCCGTCCTGCAGGGTGGCGATGGCGGTCGCCGCGGAAAAGCGGGTGCCGAGCGTGTCGACGACATGGTCGGTCGCGTAAAGGATCCCGCCGGGCAGCACGCGAAAGACGGTGAGCGAGGAGCTTTCGGTCGAGGAGACGACGGCAAAGCTCGCGCCGTTTGACTCAAGGCCCGCAACCTCGGTCGGGGCCGAAAAGCCGAGGGCCGAGGGGACGGACAGGATCTGGGTCGCCTGCAGCGGCGTGCCGTCTGCCGCGAGGCTATAGGAGGTCACGCTGTTTCCGGCCGCCGAGACGGCCAGCAGCACCGTTTCGGACCCGACCGTCAGGGTCGTCAGATCGTCGGGCGCGGGGCCGGCGGGGGCGGCGGTGAGCGCCTGGGTCAGCTTGATGACGCCGGTGTCCGACACGGTCGCCGCGAGGATTTTCGAGCTGCCGGCAAGGCCGAACCAGACGTAGTTCGCGGTGCCGAGCGACGCGCCGGTCACGGCGACCGGGTTGAAGGCCAGCGCGTTGGCGAGCGGGTCGCCGAACCCTGCCGACCCGGTCAGGCCGTGGCTCGCCCAGCCCCAGGGCTTGGTGCCGGACGCGACGAGGGTTCCACCGCTGCCGGACCGTGCGGGAATGATGGTGAAGTCGATCCCGGACAGCGGGCGGACCGAGGTATTGTAGCCCCGGACGGCGAGCAGGCTGGCCGCGCCGGGTGTCGAGAGGTCATATTCGGCATAGCCCGCGCCTTCGCCGGGCAGGCTGGCGGAAAAGAGCCTGGGCAGCCCGCCGATCCAGGCGACCTCAAGGTCGTGGACATTCGTCGAAAAGGTGGGCTGGCCCGTTCCGAGCAAGCCCGTGAAGCTGTAACTGACCAAGTGCCCTGACCCTTTGCGGAAGCCCGTCCGGAAACGACGCTAGGGGGTGAGGCTTAATGTTTCCTTTTCGTTCCAATTTGCGGCGAATTTATTTGCGGCGAAACTACAAACAATTCGCCGCAAGTTCGCGCTGGCCCCCTATGGGCTCCCGGGCCCCCCGCGCCCCCTCAGGCCTCGGCCAGCAGGGCGTGCAGGTCCAATGGCTCGGTCACCATCTTCAGGGCGCCGTTCGCCTCGCGCGGCCATTCGGCCTCGGGGCGGTCGCGGTAAAGTTCGACACCGTTGCCGTCGGGGTCGCGCAGGTAGATCGCCTCGGACACGCCATGGTCGGACGCGCCCTCGAGCGGCCAGCGGGCCTCGACCAGGCTCTTCAGGACGCGCGCCAGATCGCCGCGCGTCGGGTAGAGGAAGGCCGAATGGTAAAGGCCGGTTGTCCCCGGTGCGGGCGGCTTGCCCCCGCGGCTTTCCCAGGTGTTCAGGCCGATGTGGTGGTGATAGCCGCCGGCCGACAGGAAGGCGGCGCTGTTGCCCATCCGCTGCTGCAGCTCAAAGCCGAGGACGCCGGAATAGAAGGCGATTGCGCGGTCGAGGTCGGCGACCTTCAGGTGAACGTGACCGACGCGGGCGCCGGCCGGGGCGACGTAGCTCATGGATAGTCCTTTCGCGTGACATTGGCGACGAAGATAGGCGCGGCGGGCTTTGCCGGAAAGGCATCTGGGCGAACGGCGACTGTGCGCGGATGCGGGGGAGATGCGGGGGGCGGCGCGCGCGCGGACGCCGCGGCATCAACCTTGTGGATTTTCGCGACGAAGCGGCCCTATCCTGCGCGCATAGCGCCGGGGACAGGCCCGGGGACAGGCCCGGGGACAGGCCCGGGGACAGGATCGAGAGGGTGACGGTGAGCGGTACTTCGACGGGTGCACGGGCCCTGGGCGTTCTGGTCATGGCGGGGGGTGTCCTCTGCCTGACGACGCCGGGCTGGGCGGGGGGCCGGGCGGTCTATCTGGCGGGGATCGCGCTGGCGCTTTCCGGCATCTCGCGGGTGATGGGCTGGTTTCGCGGGCGAAGCGCCCTCAGCACGGGCCTTCTGGGCGGCATCGGGCTGATCGCCGTCGGTGTGCTGTTCCTGTCGGCGGGCAATCTGGTCGCGGGGGCCTTCGGGCGGCTCCTGGCGCTCTGGTTTCTGGCAGAGGCGGGGCGGCGACTTCTGGCGCTGACGCGGGCCGAGGGGCGGGCGCAGTGGCTCGGCAACCTGGTGGGCACGGCGCTGGCCCTGGCCCTGGCCGGGGTGGCCTGGCGGCTGGCGGACAATGTCCCACTGCTGGCGGGTCTTGTCGCCGGTGTCTTGCTCTTGATGACCGGATGGGAAATGGCGATGCGCAGCGGGGAAGCCGCGCTGCCGCTGGCAGAGGCGCGCGACCGCCACCCGGACGGGGGGCTCGGGATCGGGCCGGGCGAGGATCTGGGGCAGCTCAACGACACGCTCGCCCGTGCCAATTCGCTGACGTCGGTCGAAACGCTGTCGTGGCTCCTTTACGTCACGGCGCTTCTCTTTGCCGTCCATGCGGTGCGGATGCAGGCGAGCCTGTCGATCGAGGGGCTGATCCCCTCGCTTGTCGCCACGGCGGGCGATCTTCTCATCGCTGTCCTTGTCTACTGGGCGATCCTTCTGCCGGCCCGGCTGGTGTGGCGGAGTGCCACGCGGGCGATCGAGCGGCGGCTCTGGGCCGAGCGCCGGGCGGGGGCGGCCGCCAGGGACAGGGACAGCGACAGGCGCAAGCTCGCCGACCGGCTGACCGGCGCCTGGCTCGACGGGCGCTACCGTTTCGCCTACCGGCTGTCGCGCGCGCGGGCCTCGCTGCTCGAGGGCTTGAGCCTTGCGCTCGGCGGCGGGCTGATCGTCGCGGGGCTTTTGGTGTCGATCAATTCGATCTGGGGATTTTCCTGGTATTTCAACACGGAAAACTGGGCGTCGGGCGTCTTTCAGGCGGTGACGGGCCCGCGCGTCGACGACTGGCGGCAGGCGATGGCCACGGCGGTCGCGAAGGAAGAGGGCAAGCCGACCGACCAGGCCTTCAGCGTTGCGCCCGAGGGGCTCGACGGCGATTTCAGCTTCCTTGTCATTGGCGATCCCGGCGAGGGGGACCCGTCGCAACTGGTCCTGAAGGACCAGATATTGGCCCGCGCCGCCGATCCGTCGGTGAAGTTCGTCGTCCTGTCGTCGGACATCATCTATCCGGCGGGCGAGATGAAGGATTACGAGCGCAACTTCTACCTGCCGATGAAGGGGCTGACGAAGCCGGTCTATGCCATTCCGGGCAACCACGACTGGTTCAACGCGCTTGACGCCTTCAACGCGAACCTTCTGACGCCAGAGGCGGCGCTGGCCTCGATGCGGGCGCGGGCCGGGGTCGATCACGGCCTGACGCTCCTGTCGGACGAGGAGCGGCAGGAGATGATCGCCGAGGCGGCGCGGCTTCGCGGGCTCTACGGCATCAAGGCGGGGCTGCAGACGGCGCCCTATTTCGACGTGCAAACCCCCGAATTCGCTCTGATCGCGGTCGATACGGGCGTCCTGAAGACGATGGACAAGGTGCAGACGGAGTGGATGAAGGCGCGGCTCGCGGTGGCGAAGGGCAAGTTCATCATGGTCGTCGCGGGGCATCCGCGCTACGCGGGCGGTCATGACACGGCCGAGCCGGGGACCGAGTTTGCCGGGCTTTACGATATGCTTGCCAGGGACGGCGTTGCAGTGGCCATGGCGGGCGACACGCATGATTTCGAATATTATGCCGAGCCTGTGTCCGGCCC
This sequence comes from uncultured Paracoccaceae bacterium, assembly GCA_945952025.1. GTDB lineage: Bacteria > Pseudomonadota > Alphaproteobacteria > Rhodobacterales > Rhodobacteraceae > TMP-24. The sequence goes on from CAMFGW010000003.1 coordinate 125,988, forward strand.
GCGCGGCGTCCTGCACCATTTCCTGAACGGAGGCGGCGGCGCTTACCTGAGCATCGGCACCGCGCTCGACTGGCCCAAGGCGCCGCCGACGGCCGACTGGGCCTACTACCCTTCGACAGCCGCGCTGACGGCCAAGATGAACGAAGCGACGCCGCGCTGGAAATGGCCGTTCTGGGCCTGGATCCGCCATGCCAGCGCCTGGCCGGTGTCGGTCGAGACGCTGTCGGGCATCTTCGACTTCAACAAGGCGCCCTTCTTCCAGAGCTTCATGGAGGTTCAGGTTTCGCCCTCGAAGGGCATCGTGACCTACAGCCTCTGGGGGCAGGACGGGCCCTTGCATTGGCGCGAGCTGGACAGGGCGGGCCTGGTGGGCAAGGGGGCCGATCCGGATGCGCAGGTGACGGTGTCGCTGCCCCTGACGGCACTGGCAGAGTAGGGGCGTTCGCCCTAGGCGCGCCCGAACTCGTCCGAGATCCGTTCGATGTCGTCTTCCTCGAGGTAGGTGCCGGTCTGGACCTCGATGATCTCGACCGGGATCTTGCCGGGGTTCGCCAGTCGGTGGACCGAGCCGATCGGCAGGTAGACGCTTTCGTTTTCGTGCAGAATGCTGATCGTGTCGTCCAGCGTCACTTCGGCGGTGCCGCGCACCACGACCCAGTGCTCGGCCCGATGGTGGTGGCGTTGCAGCGACAGTTTTGCGCCGGGGCTGACGACGATGCGCTTCACCCGGAAGCGTTCGCCCAGGTCCATGGTCTGATACCAGCCCCAGGGCCGGTGGACGCGCAGATGCTCGGTCGCGACCGGACGGCCCTCGGCCTTCAGCCCCTCGACCAGGCCCTTCACGTCCTGTGCCCGATCGCGCGGGGCGACAAGGATCGCGTCGGCGGTCTCGACCACCGCAAGCCCCTCGACGCCCAGGACGCAGACGGTGCGGCTGTCGGCGCGGACCAGGTTGTCCCGCGCGTCCCGCGCCACCACGTCGCCCGTCAGGGCATTGCCGTCCGCGTCCTTGTCCGCGACCGACCAGAGCGCGTTCCAGTCGCCCACGTCCGACCAGCTGAAGGTCGCCTCGACCACCTGGGCGTCGGCGGTATGTTCCATGAAGGCATGGTCGAAGGAAATCTGGCTGACCTCTTCGAACGCGCGGCCGGGGATGAACATGCCCAGATCGGCACGCATCTCCGCGACCGCGTCCTGCATCCGCGCCACATCGTCGGGGCGGAGTGCCGCGAGCGCCTCGACCAGCCAACCGGCGCGGAAGCAGAAGATGCCCGCGTTCCACAGGCAGCCGTCGGCGATCAGCTGCCGGGCGCGCCCGGCGTCGGGCTTTTCGACGAAGGCCGCGACGGCGCGGGTGCCGGCGCCGGTCGCGGCGCCGGGCCGGATGTAGCCGTAGCCGGTCGCGGGTTCAGTGGGCGTCACGCCGATGACGGCAATGCCCGCATCGCGGACGGCGCGGGCGGCGGTCAGGATCGCCGTGCGGAAGGCGCCTTCGCCCCGGATCATGTGGTCCGAGGGCATGACGGCCAGGACGGTTTCGGGCCCCTCGTCGGCTGCGACCGTCAGGGCCGCCAGAAGGACCGCCGCCATCGTGTCGCGCCGGGCGGGCTCCAGCAGGATCTTCGTTCCCGGGGCGACCTTTTCGGCCTGTTCGCGCAGCATGAAGCGCACGGCGTGGCTGCCGACGACCATGGGCATGCCGAAGCCCTCCGCGCCCGCGACGCGGGCGAGCGTGTCCTGCAGCATGGTCCGTTCGCCGGTCAGGGGCAGAAGCTGCTTGGCCATCCCCTCACGCGAGACGGGCCAGAGCCTGGTGCCGGTGCCGCCCGACAGGATCACGGGTTTGACGGTCTGGGTCATGGTGCCTTCCTTGCCGCCACTGGGTCCCCCTGACATCGGCCAACGCGCGCGGGCTGGCAAGGTCCTGAAATCGCCCCAAGGCAGTTTAGTCGCCTTGTTGGTGGCCTTGTTTGTGGCCTTGCCGCCGGCCGGTTCTTGTGTGCGGCCCGCAATCCGCTCATGAAGGCCAGGGTGCGGGCGGGCGGCCGGCAAACCGGGCGTGCGCGTCGGGGGCCGACTGTTGCCAGGGCCTGCCGGGGCTGGCGAGGTGGCCGGTGTTGTTTCGCCTTCGGGCCGGGCGTGGAGGCGGGCGTGAAGGCGGGTGTGGGGGACGGGCGGGATGGCAGCGAAATTCGGGACGAGCGGGCTGCGCGGGCTGGTGGTCGAGCTGACCGATGAGGTGGTCGCGGACCATGTCGCGGCCTTCCTGCGTGCCGTCGGTCCTGCGCCGGGGCTGCTGATCGGCCGCGACCTGCGGGCGTCCTCGCCTGCGCTCGCCTCGGTCGTTGCGGCGGCGGCGCGGGGGGCGGGGGTCCGGCCCCTTGATCTGGGCGTGCTGCCGACGCCCGCGCTCGCGCTTGCGGCCGGGGCGGCGGGGTGGCCCGCGGTGATGGTGACCGGAAGCCACATCCCGGCGGACCGCAACGGGCTCAAGTTCTATTCGAGCTCGGGAGAGATCACCAAGGCCGAAGAGGCGGCGATCACCGAAGGCGCGCGGTCGGCGCGGGCTGCTCGGCCGGACGGCGCTTTCCCCGATGACGGTGGTGCTGCGCGGCGGGCCTATCTGGACCGCTATGCAGGGTTCTTCGGGCCGGGTGCGCTTGGCGGCCTGCGGGTCGGCGTCTACCAGCAGTCGACCGTCGCGCGGGACCTGCTGGTCGATCTTCTGACGGCTCTCGGGGCCGAGCCCGTGCCGCTCGCCCGGTCAGAGGTGTTCATCCCGGTCGATACCGAGGCAGTGTCGGCCGACATGCGCGCGCAGCTCGGGCAATGGGCCACGCTGGGCTTCGACGCGATCCTGTCGGCGGACGGGGATGCCGACCGGCCGATGGTCGCGGACGAGAGGGGCGCGCTGGTCTGCGGCGACCTTTTGGGCCTTCTGACCGCGCGGGCGCTCGGGGCCCGGGCGGTGGTGACGCCGGTGTCCTCGACCACCGCGATCGAGGCGTCGGGGGCCTTTCCGACGGTCGTGCGCACCCGGATCGGCTCGCCTCATGTCATCGCCGGGATGGCGAGTGCCGGACCGCGCACCGTGGGGTTCGAGGCGAACGGCGGTTTTCTTCTGGGGTTCGAGGCGCGGCAGGGGGGCCGGACGCTGGCCGCCCTGCCGACGCGCGATGCGTTCCTGCCGATGCTGATGCCGCTCGTCGAGGCCCTGGCGGCGGGGCGGCCGCTCTCGGCCCTTCTGGCCGGCCTGCCCCGGCGGGCGACGGCCTCTGACCGGATCGAGGGCGTGCCGACCGAGCGGTCGCAGGCGCTTGTCGCGGCGCTGTCGGCCGATGCGAAGGCCCGGGCGGCCTTCTTTGCGCCCTTCGGGGCGGAGGCGGCGCTCGACCTGACGGACGGGCTGCGTGTCACGTTCAGGGACGGGCTGATCCTGCACCTGCGCCCCTCGGGCAATGCACCGGAACTGCGCTGCTATGCCGAAGCCGGGACCGAGGCTGCGGCGCAGTCCGCACTTCACGCCTGCCTCGCTCGCGCCCGGGATCGCCTCGCCGGATAAAGGTCTGTATCGGTTACAAGTTTTCCGCCGCCGCGCGGCTAAGGCCCGTTGAACTCCGCGTCCGGCCCCGCCAGACTGCGGGCCGGAACGGGACCGGAGGGTATGATGGTTCGGGTGGCGATCAACGGGTTCGGGCGCATCGGCCGGTCGGTCTTGCGGGCCGCACTTTCGGGTGGCCATGACGACATCGAGATCGCGCTGGTGAACGACATCGCGCGCCCCGACATCGCGACCTATCTCTTTGAATATGACAGCACTTTCGGCCCCTGGCGCGGCAGCGTGACGCTCGAGGACGACTGGCTTGTGGTCAATGGCCGCCGCATCCGGCTGACCGGCACGCGGGATCTGGGGGCGGCGGACCTGACGGGCATCGACCTTGTCATGGAATGCACCGGGCGGGGCGGCGACCGCATGGTGGCCGAGGCGGGTCTGAGGGGTGGCGCGGGCAAGGTGCTGATCTCTGGGCCCGCGCCCTCGGCCGACTATACCGTGGTCCTCGGGGCGAATGACGATGGGCTGAAGCCCGGCCACCGAGTCGTCTCGAACGCCTCGTGCACGACGAATGCGCTGGCGCCGCTGGTGCGGTTCCTCGACGGGGCTTTCGGGGTCGAGACGGGGTGGATGACGACGATTCATTGCTACACCGGCAGCCAGCCGACGATCGACGCGCCGGCGGATGACTTCGCCCGGTCGCGCGCGGCGGCGCTGTCGATGGTGCCGACGACCACCTCGGCGCAGAAGCTTCTCGACATCGTGCTGCCGGGGCTGGCGGGCCGGATCGAGGGTGCTGCGGTGCGGGTGCCGGTCGCCTCTGTCTCGGCGGTCGACCTGACGGTCACGCTGCGCGCCCGGCCGGACCGGGCGGCGGTCAATGCGGCCCTTGCGCAGGCGGCGGAGGGGAGCGGCGTGATCGGCGCGACGGACCGGCCGCTGGTGTCGTCCGACCTGCGCGCCCGGCCCGAAAGCATCGTCATGGCGCTGCCGGAAACCCATGTGACCAAGGGCGGGCTGGTGCGCGTCTTCGGCTGGTATGACAACGAATGGGGGTTTTCCAACCGGATGCTGGACGTGGCCCGGCTGATGGCGGTTTAGGCTGGGTTGGGGGTTACGATTCCGTTGGCCCCGGGTGGCAGGGGCCGTTGACCCTGCCACAGCGCAACGATGCCTGTTGTCCCGGCCGATGGCCCAAAGGCCATCGGCCAGCGCCCGCCCCGCCCTTGGCGGGCGCTTCGCGCCCACCGGGGCAGGCGCCGGCCTTCGACAGCTCATGACATGGGTGGTCCAGCGGTACCGTTCCCACGATGGTCGGGGGAGACGTATACGTTTCCTGATCCCGACCGGGCCCGGCGATCTAGCCGTGTCCCGCTGCCACCCCGACCTAGCCCGTCACGACAAAGGGCGCGTCGTAGCGCCATTCCTGAAGGTTCGGCGTCGGGCCGATCCGGTCCACCACGGCAAAGCGCCCTGGCGCCGCGAGGGGGGTCAGCACGCCGTGCCAGGTGGCGCGGCAAAGGTTGATGGCTTGCGCGCCATTGGTCAGGAAGGCGCGGGGCCGGCCGGGGCGGTCATCATCGTCGGGCGCCACGATCACCAGGAAGGGTGCCACGGTCATCGGCACGAAGGCCTGCGCGCCGTCGGGATGACGCTCGACCAGGCTGAAGGAATAGGGCAGCGCGCGCGGCTCGGCGTCGAAGATCGAGAGGCCCGCCCGCCCGTCCGGCCCGAAATCCAGCCGGGCAAGGTCATGGTGGCGGCGGCAGAGCCCCTCGTTGATGAGCCGGAAGGCCCCGGTCGCTTCCAGCACGTCGCCGAAGGGCCGGAAGGCCTCGGCCGTCAGCGGCTCGGCCTCGAGCATCTGGCTCATCGCGCGAAACCGCCCGGCCCGCGCAGCTTCGCATGGCGGTTCACGTCCTTGTAAAGCAGGTAGCGGAAGCGCCCGGGGCCGCCCGCATAACAGGCCTGCGGGCAATAGGCGCGCAGCCACATGTAATCGCCCGCCTCGACCTCGACCCAGTCGCGGTTCAGCTTGTAGACCGCCTTGCCCTCCAGGACGTAGAGCCCATGCTCCATGACATGGGTTTCCTCGAAGGGGATCACGCCGCCCGGCTCGAAGGTCACGATATTGACGTGCATGTCGTGGCGCAGATCGTCAGGGTCCGCAAAGCGCGTCGTGCCCCAGCGGTTGGCGGTGCCCGGCATCCAGCTGATCGGCGTTTCATAGTCCGAGGTGATGAAGGCCGGCGGCGGCTCGACCCCCTGGGCCGGTTCCCAGATCTTGCGGATCCAATGGAAGCGGCCGGGTGCGCTGTAGCGGTTCAGGATGCGCCAGTCGGTGCCGGGCGGCAGGTAGACATAGGCGCCCGCGCCGATTTCGAGTTCCTCGGTCCCGAGGCGCAGCCAGAGCCGCCCCTCGGTGACGAAGAGGACGCCCTCGGCCCCCGCTTCGGGTTCCGGCGCGTCCGAGCCGCCGCCGGGGCTGACCTCCATCACGTAATGGCTGAAGGTTTCGGCAAAGCCGGTCAGGGGCCGGGCGATGATCCAGGCGCGTGTGCCGGTCCAGCCGGGCAGGAAGCTGGTCACGATGTCGGAAAAGCAGCCCTTCGGGATGACGCAATAGGCGTCGGTGAAGACCGCGCGGCCGGTCATCAGGTCGCTTTGCGCGGGCAGGCCACCCGTCGGCACGTAGTAGGTCTGGCTCATGGCAGTTGGTCCTTCAGGCGCAGCGCCGCGATCCGTTCGACCTGGGCGCAGGCGGTGGCAAACTCGGCCGCGCTGTCTTGCGACAGGCGCTGTTCAAAGGCCGCGAGGATCGAGGCCTTGGTGTTGTCGCGGACGGCGATGATGAAGGGAAAGCCGTGGCGCGCGGTATAGGCGGCGTTCAGGCGCTCGAACGTCGCGCGTTCGGTATCCGTCAGCGCGTCGAGCGCGGCCGAGGCCTGTTCGGCGGTGCTGTCGGCGGTCAGGCGGCGCGCGGCGGCGAGCTTGCCGGCAAGGTCGGGGTGCGCCTTCAGGACCGCGAGCCGCTCGTCGTAACTGGCCGAGCGGAAGGCGCGGGCGAGCGCGTTTGCCAGCCCCGCCGCGCTGTCATGGGCGGGGCCGAGTTCCAGGTCCCAGGCCCGTTCGGCGACCCAGGGCGAATGTTCGTAGATGGGCCCGAACCGTTCCACGAAGCGCGCGCGGTCCATCTGCGAGGGGCGCTCGAACCGCTTGTGCGGGTGGGTCGCGGCCCAGTGGCGGGCGATGTCGATGCGGCGGGCGAACCAGACGCCCTCGTGCTGCGCGGCATGGTCAAGGAAGCGCATCAGCCCGGCAATCTTGCCCGGCCGCCCGATCAGACGGCAGTGCAGGCCGACCGAGAACATCTTGGCGCGGCCCGCCTGGCCTTCGGCATAAAGCACGTCGAACGTGTCGCGCAGGTAGGTATAGAACTGCTCGCCATCCACATAGCCGGGCGCGGTCGCAAAGCGCATGTCGTTGGCTTCGAGCGTGTAGGGAATGACCAGCTGGTCGCGGTTCCCCACCTCTAGCCAATAGGGCAGGTCGTCGTCGTAAGTGTCTGAAATCCATGCCAGACGCCCGGTTTCGGCGGTCAGGCCCACCGTGTTCATCGAACTGCGGCCCGTATACCAGCCAAGGGGCGGCGCGCCCGTCACCTCTTCATGCAGGCGGAAGCTTTCGGCGATCTGGCGCGCCTCTTCCTCGGGCGCCATGTCGCGGTGGTCGACCCATTTCAGCCCGTGGCTCGCGATCTCCCACCCGGCGGCCTTCATCGCTTCGACCTGTTCGGGGTTGCGGGCCAGCGCAGTGGAGACGCCGTAGATGGTGATCGGCAGCTTCCTGTCGGTAAACAGGCGGTAGAGCCGCCAGAACCCGGCCCGCGCGCCGTAGTCGTAAAGCGATTCCATGTTCCAATGGCGCATCCCCGGCCAGGGTTGCGCGCCGGCGATGTCGGACAGGAACGCCTCTGACTGGGCATCGCCGTGCAGAAGGTTGTTCTCGCCGCCCTCTTCGTAGTTCAGGACGAGCGAGATGGCGACCTTCGCGCCGCCGGGCCAGCGCGCGTCGGGCGGGTTCGGGCCATAGCCCCGGAAATCGCGCGGATAGCGGTTCATGGCGGGCCCTTTCTTTCAGGCAGCGGCCCCTTGATAGACCGCCCCGTCGCGCATCATTATCGCCAAAATCCCGAAAGAGTTCCGGGTCCCCCGCAGCATTGCACCGGGGCCGGAGACGGGCAAGATGTGTCGGGGATGGAGGGAAAGATGGCCAAGGGGTATCTGACGACGCATGTCCTCGACACCGCGCGGGGGGCGCCTGCGGCAGGGTTGCGGATCGTGCTTTACCGGCTGGGCGGCCCGTCGCCAGAGAGGATCGCCGAGGCGGTGACGAATGCCGACGGGCGGACGGACAAGCCGATTCTTGCGGCCGAGGTGTTTGCGACCGGCAGCTATGAGCTGGTGTTCTTCGCGGGTGACTACCTCGACAGGACCGGCGCGCCGGGCGAGGCGCCGCGTTTTCTGGACCAGGTGCCGATCAGGTTCGGCATGGCCGATGCCGACGCGCACTACCATGTGCCGCTTCTTCTGTCGCCCTACGGCTATTCGACCTATCGCGGCAGCTGAGGGTCTGAGTCAGCGCCGCCCGGCAAGTTCGCGGTAAAGCTCAAGAAATTTCGGATGCACCCAGTCGGGGTCGAAGCGGTCCTCGCGTGACCGTGCGAGCGCCGCCGCGGCCAGCCGCTGCCTCAGCCCCTCGTCGCCCAGCACCTCTTCGAGTGCTGCCGCGATGGCGGGCACATCGCCAATCGGGGCGACGCGGCCGGTTTCGTCGTCGATCAGCTCCACGACGCCCGAACAGGCTGTGGCGACGGCGGGGCGGCCCATGCGGTAGGCTTCGACGATGGTGAAGGGCAGGGCTTCCCACCGCGAGGTCAGAAGGAACAGGTCGGCGGCCGTCAGGTAGAGGTGCGGCTCCGCCGTGCGGCCGACGAAGAGGACTGTGTCGGCCACGCCCCTGTCCTTCGCCCGGGCGCGGAGTGCCGCATCATCAGCGCCGTCGCCCGCCACGACGAAGCGCCAGCCAGGGTGGGCAGCCTTCACCCGTGCCGCCACTTCGATCAGGATGTCGATGCCCTTCTGGGGCACGAGCCGCGCGAGCGTCAGGATCACCCGGTCGCCCGTTGGGCCCAGAAGCCTTGCCCTGAGTGCGGCGGCGGCAGCGGGGTCGGGCGGCGCCACCGGGTCGACGCCAAGCCCGATGACGCGCAGCCGGCTTTCGGGCACGCCGCCGATCGTCGCCAGGTCGCGCGCGCTCATCCGGCTTGGCGTCACCGTCATGTCGGCGCGGCGGGCGGTGCGGCCAAAGCCCGCGATCCGTTCCGGTTCAGAGCCGTGGTAGGTGATGACCAGGGGGATGTTCAGCCCCAGCCGGGCCAGCCATGCCACCAAAGCCGGGGTGCTGTCGTGGGCGTGCATGACATCGACCCGATTGGCCTTCAGCCAGCGGCGCAGGACCAGTGCCGCCCTTAGGCTGGCCAGGGCGCGCCTAGGCAGCGCGCCGCCGCGCCAACCGACGGAGATGAGCGGCAGGTCAAGGAAGTCGGCCTCGTTTGCGGCATTGATCCATTCGCCCGGATCGCCCGCGATGCTGACGCGCTGCCCGTGCGCGCGCAGCCAGTCCCGCAGCACGACGATATGGCGGCTGATGCCACCGGTGGTGAGCCAGGTGCCGAGTTCGAGGACATGCAGGGGTGTGGTGTCGGGTGGCTGGGTCATGGTCCTGTCGGGCGGGCGGAGGGGTCCGGCTTCCAGTTAGTCCCGCGGAGGGCGGCGGGCAAAATGAATCGTCCGCCCCGGTGGTCGCCGCGCGACGATTGTTGAGGCAAAGCCCCGGTTCTGCCGCTTCTGACCCGTGCCGGGTGTGCTGGGGAAACAGTCGTCGCCGGTTCGGGCCTTCGGCGGCTGGCGGCAGCAATTCCGCTTTGCTGCGGCAGGGATTGAGCCGATAGTGCCGGGCATGAACATGGATGCGCCCTGCCCGCGTGGCCAGGGACGGCAATGCGAGGATGTGTGATGAGCGTCGGACAGAAGATCGCGGCAGAGAATGCGGGCTGGACATTCGGCAACAATGTGCCCGACACCTTCGTCGACCACATAAGGCAGTCCGTGCCGCTCTATGAATCGGGGCATGACCTGATCTGCCAGCTGTCGGACTTCTTCGTTAAGAACGACAGCGTCGTCTACGAGATCGGCACCTCGACGGGCGAATTGATCCGCAAGCTGGCCGAACACAATGGCCGCAAGACGGGTGCCCGCTGGGTCGGGATCGATGTCGAACCGGCGATGATTAAGGCGGCCGAAAAGCACTGCTCCGGCCTGGCCAACGTCTCGATCGTGCAGGGCGACGCCCGCCATGTCGAGATGGAGAAGGCCGACATGATGATAAGCTATTATACGATGCAGTTCGTCCCGCCGCGCTATCGGCAGGAACTGTTCGACCGGATTTACGAGATGCTGAACTGGGGCGGCGCCTTCATCATGTTCGAAAAGGTCCGTGCGCCGGATGCGCGGTTCCAGGACATGATCATGCAGCTCTACAACGACTTCAAAAGCCGCAATGGCTTTTCCGCCGAGGAGATCGTCGAGAAGTCGCGCAGCCTGAAGGGCGTACTCGAACCCTTCTCGACCCAGGGCAATATCGACCTTCTGGCCCGGGCCGGGTTCAAGGATGTGGTGACGGTGCAGAAATACCTGTGTTTCGAAGGCTTCATGGCCATAAAATAGGGCGGGGCGCGCAGGTTTTGGCGGGCCGCAGTCCCGCCAACCTTCGGCAGGTGACGATTCTTCAGCCGGCTTTCACCGCCCTGACCAGCACCAGCATTTCGTAGTTCGGGTCGTGCGTTTCGAGTTCGGTGGCATCGATTTCCGAGGCTGCCAGCCCGTGCAGGTTGCAGATGCAGGTGAAGACATTGCCCACTGTCGAGACCGCGACATTCTCTTTCGCGAATTGGGCATGAAAGAGCCTGCGCTTGGACTGGGTGGTGAAATGCCAATACTCGCCCCAGTCGTCCACCCCTTCGCGGCGCGCCACGCGGGTCATGCCGTGTGAGGTGCACAGGACAACCCCGCCCGGCTTCAGGATGCGGGCCAGCGTGGCAATGGCCTTGTCGACCTCGAAGATCATCTGCAGCGTCTGGGTGATGATGATGCAGTCGAAGGAATTGTCGGGAATGTGCGGCGCATCGGTCAGGTCGGCGACGATGGTGGCCTGCGGATTGCCCTCGACATAGCTCATCACCTCTTCCTTGGTGACGCCGGTGCCGAATTTGCGGATGTAGGTCGGATCGCCCATTTCCAGCACCCGTCCGCGGATGTCGGCGGCATGTCGGGCCAGGAACTGTTCGATGTAGTAGCGTTCGATGGTCAGAAGGTCGCGGTCCTTGCCGAAGATGGCGCTGATCGGCGAGAGGCGGCGCAGGCCGCCAAAATTCACCGAGCCGACCGGAACGGACTGAAGCCTGTAGCGGCGCTGCTGCGTGCGGATCCAGCTGCGCAGGCTTTCGGGCAGGACGGCCGTTGCCGTATCCCGGATCAGTTTCTCAAATCGCGCAGCAGGTGTCATCGTGGCGTTCCAAGGGAAAGGTCCTGTGGGCGTTATAGGGCAATCGCGAAGGTTTGGGCGAGGTCAGTGACGGCAGAGGCCGCGATCCGCGACAGAAGCCTGGGGAAGGCGGCGACTTTCGCCCGGACGCAAACAATGATCCGGCAGCGGCGCGGATTCCGGTCAGCTTGCAGCCTCGCCCGCGATCCGCAGCAGATAGCGGCCGTATTGCGTCTTCTTGTAGGGTTCCGCCAGCTTCCTCAGCTGGTCGGCGTCGATCCAGCCTTGCTCGAAGGCGATCTCTTCGGGGCAGCCGACCTTCAGGTTCTGCCTCTCTTCGATCGTGCGGATGAAGAGGGCTGCGTCCAGAAGGCTTTCGTGGGTGCCGGTGTCGAGCCAGGCAAAGCCGCGGCCCAGCTTTTCGACCTGAAGGCTGCCCTCGGCGCGGTAGATGTTCAGAAGGTCGGTGATCTCGACCTCGCCCCTTGCGGACGGCTTGATGGTGCGTGCGCGCTTCGGGGCGTCGCCGTCCAGGAAATAGATGCCGGTCACGGCGTAGCTCGACTTCGGCGCGGGCGGCTTTTCGACGATCGACAGGACGCGGCCCTCGCGGTCGAACTCGACGACGCCATAGCGTTCGGGGTCCGAGACGCGGTAGCCGAAGACCGTGCCGCCCTTCACCCGCGCGTCCGCATCCATCAGCCGGTCCGGGAGCCCCTCGCCGAAAAAGACGTTGTCGCCCAGGACCATGGCCGAAGGCGCGCCCGCCAGGAACTCTTCGGCCAGCGTATAGGCCTGCGCCAGCCCCTCGGGGCGTTCCTGCACGATGTAGGTGAAGGACATGCCCCAGTCGGCACCGCTTTCCAGAAGGGCGCGGAACTGCGGCAGGTCGCGCGGGGTCGAGATGACGGCGACCTCGCGGATGCCGGCCAGCATCAGGACCGACAGCGGATAGTAGATCATCGGCTTGTCGTAGAGCGGCAGCATCTGCTTCGAGACGGCATGGGTGATCGGGTAAAGCCGGGTGCCCGATCCGCCGGCCAGGATGATGCCTTTGCGGGGAAGCGTGGTCATGAGGACGTCTCCAACTCGGTAATGACTGTGGTCAGGCCCGTGCGCCAGTCCGGCTGCCCGATGCCGTAACTATCGCGGATGCGGGTGCAGTCCAGCACGGAGTTGGCGGGCCGGCGCGCGGGGGTCGGGTAATCGGCGGTGGCGATGGGGATCACGCGGGGCTTTTTCGGCAGGTGCGCGCGTTCGAAGATCGCGCTGGCGAAGTCGGCCCAGCTGGTGGCGGGGCGGCCGGCGAAATGGAAGGTGCCAGTGGTGCCGCGCCCCTCGGCGAAGCTGGCCGCGATGGCCAGAAGGGCGCGGGCGATTTCATGGGCAGGCGTCGGGCCGCCCCTCTGGTCGGCGACGACACTGAGCTCGTCCCGCCCGGCGCCGACGCGCAGCATGGTCTTCACGAAGTTCTTGCCGTGCGCCGAAAAGACCCAGGAGGTGCGCATGATGACATGGGGGCCGCCGGCAGCGGCGACCAGCCGCTCGCCTTCCAGTTTCGTGGCGCCATAGACGCCCAGAGGGGCCACCGGGTCGTCCTCGCGCCAGGGGCGGGTGCCGGAGCCGTCGAAGACATAGTCGGTCGAAATGTGCAGGAAGGGCAGGCCGCGCCTTGCGGCGGCGACGGCCATGGCGCCGGGAGTGGTGGCGTTGATGGTGCGGGCGAGGTCGGGTTCGGCCTCTGCCTGGTCGACGGCGGTGTGGGCGGCGGCGTTGATGACAATGTCGGCCTTGGCGCCGGCGATGAGTGCCGCGCAGGCGGCGGGGTCGGTCAGGTCGGCCCCGGCCCGGCCAACCTGCGTCAGTTCGGCGCCGACAAGGGGGGCCGCGCGCGCAAGTTCCAGTGCCACCTGGCCCGTGGTTCCGAAGGAAAGGATGCGCATGGTTGGCGGCCCGCTCTGACGACTTGGCTGTCTGTCAGCGGTTTTTGTGGCAAAATCAAGGGCGGCCCGTCGGTAGCTCGTCGGTAGCTCGTCGGTGGAGGGTCGCCGGGCACCCGCCAGGGCCGGCGGCAATCCGCCTGCTCACCGCTTTTCAAGCTGTCGTGAGTGCTTGACACGAGGCTTTGAAATCGGCGCATCCATGCGCATCTCTCTGGCCATGGGGCCCTTCCCGCCAGAGTACGGCCGGGCAATGCATGCGCCTCACTGGATCAGGAAGGTATTTCAGATGGAAGACGGGATGATGAATAGGCGGGGCCGGGGCTGGCGCACGGTCCTGCTTGCGGGGGTTTCGGCGCTGAGCCTTCTGGGCACGACGCCGATGATGGCGGTGGCCGAAGCTCCGCCCGGCGGCATGATGGTGTCCTATGCGGACGTGGTGGCCAAGGCGAAGCCTGCGGTGGTCACCATCCTGACCGAGATCAACGTGCCGCAGGACACCAGCGGACAGGGCGGCGGCGACGGCAGCCAGATGCCGCCCGACGAATTCTTCCGCCGCTTCTTCGGCGAGAACGGGCCCTTCCAGGGCATGCCCTTCCCCGGCAATCCGGGCGGCCAGGGTCAGGGTCAGGGTCAGGGTCAAGGCATGGGACCGATGCGCCCCGTGCCGCAGCAGAAGGGCGCGGCTCTCGGCTCTGGCTTCATCGTGTCGGCGGACGGGACGGTGGTGACCAACCACCATGTCGTCGACAATGCGACGAAGATCACGGTCAAGCTGGACGACGGCACCGAACTTCCGGCCAAGGTCGTGGGCTTTGACGCCAAGAACGACATCGCGGTCCTGAAGGTCGAGCCGAAGGCGCCGCTGCCGGTCATCGCCTGGGGCAATTCCGACGCGCTCCGGCTGGGCGACCCGATTCTCGCGATCGGCGACCCCTTCGGCATCGGGCCGACGGTCACCGCCGGCATCGTCTCGGCCCGGGGCCGCGACCTGCACAACGGGCCCTATGACGACTTCATCCAGGTGGATGCGGCGATCAACCACGGCAACTCGGGCGGTCCCCTGATCGACGAGCAGGGCGAGGTCGTCGGCATCAACACCGCGATCTATTCGCCGAACGGCGGCAACGTCGGCGTGGGCTTTGCGATTCCGGCCGCGCAGGCCCAGAAGGTGGTTGAGAAGATCATCCAGAAGGGCACGATCGAGCATGGCTTCATCGGCGTGGGCATCCAGCCGGTCGACGAGCAGATCGCGGGCGCCATCGGGCTGAAAGAGGCCAAGGGGGCGCTCGTCGCCTCGGTCGTCGACGGCTCGCCCGCAGCGAAGGCCGGGATCAAGGTCGGCGACGTGGTCCGGTCGGTGAACGGCACCGCGATCAGTGACCCGCGGTCCCTGTCGCGCGCCATCGCGGACCTGTCGCCGGGCGAGAAGGCCACGCTCGATGTCTGGCATGAGGGCGCCGAGAAGAAGGTCGAGATCACCATCGGCAAGAATGGCGACCAGGTCGCGTCGGCCGGGGGCGATCAGGGCCAGGCGGCCCCGACCGAGGGCCAGAAGGTCGCGGCACTTGGCCTGACGGTCACCGATGCCAGCGCGGACCAGGCGGGCCAGCTGGGCCTGCCGGAAGGCACCACGGGCGTCGTCGTGTCGGACATCGACGCCAAGGGTCCGGCGGCGGACAAGGGGCTGGAACAGGGGGATGTGATCGAAAGCATCAACCAGTCGCCGGTCACGACCACCGCCGATCTGGAAAAGGCGGTGAAAGAGGCCAAGGACGCCAAGCGCGATGCGGTCCTGCTGCTGGTCAACCGCCAGGGGCAGAAGAGCTTCATCGCCGTGCCGCTGGTCCAGAACTGACGCAGGGCGCCGTTGGCGCGAAACGTGATGGGGCGGTCCGGCTGTTCCGGGCCGCCCTTTTTCATGTCCCGGCGCGGCGCCAGAGTAACAGCGCCGCCAACCAGATCGCGATTTCGACCATGAAGCTCCAGTGGAAGATGAAGGACCAGAGCCAGAAGTCATAGGTGGGCGGCACGTCGAAAAAGGACATGAGCCGGGTGCTGACGGGTGCGCCCCACATGATGTCGCCGACGAGCGTGTCGAGCAGAAGATGCAGGAATACCGCTGCCAGGAAGGCTAGTGCCGGCCAGCGGGCCCCGGTCCGCCACACAAGCGGCAGAGCGACCGCGCCGAAGATTGCCCAGAAGAAGGGGATGTGGACCCAGTAGCGGTGGTGATGGATCCGCCCGTGATCGACGAAGACGTAGAAGGTGAAGTCGAAGTCCGGGAAGACCGCGCCCAGGAGGGCCGCCGCGAAGACCCACCGTTCGGGCCGGTCCAGTCTTTGGCCAAGGATGTAACCGGCGGGCAGGTGGGCGGTGATCACGCCTCAGCCCTGGCCGAGGCGCTTGCCGACCCCGTCGCGGTCCTGAAGCGCGCGCCACCAGTCCTCGTGCGTCAGGAACCAGTCGACCGTGCGCTCGAGCCCCTGGTCGAGCGTCACCGAAGGGCGCCAGCCAAGCTCGGTGCGGATGCGGGTCGGGTCGATCGCATAGCGCTGGTCGTGGCCGGGCCGGTCGGTGACGAAGGTGATCTGTTCGGCATAGGGTCGGTTTCCGGGGCGCCTTTCATCCAGGATCGCGCAGATCTTGCTGACCAGTTCCAGGTTCGTCGCCTCGTTCTCGCCGCCGATGTTGTAGCTCCGGCCAAGGCGGCCCTTCTGCAGGACGCTCAGCAGGGCGTCGGCATGATCCTCGACGAAGAGCCAGTCGCGGATATTGTCGCCCTTCCCGTAGATCGGGATCGGCGCGCCAGAAAGCGCCTTCAGGATCACGACCGGGATCAGCTTTTCGGGGAAGTGGAAGGGCCCGTAATTGTTGGAACAATTGGTCAGGACGACCGGCAGGCCATAGGTTTCGTGCCAGGCGCGGACAAGGTGGTCGGACGCCGCCTTCGACGCCGAGTAGGGCGAGCGCGGGTCATAGGGCGTGTCCTCGGTGAACTTGCCGGTGGGGCCGAGCGAGCCGAAGACCTCGTCGGTCGAGATATGGTGGAAGCGGAAGCCCTCGGGCTTGCCTTGCGCGGTCCAGTAGGCGCGCGCGGCTTCCAGAAGCGTGTAGGTGCCGGTGATGTTCGTCTCGATGAAGGCCGCAGGGCCGTCGATCGAACGGTCGACGTGGCTTTCGGCCGCCAGGTGCATGATCGCGTCGGGCCTGTGCTGCGCGAGGATCGCGTCGAGGCGCGGGCGGTCGCAGATGTCGGCCTGCTCAAAGGCGTAGCGCGGGTTGTCCGCGACGCTTTCGACGTTCGTCAGACTGCCGGCATAGGTCAGCTTGTCCAGGTTGACGACCTCATGCCCGTCGCGGATGGCCTGCCGCACGACCGCCGATCCGATGAAACCCGCGCCGCCCGTGACAAGTAGTTTCATGCCCGGTCCTCCCACACGAAGGGGCTGTCGAAATCGGCGAAGGCGGGTGCCTTGCGGTCCTTGCCGGACAGGATCGCGTCCGAGGCGGCGATCCCCCAGTCGATCCCGAGCGTGTCGAAGCGCACGGCGCCGTCATGGTCGGGCGCGTAGCTGTCGGAACATTTGTAGAGGATCTCGCTTTCGGGGGCGCGCGTCACGAAACCGTGCAGGAACCCGGCGGGGATCAGCATCTGGCGGCCGTTTTCGGCCGTCAGGTCGGTGCCGAACCAGCGGCCATAGGTCGGCGAGCCCTTGCGCACGTCGACCGCCACGTCCCAGACATGGCCGCGCCCGCAGCGCACCAGCTTGGCCTGCGCGCGGGGCGGCGACTGGAAGTGAAGGCCGCGCAGCGTGCCGACGGCGCTCGACATCGAATGGTTGTCCTGCACGAAGTCGATGGTAATTCCCGCTTTCGCAAGGGTTTCGCGGTTCCAGACTTCGGAAAACCAGCCGCGATCGTCGCCGAAGCGGCGCGGCGTCAGGACGAGAAGGCCGGGAAGGGGGGTATGGTCGATCTGCATCTGGTATCCGGTTGCGCTCTGGCCGGTCGGGCGAAGGGGTCAAAAGGGGTCTTAGCCCGCGGCGGGGGCGCGAGGAAAGGGAAAAGGCCGGCTGCCGCGTCGCCATTGTTGCCGCTTCGGCAACAGTCCCGCATTGACGCGGGGATTTGGATTGGATTGAGAGAGGCTGGCGGGAAACGGGACAGCGTCGGCCGGGGTCGTAGAGTCGGGCCAGAGTCGGGCTAGGGTTGGGCCAGAGTCGGGCCAATGCCGGCCCGGCTTCGGCCCGGCGGCGGTTTTGCCGCGAATGTTCACTCTCGCGCCATAATTTCGTCCAGTGAGGCTGACAGGACGAGAAATGAAAACGAAAGTAGCCAAGCGCGGCGTGTGTCGTGCGGGGCGTCGCAATCTGCGATAGGGGTCGCGTATGAGTGTGCTGTCGAAACGTATCCTTGTGACCGGCGGGGCGGGCTTTCTTGGCTCGCACCTCTGCGACCGGCTGATGGCCGAGGGCGCGGACGTGCTGTGCGTCGACAATTTCTACACCGGGCGGCGGGCGAACGTGGTGCATCTGATGGGCCACCCCCGCTTCGAGGTGCAGCGCCACGACGTGACCTTCCCGCTCTATGTCGAGGTGGACGAGATCTACAACCTGGCCTGCCCGGCCAGCCCGATCCATTACCAGCACGACCCGGTGCAGACGACCAAGACCTCGGTCAACGGCGCGATCAACATGCTGGGCCTTGCCAAGCG
Source organism: uncultured Paracoccaceae bacterium (assembly GCA_945952025.1). Classification (GTDB taxonomy): domain Bacteria; phylum Pseudomonadota; class Alphaproteobacteria; order Rhodobacterales; family Rhodobacteraceae; genus TMP-24. The sequence continues at coordinate 143,803 of CAMFGW010000003.1, forward strand.
CCTGAAGGCGAAGATCCTGCAGGCCAGCACGTCCGAAGTCTATGGCGACCCAGAGGTGCATCCCCAGACCGAAGACTACTGGGGCCATGTGAACCCGGTCGGCTTCCGGTCGTGCTATGACGAGGGCAAGCGCTGCGCCGAGACGCTGTTTTTCGACTATCACCGCCAGCACCGGCTGCAGATCAAGGTGGCGCGCATCTTCAACACCTACGGGCCCCGGATGCATCCGAACGACGGGCGCGTGGTGTCGAACTTCATCATGCAGGCGCTTCGGGGCGAGCCGATCACCATCTACGGCGCAGGCGACCAGACGCGGTCCTTCTGCTATGTCGACGACCTGATCGAGGGCTTCGTGCGGCTCATGGCCTCGCCGCCCGAGGTGACGGGCCCGATCAACCTTGGCAACCCGGTCGAGATGACGATCCGCGAGCTTGCGGAACTGGTCGTCGAGCTGACCGGCGCCAAGTCGCGCCTGATCGAGGCGCCCCTGCCGCAGGATGACCCGACGCAGCGCCGCCCCGACATCACCCGCGCGCGCGAGGTCCTCGGGTGGGAGCCGAAGGTGCGGCTGAAGGACGGGCTGGCGAAGACCATCGCCTATTTCGACGGCATCCTCAGGGGCGGACAGACCGGAGTGAACGGCGAATGACGGCCGGGGTTGGATTGCAACGGGCGAGGACGGCAATCGTTCTGCTGGTGGCCGCGCTGGCGCTGATGTCGGTCTGGATCGTGAACGGGCGCCCGCTTTTCTATTACGATACAGCCGCTTACGTGAAGCAGGGGCAGGCCGCGCTCGCGCAGCTGGGGTTGATCCATCTGCCCGAAGCGGCGGCCGGGGACGGCACGGGCGGTGTGACGGTCGCGAAGGCGACGGTCGACGGGTCGCGCTCGCCGGTCTTTTCGGTCCTTGCGGGCGGGTTTGCCGCGATGGGCGCGATCGGCGGGCTCCTGGTCCCTGACCTTCTGGCGCTGCTCTTGATGGTCGGGCTCGCGGTCCGCGTCATCCGCCGCACCTGGATGCGCGGGGCGAGCGGCCTGCGGCTTGGCGGGCTGGCGCTGATCGTCGCCTCGCTCGGCTCGCTGCCCTTCTATGTCGCCTACCTCATGCCCGACCTCCTGACGCCGGTCCTGATCCTGGCCGTCGCGGCGCTGGCGGTCTTCGGCAGCCGCATGGGGCCGTGGGAACTGGTGCTGGGCTACCTCCTTGCCAGCTTCGCGACCGTCGTGCACCTGTCGCACCTGCCGATCGCGATCCTGGCCGTCGGGGCGGGGGTGGTGCTGGCCCGGTTCATCGGGCGGCGGGGCTGGTGGAAGGGGCCGGCGGTCCTGGTGCTGGTCCTTCTGACCGCCTTCGCCCAGCAGGCGGCCTTCCGCGCCGTTGCGGCCAAGGCCGCCCATGCCGAGGTGACGATCCTGCCCTTCCTGACCGCGCGCCTGATCCAGGACGGCCCCGGCCAGACCTGGCTCGCGGCCCGTTGTCCGGATGCGGGGGTGGCGACCTGCCTGCTGTGGGCCGAGTTGCAGAAATCCGACGACCCCTACCGGTTGACCGCCTCGCACATCGTCTTTGAAAAGGGCGAGCGGCTGGGGTCCTTCCAGCACCTGTCCGAGGCCGATCGCGCCGCCGTGTCGCGCGACCAGATCACCTTTGCCAAGTCCGTGGTGCGCGCCTATCCCTTCGCGGTGGCCGGGGCCTTCCTGCACAACGTCGGCCTGCAGTTCACCCGCGTGTCGGTCGTCATGACGCTGCCCTTCGACACGGTGGTCGCGGCAAACACCTCGGTCACCGAAGCGATGGGCGGCCCGCTTTCCATCGGGCGGCTCGGCTGGCCGGTGCCCTGGGTCGATCCGCTGACGCGGGTCCAGAGCGCGCTTTATGCCGCCACACTCGGCTTCGTCCTGGCGCTTGTCGTCCTTCCCGGCGCGCTCCCGCGCGAGATGCGGCTCTTCGTCCTGATGATCCTTGCCGGGATCCTGGCCAATGCGGCCGTCTGCGGCGGAATCTCGCAGCCCTCGGACCGCTATGGGTCGCGGGTGATCTGGCTCTTGCCCTTCACCGCCGTCCTTGCGGGCGGCGTGGCGCTCCGGCGCGAACCATGACGCGGATTTCCGTCATCCTGCCCGCCTTCCGGGCCGAGGCGCTTTTGCCGCGCGTCCTGCCGCCGCTTCTGGCCATGCAGGCGCGGGGCGAGGTGGCCGAGGTCATCGTCGTCGACGACCGTTCGCCTGACCGCACGGCCGAGGTGGCGCGCGGGCTGGGGGCGCGCGTCATCGTCCTGCCGGCGAATGGCGGCCCGGGCGTTGCGCGCAACCTTGCGGCCGAAAAGGCAAGCGGGGATGTCCTGTGGTTCGTCGACAGCGACGTGGTCGCGCATGACGATGCCGCGCGGCGGCTGCATGCCGCCTTTGCCGACCCTACGGTCGCGGCGGTCATCGGCAGCTATGACGAGGATCCGCCCGGCAACTGGTTCGCGCGCTACCGCAACCTGATGCACCGTTATTACCACCAGACCGCCCGGCGTCACCTGCGCACCTTCTGGGCGGGCTGCGGCGCCATCCGGGCGGGCGTCTTCCGCCGCGCCGGGGGCTTCGACATCGCCACCTACCGCGTGCCTTCGATCGAGGATATCGAGCTTGGCTACCGCATCGCGGCTGCGGGCGGCGAGATCGTGGTCGACCCCGGCCTTCAGGCCAAGCACCTGAAGGAATGGCGGATCGGGCAGGCGATCCATACCGACATCTTCCGCCGGGCGCTGCCCTGGTCGCGGCTGATGATCTCGCGCGAGGGGCTGACGGACGACCTGAACACCTCGCGCGCCGAGCGGGGGCGGGCGATTCTGGCGGGGGTGCTGGCGCTGTCGCTTCTGGCCTTGCCTTTTGCGCCCGGGGCCTGGCCCGTGCCCCTCCTGATTTATGCGCTGGCGCTGGCCGTCAATGCGCAACTCTTTTCCTTCCTGATCCGTCATCTGGGCCTGCTTCGCGCGCTGGCCGCAATGCTCTATCATCAACTCTATTACCTCTATTCCACGGGCTGCTTTGCCTGGTGTCTTTTCGAATTTCATGTCCTTGGCATAAGGAACCGCCTTCATGTCCCGTGAGGCCCTGACCCCCCTGTCCGACGCGCGCCTCGGCGCCCCGCACCGCGGCCATGCCGTTGCCCGCACCCCTGTCGAGGGGTTCGAGGGCCTGTCGCTGTCGGTCGTCATCCCCGCCTTCAACGAGGAAGGCGCGGTGCGCCAGACGATCGAGGATGTGCGCAAGGAGATGGACGCGACCGGCGTTCCCTACGAGATCATCGTGATCGACGATGGGTCCTCCGACCGCACGATGGAGATTGCGCGGTCGACGGGCGTGGTCGTCGACAGCAACCAGGTCAACACCGGCTATGGCGCCAGCCTCAAGCGCGGCATCCGCCATGCGCAGTATGAATATGTCGCCATCATCGACGCCGACGGCACCTATCCGGCGCGCTACCTGCCCGCGATGCTGAAGATGTGCCGCGATCAGGACATGGTGGTCGGCGACCGGGGGGCGGCGATGAAGAACGTGCCCTGGATCAGGAAGCCCGCGAAATGGGTGCTGAACAGCTTTGCGTCCTTCCTGGCCGAGCGGCGGCTCAATGACCTGAACTCGGGCCTTCGCGTCTTCCGCAAGGCCGAGCTGGTGCCCTTCGTGCCGCTTCTGCCGCAGAAGTTCAGCTTCACGACGACGATCACGCTCTGCATGTCCTGCAACGGCAAGCGGATGATCTATACGCCCATCGAATACGGCAAGCGCGTCGGCAAGTCGAAGATCCGACCGGTGGACTTTCTGAACTTCGTGATCCTGGTCCTGAGGATGACGGTCCTCTTCAACCCCTTGCGGGTATTCATTCCGCTGGGGCTGGCGCTGATGACCGTGGGCGTCCTGAAGTTCGTCTATGACCTCTTCCTCGACAACCTGTCGGAAACGACGATCTTCGCCTTCCTGTCGGCCTTGATCATCTGGTCGCTCGGGCTGATCGCGGACATGATCTCGCGCCTGCACCTGAGGCCCTGAGATGGCGGTTTCGGCCAAGGCCTTGCGGAAATGGGGCTTGCGGGCGGCGGGATCGGCGCTGGCGCTGGCACTCATCTTCCATTTCCTGCCGCGCGAGGCGATCCTTGAGGGATTCCGCCGCCTGACGCCTGCGGTCTTTCTGGGCGTCCTGGTTGCCTTTCTGGCGGCCCATGTCGCGGCGGCCTTCAAATGGTGGCTCCTGATGGGCCGGGCACTTCCCTTCGGGCAGGCGCTTCGTGCCCATTTCGCGGGGCTTGCGGCCAACCTTGCGCTGCCGGGCGCTGCCGGGGGCGATGCCGTGCGGGCGGGGCTCGCGCACGTGGCGCTGAAGGACGGGCCGCGCGTTGCGGCGGCGGCGGTCGGCGACCGGCTCATCGACATGGTGGGGCTTGCCTGCCTGTCGCTTCTGGGCCTGGTCTTTGTTGCCGGCCATGCCAATGCGACGCTGGCCTGGGTGATGGCGGCAGTCGTGGTCGGCGGTGCTGTCACCGCGCTTTACATCTTTCCGGCCTTCGCCCGCTGGCTCTGGGGGCGCCACCCTGGCCTTCCCGCCCGTGACCTTGGCCTCAGGCTTGCGGGCGCCTTCGCCATGCTTGGTCGCCAGCCGGGGCTGCTAGCCACGGCACTTGGCCTGTCGATGGCGATCCAGACGCTCTTGGTCTACCTGTCGATCCAGCTGGCAGAGCCGGTCGGCGTCCATATTCCCGCTGCCGCCTGGTTCTTCGGCTGGCCGATTGCGAAGATCGTGGCGACGCTGCCGATCTCGCTTGGCGGGCTGGGGGTGCGGGAAAGCTCGCTCGCCGCCCTTCTCGCGCCCTTCGGCGCCGACCCGGCGCTGGTCGTCGCCTCGGGCCTTGCCTGGCAGGCGATCCTTTACCTCGCCGGCCTGCTGGGCGGGCTTGTCCTTCTTCTGTCCGGGGGTGGCCTGACCGCCCGCCCGGCCCCCGGTGCGGAGCGGTCCCGATGACGAAACCCGATGTGTTGATCCTTGGCGCCGGCCCCGCCGGCGTCGCCGCTGCCCACCGCTTGAGCCAGCAGGATCAGGCGCGCGTCGCGGTCCTGGAACGCGCGCCGCGTGCGGGCGGCAATTCCACCAGCTTCCAGATCGACGGCATCTGGTGCGACTTCGGCTCGCACCGCTTTCACCCGGTGGCCGATCCGGCGGTCATCGCGGATGTGAAGGGGCTTCTGGGCGACGACCTTCTTCTGCAGCCGCGCCATGGCCGCATTCGCCTCGGCGGGCGCTGGATCCACTTTCCGCTGAAGCCGCTCGACGCGCTTTTGCGCCTGCCGCCCGCCTTTGCCGCGCGGCTCTTCGGCGACATGGCGATGAAGCCCTTCCGCAAGAAGGCCGGGCGGGCGACGAGCTTTTCGCAGGTGCTGTACGACGGGCTCGGGCCCACGATTTCGGAAAGTTTCTACTTCCCCTATGTGAGGAAGCTCTGGGGCCTCGACCCCGACGCGCTGGCCGTGACGCTGGCCGAACGGCGCGTGTCGGCGGGGTCGGTCGGCAAGATCCTCGGCAAGATGGTCCGCATGCTGCCGGGCATGAAGGGGCCGACGACCGGGCGCTTCTACTACCCGAAGAAGGGCTTCGGCCAGATCACCGAGGCGATGGTCGGCGCGTCGCGCGCCAAGGGCGTAGACTATGGCTTCGGCACGGACATCCTGCGCATCACGCGCGAGGGGAACCGTGTGACCGGCGTCGTGGTGAAGACGGCGGAGGGCGAAGAGCTGCGGACGGCCGATCAGGTCTTTTCGACCATCCCTCTGACGACGGTCGTGCGGCTGATGGACCCGCCGCCGCCGCCCGAGGTGGTGAAGGCCGCGCAGTCGATCCGGTTCAGGGGCATGATCCTTGTCTACCTGATCCTGAAAACCGACCGCTTCACCGAATATGACGCGCATTATTTCCCCGAACTGTCGATCCCGATCAGCCGCATGTCGGAACCCAAGAACTACAATTCCGCCGAAGGTCCGAAGGGCCTGACGATCCTCTGCGGCGAGCTGCCTTGCGACCCGGGCGAGGTCTGGTGGGACATGAGCGACGCCGAGATCGGCCGCCATTATGTCGACTGGCTGAACGGGCTTGGCCTGCCCGTGACCTGCGAGGTCGCGCGCTGCGAGACGCGGCGGATCGGGCAGGCCTATCCGGTCTATGACCTTGACTATCAACGGTATTTCGAGACGGTCGACCGTTGGCTCTCGGGCCTTGACGGGTTCCTGTCCTTCGGGCGGCAGGGGCTTTTCGCCCATGACAACACGCACCACGCCTTCGCCATGGCCTATGCCGCGGCCGAGGTGCTGCGTCCCGACGGGACCATCGACCGCGAAGGCTGGGCGCGGCACCGGGCCGAGTTCGAGCATCACCGGGTCGAGGACTGAATGGCGGCCCGCGTTGAAAGGTGGCCTCCGTGAGCGGCTGGGCGACCTCGATCCTCATGTATCATTCGGTGTCGGACCGGGGGGGCGCGACCTCGATCGCGCCCGCGGTCTTTGCCATGCAGATGCGCGCGCTGGCCCAAAGCGGGGTTTCCTGCCTGACGCTTGGCGACTGGGCCGATCTCAGGGGCGCGGGGCGGCTGCCGGCGCGGTCGGTGGTCGTGACGTTCGACGACGGGTTCGCCGATTTCGACCAGGCGGCCTGGCCCGTCATGCGCGACCTTGGGATCAGGCCGATCGTCTACCTGCCGACCGACTACATGGGCGGCCGTGAAGGCTGGCGCGGCATCGCCGATCCGCCGCGCCCGCTCATGGGCTGGGACCGGGTCGAGGCGCTGGCGGGGCAGGGGGTTCTGTTCGGCAACCATACGCGCAGCCACCCCGACCTGACCGCGTTGCCCGAGGCCGGGATAGAGGCCGAAGTCCAGGGAGGCGCCGGGGTTCTGGCCGACCGACTTGGGGCGGCACCTGCGCATTTCGCCCCGCCCTACGGGCTTGCGGGGCCGCGTGAGCGGGCTGTGATCGCGCGCGCGCATGTGACCTCGGTCGGAACCCGGCTCGGGGTTGCGGGGCAGGGGGATGACCTTCACGACCTGCCGCGGATCGAGATGTTCTATTTCCAGAACCCGGCCCGCTGGCAGGCCCATCTGGCGGGGCGCGGCGGCCCCTACCTGGCACTGCGCCGGACGCTTCGCGCGGTGAAGGGGGCGGCCACGAAGCCGTGGGTGGGCCTGAAATGAGCGTCGAGCGGCAGTTTTCGCGCGGTGTCGCCTGGATGGCGCTGGGCAACTGGGTCGAGCAGGCGGTAAACTTCGCCGTATTCGTGACACTCGCCCGGCTTCTGGGCGCGCGCGACTACGGGCTTCTGGCGATGGCGTCGGTCTTCATCGTGCTCTGCGAACAGATGGTCCGCGAGAGCCTGTCGGAATACCTCATCGCGCACCCCGATCCCCAGCCCGAGGATTGGAACGCGACCTTCTGGCTGCTGGTGGCGCTGGGGCTGGCGCTGGCCGTCGGCCTTGCGCTCATCGCGCCCCTTGCGGCGCGGACCTATGGCGAGCCGCAGGTGACGGGGTTGATCCGCACCCTGTCGCTGTCGGTGCCGATCGTTGCCCTGAATGCGGTCCCCGTCGCAATCCTCAGGCGAGAGCTCCACTTCCGCACCCTGTCGCTTCGCGCGATTGCCGGGGTGGTCCTGGGCGGCGTGGTCGGGATCGGCATGGCGCTTTACGGTTTCGGCGTCTGGAGCTTCGTCGGCCAGTGGCTGACCCTGATCCTGACGAACGCCCTCCTTGCCTGGGGCGCGGTCGACTGGCGGCCGGGGCCGGTGCCGGGCCGGGCGGCCCTGCTGGAGGCCGGGCATTTCGGCGCCAAGGTCCTGGGGTTGCGCGCGGGCGAGATGGCGGCGACACAGGTGCCGCTTCTCTTGACCGGCGCGCTTTTCGGGCCCGTCGCGGCCGGTCTTTACGGGCTGGCGTGGCGGCTGGTCGAGACTTTGTCGTTCCTGATCATCACGCCCTTGCGCCAGGCATCGCAGTCGGCCTTTGCGGCGCTTGGCCGGTCCGGGCCGGGGCTTGCCGGGCGGCTCATGCGCGACGTGCTGGTCCTTGCCGGGACCGTGGCCTTTCCCTTCTTCACCGGCCTGTCGCTTCTGGCCGGACCCATGGTCCTCCTGATCTTCGGCGCCGGCTGGGCCGAGGCCGCGCCGGTCCTGGCTATACTAGCCGCGCTTGGCGTCTACATCTGCTTGTCGCGCATCCAGATCGCCTTTGCGCTCGCGGCCGGCCGGGCCGGGGTCGTGGGCGTGCTGGTCTGGACGGCGGTAGGGCTGACGGCACTTCTGATCTGGATCGCGGCATTGCTGGGCGATACCGGTGCCCCCTGGGTCGCCGGGGCGGTCGTTCTGGCGAACTTCCTGGTCTGGCCCGCGTTCTTCGCCATGGCCGCGCGGCTCTCGGGTCAACCGCTTTCGGCGCTGGTCCTGCCGCAGGTCAGGTCCATCGTTGGCAGCATCGTCATGGCTGTGCCCGTCGTGATGCTCGCCCGGCTTCTGGACGGTCACAGCCCGATCCTGGTCCTTGGCGTCGCGGTGCCGGCGGGGGTCGTGACCTATCTCTTGTTCTGCCTTGCCGTGATGCGCGACCGCTTCACGCTCTTTCGCACGCTGGCAAGCGGGGGCACGTCGTGAGCCCGCTCAGGATCCTGATGTTCACCACCTTCTACCCGCCCTATTCCTTCGGCGGCGATGCGATCGGGGTGCAGCGCATGGCGCGGGCGCTTGCCGCTCGGGGGCATGAGGTCACGGTCGTCCATGACGAGGACAGCTACCTGATCCTTGGCGGCAAGCCGGGGGTCGAGGGCGCGCCCGACGGCGTGCGGCGCATCGGGCTTCGGGCGGCGAACGGCTTCCTGTCGAACCTCCTGACCCAGCAGATGGGGCGCCCGACGGTCCATGCCGCGCGCATCAGGGCGCTGATCGACGAGAACCGGCCCGACATCATCTGGCACAACAACCTGTCGCTGGTCGGCGGGCCCGGCCTTCTGGCCTATGGCGACGCCTTCAAGGTCTACGAGGCGCACGAACATTGGCTCGTCTGCCCGACCCATGTCCTCTGGCGCTATGGGCGCGAGCTGTGCGACAAGCGCGAATGCCTGCGCTGCGTGGTCAGCTACCGGCGGCCGCCGCAGCTTTGGCGGGGGACGGGGCTGTTGGAGCGGATGCTGGACCGCGCCGATCTGGTCATCGCCAAGTCCGAGTTTTCGCGGGCGAAGCATGCCGAATTCGGGCTTGGCCAGCCAATGACGGTGCTGCCCTATTTCCTGCCCGACCTCGCGCCGGCCGCGTCGAGCGAGGCGCCAAGCCCCCATCCGCGGCCCTATTTCCTGTTCGTCGGGCGGCTGGAGAAGATCAAGGGCCTGCAGGATGTCTTTCCGGCGATGGAGAAGTTTCCCGACGCGGACCTTCTGATCCTTGGCGATGGCGATTATGCGCCCGAACTGAAGCGGCTCGCCGCCGGGCAGGAGCGCATCCGCTTCCTTGGCCGCAAGACGCCGGAAGAGCTCGACGCCTATTATCGCGGGGCCTTGGCGCTGATCGTGCCGTCGATCTGTTACGAGACCTTCGGGATCATCCTGATCGAAAGCTTCCGGCTCGGCACCCCGGTCATCGCCCGCAACCTCGGGCCCTTCCCCGAGATCGTCGCGGCCACGGGCGGGGGGCTGCTCTTCGAGGATGAGGCGGGGCTTCTGGCCGCCATGCGCACCTTCGCCTCCGATCCCGACGCGCGGGCGCGGATGGCGGCGGCGGCGCGGGCGGGATTTGCCGAACATTGGCGCGAGGACCGGGTGCTGGCGGCCTATGAGGCGCGATTCGCCAAGGCGGCGTGGCAGGCCGGGCGGCACGCGCTTGCCGACCGTCTGGCCGCCGGCGCCTTCACGATCGGGACGGGCGCGGGCTGATCAGCGCGCGGCCCGCCCCCGTTACTCAGCCAAGAAGCCCGATCCGCTGGAAGAACCAGAAGGCGGCGATCACCGAGATGATGGCCGAACCCGGGATCACGATGCGCTGGCGATACCAGGGCTTGTTTCCGAACCAGATGCCGACCGTCAGGAACATGAAGGCGATGATGGTCAACTGGCCAAGTTCGACGCCGACGTTGAAGCTGAGCAGGCCGATGAGGAAGTCCTCTTTCGGGATCGAGAATTCGCGCAGGATCCCGGCGAAGCCCATGCCGTGCAAGAGCCCGAAGCAGAAGACGACGAACGGTCGCCAGAAACTGAGCGTTGGTCGCATGATGTTTTCGACCCCGACATAAACGATCGAGGCGGCGATCAGCGGTTCCACGATCGAGGGCGGCACATAGACGTAGCCCGCCGCGCCGAGGCCGAGCGTGATCGTGTGGGCGACCGTGAAGGCGGTGATCTGGGTCAGGATCGGCTTCAGCTTCGTCGACAGAAGGAAGATGCCGACCACGAAGAGGATATGGTCCGTCCCCTTGGGCAGGATGTGCGTGTAGCCGATCTTGAGGAAGTCCCAGACCATGTCGATCGTCGTGCGCGACTTCACGTCATCAATGACGATGTCGCTGCTGGTCGCGCCGGCCTCGATCTTCTCGACATGTTCCGCGCGCGCGTGCGGGGCGATGGTGCGCAGAAGGATCTTTCCGAATGTGGGCTGCCAGCCGAAGGCAAAGGTCTTGGAGTCTGGCGGCAGGTCCCCCTGGAACTGCATGCTAGTCTTGCGGGCGACGCCAAGATCGCCGATCTCGGCGAACTTCACACTCACAAGCTTGGGCTGGATCGGTTTGCCATCGACGAAGAAGCGCATGCCGGCCAGGAGCTGCGGCTCGAACGCCTCGAACTCTTTCTGAAGCTCGGCGGGCGGCAGGGCACGCAGCCGGTTATATTCCTGGGCCTTCGGGCTTTCGTTCGTGTCCTTCACCTCGGGGTCGACCCCGGCAAGGATGGCCTCGATGTTGATGTCGAAGAGCATGCCGAAACTCTTGGCATTGCGGTCGAAGCTCACGATTGCGTCCGTCGCGGCGAAGGCATGGGCCTCGGCCCGCTGGACGGGCAGTGCGAAGGTCAGCGCAAAGACCAGCATCGCCAGCGTATAAAGCAGGCTGACGGGCGCGGGCCGGGGTGATGTTCGGTGCAGAAAGTTGGATTTGGCGTTCATGGTGTGTCCATTTCCTAGGGTGACAGGCTTGCGATCCGGTGGGCGTTGGCCATCACCGGCAGGGTAATCGTCGTCGCTGGGATCGCCGGCAGGCAGGAGGCGTCGGTCAGGTGCAGGCGCGACAGGCCGTATGGACGTCCGAGCGGATCGGACTGGCCCGGTCGCGGATTGCGGGCCATCGGGACAGTGGCGCCCGCGTGGAACGAGGCGCCGGGGGCGGCGAGCCGGGCGGCGCGGGTCAGGGGCTTCAGCCCCGCGCGCGCCATGGCGGCGGCGATGCGGCCGGCGGCAGCGCCGAAGCGGGTGGGCAGGTCGGGGGCGGCGGTGACCGTAGAGGTCAGGCGCCCGTCGGGGGCGAGCGACAGGTCGATCGTCGGTCCGTGGTCGGAATGCAGGAACACCTGCGCCACCATCAGCCGCCGGGCGAGCGCCCGCCAGAGGGGTGCCGAGCCCGGCAGGCGGCGGCCGTAATTGGCAATGAGCTCAGGGGCATAGAACTCGTTCCAGCTATAGATCTGGCTGTGGATCAGGTGGGGCGAGAGGGTGGCGTCGTCGAGTTCAAGGAAGAGTTTCGCCAGCGTGTGAAGCGGCCCCCGGTCGGGATGCGGGCGGCCCTTGCGGGGCAGCGACAGGTCAAGCATCGGCAGGAAGCCGTGGGGGCTGTCGCGGAGCGTGAGGCTATCGTGCGCCTGGGGGCGAGAGGCCAGAAGGATGCGTGCGCTTTCCAGAACGCCGGCCGCCAGGAAGACGCGCTCGCCCGTCTCCGTCGTGCCGTCGGCGCGGATCAGGGTGACGCAGTCCGGCCCCTCTTCGATCCGCCGGACCGGGGCGCCGGGTGACCAGGCGAAGCGCGGGTCCTCGCGCAGGCGGGGCAGCTCCTGCGCCGCCGACCAGATCAGGCCCCAGGGACAGCCGTGCAGGCACTGGCCACACAGGCGGCAGCCGGGCGCGACCGCCTGCCGCGACAGGCCCAGCGTCAGGGCCGGGTCCGGCTGGCCGCCCAGGGCCGCGCGCCAGAGTTTCAGGACGCGCTCGGCCTGCGGGCCGGGGGGCAGGGGGGTGCGCCCTCGCATCGAAAGCGTGGGAAACAGCGCCTCGAGCCGGTCGCGGCCGCCGGCGACGGGCAGGAATTCGGTCACGGCCGCATAGTGGGGTGCCAGGTCGTCGGCGGTGATCGGCCAGCCGGCCATGTCCTGCGCCGCGTAGGGCAGGACCGCCGCGCCCCAGAGGTTCGACAGGCCACCGACGGCGTGACTGGCGCGGAGCGTCAGGCCGCCCGGATCGGCGAAGGTGGCGTCCGCAGGCTCCATCGCGAAGTCAGAGCCGTAGCGGCGCACCTGTCCGGGTGGGCTCGCGAACTGGGGCGCCTGCCAGCCGGTGCGGGTCGCGGCGGACCAGTCGGCCGGCGCCTCTGCGGCCAGGGCGTCGCGCGCGGCGGCGCGGGCGGGTTCGAGCGTGCCGCCGACATCGACCAGCGTGACGGACCGGCCGCGGGCCAGAAGGCCCCGCGCGGTGGCGATGCCAGCGGGGCCAGATCCTATGACGAGGTCAACCACCGCTTGCCCCCTCACCCGCCGCATCGGGCCGCGCGAGGATGAAAATGTCGCCATCGCCCAGCGTGCCGCGGAAGTGCGCCGTCTCGACCAGTCGGCCGGAGGCGCGATCGGCGTCGAGTGCGGGGAATGAGCGGAAGCTGCGGTCGGGGAAGACCACGACGAATTCGACCGGGCCGGGTGCGGCCATGGCCCTGGCATAATCCTCTTCCGTCGAAATCCGGCCCCAGTCGGCGCCGAAATGCGCTGCGAAGGTGTCGGACGAATAGGCGAGCGCATAGACGCGGGTCCCGACGGTGCGGTGGGCTTCGGCAAAGGCAAAGGCGCCGGCCATGTCCTGTTTCGGCGCGTCATAGTTGCGGACCGCCAGCTTGGCCGAGACGAGCGCCATCAGAAGGACTGCGCCGGGGAATAGCGCCGCACCAAGCTTCGGCCCGGTCAGCCGGGCGATCAGCGTGCAGATCTGTGCGACGCCCGCGGTGATCAGCAGGAGAATCAAGGCGATGTCGGTGAAGAAGAAGCGCGGCCAGATCCGCATGCCGACGAGCGTCAGCGCGCCCACGGTCAGGACGATGTGCCAGATGGTCACGCGCGCGACGAGCGGCCCCCGCTGCCTGAGCGCCCAGACGCCGAAGGCGGCGGTGGCCAGGACGGCAAGGCCCGCGATCACCATCGCCGGCCCCGCGCCGCCGACCCCGGTGCGCAGACCTTCGGCCGCGGTCCAGATCGGGTTCTGATATTCCTTCATCGGATCAACGGCCGAGGTTCCGGCAACGCCACCTACCGTTTTCAGAAGGCTGGGCAGGAGCGGCAGATAGAGGAGGATGGTCAGGATGCCGCCGCCCAGGAAGGCAAGGAAGGGCTTCAGCCCCAGATCGCGCGTCAGGTCGCCCCTTCGCCAGGCCTGCACAAGCAGGATCAGCCAGCAGAGCCCAAGCGCCACCACGAAAAAGGCCCCCGTGAGGTGGGTGAAGATGATGGCGGCAAGCGTCAGGCCAAAGGCGACCCAGGTCCGGGTGCGACCGTCCTTCAGCCCATCGAGGAAAAGGACCAGCGCGAGAAGGGAAAAGAAGGCCATCCCGGTGTAGCCGCGCGCGTTCGTCGAAAACCAGATCTCGTGGTAGGAAAGCGCCATCATCAGCGCGGTCGCATGGGCGACGCACATGCTGCTGACGCGCTTTGCCAGTGCCCAGATCGCCCAGATCGAGCCTAGTCCGAAAAGAAGCGCCGGCAGCCGGATTGCCCAGGGCTCCGGCCCGAAGAGGTCCATCGTCGCCTTGGCCAGAAAGTTGTGCAGGTAGTGATGGTTCATCGAATAGTCGGTCAGCATTTCGCCCCAGCCGAGCTTCAGGTGCGTGTCGACCGTAGTGATCTCGTCATACCAGAGGGGGCCGTTCATGACCGGCAGGCGCAGGGCGAGTGCCAAAAGCAGGATCGCGCCGAGTATCAGCCGGTCGCGGGGCGCGGTGATCGTGCCAGTCATCTTTTCCGCCATCATGCGCCCCCGCGCGCGGCGCGCTTTTCGCTGACAACATCAGAGATGACGCGAGCCAGGGGCAGGCGCGGGCGGAAGCCCGTGAAGCGTTCGAGTTTCGAGACGTCGGGCAGGCGGCGGGCCATATCCTCGAACCCTTCGGGGTAGACGTCCGAATAGGGGATCAGCTGGATTGCGGACTGCGAGCCGGTCGCGGCGATCACCGCTTCGGCAAGGCCCCGGATCGTCACCTCTTCATCGTTTGCGACGTTGAAGACCTGGCCGAAGGCGTCGGGCGTCTTCATCAGCCGCAGGATCGCCTCGACCGCGTCATGGACATGGCCGAAGCAGCGCGACTGCTCGCCCGTGCCGTGGACCAGAAGCGGGCGGCCGTCCAGCGCCGCCTCGACGAAGTTCGGCACGACCATGCCGTAGCGGCCGGTCTGGCGGGGGCCCGTCGTGTTGAAGAAGCGCAGGATGACGACCGGCAGGGCCGCCTCGCGCGCATAGGCGAGCGCCAGGAATTCATCCAGCGTCTTGGCGCAGGCATAGGACCAGCGCAGGTTCTTCGTGGCGCCGATGGTCAGGTCGTCATCTTCGCGGAAGGGGAATTTCGTCGTCTTGCCATAGACTTCCGAGGTCGACGCAATGAAGATTGGCGTCTTTTCCCGCAAGGCCGCCTTCAGGACGTTCTCTGTCCCGCCGACATTCGTCAGGATCGAGCGCGAGGGTTCGTCCATGATCAGCTTCACGCCGACCGCCGCCGCCAGGTGGATGACGAAATCCGCCTTGTCCGTCAGGCGCTGGACCAGTGCCGCGTCCAGGATCGAGCCTTCGACGAAGGTGAAGCCGGGCGCGCTTTCGACCGCCGCGAGGTTCTCGCGCCGGCCGGTCGACAGGTCGTCCAGGACCGTGACCGCATGGCCTTCGGCGATCAGCTTCTCGGTCAGGTGCGAGCCGATGAAGCCCGCGCCGCCGGTGATGAAAATGTGCATGTGCTGCCCGCCCTCTGTCGTCCTGCCGTTCCGCTGCCACCTTAACCGAAGCCGAAGCGGGCTGCGCGCGCAAGCGGGGGTATTGTTGCAAAATGCGTAACAGCCCGCGCATCCCGGGCAGATCGTCGGGCAAACCAGTGCCTTCGAAGGGCGGAATGGGGCTAAAATGGGGCTCCGGATCGCTCGGCTTTGGATTCGGGCAGGGCGTCTGGTATGTGGCGGAAATCCCGTCACGCGGGAAATGAGACTGAAGTCCGGCTGGCGCCGGCAGCGATTTCTGCGGGATGGCCCTTTGTCCCGCGCCTAGCCATTTCAGACCGCCGGACCGGAGCTACAGCCGGACGGCCCTGCGCGACAGAGTGCAAGGATGACCATGACCGCTTCTTTTTCTATGTATGCGACGCTGAGGGACCGCATCGCCGCGCGCGAGGCGCGGGTGGTGACGGTGGGGCTTGGCTATGTGGGGCTTCCCCTGGCGCTGACCATCACCGAAAGCGGCTTTCCGGTGACCGGGCTTGACCTGAACGTGGGCCGTGTCGCCGCGGTCAATGCGGGCGAGCAGGTGATTTCCTACTTCGCGCCGGGCCGCATTGCCAAGGCGCGGGCAGGGGGCCGCTTTGCCGCCTCGGCCGATCCTGCGGTGATCGCCGATGCCGACATCGTCCTGATCTGCGTGCCCACCCCCCTTTCGCCGGCGCGAGAGCCCGACATGTCCTATGTGCTGGCCGCCGCCGAAACCGTGGCGGCCCACCTGCGCCCCGGACAGCTGGTGGTTCTGGAAAGCACGGTCTGGCCCGGCGCGACTGCGACCGTCCTGCGCCCGATCCTCGAACGCGGCGGATTGCGCGCGGGCGCGGACTTCTTCCTGGGCTTTTCGCCGGAACGCGAGGACCCCGGCAACGCGGCCTTCGACACGAAGTCGATCCCCAAGGTCGTGGGCGCCGACGATGCCCAGTCGCGCGACCTGCTGGACCGGTTCTACAGCCTGATCGTGGCCCGCACCGTCCCGGTCAGCAGCCTCGCCACGGCCGAGGCGGTGAAGCTGGCCGAAAACAGCTTCCGAACGGTGAACATCGCACTCGTGAACGAGATGAAGGTGGCGATGGAGGCGATGGGCGTCGATGTCTGGGAGGTGGTCGCGGCCGCCGCGACCAAGCCCTTCGGCTACATGCCCTTCTATCCGGGTCCGGGAATCGGTGGCGACTGCATCCCCGTCTCGCCGGTCTATCTGGCGTGGCGAGCCCGCGACGTGGGGTCCGAGGCACCGCTGATCGAGCTTGCGGCGCGCACGAACGACAAGGCGCCCGACCGGATCGCCGACCGGGTCGCGGCCGAACTTGGCCAGCGTGGCCGGGCGGTCAAGGGCGCGCGCGTGCTGATCCTGGGCATCGCCTACAAGAAGAACGTCGAGGACACCCGCGAAAGCCCGGCGCTTGCGATCCTGAACCGGCTCGAGGCGATGGGGGCGGCCTGCGACTACCACGATCCCTATTTCCCGGTGTTGCCGGTGACGCGCGATCATCCCCACTTGGCAGGCCGGAAGTCGGTGCCGCTCTCGCAATCGGGCGTTGCATCCTATGATGCGATCCTGATCGCGACGGATCACGCCGGGGTTGATTACGGGCTCGTCGCCGAAGCGGCCAGCCTTGTCCTGGACACCCGCAATATCCTGGCCGGGCACCGGCCGCGGGGAACTTATGTCAAGATATGACGAATCCGGGACAATTCCCGGCTTTTGCTATAGAATGTCAGCGATTCCGGTCTGAACCGAAGGGCCGGCTTCGGCCTGGACGTCACTCAGTCTAGAACCGAAGTGCCTGAACAGAATTTCGAGTGCCTATTTCAAAAAGGTCAACACCATGCAACCGGACAAGACCAGCCCCGTTGTCGTCATTGGCGGCGGCCCTGCGGGCCTCACGGCGGCCTACGAACTGCAGAAGCGCAGCCGGAGGCATCGTCCGGTTGTGCTGGAAGCCTCTGACATGGTCGGGGGCATCTCGCGCACCGAATCGAACAACGGCTACCGGTTCGACATCGGCGGCCACCGCTTCTTCACCAAGGTGAAGGAGGTCGACGACATGTGGCATGAAGTGCTGAAGGATGATTTCATCACCGTCCCGCGCCAGAGCCGCATCTACTACCGCGAGAAGTTCTTCGACTATCCGCTGAAGCTCTTCAACGCGCTGTCGAACATCGGCCCCTATGAAAGCGCGCGCATCCTTCTGTCCTACTTCAAGTGGCAGGTGCGCCCCTTCCGCAAGGAAGAGAGCTTCGAGGAATGGGTCATCAACCGCTTCGGCGGCCGGCTCTACATGCATTTCTTCCAGACCTATACGCACAAGGTCTGGGGCATCGACCCGAAGGAGATTCGCGCCGACTGGGCCGCGCAGCGCATCAAGAATCTGTCGCTCTTCAAGGCGGTCTGGAATGCGATCTCGGGCGCGAACGACACGACGAGCCTGATCGAGGAGTTCCAGTATCCGCGCCTTGGTCCCGGCATGATGTGGGAAAAGTGCCGCGACCTGGTGCGCGAGCAGGGCGGCGAGGTGCAGATGCGCTCGCCCGTCGTGCAGGTGAACCGCGACGGAAACCGCGTGACCTCGGTCGATGTCCAGCGCTGGTCGACGGACGGCAAGGCGCCGGTGACCGAGCGGATCGAGGGCGAGCATTTCATCAACTCGATGGCGCTCAGGGACCTGATCCATGCCTTCGACCCGCCGCCGCCGCCCGAAGTGCTCGCGGCTGCCGACAAGCTGCGCTACCGCGACTTCCTGATCGTGACGCTGGTCCTGAACCATGCCGACCCCTTCAGCGACAACTGGATCTACATCCATTCGCCGTCGGTGAAGGTCGGGCGCATCCAGAACTTCCGCGCCTGGTCGAAGGAAATGCTGCCCGACCAGAACACCGCCTCGATCGGCATGGAGTATTTCTGCCAGGAGGGCGATGGCCTGTGGCAGATGTCGGACGATGACCTGCGGGTGCTGGCCTCGAAAGAGCTGCAGAAGCTGGGGCTGGCGAAAGAGACGGACGTGATCGGCGCTGCGATCATCCGCCAGCCGAAGGCCTACCCCTGTCTCTTATACACATCTGACGCTGCCGACGATATGCAGTGTGTAG
>CAMFGW010000004.1 GCA_945952025.1 uncultured Paracoccaceae bacterium
GCTGGGGCCGACGGGTCCGAGGCGGTCACTGCCGAAGCGCCGGTCAAGCCGAAGCGGGCGAGCCGGGCCAAGGCGAAGGTTGAGCCTGTCACGGAGCCGGTCGTTGAGGCCGCGCCTGCAGCGGTCGAGTTGGCGGTGCCGAGTCCCGAGCCGGTCGTTGAATCCGCGAGCGCGGGTCTGCAGCGCGATCCGGGCGATCTGGTGGCAGCGGTGGCCGAGCCTGCCGCAGAGCAGGAAGCCGCAGAGGCCGAGGAGGCCGCGCCTGCGGCTCCACGCAGGCGGGGCTGGTGGTCGCTCGGCCGCTGATCGGATCGAATGGAACGAAAAGGCGCCCCGCGGGGCGCCTTTTTTCTTGGTTAGTCCTCTGGCGTGGCCCGGTCGGGGCCGCGACGGATGAGATAGGTCTTGATGCCGTCGCTGTCGTCGGCCGAGATCAGGTCGTGGCCCGAGGTCGTGCAGAAATGCGGCACGTCGATCCAGGACGCCGGGTCGGTCGCGCGGAGCCTGAGGAGCGCGCCGGGCGACAGCTCGCGCAGAAGCCTTGCGGCGCGCAGGACCGGCAGGGGGCAGAGAAGGCCCCTGGCGTCGATGTCGGTGATGGATGCGGGTGCGGACATGCGCGGCCTTTTGGGATCAGGGCCGCTATGCCTGATGTCGTGCCGGTCGAAAAGGGGCGCGGGCGATTGCCGGCGCGTTTGGGGGCATCCGGGCTTGCCGGGGGGCCTCGCTTTGCTAGGGTTCGCCGCGAAGCAGCGTCGAATCGGGCAGGCGAAGAGGGCAGGGGCGTTTGTATCGGCTGGAAGAGGAAACCGAGGCGGATGCGGCAGAGGTCGAGGCGCTTTATGACCTGTGTTTTGCGCCGGGGCGCACGGCTCTGTCGTCCTACCGGCTGAGAAACGGCGTGCCGCCGGTCAAGGCCCTGTGCCTTGTCCTGAGGGACGGCGACGGCATCCTGGCGGCCGTGATCCGCTACTGGCCGGTCAGGATCGCCGGGCGGCGGGTCCTGCTTCTGGGACCCGTTGCAGTCCATCCGACGCGGCAGGGCGAGGGGCTCGGGGCGCTTCTGATCCATGAAAGCCTGGGCGAGGCGCGGCGGCTGGGGTGGGAGCGGGTGATGCTGGTGGGCGACGCGCCCTATTACCGGCGCTTCGGGTTCCGCAAGCTCGAACGGGTCGAGATGCCACCGCCGACCAATCCCGACCGGGTGCTGGGGATGGAGTTGCAGCCCGGTGCCTGGGGGGGCGTCGAAGGGCCGGTCGTGCGCGTGCCGCAGACTGGCGGATAGCGGCGGCTTGAAATCCGGGGCAGAGGGGCCATGTTTTTCCCAAAGGGCGGTCGGGGGCCAAAGGGGTTTCCAGCCGCAGGAAAGGACCAGAGATGGGCGTTAAAGTCGGATCAAGCCTGCCGCCGGCCGCACTCGCCGAGGTCCGCGCGCTCGCGCGGCGGGCCGAGCGGGCGAATGGGCCTTTGATGCGGGCCATCAACGGCTTCGGCGGCCAGATCGAGGCCTGGGTCGCGCGGTTGCCGAAGTCGGTGCGCCGGTCGGTCGATGACACGGCCGAAGGGCTGCTTACCCGGCTATACAAGGGGGCGGGCACTGCCGGGCGGTTCCTGCCGAAACAGGGCGGGGACATGGGCCATAAGCTTGCGGCGGCGGTCAGCGGGGCGGCGGGCGGGTCGGCCGGCATGGCGTCGGCGGCGGTCGAGTTGCCGGCGACGGTCATAGTCATGTTTTCAGCCATGCAGCGCATTGCGGCCGAGGCAGGGTTCGATCCGAACAGCGACGCGGTGCGGCTGACCTGCATCGACATCTTCGGTTCGGGGGGCCCCGGAACTGCAGACGACGGGGTCAACACGGGCTTTGTCGGCAGCCGCCTGACGCTCAACGGCACGACGCTCCATGCGCTGATCTCGCGCGTGGTGCCGGCCTTTTCGACGATGCTGACCAAGACGCTCGCCGCGAAGGCCGTGCCGATCCTTGGGGCGGCGGCGGGGGCCGGGATCAACTATGCCTTCGCGAGCTATTATACCGACGTGGCGCGGGTGCGCTTCGGCCTGCAGCGGCTGGTCGAGACGCATGGCGAGGCGGCGGTGACCGATGCCTATGAGGCGGCGCGAGCCGGGCGGCTCGCGGCCTGAGGGTCAGATGGCGCGATCAAATAGCAGCTAGGGGGACGGAGATCCCCTTTTGCACGGCCGGCCGGGCGGCGAGCCGTTCGGCCCAGGCCAGAAGGTGGCGGTAGCTCTTCGTATCGAGGAAATGCCCGGCGTTGCCGTAGATTTCGCTGAGCGCAAGGCGGCCATACCAGGGCCAGATCGCCATGTCGGCGATCGTGTAGTCGGGGCCCGCGATGAAGGCGTTTTCGCCCAGGCGGCGGTCGAGCACGTCAAGCTGGCGCTTGGTTTCCATGGCATAGCGGTTGATCGGATATTCGAACTTCTCCGGTGCGTAGACGTAGAAATGCCCGAAGCCGCCGCCGACGAAGGGGGCCGAGCCCATCTGCCAGAAGAGCCACGACAGCGCCTCGGTCCGCTCGGGCCCGCCCTTGGGCAGGAAGGCGCCGAACTTCTCCGCCAGATAAAGGAGGATCGCGCCGGATTCGAAGACACGCTGGGGTTTGGCGCCCGAGCGGTCCATGAGGGCCGGGATCTTCGAGTTGGGGTTGATGTCGGTGAAGCCCGAGCCGAACTGGTCGCCCTTGCCGATGTCGATCTTCCAGGCGTCGTACTGGGCGGGAAGGTCCTGCGCCAGAAGCTCTTCCAGAAGGATCGTCACCTTGACGCCGTTCGGGGTGTGGAGCGTGTAGAGTTGCAGGGGGCTCGGGCCGACGGGCAGGATCTTGTCATGCGTCGGGCCGGCGATGGGACGGTTGGTCGAGGCGAAAGCGCCACCGTTTTCCTTGTCCCAGGTCCAGACGTCGGGGGAGGTATAAGCCATGGGGCTATTCCTTCAGAAAATTGGTCAGGGGTCTTGTGAATGGGGTCAGAGGTCCTGCCGGGCGAGGAAATCCATGACCGCAGGCCGGGCTGTCGGGACGCCTTCGGCGCGCGCGGCGTCGAGGACGGCCTTGAGCGCGGTCAGGTCGACGCGGCGGATCAGGTGCTTGACCGGGCCGATGGAGGCCGGGCGCATGGAGAGCGTCCGGAAGCCAAGGGCCGCGAGGCAGAGCGCCTCGACCGGCCGCCCGGCATCTTCGCCGCAGAAGGACAGGGGCGTGCCAAAGCGCGCAGCGCGGGCAACGATCATCTCGAGGAAGGTCAGGAACGAGCCGTTCAGCATGTCGTAGCGCTTGCGCACGCGCTCATTTTCCCGGTCGGCGGCGAAGAAGAACTGCTTGAGGTCGTTGCCGCCAATCGAGATGAAGTCGGTCATCTGGAAGAAGGCGTCGGGCGCATAGGCCAGCGACGGGGTTTCGAGCATCGCCCCGATCTCGAGGATCGAGGGCAGGGTGTGGCCAAGACTGCGCTCGTTCTCGACCTCGTCGAGGAGCTTCTGGCGGGCTTCGCGAAACTCCTCGAATTCGGCGACGAAGGGGAACATGACCGACAGCGGGCGGCCGGCGGCAGCGCGGAGTAGCGCCTGGAGCTGCATCCGAAGGACGCCCGGCTTGTCGAGCCCGACGCGGATCGCGCGCCAGCCCATGGCGGGATTCGGCTCTTCGACCCGCTTCATGTAGGGCAGGACCTTGTCCGAGCCGATGTCGAGCGTGCGGAAGACGACGCGCTTGCCCTTCGCGGCCTCCATCACACGGGCGTAAAGGCCGGCGAGTTCACCGCGCTTGGGCACATGGCTGCGGACGAGGAACTGGAGTTCGGTGCGGAAGAGGCCGACGCCCTCGGCGCCAGAGGGGGTCAGCGAGGGCAGGTCGGCCATCAGCCCCGCATTCATCTGGAGCGATATGGTCCGGCCGCTGAGGTCGGTCGCCGCAAGCTCGCGCAGGCTCGCATAGCGCTTTTGCGCCTCGGCCTGCATGGCGATCTTTTCGCGGAAGGCGCGGGCCACGGTTTCTTCGGGCCTGAGGTGGACCGTGCCGACATCGCCGTCGACAAGGATGTGGTCGCCGTTCAGCGCCTCTGTCGTGATGAGGTCGGCGTGGATCACGAGGGGGATCGCGAGCGCGCGCGCGACCACGGCGGCATGGCTGCCGACCGATCCTTCCTCCAGCACGACGCCCTTCAGCTTGCGGCCATAGTCCAGAAGCTCGGCCGGACCGATGTTGCGGGCGACAAGGATCGGGTTGTCGGGCATGGAGGCGCCGGTGTCGGTCCCTTGCCCGGTCAGGATGCGCAGGAGCCGGTTCGACAGGTCGTCAAGGTCGTTCAGCCGGTCGCGGAGGTAGGGGTCGGGCACCTGTTCGAGGCGCGCGCGGGCCGCCGACTGTTCCTTTTCGACCGCCGCCTCGGCCGAGAGGCCGCGGGCAATGTCCTCTTCCATCCGGCGCATCCAGCCGCGGGAGTTGGCGAACATGCGGTAGGCTTCGAGGACCTGCTGCTGGTCGGTGTCCGTCACCTCGGTCGTGGACAGCATGGCGTCGACCGAAAGGCGCAGTTCGGTGACGGCGGCGGTCAGGCGTTCGAGTTCCTTGACGGGGTCGTCACCCACGGGGTTGGTGATGACGACGCGGGGTTCGTGCAGCCAGACCCGGCCTTCGGCCGCGCCTTCCTGGCCCGAGCCGCCGCGGAAGAGGACGGCGTGCTTGTGGGGGGCCGAGAGGGCTTCGCCCTCGCCGATGAAGGCGCCGAGTTCGGACATTTCCGCGACGACCATGGCGACGACTTCCAGCGCATAGATCTCGTCGTCGGAATATTGCCGCGCCTCTTTCGACTGCACGACAAGGACGCCGACCTTTTCGCCCAGCCGCTGGATCGGGACGCCGAGGAAAGAGGAGAAGAGTTCCTCGCCGGTTTCCGGCATGTAGCGGAAACCGCGTTCGGCGGGGGCGTTGGCGGTGTTGATGGGGGTCGAGGTCTTGGCGACGCGGCCCACGAGCCCCTCGCCCAGTTTCATGCGGGTCTTGTGGACAGATTCGCGCTTCAACCCCTCTGTCGCGCAGAGTTCGAGCGTATCGTCGTCGCGGAAGAGGTAGACCGAGCAGACCTCTGTCCCCATGGCCGAGGCGATGAGGCGGACGATGCGGTCTAGCCGTTCCTGCCCCGCGCCGGGCTCGGCCAGGGTGTCACGCAAGCGGCGGAGGAGCCTGCGGCTGTCGCTTTCGGTCCGTTCGGGCATGTGGTGCGGGTCCGGGGGCTGCTTCGCGCTATCTATAGGGGAACAGTTGCGCTTTGGGGAAGGGGTAGGCCCTGCCCGCAAGGCAGTCCATTGCCCGGATCAGCAGAAAAGCGTCCTAAATGACGGCAGGCAAGCCCGTCGTGGGTGCAGAGCGGCCCCCCAGATGACTGGGTCGGGGCACGGGGCGCCCGGACTTAGGCCTTGTCGAGTTCGAACACACCATGGAGCGCCTGGACGGCGAGTTCCATGTATTTGCGGTCGATGAGGACCGAGATCTTGATCTCGGACGTGCCGATGACCTTGATGTTGATGTTCTCGGCGGCAAGCGCGTCGAACATGCGGGCGGCGACGCCGGCGTGGCTGCGCATGCCGATGCCGACGACGGAAACTTTGGCCACGTCGGTGTCGACGATCAGGTCGGCGTAGCGGATGCTGCCGGCCGCCGCTGCGTCCTCCATCGCCTTCTTGGCGCGGGCCACCTGGTTCGTGGGGCAGGAGAAGGTCATGTCGGTCGCCGCGCGGGTCGAGCCGTCCATGTGCTTTTCAGAGACGTTCTGCACGATCATGTCGACGTTGACGCCGGCTTCGGCCAGGGGGCCGAAGATCGCGGCGGCGATGCCGGGGCGGTCCTCGATGGTGACGAGGGTGATTTTCGCTTCGTCGCGCGAATAGGCGACGCCGGAGACGACCTTGGATTCCATGATTTCCTCCTCGTCGCAGACGAGCGTGCCAGAGTTTTCGTCGGTGTCCTCGAAGGACGACAGGACGCGCAGGCGCACCTTGTAGCGCATGGCGAGTTCGACCGAGCGGGTTTGCAGGACCTTCGCGCCGAGCGAGGCGAGTTCGAGCATCTCCTCGAACGCGATCCGGTCGAGCTTGCGGGCCTTTTCGGTGATGCGCGGGTCGGTCGTGTAGACGCCGTCCACGTCGGTATAGATGTCGCAGCGTTCGGCGCCGAAGGCGGCCGCGAAGGCGACGGCGGTGGTGTCGGACCCGCCACGGCCGAGCGTCGTGACGCGGCCTTCGGGCGAGAGGCCCTGGAAGCCCGCGACCACGGCGACCTTGAAGCCTTCGGCGAATTTCGCGTCGAGATGGTCGCGCGGGATCGAGACGAAGCGGGCCGAGCCGTGGGCGGAGGTGGTGTTGATCGGCACCTGCCAGCCCTGCCAGGATCGGGCGGGCACGCCCATTTCCTGGAGCCTGAGCGCCATGAGGCCCGCGCTGATGTTTTCGCCCGACGCGACGACGGCGTCATATTCGCGGGCGTCGTAGAGTTTCGAGGTCTGTTCGACCCAGCTGACAAGCTCGTTCGTCTTGCCGGACATGGCCGAAACGATGACGATCACGTCATAGCCCCGCTCGACCTCGCGGCGGACCTTTTCGGCGGCGTTTTCGATCCGCGCGAGGTCCGCGACCGAGGTTCCGCCGAATTTCATCACGAGTAGCGGCATCTGGCCCCCGAAACTCCCTGGTTCTGCCCGCCATGGCGGTCGCGCGGGCGGGCGCGTGTCTCTTATGCGCCTGTGACAGGGGGGGCAAGGGTGGAATGCCGCTGCGTCAGTAGGCTGCGTCGGTTTGCTGCGTCGATCAGCGGGCAGAGGCGGGCAGGCCGAAGAGGCCGTCGAAGACCCATGTGAAGACGAGCGCATAGAGGGCAAAGAGGGTGGTCATGCCGATGTCGTAGACCAGCGCCTCGATCAGGCCGATGCCCATCCACCATGCGAGGAAGGGCACGAGGATGACCATGAGCCCGGCCTCGAACAGGCATGCGTGGGTGATGCGGCGCAAAAGGCTGCGGCCGCGCGTCGCCTGCCGGCTTTCCCATGCCTCGAAGAGGGCGTTGAAGGCGAAATTGTAGAGCAGCGCCACGGTCATCATGATGACGGACCCGAGGACTGCGAGGCCGGTCGTCATCTCGCCGTCTTCGGAAAAGAGCATCAGGCCGATGGTGCTGAGCAGGACGCCGATCCCCTCGAACAGGACGGCGTAGAGTGTGCGGCGCACGGCGGTCGTGGGCACGATGTGGGCCAGGGGGGCCGACTGTGGGGCGGTCTGGGGGAGGACGGTCGGTTGGGTCATGGGGCGGTCGCGGCCTTTCGCATCCGGCAATCCTAGACGAAGGGAGGGGTGGGGGCGAGGGCTCGTGTCTTGTGCGGCGGGGGACGGAGCGGGTAGAGGGGGGATGCAGGCCGAAGTGCCGGTGTCAGGGAAGGGATCATCATGTCGCGCGCGTTCGTCTTTCCGGGGCAGGGCGCCCAGGTCGTGGGCATGGGCCGGGCACTCGCCGAGGCCTATCCGGCAGCGCGGGCGGTCTTTGACGAGGTGGATGCGGCGCTGGGCGAAAAGCTTTCGACCCTGATCTGGGAGGGCGAGCCAGAGGCGCTGACGCTGACGCGGAATGCGCAGCCGGCGCTGATGGCGACCTCGATGGCGGCGATGCGGGCGCTTGAGGCCGAGGGGGTGACGATCAGCGATGCGGCCTTCGTTGCGGGGCATTCGCTGGGGGAATATTCGGCCCTGTGCGCGGCGGGCGCCCTGAGCCTGACGGACACGGCGCGGCTTCTGCGGATACGCGGCGAGGCGATGCAGGCGGCGGTGCCGGTGGGCGTGGGAGCCATGGCGGCGCTGCTGGGCTTGGATTTCGCGGGCGCCGCTGCGGTGGCGGCAGAGGCGGCGCAGGGCGAGGTGTGCCAGGCGGCGAATGACAACGACCCCGCGCAGGTGGTTGTTTCGGGGCACAAGGGTGCTGTGGAACGGGCGGTCGAGATCGCCAAGGGCAAGGGCGCCAAGCGCGCGATCCTGCTGCCGGTCAGTGCGCCGTTCCATTGCGCGCTGATGCAGCCGGCCGCGGACCGGATGGCCGAGGCGCTGGCCGGTGTCCAGATCGCGCGGCCTGCGGTGCCGGTCGTGGCGAACGTCGTGGCGCATGCGGTCAGCGACCCGGATGAGATCCGGAGGCTGCTGGTTGCGCAGGTCACGGGCTCGGTGCGCTGGCGCGGGTCGGTCGAATGGATGGTCGGGCAGGGCGTGACCGAGTTCTGGGAGATCGGCGCGGGCAAGGCCCTGTCGGGCATGGTGCGCCGCATCGCCAAAGAGGCGGCCGTGCGGAATTTCGGTGCGCCCGAGGATCTGGTGGGGCTCTGAGCCCCGGGAAATGAACGATAAAAGGGAAGGGACAGCCATGTTTGACCTGACGGGCAAGACGGCACTGGTGACGGGCGCCTCGGGCGGGATCGGGGCGGCGGTGGCGCGCACGCTGCACGGGGCGGGGGCGACGGTTGGTCTGTCGGGCACGCGGGAAGAGCCCTTGCGCGCGCTTGCGGCCGAGCTTGGCGCGCGGGCGCATGTGCTGCCGGCGAACCTGTCGGACCCAGCCTCGGTCGAGGCGCTGCCGAAGGCGGCCGCAGAGGCGATGGGCGGGCTCGACATCCTGGTCAACAATGCCGGGATCACCCGCGACGGGCTGATGATGCGCATGTCCGACGAGGACTGGCTGTCGGTTCTGGAGGTGAACCTGACCTCGACCTTCCGGCTTTGCCGGGGCGTCCTGCGCGGCATGATGAAGGCGCGCTGGGGGCGGATCGTCAACATCTCGTCCGTCGTGGGTGCGACGGGCAATCCCGGGCAGGCGAACTACGTCGCCTCGAAGGCCGGGATGGTCGGGCTGTCGAAGAGCCTGGCTGCCGAGGTGGCGAGCCGGGGGATCACGGTCAACTGCGTGGCGCCGGGTTTCATCACCACGGCGATGACCGACAAGCTGAACGACGAGCAGAAGGGCCGCATCCTTGGGCAGGTGCCGGCGGGGCGGATGGGCGAGCCCGAGGAAATCGCTGCGGCCGTCCTTTATCTGTCGAGCGTCGAGGCGGCCTATGTGACGGGCGCGGTCCTTCATGTGAACGGCGGGATGGCCATGGTCTGATCGGGGGGGCTTTGCCCCGAAAGCCTGCCTGAGCGGGCTTGCGAAAGCGTTTGCCTCGGTCCTAGACTGTGGTATAGGCGGCGCGGATTTGAGGCCGAGTGTGCGGGATGGCCGCGCGCCGGGACAGACAGGAATGCGGGGCGCAGATGACCCCCGCGGAACAGAGGAAGTACCATGAGCGATATCGCGGACCGCGTGAAGAAGATCGTCGTCGAGCACCTGGGCGTCGAGCCCGAGAAGGTGACGGAAAGCGCGTCCTTCATCGACGACCTTGGTGCGGACAGCCTGGACACGGTCGAACTGGTCATGGCGTTCGAGGAAGAATTCGGGATCGAGATCCCGGACGACGCCGCCGAAACGATCCAGACCTTCGGCGACGCGGTCAAGTTCATCTCGTCCGCGGTCTGATCGAACGCGACGGAAGGACGGGCGGCACCCTTCGGGGTGCCGTTTTTCTTTCGGGGGTGGCATGGACAGCTCGGAAGTCGAGGGGGAACGCATCCGCTTGCGCAAGTTCACCTTGCGCGACTTCGAGCCCTTTGCGCGGCTTTGGCGCGAGCCGGGCGTGGTGCGCTACATCGGGCCGCCGCGGGGCGTGGCCGACAGCTGGTCGGCATTCCAGAAGGCGGCGGGCAGCTGGGCCCTGCTGGGCTATGGGCCCTGGGCGATCGAGCGGCTGGGGGACGGGAGGCTCATCGGGCAGGTCGGCTTCTTTCGCGCGCTGAGGGGCCATGGCTCGGATTTCGACGCGGCGCCGGAGTGCGGCTGGGTCCTGACCGGGGCCGCGCAGGGGCAGGGGATCGGGCGCGAGGCGCTGGCGCTGGCCCATGGCTGGTGGGATCGCCAGCCCTTCGGGGGCCCGAGCCATGCGATGATCGACGTGGGCAATGCCGCCTCTCTAGGCCTGGCCGGGGCGTTCGGCTACCGGGTGCTGCGAGAGGTCGAGGACATGGGCGACCGGGTGGCCTTGCTGCGGCGCGAGGGGTAGGGCGGGCGGATAGCGGTCGCCCTGGGCCGGGCGGGATCAGGAAACGCGACCCGCGTTTCCCCCGACCGAAGCGAGGCGGTTCCACTGGACCGCCGATGTCCTGAACCAACAAAGGCCAGCGCCCGCCGGGGCGGGCGCTGGCCGATGGCCTTTGGGCCATCGGCGGGGACAAAAGACCAAGGCATCGCATGGCAGGGCCAACGGCCCCTGCCGGCCGGGCCGGAAAAGTGGCAGCGCAGGTGCTGGATCGCGGGCCGATCTGACCACTCGGCTTTGGCTCTGGCGGCGGGGCGCCGTGACTCTGGGCTTGGCGTTGCAGAGCGGCGGGGCTCTGTGTATTCCTCGGGCGGAATACACGCTGGGGAGACAGGCATGCGGCGCGTCGTGGTCACGGGGTTGGGAATGGTCACGCCGCTGGCGGCCGGGGTCGAGGAGACCTGGGCGCGGCTTCTGGCCGGCCAGTCGGGCGCGGGACCGATAACGCGGTTCGACACGTCGAACGTGGTCACGACCTATGCCTGCGAGATCCCCTATGGCGACGGGACGGGTGGCACGTTCAATCCCGACCATTTCATGGAGCCGAAGGATCGCCGCAAGGTCGATGATTTCATCCTTTATGCGGTCGCCGCCGCGCAGATGGCGGTCGAGGATTCGGGGTGGAAGCCCGAGGACGAGGAGGGCCGCCTTCGGACCGGCGTGATGATCGGTTCGGGGATCGGGGGCCTGAACTCGATTGCGGAAACGGCGGTCCTGATCAAGGAAAAGGGCCCCAAGCGGGTCAGCCCCTTCTTCATTCCGGGGGCGCTCATCAACCTGGCGTCGGGCCAGGTGTCGATTCGCTATGGCTTCAAGGGGCCGAACCATGCCGTGGTCACGGCCTGTTCGACCGGGGCGCATGCGATCGGGGATGCGGCGCGGCTCATCCAGTGGGGCGACGCGGACGTGATGGTCGCGGGGGGTGCCGAAAGCCCGATCAGCGAGATCGGGATCGCCGGCTTCAATGCCTGCAAGGCTCTGTCCACGAAGCGTGCGGACGCGCCGGAAAAGGCGAGCCGGCCCTATGATGCGGACCGGGACGGGTTCGTGATGGGCGAGGGCGCGGGCGTCGTCGTGCTGGAAGAATACGAGCATGCCAAGGCACGCGGCGCGAAGATCTATGCCGAAGTGCTGGGTTATGGCCTGTCGGGCGATGCCTACCACATCACCGCGCCGTCCGAGGATGGCGACGGCGGCTTCCGGTCGATGAGCGCGGCCTTGGCGCGGGCGGGGCTGAGGCCCGACCAGATCGACTACATCAATGCCCATGGCACCTCGACCATGGCCGACACGATCGAGCTCGGTGCCGTCGAGCGGCTTCTGGGCGATGCGGCGGGCAAGGCGACCATGTCGTCGACCAAATCGGCCATCGGGCATCTGCTGGGTGCGGCGGGAGCGGTCGAGGCGATCTTCTGCATGCTGGCCATCCGCGACCAGGTGGCGCCGCCCACGATCAACCTGGACAATCCGGCCATCGCGCCGAAGCTTGACCTGGCGCCGAACAAGGCGGTGAAGCGCAAGATCGACTATGCGCTGTCGAACTCGTTCGGCTTTGGCGGCACGAACGCCAGCCTGGTCCTTGGCAGGGTCAAGGACTGATGTGGCGGCACGTCGCCTCGAACTTCCTGACGCTCGCGGTCGGGCTTTTGCTGGCCATCGGGGGCGTTGTCGCCTGGGCGAAGAGCCAGTATGTCAAGCCCGGGCCCCTGGCGCAGGCGATCTGCCTGAAGGTCGAGAAGGGATCGAATTTCCGCAAGGTTGCCGATCAGTTGGAAGCGCGGGGGGCGGTGAGCTATCCCTATATCTTCCGGGTCGGCGCGGATTACAGCGGGCGGACCAAGGGTCTGAAGGCCGGGTCCTACCTGGTGCCGGCGGGCGCCTCGATGGAGGCGATCGTGGTGCAGGTGACCGGCACGGGCGTGTCGACCTGCGGCGCCGAGATCAACTACCGGATCGGGGTGACCGGGACGGATGTGGTCATCAGCGAGCTTGACCCGGCGTCGGGCGAGATGGCCGAGAAGGCGAAGTTCGATCCGGTGGCCGGGCCGGTTCCCGACATCTACAAGCAGATGCTCGACAGCGGGGATGCGCGGGTTGCGGTGACGGTCGCGGAAGGTGCGACGAGCTGGCAGATCATCGACGCCCTGTCGCGGGCGCCCTTGCTGACGGGCGCGGTCAAGGACGTGCCGGCCGAGGGCACTCTTGCGCCGCAGCAGTATGAGATTGCGAAGAACCAGACGCGCGCGGATCTGGTTTCGGAGATGCTGGCGAACCAGTCGGCGATCCTGAAGAAGGCCTGGGACGGGCGGGCGGAAGGCCTGCCCTACAAGGCGCCCGAGGAGGCGCTGGTCATGGCCTCGCTCATCGAGAAGGAGACGGGCGTGCCGGCCGAGCGGGCCCATGTGGCGAGCGTGTTCCTGAACCGGATGGCGCAGGGCATGAAGCTGCAGACCGACCCGGCGGTGATCTACGGGATCACCAAGGGGCAGGGCGTCCTGGGGCGGGGCCTCAGGCAGAGCGAGCTGAAGGCGAAGACGCCTTTCAACACCTATGTGATTGATGGGCTGCCGCCGTCGCCGATTGCCAATCCGGGTGCGGCGGCGATCGAGGCGGCTGTGCATCCGGATGTGACGAAGGACCTGTTCTTCGTGGCGGACGGGACGGGCGGGCATGTCTTTGCCGAGACGCTCGACGAGCATAACCGCAATGTCGCCAAGTGGCGGGCGATCGAGGCGCAGCAGGGCGGGGGTTAACGAAACCCTAAAGCTGCGCGCGGTAAGTCTTTGATCGGCATGTATTTTTCTTGACTTGCCGAACGGACTTCCGTATAGGTTCTGACATGATGAGAAAAATGGGCGAGCGGCGGCGGGGTGACCCGGTTCGCCGCTTTGTCGTCTGTAGCCGCCCCAGGCGATCGGGGCCGCGCGGGTAGGGTCAGCGTCGGGGGCGCGCCGGGAGGGTATCATCAACGGGGACGAGGCCGAAGGGCCGGGGCAGCAGTCAGCGACTGCGCCGCCGGAAGATCTGTGCCGGCGCCTGGCGGACGAGGCCATCGCACTGACGAGTGCGCTGGAGGTCGAGGGTGCCGAAATGCGTGAGGGGTCGGGCGGGGCGCGCTACCTGCGTGCCGCGCTGAGGCTTCTGTTGGAAGAGGAGACCGGGTTTGGGACGACGGACGTTGAAGACCGGGGCCCAGGCGGCGCCGACGGCGAGCGGCGGGGCGGAGACGGAGCGCTCGATCTTGATGCAGCGCGGGCTGAGGTCGGGCGGCGCCTGGCTCGCCTCCGCGACGCAGGAGGAGGTCGAGAGCTTTCTTGACGGGCTGAGCCCCAACGCGCTCTTGTCGCTGCCGTGGCTGTTCGAGGTCTGGGCGCTGCCGCACCAGTTGCCGCCGCCGGGGGCCTGGAAGACCTGGGTCATCATGGGCGGGCGCGGAGCGGGCAAGACGCGGGCCGGGGCAGAATGGGTCAGGGCCGAGGTCGAGGGGGCGGGGCCTGCGGACCCCGGTCGGGCGCGGCGGGTGGCGCTGGTGTCGGAAACGGTCGACCAGGCACGCGAGGTGATGGTTTTTGGCGACAGCGGCATCCTTGCCTGCACGCCGCCCGACCGGCGCCCGGTCTGGGAGGCGACGCGGCGGCGGCTCGTCTGGCCGAACGGGGCCGTGGCGCAGGTCTTTTCGGCGCATGACCCGGAGAGCCTGAGGGGGCCGCAGTTCGATGCGGCCTGGGTAGATGAGCTGGCGAAGTGGAAGCGGGCGGCCGAGACCTGGGACATGCTGCAGTTCGCGCTGCGGCTCGGGACCAGCCCGCGTCAGGTGGTCACGACGACGCCGCGCAATGTCGAGGTGTTGAAGGCGGTGCTGAAGAACCCCTCGACGGTCCTGACGCAGGCGCCGACCGAGGCGAACCGGGCCTGGCTCGCGCCCTCGTTCCTGGAAGAGGTGCGGGCGCGCTATGGCGGCACGCGGCTTGGGCGGCAGGAGCTGGACGGGGTGCTGCTGGAAGAGGCGGAAGGCGCGCTCTGGACCCGGGCGGTGATCGAGCGGGCGCGGGGCGAGGCGCCGGGGAGTTTCAGCCGGGTGGTGGTTGCGGTCGATCCGTCTGTCGCCGGGCAGGCCGGTGGCGACGAATGCGGGATTGTGGTGGCGGGGGTCCAGAGTGATGGGCCGGCGTCCGAATGGCGGGCCTGGGTGATCGAGGATGCGACGATGGCCGGTGGCTCGCCGCAGGCCTGGGCCGAGGCGGTCGTGGCGGCCTATCGGCGGCATGGCGCGAGCCGGGTCGTGGCCGAGGTGAACCAGGGGGGGGCGCTGGTCGAGGCGCTGATGCGGTCGGTCGACGCCTTCCTGCCGGTGACGAAGGTGCAGGCGGCGCAGGGCAAGGCCGCCCGGGCCGAGCCGGTGGCGGCGCTTTATGAGCAGGGCCGGGTGGCCCATGTGCGGGGCCTTGGCGCGCTTGAGGACCAGATGTGCCGGATGGGGCGCGGCGGCTATGAGGGGCGGGGCAGTCCGGACCGGGTCGATGCGCTGGTCTGGGCGCTGACGGATCTGATGATCGTGCCGGCGCGCGGCAGGGGCGTGCCGCAGATGCGGAGCCTTTGAGGGGTTCGCGCGTCGGGGAAGGGCTGTGGCCACGCGTTGCGGCGGGCCCGGCGGAATCGGGAATGGAGAGCGGGATGGGTTGGAGTTTCTTCCGGCGCGGGACAGGCGTGCCCGAGACCAAGGCTTCGGCCACGGGCCGCGTGGTGGCCTGGGGCTCGTCGGGGCGCGTCGCCTGGAGTGCGCGCGACACGGTGAGCCTGACGCGGGCGGGGTTTACGGGTAATCCGGTGGGCTTTCGGGCGGTCAAGCTGATCGCCGAGGCGGCGGCGGCCCTGCCGCTGGTCTGTCAGGACCGGGACCGGCGCTATGACCTGCACCCGCTCTTGTCGCTTCTTGGGCGGCCCAATCCGGCGCAGGGGCGGGCGGAACTGTTCGAGGCGCTTTATGGCCAGATCCTGCTGAGCGGGGACGGCTACCTGGAGGCGGTGGGCGAACCGGGGCTGCCGGCAGAGCTGCATGTGCTTCGGTCGGACCGGATGGCGATCGTGCCGGGGGCGGATGGCTGGCCGATCGCCTTCGACTACGTGGTCGGCGCGCGGCGGCACCGGTTCGACATGACGGCCGATGTGGACCCGATCTGCCATATCCGCAGCTTCCATCCGCAGGACGACCATTACGGCCTGTCGCCCCTGCAGGCGGCAGCGGTGGCGGTCGACGTGCACAATTCGGCGTCGAGCTGGTCGAAGGCGCTTCTGGACAATGCGGCGCGGCCGTCGGGCGCGATCATCTTCAAGGGCGTCGACGGGCAGGGGCAGCTGTCGCCCGAGCAATATGACCGGCTGGTCGGCGAAATGGAGATGCACCATCAGGGTGCGCGCAATGCCGGGCGGCCGATGCTGCTGGAGGGCGGGCTCGACTGGAAGCCGATGGGGTTCAGCCCGTCGGACATGGAGTTCCACAAGACGAAGGAGGCCGCCGCGCGCGAGATTGCCGTGGCCTTCGGGGTGCCGCCGATGCTTCTGGGCATTCCGGGCGAGGCGACGTTTGCCAACTACGCCGAGGCGCACCGGGCCTTCTACCGGCTGACGGTCCTGCCGCTTGCCACGCGGGTGACGGCGGCGGTGGCGCAATGGCTTTCGACGCATCTGGGCGAAGAGATCGAGATCCGGCCGGACCTTGACCAGGTGCCGGCGCTGGCGGCCGAGCGTGACCAGCTTTGGGCGCGTGTGGGTGCTGCGGATTTCCTGACCGAGGGGGAAAAGCGCGTTCTGCTGGGCCTGCCGCGACTGCCGGAAGGGGCGTGAGGTGGCCGGTCCCGGCGCGGGGTCGCGCTATCTGAAGGAGCCGTTCGAATGCGGGCATGAGCACCGGTTCGAGGCGACCGAGAAGATCATGGACGTGCAGTTCGCGGCGATGGAGCGGCGGCTCGAGCGGATCGAGGCGATGATCCTGGGCGTGGAGAAGCGGCTCTGGATGACGGTCTTTGGCGTCGTGGGCGTGATCCTGAGCCAGGCCGTGCAGTCGATCCTGCAATATTCACCGAAATAGGGGGCAAGGGCATGAGGGCGGATAGCGGGCTGGAGACGAAGTTCTGCCGGCCGGACACGGCGCTGGTGCTGGACCAGACAAGCCCGGGCGCGGTCCGGATCACGGGCTATGCCTCGATCTTCGGGTTGAAGGACCAGGGCGGCGACGTGGTGCAGCCGGGGGCCTATGCCAAGTC
Organism: uncultured Paracoccaceae bacterium; assembly: GCA_945952025.1. Taxonomy (GTDB): domain Bacteria; phylum Pseudomonadota; class Alphaproteobacteria; order Rhodobacterales; family Rhodobacteraceae; genus TMP-24. The sequence continues at coordinate 16,437 of CAMFGW010000004.1, forward strand.
GCTCGCGCGGCTGCGGGCCACCGGGAGGACGGTGCGGATGCTCTGGCAGCATGATCCGGCCCAGCCGATCGGGGTCTGGGACGAGGTGCGCGAGGACCTGAAGGGTCTGTGGGTTTCCGGCCGCATCCTGACGGATGTCGACCGGGGCCGCGAGGCCGCCGCGCTGATCGGCGCGGGGGCGATGGACGGGCTGTCGATCGGCTATCGCACGGTCACGGCCGAGAAGGACGCGAAGGGCCGGCGGCTCTTGCGCGAGCTGGAATTGTGGGAGGTGTCGCTCGTGACATTCCCCATGCTTCCAGAAGCAAGGGTGGCGGCCAAGGCGGATGCCGGCCTGGCGCGCACCCTGACGAAGCTGGCCTCGGCGCTTGCCGAGGCGCGGCGGACCTGGGCCGTGCGGGACGGATCCCCGGACTGAGCGGCCGACCAACCCCAAGGACGAGGTGAGTGATGACAAGAACCGAGGCGAAGGCCCTGGGCGGGGAAGGCGTGTCCGACGCGCCGGAGCCCGAAGTGACGGCGGCCCTGACGGGTCTTCTGGATGAATTCAAGGGATTTCAACGGGATATGAGCCAGAAAGTGCAACAGCAGGAAGAACGACTGACCATGCTTGATCGCAAGAGCTTCACGCCGGGCCGCCCGGTATTGTCCACGACCGCAACCGACCTCGGCGCGCTGCACCAGAAGGCCTTTGCCGACTATCTGCGGTCGGGCGAGGATGCCGGGCTGCGCGGGCTGTCGCTCGAGGGCAAGGCGATGACGACGACCGTCAGCGCCGACGGCGGCTTCCTCGTCAACCCGCAGATGTCGGACCGTATCCGCGGCGTGCTGCGTTCGACCGCGTCGATCCGTGCGGTCGCGAACGTGGTCAATGTCGAGTCGGGGTCGTTCGACGTGGTGATCGACCGCACCGACCTTGGCACCGGCTGGGCGACCGAGGCGGCCAACTTCGCCGAAACCGCGACGCCGCAGATCGAGCGCATCTCGATCCGCATCTACGAACTGGCGGCTATGCCGCGGGCGAGCCAGCGGCTTCTGGACGATGCGGCCTTCGACGTCGAGGGCTGGCTGGCCGAGCGCATCGCCAACCGCTTTGCCCGCGCCGAGGCGAATGCCTTCATTCTGGGTGATGGGATCGACAAGCCGAAGGGCTTCCTGAGCTACAACAAGGTCGCCAACGGCTCGTGGGCCTGGGGCCAGCTCGGCTATGTGCCGACGGGCGGCGCGGCGGACTTCGCCCCGTCGAATGCGTCGGATGCGATCGTCGACCTGGTCTATTCGCTGGGTGCCCAATACCGCGCGAATGCCACCTTCGTGATGAACTCGAAGACCGCAGGCGCGGTGCGCAAGATGAAGGATGCCGACGGCCGCTTCATGTGGTCGGACGGGCTGCAGCTTGGTGAGCCGTCGCGGCTGATGGGTTATCCGGTGCTGGTGGCCGAGGACATGCCTGACATTGCGGCGAATGCCTATGCCATCGCCTTCGGCGACTTCCACGCGGGCTATACCGTCGCGGAACGCCCGGACCTGCGCGTCCTGCGCGACCCCTTCTCGGTCAAGCCGCACGTCCTGTTCTACGCCTCGAAGCGCGTGGGCGGCGACGTGACCGATTTCAACGCGATCAAGCTGCTGAAGTTCGCGACCTCGTAAGGCCGGACTTGCCTGCCCGGCCCAGGAGGGCCGGGCGGGTTCGACCGAAGGGGAATGTGGACGAGGGACGGCGGACGGAGGAGCCCATGCTGCTGACGGAAGTGACGGCGGTGCCGAGCGGGGCGCTGCCCCTGCAGGAGTTCAAGGATCATCTGCGGCTGGGCACGGGCTTTGCCGACGATACGGTGCAGGACGGGCTGGCCGAGGTCTATCTGCGCGCGGCGATGGCCGCGATCGAGGGGCGGATCGGCAAGGCGATCCTTGCGCGTGGTTTCGTCATGGAGGCGACGGGCTGGCGCGACGACCTGGCGCAGGCGCTGCCGATCGCACCGGTGAGCGCGATCACGGGGTTGGTGCTGAAGGATGCGGCCGGTGGCGTGACGGTGGTGGATGCCGCTCGCTACAGGCTGATCCGCGACATGCACCGGCCGAGGATCGCAGGCGTGGGCGGGGGCCTGCCGGGCGTGCCGATGGACGGGACGGCCGAGGTAGCCTTTACCGCAGGCTTCGGTCCTACGTGGGCCGATGTGCCAGCGGACCTGCAACAGGCGGTCCTGATGCTGGCGGCCTATTATCACGAGCACCGGTCGGATGCGGGTGAGCTTGGCCCCGGCACGCTGCCATTCGGGGTCGTGGCTCTGATCGCGCGCTGGCGGACGGTGCGGGTTCTGGGCGGGGGCGAGGCATGAGCGGGCCGGGGGCGGCGGCGCCCCGGCTGTCGCGACGGCTGACGCTGGAAGGGGCCCTCAGGGTCGCGGACGGCGCTGGAGGCTATGCCATCGTCTGGCAGGCCCTGGGGCAGGTCTGGGCGGAAGTGACGCCGGTCGGCGCCCGCGAGCGCGCGGGGGAATCGGTCACGCTCTCCGGTGTCACCTACCGCATCCGGGTGCGGAGTGCGCCCGAAGGTGCGCCGTCTCGGCCAAGGCCCGACCAGAGGCTGAGGGAAGGGGCGCGGATCTTCCGCATCACGGCCGTGAGCGAGGCGGACCCGAGTGGGCTTTACCTGACATTGAACGCGGTCGAGGAGGTGCGGTCATGAGCTACGGCGCTGCGGCGGCCCTGCAGGCGGCGATCTACCAGCGGCTTCGCGCGGATAGCGCGCTCGACGCGCTGGTGGGTGATGCGATCTATGACGCGGCCCCGCCGGGTGTGCCGCAGGGGCCTTACGTCTCGATCGGGCCTGAGGTTGTGCGCGATGCCTCGCACAAGACCGGGCGGGGCGCCGAGCATGAGCTGGCCGTGTCGGTCGTGACCGATGCGCAGGGGTTTCAGGTGGCGAAGGAGGCTGCGGCGGCGGTGTCCGACGCCTTGACCGATGCGCCCCTGGTCCTCGCCCGTGGGCGGCTCGTGGGGCTCTGGTTCCTCAGGGCGCGGGCGCGGCGGGTCGAAGAGGCCGACGTGCGGCGGATCGACCTTTTTTTCCGGGCGCTGGTCGAGGGCTGACGCCCATCCAGCCGAACACCGGCCCCTGAGGGCCGTCACCAATCAGGAAACGGAGAGAGCACATGGGTGCGCAGAACGGCAAGGATCTACTGGTCAAGATCGACCTGACTGGCGGCGGGGCCTTCACCACCATCGCGGGCCTGCGTGCGACGCGGCTGAGCTTCAACGCCGAGACGGTCGACGTGACGAGCCTTGAGAGCCAGGGCGGGTGGCGCGAGCTGTTGGGCGGCGCGGGGGTGCGTTCGGCTTCAGTGTCGGGGTCGGGTGTGTTCGTTGACGCGAACACGGACGACCGGGCGCGGCAGCTGTTCTTTCAGGGCAGTGTCGAGGCTTACCAGATCATCATCCCGAGTTTCGGGATCGTCGAGGGGCCGTTCCAGATCACGGGCCTGGAGTATGCCGGCAGTTACAACGGCGAGGCGACCTATGAGCTGTCGCTGGCATCGGCCGGTGCGCTGACCTTCACCGCGATCTGAGGTCTGGGCATGGCAAACCCCTGGGCGGGAGAGGTCGACCTGGTCGTCGACGGCATGCAGTGGCGGGCGAAGCTGACGCTTGGCGCCCTGGCCGAGCTGGAGGCGACGATTGGGGCGGGAAGCCTCGTGGCGCTGGCCGAGCGGTTTGAAAGCGGGCGGTTCGGGGCGGCGGATGTGCTGGCGCTGCTGGCGGCCGGTTTGCGGGGGGCCGGCTGGCAGGGCACGGCCGCGGATCTGGCGCGGGCCGAGATTGCCGGCGGCCCGATGGCGGCGGTGCGCGCGGCGGCCGAGCTTCTGGCGCGGGCCTTTGCGCTGCCGGAGGCCCTGGGGTGAGCCCTTCGCTCGACTGGCCGGGGTTGATGCGGGCGGGGATGGCGGCGGCGCGGAGCGGCGGGCTGGGGCTGACGCCGGTCGCCTTCTGGGCGCTGACGCCGGCGGAGTTGGCGCTGATGCTGGGTGATCCGGTCGTGGCCCGGCCAATGGCCCGCGCGCGGCTAGATGATCTGGTCCGGCAGTTTCCGGACGAAGGAAAAGAGGTGGGCAGATGACAGAGCCAGCAGGCGGTGCACAGTCCGTCGACAGCGTGGACAGCCTTGCGCAGGCGCTCGCTGGCCTTGAGCAGTCGCTGGGTGGCGCGCAGGCGATGGCGGCGGCCTTCGACAGCGAGCTCATGGCGATGCGCGAGAGCATGACCTTCACCTCGCGCGAGGTGAACAGCCTGTCGACCGGGATCGGGCGCGGGCTCAGGGGGGCGTTCGACGGGCTGATCTTTGACGGGATGAAACTGTCGGACGCGCTGAAGACCGTCGCGAAGTCGATGATCGACAATGTCTACAACGTCGCGATGAAGCCTGTGCAGAACGCGGTGGGCGGTGCGATCGCGAACGGGATGAACGGGCTTCTGAGCGGGCTCTTCCCCTTCGCGAGCGGTGGCGCCTTCAGCCAGGGGCGGGTGATGCCCTTTGCGAAGGGCGGCGTAGTGAGCCAGCCGGTGCAGTTCCCGATGAGGGGGGCAACGGGGCTGATGGGCGAGGCGGGGCCAGAGGCGATCATGCCGCTGACACGGGGTGCCGACGGTCGGCTGGGTGTCCAGTCTGCGTCAGGCGGGGGGCGGCCGGTCAATGTGACCGTCAACGTCCAGACCCCGGATGTGCAGGGCTTTCAGCGCAGCCAGAGCCAGATCGCCGCGCAGGTGGGCCGCGCGCTCGCCCGCGGGGAACGCAACAGGTAAGGAGACAGCGGATGGCTTTTCACGAGGTGCGCTTTCCGGCGGCCCTGTCGTTCGGGTCGGTCGGTGGCCCCGAACGGCGGACCGAGATCGTCACGCTGGCGAACGGGTTCGAGGAGCGCAACACGCCCTGGGCGGCTGCGCGCCGCCGCTATGACGCGGGGGTGAGCCTGAGGAGCCTTGATGACATCCAGGAGCTCATTGCGTTTTTCGAAGCGCGGCAGGGGCAGATGCATGGGTTCCGCTGGAAGGATTGGGCCGACTACAGCTCATGCCGGGCGTCGGGCGAGATCGGGTTCGAGGACCAGCTGATCGGGGTCGGCGACGGGGCCACGGTCGAGTTCGGGCTGGTGAAGGCCTATCGCTCTGGGCCAGCCGACGAGGTGCGGCGGATCGGGAAGCCGGTGGCGGGGTCGGTGCGCGTCGGCCTGATGGGTGATGAGGTGCAGGAAGGCGTGCAGTTCACGCTCGACGACACGACGGGGGTGGTGCGGTTCGTTACGCCGCCGGCGGTTGGCGAGCGGGTCACGGCGGGGTTCGAGTTCGACGTGCCGGTCCGGTTCGACACCGATCGCATCCAGGTATCGGTCGCGTCCTTTCAGGCGGGCGACGTGCCGCATGTGCCGGTGGTGGAGGTGCGGCTGTGACGGGGGCGGAGGCGCTGAGGGCGCACCTGGCCTCTGGCGCGACGACGGTCGCGCGGGCCTACCGGCTGGAGCGGGCGGACGGGCAGGTTCTGGGCTTTACCGACCATGATCTCGACCTGGCCTTTGATGGGGTGACATTCGCGGCCGGAAGCGGGCTGTCGGCAAAGGCTGTCCAGCAGATGACCGGCCTTGCGGTCGACAACAGCGAGGCTGTCGGCGCACTGCGCTCCGACAGGATCAGCGAGGTGGACATCCTTGCTGGGCGCTACGACCGGGCTGAGGTGACGGCCTGGCTGGTGAACTGGGTGGATGTCAGCGAGCGGGCGGTGATCTTTCGCGGCTCGCTGGGCGAGATCACGCGCGGAGGCGGGGCCTTCACGGCCGAGTTGCGCGGGCTGTCGGACGTATTGAACCAGCCGCAGGGCCTTATCTTTCACGGCAGGTGTTCGGCAGTCCTTGGGGACAAGCGGTGCCGGTTCGACCTGGGCCAGCCGGGATATCGGGCGATGGTCACGGTTGGCGAGGTCGACGAGGGGCGGCTTTTTCGGCTGGGCGGGCTTGCGGGGTTTGACGACCGGTTCTTCGAGAAGGGGCGTTTGCGGGTTCTTGATGGCGCGGCGGCAGGGCTGTTTGGCGCGATCAAGAACGACCGGGTCGGGCCAGAGGCGCGGGCGGTCGAGCTATGGCAGGCCCTGGCCATCGCTCCGGCGGCGGGCGACAGGATCGAGATCGAGGCCGGTTGCGACAAGAGCGAGGGGATGTGCCGGTTGAAGTTTGGCAATTTCCTGAACTTCCGCGGCTTTCCGGACATTCCGGGTGAGGATTGGCTGATGGCCTTTCCTACGGCCGGAGCGCTCAACGACGGCAGGAGCCGGACGCGGTGAGGGGCAGGGAGGTGCTGGCCGAGGCGCGCGGCTGGATCGGGACGCCCTATCTGCATCAGGGCTCGACCAAGGGTGCCGGTGCGGACTGCCTTGGGCTGGTCCGTGGCGTCTGGCGCGCGCTTTACCGCACTGAGCCCGAGCCGGTGCCGACCTATACGGCCGACTGGTCCGAGCATGAGGGGGCCGAGAGGCTGCTGGAGGCTGCGCTGCGCCACTTCCTGCCTGCCGATCACCGTGCGGCAGAGCCGGGCGACCTGATCCTTTTTCGGATGCGCGACGGGGCGGTCGCCAAACACCTTGGGCTCATGGCCGAGGTCGATGCGCGGCCGAGTTTCATTCATGCCTTCAGCGGGCATTTCGTGACGGAAAGCCCGCTATCGGCCCCCTGGTCGCGCCGCATCGTGGCGCGGCTGGCCTTTCCTTGAGGAGTGAACGATGGCGACCATCCTTCTGTCTGCGGCGGGGGCCGCCATCGGGGGCGGCTTCGGCGGCACGGTCCTTGGCCTGTCGGGCGCCGTCATCGGGCGCGCGGTCGGCGCGACGCTTGGGCGAGTCATCGACCAGCGGCTAATGGGTGCAGGTTCGCGCGCTGTCGAGACGGGCAAGGTCGACCGCTTTCGCCTGACCGGTGCGAGCGAGGGGGCGCCGGTCGGCGTTCTTTGGGGGCGGATGCGGGTCGCCGGGCAAGTGATCTGGGCCTCGCGTTTTCAGGAACATGCGACGGTGACGCGCACGGGCGGCAAGGGGGCGCCGCCGCAGCCGAAGGTCACGACCACGAGTTTCAGCTATTCGGTCAATGTGGCTTTCGCGCTTTGTCAGGGCGAGATCACCCGCGTGGGGCGCATCTGGGCCGATGGGCAGGAAATCTCGCCCGAGACGGTGACGATGCGGGTCTATACCGGGGGCGAGGACCAGCTGCCCGATCCCCGGATCGAGGCGATCGAGGGGGCGGGGCAGGTTCCGGCTTACCGGGGCGTGGCCTACGTCGTCTTCGAGGATCTGGACCTTTCAGCCTTCGGCAACCGGGTGCCGCAGTTTTCCTTCGAGGTGATCCGGCCGGCACAGGGGCCGCTCGTGGGGTCGGTGCCGGATCTGACGCGCGGCGTTCAGGGTGTCGCGCTGATTCCGGGGACCGGGGAATATGCGCTGGCAACGACGCCGGTCCAGTATGTGCAGGGGATTGGCCAGAGCGTTGCCGCGAACGTGCATAGCCCGGCGGGGCGCACGGATCTGGCGGCGGCGCTGACGGCGCTGGGCGAGGAGTTGCCGAACTGCGGGTCCGTTTCGCTGGTCGTGAGCTGGTTCGGGGACGACCTGCGCTGTGGGCAGTGCAGGGTCAAGCCGAAGGTCGAACAGGTGGCGGTCGATGGGACGCCGATGCCCTGGCATGCGGGTGGCATTGGCCGGGCGGCGGCGGAGGTCGTCGTGCAGCAGGACGGGCGTCCCGTCTATGGCGGAACGCCTGCAGACGCGGCGGTTGTCGAGGCGTTGCAGGCGCTCGTGGCTGCGGGGAAGAAGGCAGTCTTCTATCCGTTCGTTCTGATGGAGCAGCTGGCGGGGAACGGGCGGGTCGATCCCTGGACCGGGGCTGCGGACCAGCCGGTCCTGCCCTGGCGGGGGCGGATCACGCTCAACTCGGCGCCGGGTCGTGCCGGGACGACGGACCGGACTGCGGGAGCGGCGGCGGAGGTGGCGGCCTTCTTCGGGACTGCGCAGGCTGGTCACTTTGCGCGTGCGAATGGGCAGGTCAGCTACAGCGGGCCGGCCGAATGGTCCTATAGGCGCTTCATCCTGCATTATGCGCATCTTTGCGCCATCGCTGGCGGGGTCGACGCCTTTGCCATCGGTTCGGAGTTGCGCGGGCTGACGCAGATCAGAGGCGCCGGTGACAGCTTTCCGGCGGTGGCGGCGCTTCGTGCGCTTGCGGCTGATGTGCGGGGGATTCTGGGGCCCGGGGTCAAGATCACCTATGCGGCCGACTGGTCGGAATATGCGGGCCATTCCGCCGACGGAAACCTGTATTTCCCGCTCGATCCCCTGTGGGCGGACGCCAACATCGACGCCGTGGGCGTCGACAACTACCTGCCGCTGTCGGACTGGCGCGAGGGGTGGGACCATGCCGATGCGGGCCATGGGTCGATCTACGACCTGGGTTATCTGAAGGAGAATGTCGCCGGCGGCGAGTACTTTGACTGGTACTATGGCTCGCCCGAGGAGCGGGCGGCGCAACGGCGCTCGCCGATCACGGATGGTGCTTACGGCGAACCCTGGGTTTGGAGGACGAAGGACTTTCGCGGTTGGTGGTCGAACGCGCATCACGAGCGCGTAGGCGGCGTGCGCCAGGCGGCGCCGACAGCCTGGGTGCCGCAGTCGAAGCCCATTTGGTTCACGGAGTATGGCTGCGCCGCGATCGACAAGGGGGCGAACGAGCCGAACAAGTTCCTGGACCCGAAATCGTCGGAATCGCAGCTGCCCTATGGCTCGAACGGGCGGAGGGACGAGTTGATGCAGATGCAATATCTGCGGGCGACGATCGACTTTTGGGGGGACGGGGCGAACAACCCGCTGTCCGAGGTCTATGGCGGCCCCATGATCGACATGTCCCGCGCCCATGTCTGGGCCTGGGACAGCCGGCCCTATCCGCAGTTCCCGTCGAATAGTGCCTTGTGGGCGGACGGCGCGAACTACGCCAAGGGCCACTGGATCAGCGGCCGGACGACGGCGCAGCCCTTGTCGAGTGTCGTGGCGGATATCTGTGCCCGGGCGGGGCTCAGGGCGGTCGATGTCGAGAGGCTGCATGGGGTCGTCAGGGGCTACGCGGTGGCCGACACGGGTTCGGCGCGGGCGGCGTTGCAGCCCCTGATGATCGCCTACGGGTTCGATGCGGTCGAGCGTGATGGCGAAATGCGGTTTCAGATGCGCGACGGGCGGCCGGTGGCCTCGGTCGATCCGGCCCTTGTGGCCGTCGACGAGAACGGCGATGGCTTTGTCGAAACGGCCCGCGCCATGGAAAGCGAGATTGCGGGGCGGGTGCGGCTGAATTTCGTGAGCGCGACAGGCAATTTCGAAACGCGGGCGGTCGAGGCGATATTTCCCGATGAAGAGACGACGACGGTATCGCAGTCTGACATGGCGCTGAGCCTGACCGAGCCAGAAGCCCGGCGCATTGTCGAGCGCTGGCTAAGCGAGGCACGGGTGGCGCGCGACGGGGCGAAGTTCAGCCTGCCGCCCTCGCTCGGTCATCTGGGTGCAGGCGATGTGGTGCGGATCGGGCCCGATCCGACTGCCCTTTATCGCATCGACCGGGTCGAGGCGGCGGGGGCTGCCGCGATTGAGGCGGTGCGGGTCGAGGATGGGATCTATCAGCCGTCGGACGAAAGCGAGGCGCGGGTGATCCCGATGCCCTACGCACCGCCGATCCCGGTCTATCCGCTGTTCCTGGACCTGCCCCTGATGAGTGGCGACGTAGAACCGCAGGCGCCGCATCTGGCGATCACGGCGACGCCCTGGCCGGGGCGGGTTGCGGTTTATGCCTCGGCGCAGGACGCGGGTTATGGGCTGTCGTCGGTGGTGACGGCGCGGTCTGTCATCGGGCAGACGCAGTCGACCCTTGATGCAGCGACGCCGGCGCTTTGGGACCGCGGGCCGGCGCTTCGGGTCAAGGTGAGCGGCGGGACACTGACCTCGGTGACGGAGGAGCAGCTTTTGAATGGGGCGAACCTGATGGCCATCGGTGATGGCAGTGCCGCTGGTTGGGAGCTGCTCCAGTTCCAGACGGCGGTGCCGGTTGCACCGGATGTCTACGATCTGAGCGTCCGGCTCAGGGGGCAGGCCGGAACGGATGCGGACATGCCGCCGTCATGGCCGGCGGGGAGCCTGGTCGTTCTGATGGACGGAGCGCCCGGTCAGATTGCGCTGCCGATGAGTGCGCGAGGGCTGGCACGGCATTACCGGATCGGCCCCGCAACACGGGCAAGCAGCGATCCGTCCTATGTGCACCTGGTCGAGGCGTTCGCGGGGATCGGGCTCAGGCCCTATTCGGTCTGCCAGTTGCAGGCGCGGCCCCTCGGGGCCGGTGACCTGGCGATCAGCTGGGTGCGCCGGACGCGGATCGACGGCGACAGTTGGGCCGGGATCGAGGTGCCGCTCGGCGAGACGCGCGAGCAATATCTGCTGCGCATCATGACCGGCGGTACCGTGCGACGCGAAATCGTCGTCCCATCGCCGGCCTGGACCTACACCCTGACCGACCGCGCGGCGGATGGCCTTGTGGGCCAGCCCTTCGACATTCATGTCGCCCAGTTGTCCGATGCGTTCGGCGCCGGGCCCTTCACGAGGATCAGCCAGCCATGACCACGACCCAGCAACTCGGCCTGCCGCTTCTGCAGGCGGCGCAGGCGCAGAAACATGTCACGGTGAACGAGGCGCTGGCGCGGCTCGACGGGCTGGCGCTTCTGACATTGCAGTCCCTGTCGCAGGCCACGCCGCCCTTGGTCGTGCCAGATGGGCTGGCCTGGGCCGTTCCGGTCGGCGCCGTCAATGCCTGGTCGGGGCAGGATGGCAAGCTGGCCATCGGCCGGAACGGAGGCTGGGACTTCGTAGCGCCTCGTCGCGGTTGGCGCGCCTTCGTGCTGGATGAGGGAGGTGAGGCCATGTTCGACGGGGCGCTTTGGCGGGTGGGCCTTGCGACGCTCAGCCCCAAGAATGCCGGGATGGGGCTGCGGGTGGTGCAGGTCGATCATGCGGTAGCAGTCGGGCCGGTGTCGGTCACGGCGGCGATCATCCCCGCGAATGCCGTGGTCGTCGGTGTGACGGCCCGGGTGGTGAGCGCGCTGACAGGCAGCCTGACGGCCTGGTCGTTGGGCAATCCCGGTGCAGTCGGGCGCTATGGCTCTGGCCTGGGGCTAAGTCAGGGCGCCTACGCACGGGGCGTTCTGGGACAGCCGACGGCCTTTTATGCGCCGACGCCCTTGCAGCTTGACGCGGTTGGCGGCGACTTCGCTGGGGGTACGGTCCGACTGGCGGTTCATCTGATCGAACTGGCGCTGCCGGACCTTTGAAGCCATCAGCGCCGCTTATGGGGTGGCGTGAAAAAGCCGCCCCAGAACATGATCGCGCGTGATTTTCTTCGGTCATCGGCTCTGTTAAACTGTGCGGAGCAGATGGAGGCGCCGATGGCCAAGACAAACATGAGGATGGCGGCGCAGGTCGATCCGGTCTGGACCCATATTTGCGAAGAGGCGCGTGCGGCCGTTCAGGATGAGCCAATCCTCGGAGGTTTTTTCCATACGGGGATCCTGCACCATGCGACGCTCGAGCGTGCGCTGGCCTATCGGTTTTCGCTGAAGCTGGCCTCGGGCGAGATGAGCGAGCAACTGCTGCGTGAAATCGCCGATGAAGCCTATGCGGCTGATCCGGCGCTGGGCCTAGCGGCCCGGGCGGACTGTGTGGCGGTCTATGACCGCGATCCGGCCTGCCACCGCTTCCTGCAGCCAATACTGTTCTTCAAGGGCTATCAGGCGATGCAGGCCTACCGGATCGGCCATTGGCTCTGGACGCGGGGATCGCGCGATCTGGCCTACTTCGTCCAGATGCGCGTCAGCGAGGCGTTTGGCGTCGACATCCACCCCAATGCGCAGATCGGCAAGGGGATCATGATCGACCACGCCCATTCGATCGTCATCGGCGAGACGGCGGTGGTGGGCGACAACGTCTCGATGCTGCATTCGGTGACGCTCGGCGGGACCGGGAAAGAGGATGGCGACCGGCATCCGAAGATCGGCAATGGCGTGCTGATCGGGGCGGGGGCGAAGATCCTGGGCAACATCAGCGTTGGCTATTGCTCGCGCGTGGCGGCAGGGTCGGTCGTCCTGCAGGACGTGCCGCCGATGACGACCGTCGCCGGCATACCCGCGAAGATCATCGGCAAGGCGGGCTGCGAGCAGCCGTCGATCACGATGGACCAGTTCTTCGTCGAGGAAGGCTGAGGGGCGAGCGCCCCTCAGGCCTGTCTGTTTAGGCCAGCATCGTCAGCGGGTTTTCCAGGTTTTCGACGATCGCCTTCAGGAGGGTGGCGCCGAGAGCGCCGTCGATGACCCGGTGATCGACCGACAGCGTCACGGACATGACGGTCGCGACGCCGATGCTTCCGTCAGCTTCGACCACCGGCCGCTTCACGCCCGCCCCCACCGCGAGGATCGCGCCGTGCGGCGGGTTGATGACGGCGTCAAAATTGTCGACGCCAAACATCCCCAGGTTCGAAATCGCGAAGCTTCCCCCCTGATATTCGTGCGGCGCGAGCTTCTTCGTCTTGGCGCGTGTGGCGAGGTCCTTCATCTCGGCCGACAGGGTGGAGAGGCTCTTCATTTCCGCGTCAAGGATCACGGGGGTGAAGAGGCCGCCCTCGACAGCCACGGCGACGGCCACATCGGAATGCCGCATCTTCAGGATGCGGTCGCCGGCCCAGACGGCATTCGCGTCAGGGACTGCCTGCAGCGCGAGCGCGCAGGCCTTGATGATGTAATCGTTCACCGACAGTTTCACGCCGCGGCTTTCGATGCCCTTGTTCATCTGTTCGCGCAGAGCGAGGAGGGTGTCGAGCCGAATGTCCCGGCGCAGGTAGAAATGCGGGATCGTCTGCTTGGCTTCGGTCAGGCGCTGGGCGATCACGCGCCGCATGCCGTCGAGGGCCATTTCGGTGAAGGGACGGCTCTCATACATCTTCAGGACCGTTGCCGCCGAAGCCCCGGTCGCCGCCGGGGCCGGCGTGGCCTGTGCCGCAGCCGGTTTCGCGGCGGGAGCGGCAGAGCCGGCGCCTTCGACATCCGCCTTCACGATGCGGCCGTTCGGGCCGGAGCCCGTCAGCGCCGCAAGGTCCAGGCCGCGCTCGGCGGCCAGACGGCGGGCGAGGGGCGAGGCGATGATGCGGCTGCCGGAGCGGGCCACCGAGACCGCCGGGGCCGGCGGCTTCGCTGCGGGTGCCTGGGCCGCAGGGGCTGGAGCGGCTGCAGCCGCCTTCGGCGGTGCCGGGGGCGCCTTTGCAGGCGGCGGGGCGGCTGCGCCACCTTCCTCCACAATCGTCGCGATCACGGTGCCGACCTTCACCCCCTGGGTGCCTTCTGCCACGCGGATTTCTCCGACGGTGCCCTCGTCAACCGCCTCGAACTCCATGGTCGCCTTGTCGGTCTCGATCTCGGCCAGGATGTCGCCGGACTTGACGACATCCCCCGCCTTGACCAGCCATTTCGCCAGCGTCCCCTCTTCCATCGTGGGGGACAGGGCGGGCATCAGAATTTCGATCGCCATCTCTTGCCTCACCGATAAAGAACGGATTTCACGGCTGCCATCACCTCGGGCACCGTGATCAGCGCGTGTTTTTCCAGGTTCGCGGCATAGGGCATCGGCACGTCCTTGCCCGTGCAGTTGACGACCGGCGCGTCCAGGTCGTCGAATGCCTGCTGCATGATGACCGCAGCCAGGTGGTTGCCGATCGAGCCCACCGGGAAGCCCTCTTCGACCGTCACGCAGCGGTTTGTCTTGCGGACCGAGGCGAGGACGGTTTCGTAGTCGAGCGGGCGCAGCGTCCTGAGGTCGATCACCTCGGCCTCGATCCCCTCGGCGGCCAGCCGCTCGGCGGCGTCGAGCGAATGGGCCATGCCGATTCCGAAGGACACGATGGTCACGTCCGTCCCCGCCCGCGCGATGCGGGCCTTGCCGAAGGGCACGGTGAAATCGGGCAGGTCAGGGACCTCGAAGGTCCGGCCGTAAAGGATCTCGTTTTCCAGGAAGATGACCGGGTTCGGGTTGCGGATCGCGGTTTTCAGAAGGCCCTTGGCATCGGCCGCCGAGTAGGGCTGGACGACGCTCAGGCCTGGGATTGCGGCGTACCAGGCGGCGTAGTCCTGGCTGTGCTGCGCCGCGACCCGCGCCGCGGCGCCGTTCGGGCCGCGAAAGACGATCGAGCAGGGCAGCTGGCCGCCCGACATGTAGTTCGTCTTGGCGGCCGAGTTGATGATGTGGTCGATCGCCTGCATGGCGAAGTTGAAGGTCATGAATTCGACAATCGGCCGCAGGCCGCCCCACGCGGCACCAACGCCGATGCCGGCAAAGCCCATCTCGGTGATCGGCGTGTCGATGACGCGCTTCGGGCCGAACTCGTCCAGAAGTCCCTGGCTGATCTTGTAGGCGCCCTGGTATTCGCCGACCTCTTCGCCCATCAGGAAGACGGTGCCGTCGGCGCGCATTTCCTCGGCCATCGCCTCGCGGAGCGCCTCGCGCACCGTCATAGTCTTGAGCGGCGTGCCGGCGGGCCAGTCGGGTGCCTCAGCCGGGACCGCAGCCTTTGGTGGCGGTGGCGGGGCGGCGGCCGGAGCGGCCGGGGCAGGGGTCGCGTTCGGGGTGGGTGACACCTTCGCGGGTGCCGCAGCCTCGTCCTCGCCCGACAGGGTAGCGATGACGGTGCCGACCTTCACGCCCTGCGCCCCTTCGGGCACAAGGATGGCGCCGACGGTGCCTTCATCGACCGCCTCGAACTCCATCGTCGCCTTGTCGGTTTCGATTTCGGCGATGATCTGGCCCGACTTGACCGCATCGCCTTCCTTCACCAGCCACTTGGCCAGCGTGCCCTCTTCCATCGTGGGCGAGAGGGCGGGCATAAGAATTTCGATCGCCATCGCGGTCTCCTCAGGCGTAAATGTCGGTCCAGAGCTCGGAGGCGTCCGGCTCGGGGCTGTCCTTGGCGAAGTCGGCGCTGTCGCTGACGATGGCCTTGATCTCGCGGTCGATGGCCTTCAGGTCGTCGTCCGTGGCAAGGCCGCCGCTGACAAGAAGGTCGCGGACATGCTCGATGGCGTCCTTTTCGTCCTTCATTTTCTGCACTTCCTCGCGCGTGCGGTATTTCGCGGGGTCGGACATGGAGTGGCCGCGGTAGCGGTAGGTCATCACCTCGAGGATATAGGGCCCCTTGCCGGCGCGGGCGTGCGCGACGGCGCGCTCACCGGCCGCCTTGACCGCCAGCACGTCCATGCCGTCGACCTGTTCGCCCGGAATGCCGTAGGCCAGGCCCCGGCCGTAAAGCGTGGTCGACTTGGTCGAGCGCTTGACGGAGGTGCCCATCGCATACTGGTTGTTCTCGATGACGAAGATCACCGGCAGGCCCCAAAGCTCGGCCATGTTGTAGGTTTCGTAGACCTGGCCCTGGTTCGCCGCGCCGTCGCCGAAATAGGTGAAGGTGACGTTGTCGTTGCCCTTGTACCAGTCCGAAAGCGCGAGCCCCGCGCCAAGCGGCACCTGGGCCCCGACGATGCCATGGCCGCCATAGAAATGCTTCTCTTTCGAGAACATGTGCATCGAGCCGCCCTTGCCCTTCGAATAGCCGCCCTCGCGGCCCGTCAGCTCGGCCATGACGCCCCGCGCCTCCATGCCGCTGGCCAGCATGTGGCCGTGGTCGCGGTAGCTGGTGATGCGCTTGTCGCCCGGCTTGGTGCAGGCCTCGAGCCCGACGACGACCGCCTCCTGGCCGATGTACAGGTGGCAAAAGCCCCCGATCAGCCCCATGCCGTAAAGCTGGCCCGCCTTTTCCTCGAACCGGCGGATCAGAAGCATGTCGCGGTAATGTTTCAGCAATTCGTCTTTCGACAGGTTCGAGATGCCGCCCTTTTCAACGGCCGCTTCGATGCCTGCCTCGGCTGGCTTGCGCGATGCCATCCCGTCCCTCCCAGGGTCAGATAGTTCAACGTTAAACTATCATATAGCGCAAACGGAGACGAAAAGCGACTGAAATTTCGGGGCCGGCGGGTTCAATGGGGGGATTTTGCGCGCCTCTAGCGCAGGACCAGCTCGTCGGCGCGCACATAGCCAAGGACGTTGCGCACGCGCTCGTCCAGAAGGTCCAGGTCCAGATAGCTGTCGGACAGGCGATGGGTCAGGTTTTCCATACGCGCGGTCTGGAGTTTCAGCTTGTCGCGCTCGGCGGTAAGGGCGGTCCGTTCGGCGGTGATCTGGGCGCGCTTGACCACGCCGAACTCGCCCTGAACGGCGGCAAAGACGAAATAGCCGCCCACTGCCAGAAGGATGGCCGCGCCTGCGGTCGCCGAAAATGCCGGTTTCAGCCGGGAAAAACGCATTCTGCTCGGTCGCCTGTCATGGACGGCTCAACTGCCGTGGGGATGGGCCGCCTCTGGCGGGCGGCTCTTGCCTTGCCGCGAATCATGCGCCGAACCCGGCAGCGTGTGAATCCCCCAAAGTCCGGCTTCCGGTCAAAATCGCGTGCCTGTGGCTTTCACGCCACCCGGGTGCTCAGGTCCGCGAGGCCGCTGCGATGTCGCCGATCGCCTTGTCGAGCGTCGCGTCGAACTGGGCGTCGGTCTGGCCGGCGCTCAGGCCTTCGGTCAGCGCGCGCGAGAAGCTGGCGATGACGCCCGGATTGCGGGCGAGGATGCGGTTTGCGTCGTCGCGCGAATGGCCGCCCGACAGGGCCACCACGCGCAGCACCTTCGGATGGTCGACCAGCGGGCGGAAGAAGCCGTCGACCGTCGGCAGGCTCAGCTTCAGCATCACCTGCTGGCCGGAGGGCAGCGCGTCCAGATGGCGCAGGATCGACTGCATCAGCATCGCCTCGGCCTCGGCCTTGTCGGGGATGGTGATCGTCACTTCCGGCTCGATGATCGGCATCAGCCCGGCGGCCAGGACCTGGCGGCCAAGGTCGAACTGCTGCGCCACGACGGCCTCGATCCCCTTGGGGTTCGCCTCGTCGATGACCGAGCGTTCCTTGGTGCCGAAGATGCCCTTCCTGGCTGCCCGCGCCAGCAGCGCCTCCAGCTCCTTGATCGGCTTCATCAGCCTCACGCCGTCGGCTTCCGCCTCGAGCCCCTGGTCGATCTTCAGGAAGGGGACGACGCCCTTTTCTTCCCACAGGTAGGCCGCGGCGGGCTTGCCGCCGATCTCGCCGTCCATGGTGCGCTCGAAGAGGATCGCGCCGATGACGCGGCCGCCGTCGAAGGCCTTGGACGTGGCGATCCGGGCACGCATGGCGTGGATCAGGCCGAACATTTCCTCGTCATTGGCCCAGGATCCGTCCGCGATGCCGTAAAGCTTCAGCGCCTTCGGGGTCGAACCGCCGCTCTGGTCGAGTGCTGCGATGAAGCCCTTGCCGTCGCGCATCTGCCGGGTCTGCTTGTCGTTCGCCATGGGCCTCTCCCTAATCCGTTTCGGGCCTTCTAGACGTGGCGGAGGCCCCTTGCAAATCTGGTGGCGCTAACGATGCGCGAACTGGCCGGGCGCCGCCGATTGGTGCTATTTCAGAACCGATGCGACGATCCGGGCCATCATCCGGCGCGGTATGAAACGGGGACCGATGGTGTTGAGCCGGTTCCGGAACCCCGGCACATAAAGGACGCGCCCCGCCTTCATCGCCGCCCAGCCGGCCTTCGCGACGCTTTCCGCGCTCGGGATGCCGCTCTTGGCGAAAGGCCCCTTTTTCTCCATTCCGGCGCCGGCGGCAAAGTGCGTTGCCGCCGCGCCTGGGCACAGCGTCGTCACCGACACGCTCGTCCCGCGCAATTCCTCGGCCACTGCCTCGCCCAGCGACAGGACATAGGCCTTGGTCGCGTGATAGACCGCCATGCCGGGACCGGGAACGAAGCCCGCGATCGAACCCAGGTTGAGGATGCGCCCGCCACCCGCCGCCTGCATATGCGGGACGGCGCGCTTCATCAGGATGGTCAGCGCCAGCACATTGACCCGGATCGAGGCATCTTCGCGCGCGAAATCGGGGCTCGCAAAGGCCTGATGCGCGCCCAGTCCCGCGTTGTTCACCAAGATGTCGATCCGCCGCCGGGTCGAGGCGCGGCGCCACAGAAGCTCGACCTGCTCGCTGTCGGCAAGGTCGGTCGCGATCACTTCGACCGCGATCTTGTGGCGGGCGCGCAATTCGTCGGCCAGCCGCTCCATCTTCTGCGCCTGCCGCGCTGCAAGGATCAGGTCGCGCCCCTCGGCCGCGGCAATCCGCGCGAAGGCCAGCCCCAGCCCCTCCGAGGCTCCGGCAATAAGGGTCCAGCCCTTCAGGCCGCTCTCTGCGCGCGCCATATGGTCTCTCCGTCTCAGGTGCCCCCACCCAATACGAGAACCTAGGCAATTTGAGGACCCGAGGAAAGCGCCACGAAGGCGCTCACCCGGCGTCAGTCCATAAGTGCAGCGACGCCCGGCAGTTCCTTGCCTTCCATCCACTCGAGGAAGGCGCCGCCGGCGGTCGAGATGAACGTGAAGTCGTCCGCGACACCGGCCTTGTTCAGCGCCGCGACCGTATCGCCGCCACCCGCGACCGACACGAGCCGACCCTCGCGCGTCAGCCGCGCGGCAGCGCGGGCCGCATCGGTCGTCGCCCGGTCGAAGGGGGCGATCTCGAAGGCGCCAAGGGGGCCGTTCCAGATCAGAGTGCGGCAGTCGGCAAAAAGCTCTTCGATCGCCGCGACCGTCACCGGCCCGGCATCAAGGATCATCGCATCGGCCGGGCAGCGGTCCACGGCCACGACCTCGTTCGGGGCGCCTGCCTCGAACTTCCAGGCGACGACCACGTCCTTCGGCAGGTGGATGCGGCAGCCCGTCTCCTTGGCTTTCGACAGGATGCTGCGGGCGGTGTCTGCCATGTCGCGCTCGGCAAGCGAGGTGCCGATCTCGCCCCCTTGGGCGACAAGGAAGGTATTGGCCATGCCGCCGCCGATCACCAGGTGGTTCACCTTGCTCACGAGGTTCGACAGAAGCTCGATCTTGGTCGACACTTTCGCGCCGCCGACCACCGCAACCAGCGGCCGTTCCGGCGCGCCAAGTGCCGCATCGAGCGCCTTCAGCTCGGCCTCCATCAACCGACCCGCCGCCGACGGCATCAGCCGGGCGATCCCCTCGGTCGATGCGTGGGCCCGGTGCGCGGCCGAAAAGGCGTCATTGACGTAGATCTGGCCAAGCGCGGCCATGCCGGCGGCAAGTGCGGGGTCGTTCTTTTCCTCGCCCTCGTTGAAGCGGGTGTTTTCCAGAAGGACCACGTCACCCGGCTTCATCGCGGCCACGGCGCGCTTGGCGGTCGCACCCACCGTCTCGTCCGCGAAGCTCACCTTCTGGCCGAGCGCCTTTTCCAGCGCCGGCACGACGACGCGCAGGCTCATCTCCGGCACGGGCTTGCCCTTCGGCCGGCCGAAATGCGCCAGAAGGACGACCTTGCCGCCCTTGGCCTGAATGTCCTTGACGGTCGGCACCATCTTTTCGATCCGCGTCGCGTCCGTGACCTGCCCGGCCTCGACCGGCACGTTCAGGTCCACGCGCACAAGGGCGACCTTGCCGGCGAAATCCATGTCGTCGATGGTCTTGAACGGCATTTCTGGCTCCTTGGGTCCCTTCGCCTTCTGGCGCCCATTCACCCGATCGTGCGCAAAAGGTCAACGCCGCCCTGCCGCCGGCGGGGTCGCACGCCCTTTTCTTTGCCGTCCCGGACCCTTAAAGTCGCCGCGACATGGCAAAGGAGACCCCGATGGCCGATATCCGCGACCCCGAAAACACCATCATTGTCACGCTCAAGGACGGCCCCGTGGTCATCGAGCTTCTGCCCGACGTGGCCCCGAAACATTCCGAGCGCATGAAGGCTCTCGCGCGCGCCGGCAAGTATGATGGCGTCGCGTTCCACCGGGTGATCGACGGCTTCATGGCCCAGACCGGCGATGTCGAGCATGCCAACATGGACGCGCCGTCCTACAACCCGCGCCGCGCCGGGACGGGCGGGTCGGACCTGCCGGACCTGCCGGCCGAATTTTCCAAGCTGCCGCATGACCGGGGCACGCTCGGCGCCGCGCGTTCGTCGAACCCCAATTCGGCCAACTCGCAATTCTTCATAAATTTCAAGGACAACCACTTCCTGAACGGTCAGTATACCGTCTATGGCCGCGTGGTGTCGGGGATGGAGCATGTGGACAAGATCCTGCGCGGCGAGCCGCCGGCCACGCCCGACAAGATGATCTCGGTCAAGGTGGCGTCGGATGTTAAGTAAGCGCGCGCTCTTCGCCGCCACCTTCGCCCTTTGCCTCTCGCCGCTTGCTGCCCTGTCGGCCAGCGCCGCGCCGAAACTGGTGATCGAGGTCGGCGGCCAGGCCAGCGGCACCATCGTCATCGACCTGATGCCCGAGGTGGCGCCCAAGCATGTGGCCCAGATCGTCGCCCTGGCGAAGTCCGGCGCCTATGACGGCGTCGTCTTTCACCGGGTGATCGACGGCTTCATGGCCCAGACCGGCGACGTGCAATATGGCAAGGCGGGGAGCGACCTGAGCCTTGCAGGCACCGGCAAGTCCGACATGCCGAACGTCCGGGCCGAGTTCTCGTCGAAGCCGTTCGAGCGGGGCACCGTCGGCATGGCACGGTCGAACGACCCTGACAGCGCCAACTCGCAGTTCTTCATCATGTTCGCCCCGGCCGATCATCTGAACGGCCAGTACACGGTCGTCGGCCGGGTCGAGAAGGGCATGGAGGTTGTCGATGCGATCAAGAAGGGCGATGCCGCCGCCAATGGCGCGGTGACGGACCCCGACCGGATGGTCAAGGTGACGGTCGAGGAATAGGCATTGCCGTCCTGACCGAATGAGAAAGGCCGGGGTCGCCCCCGGCCTTTTCCTTGTCGCTTTCCCTGTCGCTCAGCCCAGGACCACCAGCGCGTGGCGCTTGCGTCCGGCGGTCAGCTTCACCGGCTCGCCCAGGTCGGCGGCGGTCAGCCTCAGGCCCGCGTCCGACAGGGGCGCGTCGTTCATCCGCGCGCCGCCTTCGGCGATCAGGCGCTTGGCATCCTTGCCCGACGCTGCAAGCCCGGTCCGCACCAGCAGCTGCACGATCCCCACGCCTTCCGCCGCTTCGGCCGCCGCGATCTTCAGCGTCGGCAGGTCATCGCCCACGCCGCCCTTCTCGAAGACCTCGCGCGCCGTCGCCTCGGCCGCCTCGGCCGCCGCGCGGCCGTGGGCCAGTGACGTGACCTCGTTTGCAAGGATGATCTTCGCGCCGTTGATCTCGGCCCCGCCAAGGGCGCCCAGCCGCGCGCATTCCTCGACCGGCAGCTCGGTATAAAGCTTCAGGAACCGGCCCACGTCGGCATCGGTGACGTTGCGCCAATATTGCCAGAATTCGTAGGGCGACAGCCGGTCAGCGTTCAACCAGATCGCCGCCCCCGTCGCAGTCTTGCCCATCTTCTTGCCGTCCGAGGTGGTCAAGAGGTGCGTCGTCAGCCCGAAGACCTGCCGGCCCAGCACACGCTGGGTCAGGTCGATCCCGTTGACGATATTGCCCCACTGGTCGGACCCGCCCATCTGCAACAGGCAGCCGTAGCGGCGATTAAGCTCCATGAAATCATAGGCTTGCAGGATCATGTAGTTGAATTCCAGGAACGACAGGCTTTGTTCCCGGTCCAGCCGCGACTTCACGCTTTCGAAGGACAGCATGCGGTTGACGCTGAAATGGCGGCCGATGTCGCGCAGGAACGACAGGTAGTTCAGCCCGTCGAGCCAGTCGGCATTGTTGACCATGGTCGCATCCGTCGGCCCGTCGCCAAAGGTGACATAGGGCGTGAAGGCGCGCTTGATGCCGGCGATGTTGTCGGCAATCTGGGCGTCGGTCAGCAGCGGGCGCTCGTCGGCGCGGAAGGAGGGGTCGCCCACCTTCGTCGTACCGCCGCCCATCAGGACGATCGGCTTGCCGCCGGTCTTCTGCAGCCAGCGCAGAAGCATGATCTGGATCAGGCTGCCGGCATGAAGGCTGGTCGCCGTCGCATCAAAGCCGATGTAGCCCGGCACGATCCCCTTGGCAGCCGCTTCGTCCAGGCCCTGATAATCCGTGCAATCGGCCAGATAGCCGCGCTCCATCATCACGTTCAGGAAGTCGGATTTTGGATGATAGGTCATTGCCGGGCCCTCATTTCTGATGTTTCTGGCGTATAGCGGCGCCGGCGTGGGGAGGGAAGGCATGTTGAAGGGGAGGGCCCTCTGGGCGCTCGGCACCATGTCCGGCACCTCGCTCGACGGGGTGGACGGGGCTATGGTCCTGACCGATGGCCGCACGATCGAGGCTTTCGGGCGCACCGCCTACCGCCCCTACAGCGAGCCCGAGCGCGAGGTGATCCGCGCCGCCCTTGGCCGCTGGCCGGACGAACCCGGCGTGGCCGAAGCGGCGGCGGTGGTCGAGGATGCGCACGCCGCCCTTCTGGCCGGGATGCTGGCTGCGGGTGGCCAGGATGATCCCCAGCCCGAACTGATCGGCTTTCATGGCCAGACGCTCGCCCACGACCCCGCCCATCGCCGCACTCACCAGACCGGCGACGGCGGCCTTCTGGCCGAGGCGCTGGGCCTGCCGGTCGTCTGGGACTTCCGCTCGTCGGACGTGGCGCTCGGCGGGCAGGGGGCGCCGCTCGTGCCGTTCTTCCACCATGCGCTCGCCCGCTACATGGGCGCGGAAGGCCCCGTGGCCTTCCTCAACCTTGGCGGCGTCGGCAATCTGACCTGGGTTGATCCGCGCTTGGTCCAGCCCGAGGCGCCGGGCGCGGTCCTGGCCTTTGACACGGGGCCTGCCAATGCCCCACTGAACGACCTGATGCGCGCACGACTGGGGGCGGTTCAGGACAAGGGCGGCGCGCTCGCGCGGTCGGGGCAGGTGGCGCCCCGCGTGCTGCGCGACTTCCTGGACGCGTCCTATTTCTACCGGATGCCGCCCAAGTCTCTGGACCGGAACGATTTTCACGGGCTTCTGGATGCGGTCGCGGACCTGTCGGACGCCGATGCCGCCGCGACCCTGACCGCCTGTGCGGCCGCCGCCGTCGCGCGGGGTGCCGACCATTTTCCCGCCCCACCCGCCCGCGTCTATGTCGCGGGCGGCGGCCGGCACAACCGCGCGCTCATGGCCGAACTCACCCGCCGCCTGCCGTTTCCGGTCGCGCCGATCGACGAGGCGGGGCTGGATGGCGACATGCTCGAGGCACAGGCCTTCGCCTACCTTGCGGTCCGGGTGCTGAACGGCCTGCCGACCTCGGCGCCTTCGACCACGGGCGTCGCGGCAGCGGTCGGCGGGGGCCGCTTCAGCCCCGCGCCCGCCGCGCCGTGACGATCATCGAGCCGGTATAGACGATGAGCGCCGTCCAGATGATCGGGAAGGCGATCATCTTGGCGCGGTCGATCGGCTCATCAAAGGCGATGATCGCGGTCAGGAAGATCATGGTCGGCGCGATATATTGCATGATGCCGATGGTCGAGAGCCGCAGCAGCTTCGCGCCGTTGGCGTAAAGCATCAGCGGAACGGCCGTCACCAGACCGCAGCCGACAAGCAAGAGGTCCGTCGTGACATCGCTGTTGAGGAACGACCCCTGGCCCGTCACCCCAAGCCAGATCGCATAGCCGAGCGCGAAGGGGAAAAGCAGCATCACCTCAAGCGTGAAGCCCTGGTTCGGGCCGATGGGCAGGGACTTCTTGAAATAGGCGTAAAGGCCCCAGGTCGCCGTCAGGCTGAGCGAGATCAGCGGGATGCGCCCCGATTCCCAGGCCAGGATCGCCACGGCTAGTGCTGCGAGCCCGATGGCGACCTTCTGCGCGCCCGTCAGCCGCTCGCCCAAGAGCAGCCAGCCCAGAAAGACGCTGAAAAGCGGGTTGATGTAGTAGCCGAGCGCCGCGTCGAGCGTGTAGCCGTTCTGGATGGCCCAGACGTAGATCCCCCAGTTCACCGTGATGAGCGTCGCGGTGACCGCGGCCATGCCGATCATGCGCGGGCTTTTCAGCGCCGCGCGCAGCGCATCGGTGCGCTTGAGGACGATCAGCACGGCCAGGGCGACCGGCACCGACCAGATAACGCGGTGGGCCAGAACCTCGACCGTGCCCACATGGCTCAGCGTCTTGAGGTAGACCGGAAGGAAGCCCCAGAGGAAATAGGCCGACAGCGCATAGACGAAGCCGCGCGGGCTGTCCTGCATCTGGTTTGCGGCCGGTTCTGGGCTTGGGGACACAGGGCTTGGGGACACAGGGCTGGGGGACACAGGGCTGGGGGACAGGTGGAGGCGCGGGCCGGACATGGTTCAACCAGGAACAGGGTGACCGCACGGCCCTAGCCGAGCGCCGCGCCAATCACCAACGGGAAA
The DNA here is from genome assembly GCA_945952025.1 of uncultured Paracoccaceae bacterium. Taxonomy (GTDB): domain Bacteria; phylum Pseudomonadota; class Alphaproteobacteria; order Rhodobacterales; family Rhodobacteraceae; genus TMP-24. The sequence continues at coordinate 40,904 of CAMFGW010000004.1, forward strand.
TTGTGCCGGTGACAATCGGGGTGACAATCCCGGCATCAATCCGGCCTGCCGTCACAGCCACATTCAGCGGCGGCGGGCCAGGTAGTCGCGGGTGAAAGAGGCATAGCCGTCCGCCGTCACCTTCAGCTCGTCGCGCATGATCTGGTGCAGGTCGGCCAGCCGGTGGAAGGGCGCCATCGGATAGACGTGATGCTCGACATGATAGGGCATGTTCCAGGCCAGCGCGCGCACGATGCGGTTGGTGAAGGTGGTGCGGGTGTTTTCGAACATGTTGGCGACGAAGGGGCAATCGCCATGTTCGGCCAGAAGGTAGAGCCTGAGCGCCGGCATCCCGATCAGCGCGGGCGCCCACCAGACCCACCAGAGAAGGGGCGAGGCAAAAAGGCTCAGCGCGGCAGCCGCGTAGAGGGCCGCCATCACCCGCGCCTCGCGCGTCACGCGGGGCAGGGCGCCCTCTGGCAGGTAGTCCGCCCGTTCGCGGCCAAGGCAGAGCCGCACCAGAAGCCGCGCGCCGGCCCACCAGTAGGGAAGGCCGCTCACATGCCAGACCCAGGTCGCGATGGTCGCGGGCTTTTCGGTCGCCAGTTCGGGATCGCGGCCGGGGATGTTGGTGTGGCGGTGGTGGGCCAGGTGGAAATAGCGGAACCACTCGAACGGCAGAAGGATCAACAGCCCCGCGAAGCGCCCGACCCAGTCGCTGAGCGCCGGGGTGCGGAAGGGGGTGCGGTGGGTGCATTCATGTTCCAGTGTGAACAGGAAGACGATCAGCACCCCCTGCACCGGCAATAGAAGCGGCCAGAAGGGAACGCGCAGGCCGATCAGCAGTCCCACCAGCAGGATCGCCCCCGCGTGGCCCGCCAGATGCCGAAGGCCGCGCGCGTCGCTCGTCGTCGTCAGGTCGGCCTTCACCTCGGCGGGCAGGCCCGACAGAAACGCTCGGTGATCCATCGGTTGCCCTCCCGCCTAGTCCTCGCCGCCGGGCTGCCCCTCGAGCGTCTGAAGATGAAAGATCGCCAGCGCCCGGTGCAGGAACGGGTAGAGGATGATCGCGGCAAAGCCCGGATAGACGATGCCGCTGAAGATGGCATAGCAGCTTGCGAAGATCTTCGCCTCGTCGTCGGGCATCTGGTTCACCGGCCCCATGCCGGTCAGGATCATGCTGGCGTTGAGCAGGCTGTCGATCCAGTCGAGCCCCACGAAATGGCGGTAGCCCAGAACGCCGATCCCCAGCGCCGTGAACAGAAAGCCGAAGGCGAAGACCGCAAAACGCAGGGCGATGCGGCTGAACTCGCGCAGCGGCATGGGGTCGGACTTGCGGCGCCGGTGGGGGCGGGGCTCGGCCGGGGTCGCCATGGGCTTAACCCCGAAGGATCGAACGGCCGGCATAGTCAGCCGTCTCGCCCAGCATTTCCTCGATGCGGATCAACTGGTTGTACTTCGCCAGCCGGTCCGACCGCGCGAGAGAGCCGGTCTTGATCTGCCCGCAGTTGGTCGCGACGGCCAGGTCGGCGATGGTCGCATCCTCGGTCTCGCCCGAGCGGTGGCTCATGACGGAGGTGTAGCCCGCCCGGTCGGCCATCCGCACGGCGTCGAGCGTTTCGGTCAGGGTGCCGATCTGGTTGACCTTGACGAGGAGCGAGTTGGCGCAACCGCGCTTGATCCCTTCCGCCAGCCGCTCGGGGTTCGTCACGAAGAGGTCGTCCCCCACAAGCTGGACGCGCTCGCCCAGCCGGTCGGTCAGCATCTTCCAGCCGTCCCAGTCGTCTTCCGCGCAGCCGTCCTCGATCGACAGGATCGGGTAGTCGTCGACCAGCTTGGCCAGCCATTCGACATTCTGGGCCGGCGTCAGCGACAGGCCTTCGCCCTTCATCGCGTATTTGCCGCCCTTGAAATATTCGGTCGAGGCGCAGTCGAGCGCCAGCATCACATCGTCGCCGGCCTTGAAGCCCGCCGTTTCGACCGCCTGCAGGATGAAGTCCAGCGCCGCGCGCGCCGACGACAGGTTCGGGGCAAAGCCGCCCTCGTCGCCGATCCCGGTATTGTGTCCGGCGGCCTTCAGTCCCTTCTTCAGCGTGTGGAAGATTTCCGACCCCATGCGCACGGCTTCGCGGATGTTGGCGGCGCCGACCGGCATCACCATGAATTCCTGGATGTCGATCGGGTTGTCGGCATGCTCGCCGCCGTTGATGATGTTCATCATCGGTACCGGCAGCGTGCGGGCCGAGGTGCCGCCGACGTAGCGGTAAAGCGGCTGCGTGGTGAAATCCGCCGCGGCCTTGGCGACGGCCAGCGACACGCCCAGGATCGCATTCGCGCCCAGCCGCCCCTTGTTCGGCGTGCCGTCGATTTCGCACATCAGCCGGTCGATCTCGACCTGTTCGGTCGCGTCCTCGCCGACCAGCGCCTCGGCCAGTTCTCCGTTCACGGCCGCGACGGCCTCTAGGACGCCCTTGCCCATGTAGCGCCGCCTGTCGCCGTCGCGCTTTTCGACCGCCTCATGCGCGCCGGTCGAAGCACCCGAGGGCACCGCCGCACGGCCCATGGTGCCGTCTTCCAGGATCACGTCCACCTCGACCGTGGGATTGCCCCGGCTGTCGAGGATTTCGCGGGCGTGGATGTCGATGATCGTGCTCATCAGGGCCTCCGGGCGCTGGGTTTTCTGGTCTGGCTCTTAGCCTGACGCGGGGGTGAGGGGAAGGGCGCGGGCGCGCGTGCGCTCGCGGGCGAAGGAGTAAAGGCCCGAAAGGATGATGATCGCGGCGCCCAGAAGGCTCAGCGGGTTCGGCCATTCGTTGAAGGCAAGGACGCCGATGATGATCGCAAAGAGCAGCCGCGCGTAGCGGAAGGGGGCCACGACCGACACCTCGCCGGTCCGCGCTGCCGCCACCACCGCCGCGTAACCGGCGCTGCCGAAGACGATGGCCCCCAGAAGGGCGAACGTCTCGGGCCGGTCCGGGACGACCGGCAGGGCGCCGTCCACCAGCCAGGACCAGGCCATCATCGTCAGCCCCAGCAGGACGATCGACATCATGCCCCAGGCGGCGACCAGCGTCGTCGAGAAGCTTTCGGGGACGCGGCGGGTTGCCAGGTCGCGCAGCGCCAGCATCGCGACTGTCGGCACGACGAGCAGAGAGGCGGGATTGAACCCCTCGGCCCCCGGCTGGATGACCAGCACCACGCCGATGAAGCCCGCGACGATCGCCGTCCACCGCCGCCAGCCGACGGCCGCCCCCATGAAGAGCGCCGCCGCCATGGTCGCGACCAGGGGCATCGCCTGAAGGATAGCCGACACGGTCGCAAGCGGGGCCAGCGTCAGGGCGATGATATAGGTGATCGACCCCAGCATCTCGCCCAGGTTTCGCGCGATGACCGCCGGATGCCAGAGCCCGCGTCCGAAAAGGCTCTGCCCCTCGCGCAGCGCGAGCGTCGAAAAGATCAGGGTCGAGGCCAGGCCGGCGACGAACAGCACCTCGCCGGCGGGGATACGCATGGCGACCCATTTCAGGAACATGTCCTCGACCGCGAAGAGCGCCATCGAGATCAGCATCAGCACGATCCCGCGCAGGTTTTCGGCACCCATGGGTCAGTCCTTCCGTGGCGTCTTCAGCCGCCGGGCGAAGAGTTCGAGCCTGTGGCCGACCAGCCTGTAGCCCAGCCGCGCCGCGATCTTTTCCTGCAGCGCTTCGATTTCGGGGTCGACGAACTCGATCACGGTGCGCGTGTCGATGTCGATCAGATGGTCGTGGTGGGCGCGCTCTGCGTCCTCGTACCGCGTGCGGCCGTCGCCGAAGGCCACCTTTTCCAGGATCCCCTCGGCATCGAAGAGCTTCAGCGTCCGGTAGATCGTCGCGCGAGAGATCGTGGGGTCCACCGCCGCGACGCGCTGGTGCAGCAGGTCGGCATCTGGATGGTCGTCGGCGCCTTCCAGCACACGGGCGATGGTGCGGCGCTGGCCGGTCAGGCGCAGGCCGCGTGCCCGGCAGCGGTCTAGGATCGACGGGGTCATGGCGGCCTCACTTGCCGTCCGGTTTAGTGCCTTTTGCCGGGGGCTGGAAGGCCGGATCGGCGTTCCTTCCGGGTCTGCCGGTGCCCTTGCGGCCCACCTGCAACTTTCGCCCCGCGCCCGCTTGACGCCGCCCGCCGGTCTGCCTATAGCCAACCCCACGCTCGGGCGGCGATCCGGGCGGGTGGATGTGCGGTTGTAGCTCAGTTGGTTAGAGTACCGGCCTGTCACGCCGGGGGTCGCGGGTTCGAGCCCCGTCAACCGCGCCACTCCTCCCCCCAAATCGCCGCCCGAGCCTGTTTACGCGCGGTTGTAGCTCAGTTGGTTAGAGTACCGGCCTGTCACGCCGGGGGTCGCGGGTTCGAGCCCCGTCAACCGCGCCACTTTCCCCCCCCTCATGCCCCGGCACAGCGCCTAAAGCGTCAGCCTGTAGCGCACATGCCCGTCATGGGGGGTGAAGCTGTCATAGAGCCGGCGCGCGATCTCGTTCGTCAGTTCGGTGTTCCAGTAAAGCCGCTTCCACCCCCGCCCGCGCGCAAGTCCGATCAGGTCCTCGATCATCGCCCGCGCGACGCCCCGGCCCCGCGCATCGGGCGCCACGAACATGTCCTCCAGATAGCAGTCGTCGCCCATCACCCAGGTCGAGGGGTGGTGCTGGTAGATCGCAAAACCCACGACGCGCCCCCCGACCTCGGCCATGCGGCAGGCAAGGGGCGAGGCGGGCGACAGGAGCCGTTCCCAGGTGAATTCCGTGACCTCCGGCGCAAGCGCCAGCCCGTAATAGCCCATGAACCCCTGCCAGAGCCGAAGCCAGTCGGCCCGGTCTTGCGGCACCAGATCGCGGACCTTCACGGTTTCGTTCATTTTCGTTATATATCCGTTAGTTGATCTATATTCTTCACGGCGCCGCACGGGCTTTCACGTCTCCGTGCGGGGGGCTTCCCGGACGAATTCAGCCGCTGTAGCACTGCCCTTGCGACCGGGATCCAGCCGGGTCGGGCCACACGGTCTGACTGACACGACAGGACCCAGACGGTTGTTCATCCTAGGCCCCAGAGCGGGCCAATTCGGAGCTTTTTCCCATGCGTTCTGCCCTTCTCCCCCTGGCTCTTGCTCTCTCCGTCGCGGTCGGCGGCGTCGCGCTCGCCGAAACGGCCACGGGTGTCGTAAAGTCCTACGACTCCAAGACCCACATGGTCACGCTCGAGGATGGCACGATGTACAAAGTTCAAAAAAGCGCCCATGTGAAAGGCCTCAAGGCCGGCGAAAAAGTCACCGTGACCTTCAAGATGAAGGGCAAGGACATGGAAGCGAGCAAGATCGTCGCCTCGAAGTAATCTGAGTTCGTCCATCTCCATCCAGCAAGCGGCGGGGGGCCCAGGCCCCTCGTCGTTTCCTTTTTGGCGCGGCCGCTGTGGCGCGAATCATGTGCGGCCCCGGCCCCTCAACCCGCCAGCTTGTCGATCATGCGCGCCCAGCTGCGGATGCCCTTGTGGAAGCTTTTCACGTCATACTTCTCGTTCGGCGAATGGATCGCGTCGTCATCGTTGGCAAAGCCCATCAGAAGCGCGTCCATGCCAAGGACCGACTTGAAGAAACCCGCGATCGGGATCGAGCCTCCGGCGCCCACGATCACGGCGGACCGGCCCCATTCGTCGGTCAGGGCGGCGCGGGCGGCCTCGAACTCGGGCCGGCCGGTCGCCATCACCACGGCCGGCGAGCCTTCGCTGTCGCGGTCCCAGCTGACGCGCGCATCGACCGGCAGGCGCGCCTCGACATGGGCGCGGATCTTCTTGCGCAGTTTTTCGGGATCCATCCGGCCAACCAGCCGGCAGGTCAGCTTGCAATGAGCCTCGGCCGGAATCACCGTCTTGCCGCCCGCGCCCTGATAGCCGCCCCAAAGCCCGTTGATCTCCAGCGTCGGGCGTGCCCACTGCTGTTCCAGCGTCGAAAACCCCTTCTCGCCGTGCGGCACGGTATAGCCGACGCTGGTCAGATAGTCCTTCTCGTCAAAGCCGGTCCTCTGCCATTCGGCGAGCGTCTGCGGGCTGACCGGATCGACGCCCTCATAGAATCCCTCGACCGCCACGCGGCCGTCCTCGTCATGGAAGCTGGCGATGATCTTCGAGATTTCGCGCAAGGGGTTCAGGCCGGGGCCGCCGTAATGGCCCGAGTGCAGGTCGATGCGCGGCCCGTAGAGGGTGAATTCGTCCTTCAGCATGCCGCGCAGCTGGCCGGTGATCGAGGGCACGCCTGGCGCGATCATGCCCGTGTCGCAGATCAGCGCGATGTCGGCGCGCAATTCGTCGGCATTGTCGCGCATGAAGGGGATGAGCGAGGGCGAGCCCGATTCCTCTTCGCCTTCCAGAAAGATCGTGACGCGGAAGGGCAGGGCGCCCTTTTCCGCGATCCAGGCCCGGCAGGCCTCGATGAAGGTCATCAGCTGGCCCTTGTCGTCCGAACTGCCCCGGCCGCGGATGACCGGCCCCTTCGCGGTGTCCTCGATTGCCGGGTCGAAGGGTTCGCGGTGCCAGAGCGACAGGGGATCGACCGGCTGAACGTCATAGTGGCCGTAGAACAGCACATGGCGTCCGCCCATCGGTCCGGCATGGGCGACGACCATCGGATGGCCCGGCGTCGCGCGCGCCTCGGCCTCGAACCCCATTGCGCGCAGGTCGGCCGCGATCCAGTCGGCGGCCCGCGCGCAGTCGGCGTTGAAGGCCGGATCGGTCGAGATCGAGGGGATGCGCAACAGGCCGAAGAGCCGGTCCATCGTCTCGGGCATGGTGCGGTCGATGCGGGTCAGGACGGCGTCGAGGGTCATGGGGCACTCCTTCGGGGATCAGGGTCGGCGCCGACCCTAGCAGCGCGCCGGTCCGCCGCAAGGGGCGGCCCTTCGCAGCCATGGGCAAAGACCGGCGGAGTCCGGCCGCCCGCGACGATTTGGCGCTCGCGCCGGGGGCACTTGATCTCTATCAAGGCGGCAGCGCCCGCGAACGGGGCAATCCCCTATCGATTCCAAAATCCGACCGGAAACGCCATGGACTATTCTGCCGCACTCGACCGCGCCATCGCCAGCCTTCACGACGAAGGCCGCTACCGGACCTTCATCGACATCGAGCGGCAACGGGGCACCTTCCCCCGCGCCCGCTGGCGCCGTCCCGACGGGACCGAGCGCGAGATCACCGTCTGGTGCGGCAATGACTATCTGGGCATGGGCCAGCATCCGGCCGTCCTTGCCGCCATGCACGAGGCGATCGAGGTGTCGGGGGCCGGCACGGGCGGCACGCGCAACATCTCGGGCACGACGCTCTATCACAAGCAGCTCGAGGCCGAGCTGGCCGACCTGCACGGGAAAGAGACGGCGCTGGTCTTTTCGTCGGCCTATGTCGCCAACGACGCGACGCTTTCGACGCTGCCGAAGCTCTTCCCCGGCCTCATCATCTATTCCGACGCGCTGAACCATGCCTCGATGATCGAGGGCGTGCGGCGGAACGGCGGCGCCAAGCGCATCTTCCGGCACAATGATGTCGCGCACCTGCGCGCGCTTCTGGCCGCCGACGATCCGGCCGCGCCGAAGTTCATCGCCTTCGAGTCGCTCTATTCGATGGATGGCGACTTCGGCCCGATCGAGGCGATCTGCGACCTGGCCGACGAATTCGGCGCCCTGACCTACATCGACGAGGTCCACGCGGTCGGCCTTTACGGACCGCGCGGCGGCGGCGTCAGCGAACGCGACGGGCTTGCGGGACGGATCGACATCATCAACGGCACGCTCGCCAAGGCCTACGGCGTCTTCGGCGGCTATATCGCCACCTCGGCCCGCATGGCCGACGCGATCCGCAGCTATGCGCCGGGCTTCATCTTCACCACCTCGCTTCCGCCCGCGGTCGCCGCAGGCGCGGCGGCGTCGGTCGCGCACCTGAAAGGGGACAGCGCCCTGCGCGCGGCCCATCAGGCGCGGGCGAAGGCGGTCAAGATGCGGCTCAAGGGCCTTGGGCTGCCGCTCGTCGATCACGGCAGCCATGTCGTGCCGGTCCATGTCGGCGATCCGGTCCACTGCAAGCTGCTGTCGGACATGCTCCTGGACCGCTACGGCATCTATGCCCAGCCGATCAACTTCCCGACAGTGCCGCGCGGGACCGAGCGGCTGCGTTTTACGCCCTCGCCGGTCCATTCGGCGGCGGATGTGGACCAGCTGGTCGGCGCGCTCGACGCGCTCTGGTCTCATTGCGCGCTGAATCGTGCCGAGGCTTCTGCATAAGGGCCTTATCCGGTGCATGAGGCCTTGCCCTGTGCTACAGAATCTTCAATAGGGCGGCAGGGTTCCATCGAATCGCAGACCGCCGGGGCGGGACACAGGGGCAAGTAGGCATGATCGGACGGTGGCGCGCAGCCCCGGCACTAGAGGAAGACAAGCCCAAGGGCTTCGACGACTTCGAAATGCGCCTTGGCGACATCATGCGAGGAGAGCGTGCCACGCTCTCCAAGTCGCTTCTGGATGTTCAGCGCGAACTGCGCATCAAGGCCAGTCACATCGCCGCGATCGAGAATTGCGACATCTCGGCCTTCGAGACGCCGGGCTTCATCGCGGGCTACGTCCGGTCCTACTCGCGCTATCTGGGGCTTGACCCCGAATGGGCCTTCCAGCGCTTCTGCGCCGAGGCGAACTTCACCGTCGCGCACGGCATGTCGGCGGCCGCATCAGGCCCGGCGACCGGGCGGCGCAAGATCGACTATGCCGAGCCGCTCGCCAACCCCAACGCGACCTTCGTGCCGCGCGGGCCGAAGATGTTTTCCGGCATCCAGCCCGGCGCCGTGGGGTCGGTCCTTGTGCTGGCGCTGGTCCTGGGCGGCATCGGCTTCGGCAGCTGGTATGCGCTTCAGGAGGTGCAGCGCGTGACGCTCGCGCCCCTCGACCAGACGCCCGGCGTCGTGGCCGACATAGGCGCCCTGTCGGGGGCCCAGTCCTCGGCCCCCGCGCCGGTGCCGACGGGGCCTGCCGTGACCGCGCTTCCGGTAGCGGACGTGCAGCCCGATCCGCAGGCGCTTGACCATCTGTACCGCCCGCAACCGCTCGACAAGCCGGTGCTGGTGCCCCGCGACGGGCCGATCGCGACGATCGACCCCAACAGCGTCGGCCTGCTGGCCCAGTCCGCGACCGACAGTGCGGTCAGCGAGGCGCTTTCGACCCCTCAGCTTGGCGAGACGCCGGTGCAGGTCGTTGCCGCGCAGGACGTGCCCGACGTGCAGATCATCGCCGCGCGGCCCTCGTGGGTGCGGGTGCAGGCGGCCGACGGCACGATCCTGTTCGAGAAAGTCATGGACGCGGGCGAGCGTTACACCGTCCCCGCGACCGACGTGCCGCCGACGCTGCGCACCGGTGAAAGCGGCGCGGTCTTCTTTGCGGTGAAGGGCCAGACCTACGGTCCGGCCGGGGGTGCCGGGCAGGTGACGAAGAACATCGCGCTGACGCCCGACGCGCTGACGCAGCGCTATGCGGCGGCGGACCCCGCGTCCGACGAAGGGCTGGCGCGCGCCGTGGCGCTCGCCTCGAACGCCCAGCCCGCACCGACGCCCGCCGATCCGACTGCCGATCCGGCTGCGGCACCCACCAGCCCCTGATCCGACGTCGGCCCCAGGCTGGCAGGGGCCGTTGACCCTGCCATGCGAAGGCCAAGCCTTTTGTCCCGGCCGGTGGCGCAGAGGCCATCGGCCAGCGCCCGCCCCGCCGATGGCGGGCGCTCCGCGCCCACCGGGGCAGGCGCTGGCCTTTGGTGGTGAGTGACACCAGCGGTCCAGCGGAGCCGCTTCCACACGGGCGGGGGAAACCTATAGGTTTCCCGATCCCGCCCGGCCCGACCACAGGGCGTTGTCGGACCAGGGACAGGCCCCCCAGCCCCGGCCTTCCTTGCGTCGCCCCCCGGACCGGCCTATCTAGCCCCTGACCCCGCATCGAAGGGCTGGCCCCATGTCGCACAATCCCATCCGCCCCTGGCGCAACATCACCCGCCGCCCCTCGCGGCAGGTCATGGTCGGGCGCGTGCCCGTGGGGGGCGATGCGCCGATCTCGGTCCAGACCATGACCAACACCATCACCTCGGACGTGAAGGCAACGGTCGAGCAGATCCAGCGCGCCGCCGCCGCAGGCGCCGACATCGTGCGCGTCTCGACCCCCGACCAGGATGCGACCCGCGCGCTCAGGGCCATCGTCGCGGAAAGCCCGGTGCCGATCGTCGCCGACATCCATTTCCACTACAAACGCGCGATCGAGGCGGCAGAGGCGGGCGCGGCCTGCCTCAGGATCAACCCCGGCAATATCGGCGACGCCACCCGCGTGGCCGAGGTGGTGAAGGCCGCGCGCGACCATGGCTGTTCGATCCGGATCGGCGTCAACGCAGGTTCGCTCGAACGCCACCTTCTGGAGAAATACGGCGAACCCTGCCCAGAGGCTATGGTCGAAAGCGGGCTCGACCATATCAAGCTCTTGCAGGACAACGATTTTCACGAATTCAAGATCAGCGTGAAGGCGTCCGACGTCTTCCTGGCTGCCGCCGCCTACCAGCAGCTTGCCGATGCGACCGACGCGCCGATCCACCTGGGCATCACCGAGGCCGGCGGCCTTGTGTCCGGCACGGTGAAGTCGGCGATCGGGCTCGGCAACCTGCTCTGGTCCGGGATCGGCGACACGATCCGCGTCTCGCTCTCGGCCGATCCGGTCGAGGAGGTGAAGGTCGGGTTCGAGATCCTGAAGTCGCTCGGCCTGCGCCACCGGGGGGTCAACATCATCTCGTGCCCCTCCTGCGCGCGTCAGGGCTTCGACGTGATCGCGACCGTGTCAGAGCTGGAAAAGCGGCTTGAACACGTCAAGACGCCGCTCTCGCTCTCGATCATCGGCTGTGTGGTGAACGGGCCGGGCGAGGCGCTGATGACCGACCTCGGCTTCACCGGCGGGGGTGCGGGGGCGGGGATGGTCTATGTGGCCGGCAAGCAGAGCCACAAGATGACCAATGCCCAGATGATCGACCATATCGTCGAACTGGTCGAAGAGCGCGCCGCGAAGATCGAGGCGGAAGCCGCCACCGCCACCGCCCCAGCCACGGATTGACCCCGCGCGCCGGGGCGGATAGCTGACCGCCATGGCCCGCGCACCCCTTCTGCAACTCTCCGACCTGTCGCTCACCTTCGGCGGCAATCCCGTCTTTGACGCGCTCGACCTGACCGTTCAGCCGGGCGACCGGCTGGCGCTGGTCGGCCGCAACGGCTCGGGCAAGTCGACGCTGATGAAGGTCATGGCGGGGCAGGTCGAACCCGACCGGGGCGGCCGCATCGTGCCCCCCGGCGTGACCGTCGGCTACATGGAGCAGGAGCCGGACCTGTCGGCCTATGCGACGCTGGGCGATTTCGCGGCCTCGGGGCTCGCGGACGAGGATCGCTACCGGGTGGCGGTCGCGGCCGAGGGGCTGAAGTTCACGCCCGAAACCCCGGTCGCGGCGGCTTCGGGCGGCGAGCGGCGGCGCGCGGCGCTGGCGCGGCTACTGGCACAGGCGCCGGAGTTGATGCTTCTGGACGAGCCGACGAACCACCTGGACATCGAGGCCATCGCCTGGCTCGAGGACCAGTTGGCCGAGACGCGGGCGGCCTTCGTCGTCATCAGCCACGACCGCGCCTTCCTGCGCCGCCTGACGCGCGGCACGCTCTGGATCGACCGGGGGATGCTGCGCCGCTCGGACCGTGGGTTTGCGTCGTTCGAGGACTGGCGCGAGACGATCTGGGCCGAGGAAGACCTCGCCCGCCACAAGCTCGACCGCAAGATCAAGGCCGAGGCCCGCTGGGCGGTCGAGGGGATTTCGGCGCGCCGCAAGCGCAACATGGGGCGCGTGCGCGCGCTGCAGGCCCTGCGCGCCGAACGCGCCGCCCAGATCCGCCGCCAGGGCACGGCCGACTTCGCGCTCGACGCGGGCCCGACCTCGGGCAAGCTGGTGATCGAAGCGAAGGGCATCGCCAAGTCCTTCGGCGACAAGGTTGTGCTCCGGCCCCTCGACCTGACCGTCCTGCGCGGTGACCGGGTGGCCTTCGTGGGCCCGAACGGGGTGGGCAAGACCACGCTTCTGAAGATCCTGACGGGCGAGATCGCGCCCGATGCGGGGACGATCCGCCTTGGCTCCAACCTGCAGATTGCGGTTTTCGATCAGGCGCGCGCGACGCTCGACCTGTCGATGTCGCTTTGGGATGGCCTCGTGAACGATCCCGACATGGCGGTGTCGGGCCGGTCGGACCAGGTGATGGTGCGCGGCCAGCCGAAGCATGTCGTGGCCTACCTCAAGGACTTCCTCTTTGACGAGGCGCAGGCGCGGGCGCCGATCGGGTCGCTGTCCGGCGGCGAGCGGGCGCGGCTGCTGCTGGCCCGGATCATGGCGCGGCCTTCCAACCTGCTGATCCTGGACGAACCGACGAACGATCTGGACGTGGAAACGCTCGACCTCTTGCAGGATGTGCTTGGCGAGTATGACGGCACGGTCCTTCTGGTCAGCCACGACCGCGACTTCATCGACCGCGTGGCGACGACGACGGTCGCGCTGGCGCCCGGCGGCCGGGCGACCGTCTATGCCGGGGGCTGGAGCGACTATCAGGCGCAGCGCGCGTTGGCCGAGCCTGCGCCCGCCGCCCCTGCCGCAAAGCCGGCCACGAAGGCCGCGGAGCCTGCGCCCGAGCGTGCGCCGAACAAGGCCGTTGGCCTGACCTTCACCGAACGCCATAGGCTTGATGCGCTGCCCGCGCTCATGGAAAAGCTCGAGGCCGAGATCGGCAAGCTGACCGATTTCCTGTCGGACCCGAACCTGTTCCAGTCCGCGCCCGACAAGTTCCGCCGTGCTTCCGAGGGGCTGGCCGAGCGGCAGCACGCGCTGGCCCAGGCAGAAGAGGAATGGCTGACGCTGGAGGAAAAGGCGGGGGGCTGAGGCCAGCTTTCTCGTCCTCAGTTGCGGATGGCGGGGCCGGGCGGGATCGGGAAACCTATAGGTTTCCCCCGCCCGTGCGGAAACGGCTCCACTGGACCGCTGATGTCCTGGACCCAAGAAGGCCGGCGCCTGCCCCGGTGGGCGCGGAGCGCCCGCCGATGGCGGGGCGGGCGCTGGCCGATGGCCTATGGCCTATGGCCTATGGCCTATGGGGCCATCGGCGGGGACAGTTGATCAAGCCTTCGCATGGCAGAGGCGATGGCCTCTGCCACTCCGACGGAAAAGCAGGAAAGCAGCGCCCGCCGCCAACCCGCCTTAGCGCCGCCGCCGCCGGCCGCCGCCGTCGCCCGAGGTGGCGGGGTTGTAGCTGACATCCGGCAGGGGCACGATCTGGCGCAGAAGAGTGAAGGGCGCGGTCGCATGCGGAATGGCGTTCGCGGCCACGAAATGCTCCTGAAAGCGCGGCTCGATGGCGGTTTCGACCTTGTGGATCGCCTTCACCACCCGCTCGATCGAGGCCCGCGCGCCGATGTTGCAAAGGGCTATGCGTGCGCCGGTTCCGGCGGCGTTCCCGGCCGACACCACGCGGTCCAGGGGCACGTCCGGGATCATGCCCAGGACCATCGCATGCTTGGGGCTGATGTGCGCGCCGAAGGCCCCCGCGAGCGTCACCTTGTCGACCCCGTCGATCCCCAGCTCGTCCATCAGAAGCCGCGCGCCCGCGTAAAGCGCGGATTTCGCCAGCTGGATCGCGCGGATGTCGCCCTGGGTCACGCTGATCCGCGGGCCGCCGGTCGCGGTGCCGTCCCAGATCAGGTATTCGTTCGTCCGCCCCGTGGCGACCGCGCGCGGCGTGCCGGTCTGTTCGGCCGATCCGACCAACCCGCCCGCGTCCACAAGGCCCGCCATGCGCATCTCGGCCACCGCCTCGATGATGCCAGAGCCGCATATGCCGGTGATGCCTGTCTGGGCCGTCGCCTCGGCAAAGCCCGGCTGGTCGGACCAGAGGTCAGAGCCGATGACGCGGAAGCGCGGCTCCTTGGTCTGGGTGTCGATCTCGACCCGCTCGATCGCTCCGGGTGCGGCGCGCTGGCCGCTCGAGATCTGCGCGCCCTCGAAGGCGGGGCCTGTCGGTGACGAACAGGCCAGCACCCGCCGCTTGTCGCCCAGAAGGATTTCGGCGTTGGTGCCCACGTCGATGATGAGGACCATCTCGTCGGACTTGTCGGGCTCTTCCGACAGCGCGACGGCGGCACTGTCGGCGCCGACGTGGCCCGCGATGCAGGGCAGGATATAGACCATGGCGTGATCGTTGACCGCCGCAAGGTCCAGATCGCGCGCAGGCAGCGTCAGGCTGTCGCCGGTCGCGAGCGCGAAAGGCGCCTGGCCAAGCTCGACCGGGTCGATGCCCAGAAGCAGGTGGTGCATGACCGGGTTCATCACGAAGACCGTCTCGACGATCTGGCGCGCCTCGATGCCGGCCTCGGTCGTGATCGACTGGGCGAGCCCGTTCATTGCCTCGCGCACGGCGCGCGTCATCTCGATGTCGCCGCCGGGGTTCATCATCGCGTAACTCACCCGGCTCATCAGATCCTCGCCGAAGCGGATCTGCGGGTTCATGAGCCCCGACGAGACGACGACCGAGCCGTCCGTCAGGTTCACGAGATGCGCCGCGATCGTGGTCGAGCCAAGGTCGATCGCCAGCCCGTAGAGCGGGCCTTCGTAGAAGCCGGGCCAGATGTCGGTCAGGCGCGTGACGCCGTGGTGGTCGTGGAAGATGGCGCAGGTGACTTTCCATTCGCCCTTGCGCAGGACGGGCTGCAGCCGCCGCAGGAGCGCCACGTCGACCGTCAGCTCCTCGATCCGCCATTGGTCTTTCAGGGCGGCGCGCAGCCGTTCCCAGTCGCCCGAGGGTTCTTCCATGTCGGGCTCTGCAACCTCGACGTAGAAGAGCCGGGTCGCGGGGTCCATGGTGATGTCGCGCTGGGTCGCGGACTTGCGGATGACCTGCTTGTGGACCTGGCTTTCGGGCGGCACGTCGATCACCACATCGCCCATGATCTTTGCCTGGCAGCCGAGCCTGCGCCCGTCGATCAGGCCGCGGATGCGCTTGTAGCGATCCTCGACCGAGTTCCAGTCCGACAGGGCGTCGGCCTCGACCGTGACGCCATGCTTCGGGAATTCGCCATAGCCCGGCGTGATCTGGCATTTCGAGCAGATGCCCCGCCCTCCGCAGACCGAATCAAGGTCGACGCCCAGCTGCCGCGCGGCGGTCAGGACCGGCGTGCCGGGGGCAAAGCGTCCGCGCTTGCCCGAAGGCGTGAAGATGACGAGCGGGTCTTGACGGGCGGCAGTGTCGGCCATGGGTCGGGTCCTAGTTCAGGGGCACACGCCACAGGGCGGTTGCCAGCATCAGAAGCGCAAATGCCCAGGCCGGGATGGCCAGAAGCGACCCCAAGATCATCATCCCCGCCATGATCGGCAAGGCCCAGGCGCGCAGACCCAGATCATGCCTGCTGTCGCGGATCACCCAAAGAACGATCAGGCACAGCGCGAGGGGGCCACCCAGATACCAGGCGACGGCCGTGTAGTCGGTGACGGCGCGGTGGTCGGCCACGTCCAGCTCGACCCCGATCCCGCCGCCGATCAGCGCCGCTCCCATGAAGAAGGGCAGGTGGCCGTAGCCCCAGATGAAGGCGATCAGATTGTCCTTGGTCCTCAGATGCTCCGTCTCGCAGAAATAGAGCGCCCAGAGGCAAAAGGTGATGACCAGGCCCGCCGTCGCGATGATGGCGGCATCGACCTCGGCATTGCCCTCGAACAAAAGCCCGTAGCCGTGCGCGACGGACAGAAGGCCCTCGCCCAGGACGATGATGGTCAGAAGGCCGTAGCGTTCGATGATGTGATGGCGGTGCCAGGGCGTCGGGCGGGCGCGCTCGGCAAGGGCGGGCACGGAAAACTCCAGCGCAAAGACCAGGATCGCCCCCCACATGAAGGCCGGCGATCCGGGGATCGTCAGCAGGTTGAGCGCCGTCCAGCCCGCCTGCGCCAGCGCGATCCCGGCCGCATAGCGCAGCGCGGTCTTCCGGTAGGTCACCCCGGACGCGGCCGCGCGGAGCCACAGGCCGATCATCCCGATCCGCATGATGATCCAGCCCAGCAGCCCCCATTGGAAGCTCAGGTTCTGGAAGATGGCTCCGGCGCCACCGGCAAAGATCAGGGCGCCGCACATGATGATCATGGTCAGCCAGCGGTAGATCTGGTCGTCATTGTCGAACGCAGAGGCGAACCAGGTGAAGTTCATCCAGGCCCACCAGATCGCCGTGAACAGGAAGACGTAGTTCGGCAGCACGTCGAGCCCGTGCCCATCGGACGCCGCATGGTGGAAGGCGGCCGTGATCGCGGAAATCGCGATGACGCTCACCAGATCGAACAGCAGTTCAAGCTGGGTCGAGGCGCGGTGCGGCTCGTGCGGGTCGCGGGGGTGCAGGGGGCGCATGCTGCCGGTCAGGTCCTTCGTTCGCTCGATTCCGCCGATTTAGCGGCGCGGACGGGCGGCGCGCAAGATGGCCCCGCGTCAGAACCACATGTCCCCGACCGTGCGCTGGTCGCGGCCCAGATCCTCGAAGGCGTGAAGCCCGTCGAAATGGTCGACCGGCAGGTGCGCGACCTGGTCCGGATCGGTCAGGCGCAGGTTGACCGCGCTGCGCCTGCGTCCGCTGCGCCCCGGTGCCAGCCCGCGCCAGTGGGTCACAGAGCCGCAGGTGGGGCAGAAGTGAAACTCCAGGTGCTTGCCCCGGACATAGGCGCGGGTCGGGCCGGTGACGAAGACATCCTCGCCCTCATGCCCGTAGACCCACAGGACGCCGTAGCGGCGGCAGATGGTGCAGTTGCAGGCGGTGGCGCTTTCGGGCGTGGCGTCGAAGCGCCAGTGGACCGCGCCGCAGTGGCAGCTTCCCTCGATCATCGCTTCCCCCTCCCTTCGGTCGTCAGCCCTTGAAGGCCGTCACCTCGATCTCGACCTTCATCTCTGGCCGGATGAGGCCGGCGATGACCATGGTCGCCGCCGGGCGGATCTCGCCGAAGGCCTCGCCCAGGGCGGGGACCAGCGCCTCGACCAGCGCGGCGTCGGTCACGGTATATTGGACGCGCACCACGTCATCCAGCGTGAAGCCTCCCTGGTCGAGCGCCCAGCGGATCGTCTTGAAGCAGTTCCGCGCCTGGTCTGCCACGTCCTCGGGCATGACCATCGTGGCATAGTCGTAGCCCGTCACGCCCGAGACGAAGCACCAGGGCCCTTTCACCACGGCGCGGCTGTAGCCCATGGTCTTCTCGAAGGGTGATCCGGTGGAAATGCGCTGCATCTAACGCTCCAGTGCTGCGATGAATTTGGAAAGCGCGTCGGCCCGGTGGCTCAAGCGGTTCTTTTCGGCGGCACTCATCTCGGCGAAGGTCAGGGTCTGGCCGTCGGGGATGAACATCGGGTCGTAGCCATGGCCTTCGGCGCCGCGCGGGGGCCAGGTCAGGGTGCCGGGGGCCTGGCCCTCGAACAGGTGCTCGGTCCCGTCCGGGAAGGCCAGGACCAGCGTCGCGCGAAAGCGGGCGCGGCGGGGCAGGGGGGCGGCTATGGCCTCCAGCTCGGCCCAGGTCCGCTCCATCGCCATGCGGAAGTCGCGGCTGCCGTCGGGCCTGATCGCCCAATCGGCGGTATGGACGCCCGGCCGGTTGCCGAGCGCTTCGACCTCGATCCCGCTGTCGTCGGCCAGGACCGGCAGCCCGGTCGCGGCAAGTGCTGCCTGCGCCTTGATGCGGGCATTGCCGACGAACGTGTCCTCGGTTTCGGCCGGTTCGGCCAGCCCGATGTCACCCGCGCCCACGACGGCAATGCCAAGGGGCGCGAGAAGGGCCGCAAACTCGTCGAGCTTGCCGCGATTGTGGGTCGCGATCAGCAGCCGTTCGCCGATCCGGTCCCCGAGGGTGCTCACAGCGCCGCCTTCTGCGCTGCGACCAGCGTCGCAATCCCGCCCTCGGCCAGGTCGAGCAGGCGCCCCATCTCGTCGCGGGTGAAGGTGGCGCCTTCGGCCGACATCTGCACCTCGATCAGCCGGCCGCGGCCGGTCAGGATGAAGTTGCCGTCGGTCCCGGCCTCGCTGTCCTCGGCATAGTCAAGGTCAAGGACCGGCTGGCCCGCATAGATGCCGCAGGAAACGGCCGCGACGTGATCCACGATCGGGTCGGTGGCCAGCACCCCCGCTTTCAGCAGCTTGTTGACCGCGAGCCTGAGCGCCACCCAGCCCCCGGTGATCGAGGCACAGCGCGTGCCGCCGTCGGCCTGGATCACGTCGCAGTCGATGACGATCTGCCGCTCGCCGAGCGCCACGCGGTCCACGCCCGCGCGCAGGGCCCGCCCGATCAGCCGCTGGATTTCCTGCGTGCGACCGGACTGCTTGCCGGCCGCCGCCTCGCGCCGCGTGCGGCTGTTTGTGGCGCGGGGCAGCATGCCGTATTCCGCCGTCACCCAGCCAAGGCCGGTGCCCTTCAGGAAGGGCGGCGGCTTGTCCTCGACCGTTGCGGTGCACAGGACATGCGTGTCGCCGCAGCGAATCAGGGCCGAGCCTTCGGCATGTTTCGTCACGCCGGTTTCGATCGTGATCGGGCGCAGTTCGTCGAGTTTCCGGCCAGAGGGGCGCATGGCATGTCCTTTCGAGGGTTGCGCCCATTAAGGGGGGCGGGCCCGGCGATGCAAGCCTGCCGATGCAAGCCCGGCCGGGCGTTGATCCCGTGCCGATGCGACAGCCCGCGCATTGACGCACTGCGCTTGCGTTCCTTAATCATCAACATGATGCAGGACGCTCCGAACGCAGGCCCCAGGCTTCTGGCCCAGATGAACGACCGCTCGCGCGAGGTCTTTCGCCGCGTGGTCGAACAATATCTCGATTCCGGAGAGCCGGTGGGGTCGGTGGCGCTGACCCGTGTCCTGACCGAACCCCTGTCGCCCGCGACCGTGCGCAACGTGATGCAGGACCTTGAACAGGCGGGGCTTCTGGGCAGTCCGCATGTCTCGGCCGGCCGGATCCCGACGCAGGCCGGGCTCAGGCTTTTCGTCGACGGGCTGATGGAGGTGTCGACCGTCACGCTCGCCGACCGGCAGGCGATCGAGGCGACGGTCGAGGCGCGCGATCAGGACGTGACCGGGCTTCTGGACCGGGTGGGCGGGGCGCTTTCGGGCCTGACCCGCAGCGCGAGCCTGGTGCTGACACCCAAGCGCGAGGCGCCGATCCGTCAGGTCGAGGTGGTGTCGCTCGCCCCCGACCGGGCGCTGGTCGTCCTGGTCTTTGCCGACGGCACGGTCGAAAACCGGTTTTTCCAGCCGCCGCCCGGCCAGACGGCGGCTTCCTTGCGCGAGGCGGCGAACTTCCTCAACCATGTGGCCGAGGGGCATACGCTGTCGGAACTGGCGACGCTGATGCGCCGGGAAATCGCGGCGCGGCGGCAAGAGCTGAACGACCTTGCGCGCGCGCTGGTCGAAAGCGGCGCCGTCTGGTGGGAAGCACCGGGCGAGCCCACCGAACGGCTGATCGTGCGCGGCCAGTCCAAGCTTCTGGACGAGGGCGCGGAGACCGACCTGGTGCGCATCCGCAGCCTCTTCGACGACCTCGAACGCAAGCGCGAGGTGGCCGATTTCCTGCAATCGGCAGAGGCGGGCGAGGGGGTCCGGATCTTCATAGGTTCGGAAAACAAACTTTTCTCACTTTCGGGTTCCTCTCTGGTCATTTCGCCCTATATGAACGAGGACCGTCAGGTGATCGGCGCCGTCGGCGTGATAGGGCCGACGCGGCTCAACTACGGGCGCATAGTGCCCATTGTGGATTTTACGGCGCAACTGGTCGGCAGGCTTCTGTCCGACCGGGGCAAGGGGCAGATGCGATGAACAAGAAGACGAAC
This sequence comes from uncultured Paracoccaceae bacterium, assembly GCA_945952025.1. GTDB lineage: Bacteria > Pseudomonadota > Alphaproteobacteria > Rhodobacterales > Rhodobacteraceae > TMP-24. The sequence goes on from CAMFGW010000004.1 coordinate 60,812, forward strand.
GAACTGGCGGAAGATCAGATCCAGCTTGGCCCCGAAGCCGGTGCCGAGGACGACGTGCTGCAAGCCGAGGTTGCGGCGCTGACGGCCGAACGCGACGACTACCGCGACCGTTTCATGCGCACGCTCGCGGACGCCGAGAATATCCGCAAGCGGGCCGAGCGCGACCGCCGCGAGGGCGAGCAGTATGGCGCGACGCGGCTCGCGCGCGACCTGCTGCCGGTCTACGACAACCTGACGCGCGCGCTCGATGCCGCTGGCGACGACCAGCGCGCGGCGGCGCCGGGCCTGATCGAGGGCGTCGAGCTGACGCTGCGCGAACTGACCAACGTCATGGACCGGCACGGCGTGAAGAAAGTCATGCCGAACGTGGGCGAGCCCTTCGACCCCCAGCTTCATCAGGCGATGTTCGAAGCCCCCGTGCCGGGCACCAAGGCCGGTGACATCATTCAGGTCCTGACCCCCGGTTTCCTGCTGCATGACCGGCTTCTGCGGGCGGCGCAGGTCGGCGTCAGCTCGACCCCGAAAAGCTGAGCGCGGGGCGGTAAGGGGCGTTTTGTCGGGGTGGCAGGGGCCGTTGACCCTGCCATGCGGGAACGTCTCCCCTGTCCCCGCCGGTGGCCCCAAGGCCACCGGCCAGCGCCCGCCCCGCCATCGGCGGGCGCTATGCGCCCACCGGGGCAGGCGCCGGCCTTCGTTGATCTGTGACACGCGCGGTCCAACCGGGACGTTTCCAAACGGGCGGGAGAAACCTATAGGTTTCCTTTTCCCGCCCGGCCACACGGGGTCGCCCTACGCCTCCCCGCCACCCAGGGCCCGCTTCAGGTCATAAAGCGCCGCGAGCGCCTGCAGGGGCGTCAGCTCGTCGGGATGCAGTGCGCGCAATTGCTCCTCGAGGGGCGAGGGCCCGCGCGGCGCCGCAGGCCGGGGCGCGGCGGGCGCCAGGCTGAAAAGCGGCAGGTCGTCGATCAAGGCGGCCTTCTTGGCCCCGCCCTCGCGCTCGCCCCTTTCCAGCGCCTCCAGGACCACGCGCGCCCGCTCGATCACGCTTGCGGGCAGGCCGGCCAGCCGCGCGACCTGCACGCCGTAGCTGCGGTCGGCCGCCCCCTTGCGGACCTCGTGCAGGAAGATCACGTCGCCCTGCCATTCCTTGACCGTCACCGTCGCATTCTCGACCCCCGGCAAGGTGCCGGCGAGCGCGGTCATCTCGTGGTAATGCGTCGCGAAAAGCGCCCGGCAGCGGTTCATCCCGTGCAGATGCTCAAGCGTCGCCCAGGCGATCGACAGGCCGTCATAGGTCGCCGTGCCGCGCCCGATCTCGTCCAGGATGACCAGCGCGCGGTCGTCGGCCTGATTGAGGATCGCGGCCGTTTCCACCATCTCGACCATGAAGGTCGACCGGCCGCGCGCCAGATCGTCCGCCGCGCCGACCCGGCTGAACAGCTGGCTGACCATCCCCACATGCGCCCGCGCCGCCGGCACATAGGCCCCGGCCTGCGCCAGAAGGGCGATGAGCGCATTCTGGCGCAGGAAGGTCGACTTCCCCGCCATGTTGGGCCCGGTCAGAAGCCAGATCGCCGCGCCCTTCGGGCTTTCGGCCAGGGTGCAGTCGTTGGCGACGAAGGGCTCGCCCGACCGTTTCAGCGCACGTTCCACGACCGGGTGACGGCCGCCCTCGACGGTGAAGGCGCGGCTGTCGTCGACCGTGGGCTCAGTCCAGCCCTCGCCCCGCGCAAGGTCGGCGAAAGCCGCGGCCACGTCGACCCCGGCGAGCGCCGCCGCCGCCGCCCCGATGGGCGCGACCTCGGCCAGAACGGCGGCGCGCAGATCCTCGTAGAGCCGCTTTTCGATCTCGAGCGCGCGGGCGCCCGCGTTCAGGATCTTCGTCTCCATCTCGCTCAGGGGCAGGGTGGTGAAGCGGACCTGGTTGGCGGTCGTCTGGCGGTGGATGAAGGTCTCGCTCAGGGGCGGCGACAGCATGCGGGTCGCGTGGGTGTCGGTCGTTTCGATGAAGTATCCCAGCACATTGTTGTGCTTGATCTTCAGGCTCTGAATGCCGGTCAGCGCCACATAGTCGGCCTGCATCGCCGCGATGACGCCGCGCCCCTCGTCGCGCAGCGTGCGGGCCTCGTCCAGCCCGGCGTCGTGGCCGGGCGCGATGAAGCCGCCGTCGCGCGCCAGAAGGGGCGGCGACATGACCAGCGCGGCGTCGAGCCGGTCGATCAGCGGCCCGAAGCCCAGAAGTGCCCCGGCCGCCGAGGCGAGCCGCTCGGCCGGATGGTCCTGAAGCGCCTCGGCCAGGTCGCCCGCGCCCCTCAACCCCTCGCGGATCGCCCCCAGATCGCGCGGGCCGCCCCGGTCCAGCGCAAGCCGCGACAGGGCGCGGTCGATGTCCGGCACCTGCCTCAGCGCCGTGCGCAGGCGGTCGGCCAGCGCGCCGTCGTCAACCAGCGCCCGGACCGCCTGAAGCCGCGCCCTGACCTCGGACAGGTCGCGCGAGGGGGCCGAAAGCCGCCTGTCCAGCAGCCGCGCGCCGGCCGCCGTCACGGTCCGGTCGATGGCCGCGATCAGCGAACCCTCGCGGCCGCCCGACAGGCTTTGGGTGATTTCCAGGTTTCGCCGCGTCGCCGCGTCGATCTGCATCGACCCGCCCGCCGCCTCGCGCACGGGGGGGCGCAGAAGCGGCAGCCGCCCGCGCTGGGTCAGGTCCAGATATTCGACGAGCCCACCGAGTGCCGCCAGATCGGCGCGCCCGAAGGTCCCGAAGGCCTCGAGCGTGCCGACGCCATACAGGGCCGCCAGCCGCCGCTCGCCGCCCTGGCTGTCGAAGGCGGTCCGCGCCATCGGCGTCAGCGCCACGCCCGCATCCTCGGCCAGGGGGGCAAAGTCGGCCTCGCGGGTTTCGCTGACCAGAAGCTCGCGCGGGGCGAGGCGGGCAAGTTCGGGACCGAGCCGCACCGCCGGGCAGGTCATCACGCGCACCTCGCCGGTCGAGATGTCGGCCCAGGCGAGCGCGGCCTCGTCCCGTACCTCGGCCCAGGCCGCCAGGAAATTGTGCCGTCGGGCCTCCAGAAGCGTGTCCTCAGTCAGCGTGCCGGGGGTCACGAGCCTGACCACGTCGCGCGCCACGACCAACTTCGCGCCACGCTTCTTGGCCTCGGCCGGGTCTTCCATCTGTTCGGCGATTGCCACGCGGAATCCCTTGCGGATCAGCGTCAGCAGGTAGCCCTCGGCGGCATGGACCGGCACGCCGCACATCGGGATGTCCTGCCCCAGATGCTGGCCGCGCTTGGTCAGGGCTATGTCGAGCGCCGCCGCCGCCGCCTCGGCATCGTCAAAGAACATCTCGTAGAAGTCACCCATGCGGTAAAAGAGAAGCGCGCCGGGATAGCGCGCCTTGATCTCCAGATATTGCGCCATCATGGGGGTGGCGCCCGCGATATGGGGGTCTTGGCTCATGCCCAAGGGATAGCCAAAGGAAAGGGCGGGCGCCAGTCTTGACGCCCGCCCTTTCGGTTTCCGTCAAAGGTCCTCAGGCGACCCTCAGGCGGCCCGTTCGCTCTTCGGCCGGCGCGAGGGACGCCGGGGCGGGCGAGCGCCGCCGGTCTTGGCGCCGGGTGCGCCGGATTTCGGGCCACCGTGACCGCCCTGACCCCTGAAACCTGGCTTGCCACCCTTCGGCGCCGAGCCGTTCTGGGCGGCGCGGGCGCGAATGCGTTCGGGCTCGAAGGGCACCTCGCCGCCGATGACCGGGATCGCGGCCTTCATGGTCTTTTCGATGTCGCGAAGCTCGGCCATCTCGTTCGGCGAGCAGAGCGCCACGGCGCGCCCGTCGCGCCCCGCCCGCGCGGTGCGGCCGATGCGGTGGACGTAGTTTTCCGGCACGTTCGGCAGGTCGTAGTTGTAGACATGGCGCACGTCGGGAATGTCGATGCCGCGGGCGGCCACGTCGGTCGCCACCAGCACCTTCAACTCGCCCTCGCGGAAACTTTGCAGCGTGCGCTCGCGCTGGTTCTGGCTCTTGTTGCCGTGGATGGCGCCGACCGAGAAGCCCCAGCCGGTCAGCACGCGCGCCAGCTTGTCCGAGCCGTGCTTGGTGCGGCCGAAGACCAGCGCCAGTTCCTCGGGGTGGGCCTTCAGGTAGTCGGCCAGAAGTTTGGCCTTGTCGCCCTGGTTCACGAAATGGACGCCCTGGGTGATCTTTTCGGCCGGCTTGCCGGGGGCTGCGACCTCGACCCGGATCGGGTCCTGCAGGTAGGTCTGGGCCAGTTCCTCGATCAGTTTCGGCATGGTGGCCGAGAAGAGCATGGTCTGGCGTTCGGCCGGCAGCATACGGGCGATCTGGCGCAGCGCATGGATGAAGCCGATGTCCAGCATCTGGTCAGCCTCGTCCAGGACCAGGTAGCGCACGTCCTGAAGCGTCAGCGCCTTGCGGTCCAGAAGGTCGATCAGGCGGCCGGGGGTTGCCACAAGGATGTCGATGCCGCGCGCCAGCCGTTCGGCCTGCGTGTTCAGCGAGGCGCCGCCCACCACGCGGAAGGTGCGGACCGGGGTTTCGCGGGCGAAGGCGGTCAGGTTGTCGGTGATCTGGGTCGCAAGCTCGCGCGTCGGCGCAAGGATCAGTGCGCGGGGCGCCTTGGGGTTCGGGCGGCGGCCGAAGGCGATCAGCGCCGACAGGATCGGCAGGCCGAAGGCCGCGGTCTTGCCGGTGCCGGTCTGGGCCAAGCCCATCAGGTCACGGCCCTTCATCACGTGCGGGATCGCCTGCGCCTGGATCGGCGTCGGCGTCACCAGCCCGAGGGCGGTCAGGTTTTCGAGGATGCGGGGCGCAATGCCCAGCGATTTGAAGTCGGTCATGGTCATGTCTTTCAACGCGGTGGGCCGGGGTCTGCCCGGCCATAAACAGGGGTCGGTCGCCCCAAAGGGACGGCGCGGCGAAACGGGGTGCGGCCGAACGCGACCGCTGGACCCCTGGCGTGACATGGGAACCGGATGGCCGGGGTCTTGCGACGAAATCGCGACTGCTCACGCGGCAGCAGACCTCTGGCTGAGGCCCAGATGGGGGCAGGGGGGCCAAAAGTCAAGGATTTTCCCTGACTGGTCTCGCCGGGGGTGGCAGGGGCCGTTGACCCTGCCATGCGAAGGCCTCTCCCCCTGTCCCCGCCGATGGCCCAAAGGCCATCGGCCAGCGCCCGCCCCGCCATCGGCGGGCGCTTTTGCGCCCACCGGGGCAGGCGCTGGCCTTTGTGGGCTCAGGACATCAGCGGTCCAGCGGAAGCGTTTCCGCGACGGTCGGGGGAAACCTATAGGTTTCCTGATCCCGACCGACCCGACCCAGCCCGCGGTCAGGCCGGCTCGAACTCGATCAGCAGGTCCTTGGCGTCGATCTGGGCGCCGGCGGTCACATGCAGCGCCTTCACCGTGCCGGCGCGGTCGGCATGGATGCCGGTTTCCATCTTCATCGCCTCGATCGTCAGCATCAGATCGCCCGCATTGACCTTCTGGCCCGGCGCGACCGCGATGCTGGCCACGACGCCGGGCATCGGCGCGCCGACCTGGGCCTGATTGCCATCGACGGCCTTCGGGCGGCTCGCGGTCTTGGCGCGGACGGCGCGGTTCGGCACGCGGATGACGCGCGGCTGGCCGTTCAGTTCGAAGAAGACCTTGGCCTCGCCCGTCTCGTCGGTCTCGCCCACCGCCTGAAGGCGGATCTCGAGCGTCTTGCCGGGGTCGATCTCGACCGAGATCTCCTCGCCCGGCTGCATGCCGTAGAAGAAGGTCGGCGTCGGCAGGGTGCGGACCGGGCCATACTGGCGGTGGCGGCCCATGTAGTCGAGGTAGACTTTCGGATACATCAGGTAGCCGTTCAGGTCCTCGTCATCGACGACATAGCCGTCCAGTTCGGCGATCAGCTTGTTGCGGACGGTTTCCAGCTCGACCGGCGGCATGTTGGCGCCCGGACGGTCGGTCGAGGGCGCCTCGCCCTTCAGGACCTTCCTCACGATTCCCTCGGGCCACCCGCCCGGCGGCTGGCCGAGGTTGCCTTTCAGCATGTCGACGACCGAGTCCGGGAAGGCCACCTCGACCGCCGGATCCTCGACCTGCGCGCGGCTCAGCCCCTGCGCCACCATCATCAGCGCCATGTCGCCCACGACCTTGGACGAAGGCGTGACCTTGACGATGTCGCCGAACATGCGGTTGGCGTCCGCATAGGCCTGCGCCACCTCGTGCCAACGCTCTTCCAGCCCAAGCGAGCGCGCCTGGGCCTTGAGGTTGGTGAACTGGCCGCCCGGCATCTCGTGCAGGTAGACCTCGGACGCGGGCGCCTCGAGCCCGGCCTCGAAGGCGCGGTACTGGTGGCGCACGGCTTCCCAGTAATTCGACAGTTCGCGGATCGCGCCGATGTTCAGGCCGGTGTCGCGGTCGGTATGGGCCATCGCCTCGACGATCGAGCCGAGGCAGGGCTGCGAGGTGCCGCCCGAGAAGGCGTCCATCGCCGCATCGACCGCATCGACGCCCGCATCCGCCGCCGCAAGCACCGTCGCCCCGGCGATGCCGGAGGTGTCATGGGTGTGGAAGTGGATCGGCAGGCCGACCTCTTCCTTCAGCGCGGTGATGAGCTTGCGGGCGGCAGCGGGCTTCAGAAGGCCCGCCATGTCCTTCAGCCCCAGCACATGCGCGCCCGCGGCCTTCAGGTCCTTGCCCATGCGGACATAGTAGTTCAGGTCGTATTTGGCCCGGTCGGGGTTCAGGATGTCGCCGGTGTAGCAGATCGCCGCCTCGCAGACGCGGTCCTGCTCGATGACCGCGTCCATCGCGACGCGCATGTTCTCGACCCAGTTCAGGCTGTCGAAGACGCGGAAGACGTCGATCCCGGTTTCGGCCGCCTGCTTGACGAAGAAGCGCACCACATTGTCGGGGTAGTTGGTGTAGCCCACCCCGTTAGAGGCGCGCAGCAGCATCTGGGTCATGATGTTCGGCATGCGGGTCCGCAGGTCGCGGAGCCGCTGCCAGGGGCATTCCTGCAAGAAGCGGTAGGCCACGTCGAAGGTGGCGCCGCCCCAGCATTCGACGCTGAACAGCTGCGACAGGTTCGCGGCATAGGCGGGCGCCGCGGCCAGCATGTCCATCGACCGCATGCGGGTGGCCAGAAGCGACTGATGCCCGTCGCGCATGGTGGTATCGGTCAGAAGAAGCTTCTTCTGCCCCGCCATCCAGTCCGCCACCGCCTGCGGCCCCTTGGCCAGAAGCAGGTCGCGCGTGCCGGGCTGCGGCGCGATCGCGGGCCGTGGGGCGCGAGGTTTGCGCGCCTCGGCCGGCGGTTTCGGGCGGCCGGCGGTTTCGGGGTGGCCGTTCACCGTGATGTCGGAAATGTAGATCAGAATCTTGGTCGCCCGGTCGCGGCGCTTCTTGAAGGCGAAGAGGTCGGGCGTGGTGTCGATGAACTTGGTCGTGGCCTCGTTCGCAAGGAACGTCGGATGCTTCAACAGGTTCTCGACGAAGGCGATATTCGTGGCCACGCCCCGGATGCGGTATTCCGACAGCGCGCGCTTCATCCGCACGATCGCCTGTTCGGGGGTCTGCGCCCAGGCGGTGATCTTGACCAGAAGCGAATCGTAATAGCGCGTGATGACCGCGCCCGAATAGGCGGTACCGCCGTCCAGACGGATGCCCGCGCCCGTCGCCTCGCGATAGGCGGTGATGCGGCCATAGTCGGGGATGAAGTTGTTCATCGGATCTTCGGTGGTGATCCGGCACTGGATGGCATGGCCGTTCAGATGCACGTCGGCCTGGCTCGGAACCCCCGTCGCTTCGGCCAGTGTCTTGCCCTCGGCGATCTTGATCTGGGCCTGCACGATGTCGATGCCCGTGACCTGTTCGGTGACGGTATGTTCGACCTGCACGCGGGGGTTCACCTCGATGAAGTAGAACTTGCCGGTGTCCATATCCATGAGGAATTCGACGGTGCCCGCGCACTCATAGCCGACATGGGCGCAGATGCGCTTGCCCAGGTCGCAGATCTCTTCCCGCTGGGCGTCGGTCAGGTAGGGGGCGGGCGCGCGTTCGACGACCTTCTGGTTGCGGCGCTGGACGGTGCAGTCGCGTTCGTAAAGGTGGTAGATGTTGCCGGCCTTGTCGCCCAGGATCTGGACCTCGACGTGGCGGGCGCGCTGGATCATCTTTTCCAGGTAGCCCTCGCCATTGCCGAAGGCGGCCTCGGCCTCGCGCCGGCCCTCGCGCACCTTGTCGGCCAGTTCCGCCTCGGAATGGATCGGGCGCATGCCGCGACCGCCGCCGCCCCAGCTTGCCTTGAGCATGAGGGGATAGCCGACCTCGGCCGCCTGGCGCGCGACCTCGGCCATGTCGTCGCCCAGGACCTCGGTCGCCGGAATGACCGGGACGCCCGCCTCGACCGCCACGCGCCGGGCGCTGGCCTTGTCGCCAAGGGCGCGCATGGTTTCGGCCTTCGGGCCGATGAAGGTGATGCCGTTCGCGGCGCAGGCTTCGACGAAATCCGGGTTCTCGGACAGAAGGCCGTAGCCCGGATGGATCGCGTCGGCGCCGCATTCCTTGGCCACGCGGATGATCTCGTCAATCGCGAGGTAGGCCGCGACCGGGCCGAGGCCTTCGCCGATGCGGTAGGCCTCGTCCGCCTTGAACCGGTGCAGGCCCAGCTTGTCCTCTTCGGCGTAGACGGCGACGGTGCGCTTGCCGAGCTCGGTCGCCGCCCGCATGACGCGGATCGCGATTTCACCCCTGTTCGCCACCAGGATCTTGCGGAATTCAGTCATCATTTCGCTCCTCTCGCGCCGGCGAACTCTGCGGCACGCTGCAGCGCGGCGCAAGATGGCGGGAGACTAGGGCAACTTTCGGCGTCTGATAACGAAAATGCGGCATTCGGCGAAAGAAAACGTCGTGCACGATTTTGCGGGGCGCCAGACCCCTGTGCTGACCCCGCGCCTCTGTTGCCGCTCTGCGGATTTCAGGCCGGAGTGCGGCTTTCATACTCGGACTTCAGCGCCTGCCAGCGGTCCCAGAACGGTGACGAGGGCATGCGCCCGGCGGCCAGATCGGCCAGGATGTCGAGGTGCGTATGCCAGCCCGCGCTGACGCTCAGCTGCATGCCGCGGGTCGGCAGGCGGCGGTGGGTCACGGTCAGAATCACATCCTTGCCCGCGGGCGTCAGCTCGAACGTCACATCGCCGCTGCCGTCCCAGGTGAAGGACAGGCGCCGCATCGGCTCCAGCTCGGTGATGGTCGAGGCCATGGCATGTTCGACCGAAAAGCCGTCGGGCCGGGTGCCCGGCGGGTTGGTCAGATCGTCATTCCGCCACACGAGTTCAAAGGGCGCGCCGACGCGCATTTCCATGGCGCCTGCCGCCAGCCAGCGGCGGCGCAGGTCGCCGTCGGTCAGATAGGCCCAGATCCGGTCGGCCGGGCCGGGCAGGCGGCGCCTGATCGTCAGCGTCTCCATCGCGCCAAGGGTGCCATAGGCATCAGTCATCGGCATGTCGCTCATCATCCTGTCCTTTCACGACAGAGGGGTCGGGAACTGCTTTGGCGCGGTCTTCGGCGCGCAAGATCTGGTCGAGCAGGCCCAGACGCGTGGTCCAGAACCGTTCATATTGGCCGAGCCAGCGATGGGCCTCGGCCAGGGGTTCGGGCTTCAGCCGGCAGACATGGGTGCGCCAGCGCACCTCGCGTTCGATCAGCCCGGCGGATTCGAGCACGCGGATATGTTTCGAGGCTGCGGCGAGCGACATCGCGAAGGGCTGGGCCAGCTCGCTCACGGTCTTTTCGCCGGTCGCCAGATCGCCAAGCATCTGCATCCGCGTGGCATCGCCAAGGGCGCGGAAGATCTCGGTCAGCGGGGGCGCGTCTGATTCAACCATAGTGTTAAACTATGGCGGGTCAAACCTTCAGTCAACCATTCAGTTTAATGAACGGGCGGACCCTCAGGTCCGCACCCCCGCGAAACGCTGCTGCCAGTCCGCGCGCTCTTCGTCGGTGATCTTGCGGAAGAGGACTTCCGGCACCTCGAACGCATGTCCCGCCGGCAACACCGCCAGCGCCTCGGCCACCGGGCCGGGCCAGGTGCGGTCGCCGGTATTCATGTCGCGCAACATCTGGGCCGCGGCCTTGGGGATGAAGGGCTCCGACAGGACCGCGTAGAGACGGATCAGGTTCAGGGACAGGCGCGTGATCGCCGCCGCTGCCGCCGGGTCGGTCTTGAAGGCGGTCCAGGGCGCGGCCGCCTGCAGAAATTCGTTGCCCGCGACCCAGATCGCGCGCAGTTCGGTCGCGGCCTTCCGGACCTCCATCGCTTCCATATGCGCTTCATAGGCGCGGACGCGGGTTTCCAGTTCGGCGATCAGCGCCTCGGCGCGGGCATCGAGCGTCCCGCCTTCGGGCACGGCCGGTCCGAACTTGGCGGCCACGAACTTGGTCACGCGGCTCACGAAATTGCCCAGCACGTCGGCCAGGTCCTTGTTCACGCTCGACTGGAAGTTTTCCCAGGTGAACTCGCTGTCCGAACTTTCCGGCGCATGGCTCAGAAGCCACCAGCGCCAGTAGTCGGCCGGCAGGATCGAGAGCGCCTGGTCCATGAAGACGCCGCGCCCCTGGCTGGTCGAGAACTGGCCGCCGTCATAGTTCAGGTAGTTGAAGGACTTGATGTAGTCGACAAGCTTCCAGGGCTCGCGCGAGCCCATGATGGTCGCGGGGAACGAGAGCGTGTGGAAGGGCACGTTGTCCTTGCCCATGAACTGCACATAGCGCACGTCCGCCGCGCCCATGTCGGTCCGCCACCAGCGCTGCCAGTCCGCGTCGGTCTTGCCATTCGCGTCCGCCCATTCGGCGGTGCAGGCGATATATTCGATCGGCGCGTCGAACCAGACATAGAAGACCTTGCCCTCCATCCCCGGCCAGGGCTTGTCGCCGCGCATGACCGGGACCCCCCAGAAGAGGTCGCGGGTGATGCCCCGGTCCTGCAGGCCGTCGCCGTCGTTCAGCCACTTCTTCGCGATCGAGGTGGTCAGGACCGGCCAGTCGGCCTTGCTGTCGATCCAGCCCTCGATCTCGCCCTTCAGCGCGCGCTGGCGCAGGTAAAGGTGCTTGGTCTCGCGCACCTCGAGGTTGGTCGAGCCGGAAATGGCCGAGCGCGGGTTGATGAGGTCGGTCGGGTCCAGCTGCTTGGTGCAATTCTCGCATTGGTCGCCGCGCGCGTTCGGATAGCCGCAGTTCGGGCAGGTGCCGGTGATGTAGCGGTCGGGCAGGAAGCGGGCGTCGTCGATCGAATAGACCTGCTTTTCCGACACTTCCTCAATAAAGCCGTTGTCGGCCAGCGCACCGGCGAAATGCTGGGTCAGCCTGTGGTTCCGCGCGCTGGACGAGCGGCCGAAATGGTCGAGGGACAGGCCGAAGCCCTTGGCGATGTCGGCCTGGACCTCGTGCATCTGGGCGCAGAATTCCGCGACCGGCAGGCCCGCCTTGGCTGCCGCAAGCTCTGCCGGCGTGCCATGTTCGTCGGTCGCGCAGATGAACATGACCTCATGCCCCCGGGCGCGCATGAAGCGGGCGTAAAGGTCGGCGGGCAGCTGGCTGCCGACGAGGTTGCCCAGGTGCTTGATGCCGTTGATGTAGGGAATGGCCGAGGTGATGAGGATGCGTGCCATGATGGCTCCGGTTCTGTTCGCCGCCCTCCTAGCGCCGCGGACCGAAAAACACCAGTGAAACCGCCTCTTTCAGGGCCGCGCCCTAGACCTGCCCGTAATAGTGCGACACGACATGGCGGGCTTCGGCGAAGAAAAGCCAGCGCTGGGCGAAGGCACCCGCAAGGTAGCTGGCGAAGGCGAGGGCCGAGGCGACGGGACCGGATGGCAGCGTCAGCATCAGTGCTGCCGGAAGAAGCGCGCCGAGGATCAGCGCCAGGCCGCGGAGTTTCAGCGCATGCTTGCGCCCGACCTGAAAGATCATCTCGCGCATGATGTAGTTGGGGCTGGTGTTGGCCGGCGCGAAGGGGCGGACGGACGGGCCAAGGCCGGTCGCGGCCGCGAGGGTCGAGCCTGCGAGGGCGAACTGCCGGTCGCCCCGGTCGAACTGCAGCATGAGGACCGCGCCGAGGATCAGGCAGGCGAGTGCCGCATATGCGCCGGGGGCGGCGAGGATCAGCCCCCCGGCCGCCGCGAAGGACAGGAAGGACAGGGGCACGGTCCAGTGGTGCCAGCGCGGCACGGTGCGCAGCTGGGCATAGATCATCGCGGTGCAGAGGATGGTCACGATCGCCATCGCCGCCGCCAGAAGGCCGGTCACGCGGGTCCAGTCGCCTGTGGGCCAGCCGAAGACCGCCTCAGCCGCGCCGGGGGCGACGAACGCCAGCGTGGTGACCGAGGCCCAGCCCTCGCGCGACAGCCAGCTTGTCCGCCACTGGGTGAAGGCGCGAAGCGCGCGCTGGGGATTTCCGAGGTGGAAGGTCGAGGCGAGAAGTCCCGCGACCGCCAGCCCGTAGGCCAGCCCCCAGGCGAAGAAGGCGGCCCAGCCGGTCGCGGGCAGCAGGCCGAGCGACAGGCAGGCGAGGAAGCCGAAGCCCGCGCCCGAAAGGGTGGTGAACAGGATGACGGACGGCGCCGGATGCATCAGATCTTCTCCAGCAGCCGGTCGAGCCAGCCGGCAAGGCCGGTCGCCTTCAGGTCGCTCAGGGGTGCCAGGGCCGGTGCGCCCCGGTCGCGATCCTTGGGGCGGGGCGGCAGGTATTTGTTCACGGGCGCCGTGCCAAGGTCGGGCATCAGGTCATAGCCGCCGCGCTCGGCGACCAGGCGGCTCACCGGGCTTTCGGGGTCGCCCAGGTCGCCGAAATGGCGCGCGCCGGTCGGGCAGGTGCGCACGCAGGCCGGCTGGCGGTCGATCTCGGGCAGGTTCTCGTTGTAGATGCGGTCGACGCAGAGGGTGCATTTCTTCATCACCCCCGCCTCGCCGTCGAGTTCGCGCGCGCCATAGGGGCAGGCCCAGGCGCAGAGCCCGCAGCCGATGCAGGCGCTTTCGTTGACAAGGACGATCCCGTCCTCGGCCCGCTTGTAGGAGGCGCCCGTGGGGCAGACGGTCACGCAGGGCGCGTTGTCGCAGTGAAGGCACGAGCGGGGGAAGTGGATGATCTGCGCCTCGGCGCCCTCGGGCTGGACCTCGAAGCTGTGAACGCGGTTGAGGAACGTCCCGCAAGGGCTTGATCCGTAGGCGTCCATGTCACTCAAGGGCGCGCCGTAGCCCTGGTCGTTCCAGCCCTTGCAGGCGGTGACGCAGGCCTGGCAGCCGACGCAGGTGTCCAGGTCGATGACCAGCCCGAGTTTCTTTTTCGAGGGGGGCGGAAGTGCGGTCATGGCCGGTCCTTCGGGGCTGGAGGCACGGGGGACTTGAGCGCGCCGAACGCAGGCTGCGCCTCGCCGCCCGGCACGTCGCCAGGGGCGACGCGCGCGATCCTGACCCTCAGGTCGAACCAGGCGGCCTGGCCCGTCACCGGGTCCGAGTTCGACCAGCGCCGCCCGTCGCCCTCGTCGGGCAGCAGTTCGTCGATCAGGTGGTTCAGAAGGAAGCCCTCGGTCGCCTCGGGCGCGTCCGGGGCCAGCGCCCAGGCGCCCTTCCGCTTGCCGATCGCGTTCCAGGTCCAGACCGTGCGCGGGTTGAGCGCGGCCATGTGCGCGACCGGCACCACGATCTCGCCGTTGGGCGAGGTCAGGCGGGCCCAGTCGCCGTCGGCAAAGCCATGTTCGCGCCAGACATCGGTCGGGACATACAGGGGGTTTCGCCCGTGGATCTGCCTCAGCCAGGCATTCTGCGAGCCCCAGGAATGATACATGGCCATCGGCCGCTGGGTCAGGGCGTGCAGGGGATAGTCCTGCCCCGCCTCGTCGCCGAAGGGGGGATACCAGATCGGCAGCGGGTCCATCGTCGCCTTGATGCGGGCCCGCAGGTGGTCGGGCGGCTGGCGTTCATGAAAGCCGTCGGCGGCCAGCTGGAAGCGGCGCAGGGGCTCGCAATACAGCTGGAACAGGTAGGGCTGCGGCTGGTCGTAAAAACCTATCTTCACCGCCCAGTCCTGATAGGCGCGGTTCCAGGGTTTGAAGAAGCGCGCCTCTTCCGGCACCTCGGCCGTGAAGAAGCCGCCGGCGGCGATATAGGCGTTGAGCTGGTTGGGGTTCGGCGCGCCGCGCCCGACCTCATCGCCGGTGCCGCGCCAGCCGAACAGGGGGCCGACGCCCGGCCGGCGCTGGTGGTTCACGATATAGTCGGCATAGTCGCGGTAGCGCGGGCGCCCGTCATCGGTCACGAAGCCGGGCAGGCCAAGCCGCCCGCCAAGGTCGATCAGCACCGACTGGAAGCCGCGCACGTCGCGGTCGGGCTCGACCACCGGCCAGCGGATCGCATCGGCGGCATGGTCGGCCTCGCAGATCGGCCGGTCCAGAAGGCTGATGCAGTCGTGACGTTCCAGATAGGTCGTGTCGGGCAGGACCAGGTCGGCATAGGCCACCATCTCCGAGGCATAGGCATCCGAATAGATGATGCGCGGGATCTTGTAGTCGCCGTTGCCATCCTTCGCGGTCAGCATCGCCATGGTCTCGGCCGTGTTCATGGACGAGTTCCAGGCCATGTTGGCCATGTAAAGCATCAGCGTGTCGATCCGGTAGGGATCGCCCGCCACCGCGTTCGAGATGACCATGTGCATCAGCCCGTGGGCCGAGAGCGGATTGTCCCAGGTGAAGCCCTTGTCGATGCGCGCGGGCGACAGGTCGTCAAGCTTCAGCGCCAGGTGTTCGGGGCCCTGCGGAAAGCCCAGGTGCGGCCCGTCGAGGGGGCGGCCCGGCATGAAATAGCTGTGCGGGGTCGGATGGGCGTGGGCCGGCTTGGGGTAGGGGGGCTTGAAGCGGAAGCCGCCCGGCACCTCGACCGCGCCCAAGAGAATCTGCAGCACATGCAGCGCCCGGGCCGTCTGGAAGCCGTTCGTATGGGCAGAGATGCCGCGCATGGCGTGGAAGCTGACCGGGCGGCCGATCATCTGGTCGTGCCGCTCGCCCCGGAAGTCGGTCCAGGGCTGGTCGATGACGACGGGTTCGGCAAAGGCCGCCTCGGCGATTTCGGCGGCCAGCTGGCGGATGCGCGCGGCCGGTATGCCGCAGCGGTCGGCCACGGCCTCGGGCGCGTAGTCGGGCGAGAGATAGCGTTCGGCCAGGTGCTGGAAGACGGTGCGCGCGCCTTGATACGTGGCGCCGAGGTCAGGCCGGATGCCCGGCCGGTCCCAGGGTGCCAGATCGCCCGTCGCCCGGTCGACGACCAGCGGCTTGCCGAGGTCATCGCGCAGAAGCAGGCCCTTGTCCTCGCCCTCGCGCTCGTCGACGAGGCAGGGGGCGTTCGTGAAGCGCGCGAGGTAGTCGAGGTCGATCTTGCCGGCCTTCAGGACCTCATGCACCAGCGCCAGGATCAGAAGGCCGTCCGTGCCCGGCGTGATCCCGTACCAGTCGTCGGCGACCGCATTGTAGCCGGTGCGGATCGGGTTGATGGCCGCGACCCGCCCGCCCCGCGCCTTCAGCTTGCCGATGCCGATCTTGATCGGGTTCGAATCGTGGTCCTCGGCCACGCCGAAAAGGACGAAGAGCTTCGTGCGCTCCCAGTCGGTCTGGCCGAATTCCCAGAAGGCGCCGCCCATGGTGTAGATGCCGGCGGCGGCCATGTTGACGGAACAGAAGCCGCCGTGCGCGGCATAGTTCGGCGTGCCGAAATTCTGCGCCCAGAAGCTGGTGAAGGACTGCGACTGGTCGCGGCCGGTGTAGAAGGCGAGCTTCTCCGGCGCCGTCGCGCGCAGGGGCCCGAGCCACTGGACGGCAAGGCCAAGTGCCTCGTCCCAGCTGATCTCCTCGAACGCGCCCGACCCGCGCGGGCCGACGCGGCGCAAAGGCGCGCGCAGGCGCGAGGGGGCGGTGACCTGCATGATGCCCGACGCGCCCTTGGCGCAAAGGACGCCCCTGTTGACCGGATGGTCGCGGTTGCCCTCGATGTAGGTGACCTTGCCGGACTTCAGGTGCACGTTGATGCCGCAGCGGCAGGCGCACATGTAGCAGGTGGTGCGGCGCACCTCGTCCGAGACTTTCGGCGACAGGTCGATGGCGGGCTCGGTCACGGGGTCGTCCCTTTCAGGATCGCTTCGGCCTCAAGCGCAATCTGGCGTTCTTCGTCCGCCGGGACAATCCAGATCGGCATGGCGCCGGCAGGGTGAAGCGAGGGCCGGGCGGCTTGGTTCGCGGCATCGTCATAAAGCGCGCCGGCAAAGGCCAGCCCGTCAAGGATGCCGGCGCGGACACGGGCGTCGTTTTCGCCGATGCCGCCGGTGAAGGCCACGGCGTCCAGCCCGCCCATGGCCGCGATCATCGAGCCCGCGTGGCGGACGGCCCAATAGATGAAATGGTCGATGGCAAAGCGCGCCTCTGGCGTGCCGGCGGCGTGGAGCGCGCGCATGTCGTTGCTGCCGCCCAGCCCCAGAAGGCCGCTTTCCCGGTTCAGGATGTGCGCCGCACGCTCGATCCCGTATGTCTCGGCCAGCCTGAGGACGGCGTTGCCGTCGATGCTGCCGGTGCGGGTGCCCATGGTCAGCCCCTCAAGCGGGGAATAGCCCATCGTCGTCGCCACGGACTGGCCGTCACGGATCGCGCAGAGCGAGGCGCCATTGCCAAGATGCAACGCCAGAAGGCGGTTTGGCGGCTGATTTGCCGTCAATTCTTTCACTTTTCGAACAACGGCGGCATAGTTGATGCCGTGGAAGCCATAGCGCCGGATGTCCTCGCCCGCGATGGCGGCCGGCAGCGCGTAGCGGGTCGCGAGCGCGGGGTTCGTGGCGTGGAAGGCGGTGTCGAAACAGGCGACCTGCGGCAGGCTGGGGGCAAGGCGGCCGAGCGCGCGGATGCCTTCAAGGTTCGCGGGGTTGTGCAGGGGGGCAAGCGGGATGGCGCGCTCGATCTCTGCCTCGACGCCGGCATCTACCTTGAGCGTCCGGGTCAGCGTCGCGCCGCCATGGACGACGCGGTGGCCCGCGGCCGCGATCCGGGCCAGGGAATAGCCCGCCGCCTCAGCCTCAGCGAGCAGGCGCTCGAGTGCTGCAAGGTGGGTGGGGGCCGCGACCGGACCGGCGCCGCCCGGCCCCTTCAGCTCGGACGCGCCGCCGATTTCCAGGACGCTGGCGGTAAAGACCGGCGCAGGCTTGCCCGCGAAGATCGCCATCTTGATCGACGACGATCCGGCATTGACTGTCAGCGTGGTCACGCGAGAAGCGCCTTGACCAGCCCCAGCGCGGCCAGGAAGCCCAGAAGCAGGATGGAAAAGCGGCGGAAGTCCTTGGGGTCGGTGTTCAGGAAATGCCGGCTGCCAAGCCAGTTCCCCAGAAGCGTCAGCGGCAGGGCGGCCAGCGCGATCCAGAGCGTGTTCCAGGTCACGAGCCCGTGCCACCAGTAAAGCGGCGCCGAATAGAGGTCGAGGATCGGGAAATAGGCGATGAGGGTCGCGCGGAAGGTCGTCGCCGCCATAGGCTGCGCGGCAAAGAAGGCCGCGAGCGGCAGCCCGCCCATCCCCGGCGCGTTGGCAAGGCCCGAGATCAGGCCCGCCAGCACGTTGCCGCCGCCCCTGACCTCGTTGCGAAGCCGCCAGCCGGCCAGAAGGACGGCGCACATGATGAGGATATAGACCGAAATCACCGCCCGGGCGGTCGTTTCCGAAACCCCCGTCAGGATCCAGAGCCCGATCGGCAGCCCGACCACCGCCCCGGCCATCAAGAGCCCGACGCGCCGCCAGTCGACATTACGGCCGTTGCCCTTCAGCGCCTGAAGGCTCATGGCGGTTTCAAGGATCACCACCGTGGCCACGAAATGCAGCGGGTTCGTCACCACGCCAGAGGCCGCGATGACGATCGCCGAATAGCCAAAGCCGGAATAGCCCCGGATGAAGGCGGCCACCAGAATGGCGACCGCCATCCAGATCGTCGTCCCCAGGGACAGGTCGAAGGGCATCAAACCTCCTGCGGGCGCATGTCGGCGCGCGAGATGCCCGCGACCTCGACCGGTTTCTTCATCGCGTCGCGGCGGAAGGGCTCGCCCAGTTCCTGGTTGATCATGGCCTCGATCAGGGTCGTCTTGCCGTGGTTCATCTGGTCGTCGATGGCCTTGGCCAGCGCGTCGCGCAGCTCGTCCATGGTGCGGGCGACGACGCCCTGAAGGCCGCAGGCCCTGGCGATGCCGGCATAGCTGACCTGCTCGTCCAGTTCGGTGCCGACGAAATTGTCGTCATACCAAAGCGTCGAGTTGCGCTTTTCCGCGCCCCACTGGTAGTTGCGGAAGACGACCTGCGTGACCGCGGGCCATTCCTTGCGGCCGATGGCCGTCAGTTCCGTGACCGCGATGCCGAAGGCGCCGTCGCCCGAAAAGCCCACGACAGGCACGTCGGGGCAGGCGATCTTGGCGCCGATGACCGAGGGCAGGCCGTAGCCGCAGGGGCCGAAGAGGCCGGGGGCAAGGTATTTCCGCCCGGCCTCGAACGACGGGTAGGCGTTGCCGATGGCGCAGTTGTTGCCGATGTCTGAGGAGATGATGGCCTCTTTCGGCAGGGCCGACTGGATCGCGCGCCAGGCCATGCGCGGGCTCATCCACTTGGGCTTGGCGTCGCGGGCACGCTGGTTCCAGCTGGTGCCGGGGTCGTCCGCCTCGTGGTCCATGCTGGCCAGCTGCTGCGCCCAGGCCGATTTCTTGTGCGCGATCAGCGCCTTGCGGTCTGCGCGCCCCGCGTCGCCCGCCGTCTTCGACAGACGCGCGAGGATGCCCTCGGCCACCTTCTTCGCATCGCCGACGATGCCGACCGCGACCTTCTTCGTCAGGCCGATCCGGGCGGGGTTGATGTCGACCTGGATAATCCTGGCGTCCTTCGGCCAGTAGTCGAGCCCGTAGCCCGGCAGGGTCGAGAAGGGGTTGAGCCGCGAGCCGAGCGCCAGCACCACGTCGGCCTGCTGGATCAGCTCCATCCCCGCCTTCGAGCCGTTGTAGCCAAGGGGGCCGGCGAACAGGGGGTGCGATCCGGGGAAGGCGTCATTGTGCTGGTAGCCGACGCAGACCGGCGCATCGAGCCGTTCGGCCAGCGCCATCGAGGCCGGGATCGCGCCGCCGATGACGACGCCCGCGCCGTTCAGGATGACCGGGAACTTCGCCGACGACAGAAGGGCTGCCGCCTCCGCCAGCGCCGCATCGCCGCCCGAGGGGCGTTCGAATTCGACCATGCGCGGCATGTCGATGTCGATCACCTGGGTGAAGAAGTCGCGCGGCACGTTGATCTGGGCCGGCGCGCTCATGCGGTGGGCGTTCAGGATGACGCGGTTCAGGACTTCGGCCATGCGCGAGGCGTCGCGCACCTCTTCCTGGTAGCAGACCATGTCCTTGAAGAGCGCCATCTGCTCGACCTCCTGGAAGCCGCCCTGGCCGATGGTCTTGTTGGCCGCCTGCGGCGTCACCAGAAGGACCGGCGTGTGGTTCCAGTAGGCGGTCTTGACCGCGGTGACGAAGTTGGTGATGCCCGGCCCGTTCTGGGCGATCATCATCGACATGCGACCAGAGGCGCGGGTGAAGCCGTCGGCCATCATGCCGCCAGAGCCTTCGTGGGCGCAGTCCCAGAAGGTGATGCCGGCCCTGGGGAACAGGTCCGAAATCGGCATGAAGGCCGATCCGATGATCCCGAAGACATGTTCGATGCCGTGCATCTGCAGGACCTTCACGAAGGCTTCTTCGGTCGTCATCTTCATCGCGGCTCTCCGATCTGGCTTTGCGAGGATGGTTCTAGCCCCTTGGCCCGGTGCACCTTAGGGCCAGTTCGGGTGGCATTTTAGGTCCAGCGGTCGATCTCGTCGGCGATGAGGCCGATGCCCTCGGCGATCTTGCCGGGCGCGATCGAGCTGTAGGCCAGTCGGTAATGGTTGCTGAGCGCCCGCGCAGGGTCGAAGAAAAGCCGCCCCGGCTCGATCAGGACGCCGCGCGTCCTCAGCCGCTCGGCCAGCCGGTCGGTGTCGACGGCCCCGGGCGCGCGCATCCAGAAGGACGAGCCGCCGAACCCGTCGGCGCCCGCAGGCGTCAATCCCTGCGCCTGGATCGCGTCGGCCATGACCTGCCGGCGGCGGCGGTAGCTTTGTGCCATGCGGCTCATCAGGCTGTCGTAATGGCCAAGCGCCAGGAAATAGGCCGTGGTGCGCTGCAACTGGCCGGGCGGGTGGCGCAGGACGGCGGCCCGGAGCGCGCGCGCCTCGGCGATGAAGGGGGCGGAGCCGACCAGGTAGCCGAGCCTCAGCCCCGGAAAGAGCGATTTGGAGAAGGAGCCGACATAGATCACCCGCCCGTCCTGATCGAGCGACTTCAGGGCCGGAAGTGCCGCGTTCTGGAAGGACATCTCGAATTCGTAATCGTCCTCGACCACGACGAAATCCTTCTCGGCCGCGCGGGCCAGAAGCGCGTGGCGGCGCGGCACGGGCATGGTGCAGTTGGTCGGGCTCTGATGGCTTGCGGTGGTGAAGACGACATGGGCGCCCGAGGGCACCGCCTCTGGCGGCAGGCCGTCGGCGTCCACGTCGACGAAGGCGCGGGCGGCGCCCGACAGGGCAAGGATGGGCCCGAGGCCGGGGTAGGAGGGGTTTTCCTGCACCGCAAGGCGCCCCGGGCCAAGAAGGACCGTCGCTGTCAGCCAGAGCGCGTTCTGCGCGCCCATGGTCAGAAGCACCTCTTCGGGCTGCGCGTCGATGCCCCGGCGGGGCAGGATGGTGCGCAGGATGTAGTCGATCAGCATCGGGTCGTCGCGGGTGTGGTAGTCCGCCGTCAGCGCGTCGAAGTCCCGTCGGCCAAGCGCCATCAGCGCGCAGGCCCGCCAGTTCTGGTGGTCGAAAAGGCTGGGGTCCGCCTGTCCGTAGATGAAGGGGTAGGGATAGCTCCGCCAGTCCTCGGGCTTGGCCAGCACCGGCTGCGAGGCGAGCCGAGTGCGGGTGAAGCGCGCCCAGTCGACCCGTTCCGGCCCCCGGACCGGCGCGCGGTCGAACACGGGCGGGCGGGGGGCGGTGGCCGAGACATAGTAGCCCGACCGGCCGAGCGCGCCGAGGTAGTCGCCCGCCACCAGTTCGGTATAGGCCAGCGTCACCGTGATCCGGCTGACGCCGAGGTGGGCGGCAAGCCCGCGGCTGGAGGGAAGCTTTTCGCCCGCCCGGTAGCGGCCCGTGCGGATACCGTCCGCGACCATCTGGCGGATGCGCTGCTGCAGCGTGCCGGGACCGGGCCGCAGGAAGAAGTTTTCGACCGGGATCGTCATCGCTGGCCCTATTCCGGCGGGGAACTGGACCTATCGAACGCGGGAAGCGACGCGGCGTCAAGGGGGGCGATTACAGGAGCGATCATGGCCGTCGTTCCGAGTTGGCGCAAAGTAGGGGGCCAAAGGCCTCGTTGTCGCCCAAACAGTCCTGCAATTGTGGTTGGAACATTGGCAGTGAAGCCGTTCGGAGGAGAGTTCACTGGGCCGTTCCTTGACACATGCCCGACCTGCCGCCGCACCTGCCGCCGAACGCGCGCGCCGGGGACCCGCGCTGGGCCACGGCAATCGCGTCCTACCGGCGCGCCGGTAGGGCGGCGCCCTTCGACTTCTGGACGCTGAAATCGCCCAAAAACTGAAAAGGCCCAGAAGCTGAAAAGATCCAGAAACTGCAAAGGCCCGGCAGCAACCTGCCGGACCTTCTGCGTCCTTGTTGGGCACATGATCCCGGGTGTCGCGGGGGGCAGCGCTCCCCGCCTTCTTCAGCTGCAGACCTTGGTCAGAGCCTTGTCCATGGCGTTGGTGATCGCGTCGATGTCGTCGGGCGTGGCGATCAACGCGGGCGAGAGGCAGAGCGTGTTGTTCAGGCCGGGGATCGAGCGGTTGGTCATGCCGATGATGACGCCTTGCGCTGCGCATTCCGCGACGACCGCCGCGACGGTCTTTTCGGCCAGGGGCTCCTTCGTCTTGCGGTCGGCCACCAGTTCGGCGCCGCAGAAGAGGCCCTTGCCGCGCACGTCGCCCACGACCTTGTGACGCTCCATCAGGCGGCCGAGGTTGCCCATCAGCCGCTCGCCCATGCGCGTCGTGTTGTCGAGAAGCCCCTCGTCCTCGATGATGCGCATGTTTTCCAGCGCGGCGGCGGGGCCAGAGGTGCAGCCGCCGAAGGTCGAGATGTCGCGGAAGTAGCTCATGGGGTCCGCCGCGTCGGCCTTGAAATAGTCGAAGACGGCTTCGGTCGTGACGGTGCAGGAGATTGCCGCGTAGCCCGAGGCGACGCCCTTGGCCATGGTCACGATGTCGGGCTTGATGCCGAACTGCTGGTAGCCGAACCAGGTGCCGGTGCGGCCGAGCCCGCAAACGACCTCGTCGATATGCAGGAGGATGTCGTACTTCCGGCAGATTTCCTGCACCCGCTCCCAGTAGCCCTTCGGCGGCACGATCACGCCGCCGCCGGCCGTCACGGGTTCCAGGACGATGGCGCCGACGGTGTCCGGCCCTTCGCGCAGGATCACCTCTTCGATGGCGTCGGCGGCGCGCTGGCCGTACTCCTCGACATCCCACTGCTTGCGGTATTCGAGGCAATGCGGGACCATGACGAAGCCGTCGGGGAAGGGGCCGTACTGCATCGCCCGTTCGGCCTGGCCGGAAGTCGCCAGCGTCGCGATGGTGGTGCCGTGGTAGTCACGCTCGCGGTAGAGGATCTTCCACTTCTTGCCGCCCTTGTGCTTGTGGGCGATCTGGCGGACCATCTTGTAGGCCTTCTCGTTCGCCTCGGAGCCCGAGTTCGAATAGTAGACCCGCGTCATGCCCGGCATCTTCGAGATCAGGCGCTCGGCGAATTTCGCGCCGGGGATCGAGCCCGCCGCACCGGCGAAATAGTTCATGCGCAGAAGCTGGTCGCGCACCACGTCGGCAATCGAGGCGCGGCCGTAGCCCACGTTCACGGTCCAGACACCGCCCGCGACCGCGTCGATATATTCCTTGCCGCGCGCGTCCCAGACCCGCATGCCCTTGCCTTCGACGATGACGCGGGGGTCGCCCGTCTCGAACGCCTTGTGCTGGGTCAGGTGGTGCCAGACATGCGCCTTGTCGGCGTCGATGACGGCCTGCATGTCGTTCGGGCTGATGATCTGGTCCATGGCGGCTTTCCGGAAATGGGGGCCGTGTGCGCGGCCGAAGGGGCGCGGGGCCGGACGGTCCGCGCGCATGGGTGGAAAATCCCACGAAAGGGGCGCTATCGTTAGGGCCAGTTCGGCGCTGGGCTTAGCGCCAGACGGAGAGGCGCCGGGGGGATTGGTGCCTTTGGCCGGGCCGGGCGGGATCAGGAAACGCTTTGCGTTTCCCCCGGCCGCGTGGGGGCGATTCCGCTGGACCGCTGATGTCCTGAGCTACGAAGGCCAGCGCCTGCCCCGGTGGGCGCGGAAGCGCCCGTCGATGGCGGGGCGGGCGCTGGCCGGTGGCTTTGGGCCATCGGCCGGGACAGGGGGAGAAGCCTTTGCATGGCAGGGTCAACGGCCCCTACCACTCCGAGCCAACCGCCCTAGCTCCGATTGCTTAGCCGCGAGGCCAGAAGGTCGCCCCGGTCTGACAGGATGGGATAGGCGACCTGGGTGAAGGCGGTGTTGACCTGCTTGAGCGCCCTCAGCGTTTCCTGGTGGATGTTCGAGGTCTCGATCGTCTCGCTCTGGCCCTGGCGCAGCCGTTCGAGGTGCGAGTGCTGCAAGGACTGCTCGATGTCGCGCACATGGTCCTTTTCCTCGACCAGCGCGCGGGCGGCGTCGGGCGAATGGGTCATCAGCACGTTCAGGGCGGCCTGCGCGTTTGCAAGCACGCGGTCGTAGAAATCCGCCACCTCGCGCGCGCCGGTTTCGGAAAAGGCCACGCCTTCATGGTCGAGTTGCTGGGCGAGCGGCACCATGGTGCGTGACACGACCGTGCCGGCAGAATCAAGACTGACCGCCATTTCCGCAAGGTCGAGCGCCCGGCGGCCCACGCGATCATCGGCGCCGTCAGTCTTCAGGCCGGCGAGGTAGAGCTTGGTCTCAAGGTGCATATGCCCGACCTCGGCCTCGGCGCGACGGATCGCCTCGGCCGCCGTGTCGTCCCAGGACTTGTAAAGCGGCAGGATGGCGCGGAGCATGGTCTCGACCCGCTCGCCCATCGACAGGATCTCGCGCGCCGCACCGGCCAGCGCCCGGTCGGGCTGGTCCTTCGCCGCGGGATCCAGCGCGCTGACCCGGCCGAGCGTGGGTGCGGTCGGGGGCGGGGCGAGCAGCTTTACGGACAGGCGGGTCAGGGGGCCGGTGAAGGGCAGCGCCAGGACCAGAAGGCCTGCGTTGAACAGCAGGTGCACATGGATGATCTGGCGCGCAGGCGTCTGGCCGAGGGGCGCGAAAGACGGGTGCAGGACCGCGAGTGCCAGAAGCGCCAGGATCGCCCCGCCGCCCCGCACCAGAAGGTTCGCGAAGATGACGCGGCGCGCGGGCAGTTCAGCCCCGAGCGTCAGGATAAAGCCGATCATCGCGCCGCCGAAGTTCGCGCCAAGGACCATCGCGACGCCCGCCGGCACTGGCAGCACCCCGGCCGAGGCGAGCGTGACGAACAGAAGGACGGCCGCGACCGAGGAATGGACCGCCCAGGCGAACAGCGCGCCCAGGACGAAGGCCGTCACCGGGTCGCCGCCCAGGTAGGTCATCGCCGTGCTGAGGCCGGGCGCGTCGCGCAGGGGCTCGGTCGCCGCCCGGATCATGGTCAGCGCGACGAAGATCAGCGCAAGGCCGATCAGGACCCGCCCCGCCATCCGCCCCTCGCGGCTGGTCGAGCGCTGGAAGAGGCCGACGCCCGCGACCAGCAGCACCGGCACCAGCCAGTCGGCACGGGTCAAGAGGATCTGGGCGACGATGGCCGAGCCGAGGTCGGCGCCCAGAAGGACGGCAAATCCCGCGCTTGCGGCAAGGGTTCCGGCGGCGACGAAGTTGGCGGTCAGGATCGCAACGGCGGTCGAACTTTGCAGAAGGACCGCAGCGGCGGTGCCCGCCCCCGCCGCAAGCACCCGGTTTTCCGCCCCCCGACGCAGCCAGCGGCGCAAGGGCACGGCCCAGCCGCGCTCGATCCCCGTCCGGACCAGCCGCACGGCCCAAAGCAGCAGCGCCGCCGCGCCGGCGATGTGCAGGATGAACAGCAACGGGGTGTTGTCGGACACGAGTCAGCCCCTTCAGGCGTGAAAACTGTCATAAAACCGTCACAAAACGTCCGCCGTTGCAATGGGCACGCGCGACCGGTCTGCGTGCTTTCACGCCAGAAAATGATCAAACGCCACGTCGCCCTGTCACTTTTCCGTTGCGTGGTCGGCAGGCCATGCCGCACTCTGGTCCGCATGGGCGCGGGGCTGCGCCTGAACGGGATCGCACCAGGCGAGGGGAGAGCCGCTATGAACCGACTTCTGATGACCACGACGCTTCTGGCCTTCACCGTCAGTTCGACGGCGGCCTTTGCGCAGATGACGGCAGTGGGCGAGGGCGAGGGCGCGCTGAACATCGTCGCCTGGCCCGGCTATGTCGAGCGCGGCGAGAGCGACAAGGCCTATGACTGGGTCACCAAGTTCGAGGCAGCGACGGGCTGCAAGGTCAACGTCAAGACCGCCAACACCTCGGACGAGATGGTGGCGCTGATGAACGAGGGCGGCTTCGACCTGGTGACGGCCTCGGGCGACGCCTCGCTCAGGCTCATCGCCGGCAAGCGGGTCCAGCCGATCAATACCGACCTGATCCCCTCTTGGTCCAAGGTCGACAAGCGCCTGCAGGACGGTCCCTGGTTCACCGTCGACGGCCAGCATTACGGCGTGCCCTACCAGTGGGGCCCGAACGTGCTGATGTACAATACCAACGTCTTCAAGGAGGCGCCGAAGTCCTGGAACGTGGTGTTCGACGCGATGGACCTGCCCGACGGCAAGCCCAACAAGGGCCGGGTGCAGGCCTATGACGGTCCGATCTACATCGCCGATGCGGCACTTTACCTGATGAAGCACAAGCCCGAACTGGGCATCACCTCGCCCTACGAGCTGAACGAGGACCAGTACAAGGCCGCGCTCGACCTTCTGCGGGGCCAGCGCGAGCTGGTCAGCCGCTACTGGCATGACGCCATGATCCAGGTCGACGACTTCAAGAACGAGGGTGTCGTCGCCTCTGGGTCGTGGCCCTTCCAGGTCAACATGCTGATCGCCGACAAGCAGCCCATCGCCTCGACCATCCCGGAAGAGGGCGCGACGGGCTGGGCCGACACGACGATGATGGAGGCGGATGCCGCCCATCCGAACTGCGCCTACAAGTGGATGGAGCATACGCTGTCGTCGAACCTGCAATCGGACCTGTCGGTCTGGTTCGGCTCTAACCCGGTGGTGCCCGAGGCCTGCACCGACAAGTCGGGCATGCAGACCAAGGAAGGCTGCACGGCGAACGGCATGGATGATTTCGACAAGATCCGCTTCTGGACCACGCCGGTCGCCAACTGCGCGCAAGGGCAGGGGGCCTGCGTGCCCTACTACCGCTGGGTGTCGGACTATATCGGCGTGATCGGCGGGCGCTGAAGCGAGCTGGGTGCGGGGCGGCCTGTCGGCTGCCCCTGGCGCCGCGGGAGGGGCAATTGCAGGGCGAGGTGGATACTGACCTGATCCGTCAGGCGGCGGCAGTTGCCGTTCCGCGGGCGCTCGGTCCGACCGCCGGGGCGGCTTCGGTCGGCGCCGCCCTTCTGGCCGGGGACGGGCGGGTCTTCACGGGCGTCTGCCTCGACGCGGCCTGCGCGGTCGGCTTCTGCGCCGAACAGGCCGCGATCGGTGCCTTAGTGACGGCCGGCCTCAGCCGCATCGACATCATGGTTGCCGCCGACGGCACCGGGCGCGTGCTGCCGCCCTGCGGCCGTTGCCGGGAACTCACGCTGCAGATAAACCCCGCGAACCGGGCCACGCGCGTTCTTTTGCCCGGCGGCCGCGATGCCCGCCTGGGTGATCTGATGCCCGACAACTGGCTGGACGACAGGACAAAGACATGACCCCCGCCGTCGAATTTTCCCATGTCTCGCGCCTGTTCGGCACGGTGCGCGCCGTCGATGACGTGTCGCTGACCATTCCCGAGGGCGAGTTCTTCGCCATGCTGGGGCCGTCGGGGTCGGGCAAGACCACCTGCCTGAGGCTCATCTCGGGGTTCGAGTTGCCGACGGGCGGAGAGATCCGCATCTTCGGCGCGCCCTCGGGCGACGTGCCGCCGAACCAGCGGCAGGTGAACACGGTCTTTCAGGACTATGCGCTCTTCCCGCACATGAGCGTGCGCGACAACGTGGCCTACGGGCCGATGGTCAAGGGCGTGCCCAAGGCCAAGCGCCATGCGCTGGCCGAAGAGATGCTGGCGCTGGTCCATCTGGACGGGTTCGGCGACCGCAAGCCCGCGCAATTGTCGGGCGGGCAGCGGCAGCGGGTGGCGCTGGCACGCGCGCTGGTGAACCAGCCGCGCGTCCTTCTGCTGGACGAGCCGCTGGGCGCCCTGGACCTGAAGCTGCGCGAGGCGATGCAGGACGAGTTGAAAAGCCTGCAGCAAAGGCTTGGAATCACGTTCGTTTTCGTCACCCACGACCAGGGCGAGGCGCTCAGCATGGCCGACCGGGTGGCGGTGTTCGACCAGGGCCGCATCATCCAGGTCGGCTCGCCGTCCGAGATATATGAGCGCCCCGCGACCCGCTTCGTCGCCGATTTCGTCGGCTCGTCGAACGTCCTGTCGCCCGCAGAGGCGCGCGCGCTTGGCGGCGCGGACCGCTGGGCGAGCCTCAGGCCAGAGGCGATCCGGCTGCTGCTGCCCCACGACCCCGCGGCGCGGCTTTCGGGCCGGGTCACGACCGTGCGCTATCTGGGCGCCGGCACTCGCATCGGGATCGAGGTCGAGGGGCGGCCCGCGCGCGAGCTCGCGGTCCTGATCCCCGCCGGCCAGCCGGTGCCCGCGCCGGGCACCATGGTCGCCCTTGGCTGGGCCGACCCCGCGCTTCACCCGATGGAGGCGGCGGAATGACCGACCCGGCTGCGTCCGGTTCTGCGCCCGGTTCGGCCCCTGGGGCGGGCCTGTCGGAACGGCTGACCGCGCTGTTCTGGCGGCGCCCCGGCCTTCTGGTCGCGCTTCTCATCACGCCGCCGCTCCTCTGGCTCGGCGTGGTCTATATCGGCTCGCTCGCGGCCCTTCTCTGGCAGAGCTTCTATTCGATCGACGAGTTTTCCGGCGCGATCGTGAAGGAATTCACGCTCAAGACCTATGCCGAGCTTGGGCTGCAGCAGAACATCGACATCATCGTGCGCACGGTCCTGATGGCCGCTGCCGTCACCGTCGCCTCGGTCATCCTGGCCTTCCCCATCGCCTTCTTCGCCGCCCGCTATGCGCGGGGCCGCTGGAAGGCCTTCTTCTACCTGGGGATCATGCTGCCGCTCTGGTCGTCCTACCTGGTCAAGGTCTACGCATGGAAACTGATCCTCGCGAAAGAGGGGATCGTGACCTGGGCTGCGAACGGCATCGGCGCGGGGCCGCTTCTGGACGGGGTGCTGGCCCTGCCGGTGATCGGCGGCGGCTCGCTCTCGACCTCCTACATCGGGACGTTCCTCGTCTTCGTCTATGTCTGGCTGCCCTACATGATCCTGCCGATGCAGGCGGCGCTCGAGCGGGTGCCGACCTCGATGATCGAGGCGTCGGCGGACCTGGGCGCCGGGGGCCTCAGGACGCTTCGCAGCGTCATCCTGCCACTTGCAGCACCCGGCATCATCGCGGGGTCGATCTTCACCTTCTCGCTGACGCTTGGCGACTACATCATCCCCCAGATCATCGGCTCGTCGCGCTATTTCATCGGGCAGGCGGTCTACAGCTTGCAGGGCACCGCCGGGAACGTGCCCCTTGCGGCGGCCTTCGCGGTGATCCCGATCGTCATCATGCTGGTCTACCTGACCATCGCGCGGCGCATGGGGGCCTTCGATGCGCTCTGACCGGCCGCCCTTCGCCCTGACCCTCGGCGCCGTCGGCGGGCTCTTGTTCCTGCACCTGCCTATCTTGCTGATCTTCCTTTACGCCTTCACGACGGAAGAGAAGTCCTACCAGTTCCCGCCGCCCGGCCTGACCACCGAATGGTTCGCGGTCGCCTGGAACCGCGAGGATATCTGGCCGCCCCTTTGGCTGTCGCTCCGCGTCGCGGCGATGTCGTCGGCGATGGCGCTGATCCTTGGCACGCTCTGCGCCGCCGCCATGTCGCGGGCGAAGTTCTTCGGGCGCGACAGCATCTCGCTTCTCATCATCCTGCCGATCGCGCTGCCGGGGATCATCACCGGAATGTCGCTCCGGTCGGCCTTCGCGCTGGGCGGCATTCCCTTTTCCACCTGGACCATCGTCCTTGGCCACGCGACCTTCTGCATCGTCATCGTCTACAACAATGCCGTCGCGCGCTTCCGGCGGCTGGGGCCGTCCCTTTCGGAGGCTTCGGCGGACCTTGGTGCCACGGCCTTCCAGACCTTCCGCCATGTGATCCTGCCGAACCTCGGGACGGCGCTGCTTGCGGGCGGCATGCTGGCCTTCGCGCTGTCGTTCGACGAGGTGATCGTGACGACTTTCACCGCCGGTCAGCAGAAGACGCTGCCGATCTGGATGCTGGACGAGCTTGTCCGCCCGCGCCAGCGGCCTGTTACGAACGTCGTCGCCATCGTCGTCGTCGTGGCGACCTTCCTGCCGATCCTTGGGGCCTACCTCCTGACCGAGCGCGGGACCGAGACGGCGGGGGGAGGGAAGTAGGGAATGCTCAAGGGGATCGACCCGCGCCTGGGCGCCGACCTTCTGCACACGCTGCGGGCGATGGGGCATGGCGACATGCTGATCGTCGTGGACACGAACTTTCCGGCCGCTGCGGTTGCGCGCTCGACCGTTCTGGGCTGCCCCCTGACGATGGAGAACCTGCCGGCGCCCGAGGCGATCGAGGCCATCCTGTCGGTCCTGCCGCTTGATACGTTCGTGCCGGACTTTGCCGCGCGGATGGAGGTGGTGGGCGATCCGGCCGCCGTCCCGCCCGTGCAGGCCGATGTGCAGTGGGTCGTCGACCGGGCCGAGGGCCGCGCGCGGCCCTTGCCGGCCGTCGACCGCTTTACCTTCTACGACCTTGCGCGGCAGGCATTTGCCATCGTCCAGACCGGCGAGCGGCGGCTTTACGGCTGCTTCATGCTGCGCAAGGGTGTCATCGGACCGGAGGGCTAGATCATGGGTCGCGTCGTCAATCTGGGCGTCTTCGTCGCCGACACGAGCTTTCGCGCCGAGCGCATGCCGCGCATGGGCGAGACGATCCTGGGGCAGTCGTTCGCGCTCGGGCCGGGCGGCAAGGGCTCGAACCAGTCGGTCGCTTCGGCCATGGCGGGGGCCGAGACGCATTTCATCACCCGGCTTGGCCGCGATGCGTTCGGCGAGATGGCTCTGGCGGTCTGGGCGAAGGCGGGCGTGCATCCGGTCGTGACCCGGCCCGAGGGGGCGACCACGGGGGCTGCCCATATCTTCATCGAGGCGGCGACCGGCAACAATGCCATCATCATCGTTCCGGGTGCCGCCGGGACGATTTCGCCCGAGGACCTGAAGGCCGAGGCCGGGCTGATCGGCGGCGCGCGGGTCTTCATCACCCAGCTTGAACAGCCGCTGGCGGCGGCGGTCGAGGGGCTGACGATCGCCCGCGCCGCCGGGGTGACGACGATCCTGAACCCCGCGCCTGCCGCGACCCTGCCGGACAGCGTGCTGGCGCTTTGCGACTACCTGACCCCGAACGAGACCGAGGCCGAGGCCTTGAGCGGGGTGAAGGTCGCGACCGTCGCGGATGCCGAGGCTGCCGCACGGCGCCTGCGCGAACGCGGCGCGGGGGCGGTCGTGGTGACGCTCGGCGACAAGGGGGCGCTTTACCAGGACGGGGCGCGGTCGGTCCATGTGCCCCCGTTCCGCGCCGGCCCGGTGATCGAGACGACCGGGGCCGGGGATGCGTTCAACGGCGGCTTCGCGGCGGCCCTGGCCGAGGGGATGGATCCGGTCGCCGCCGTGCGCTTCGGCTCGGCCACCGCCGGGATTTCGGTGACCCGGCCGGGCACGGCGCCGTCGATGCCGTCGCGGGCAGAGATCGAAGCGCTGTTGGCCAAAGGGTAGGGGCTGCCGTTGGGTGGCAGGGACCGTTGCCTCTGCCATGCGGTTTGGTGGTCTGTAGTCCCCGCCGGTGGCCCCAAGGCCATCGGCCAGCGCCCGCCCCGCCATCGACGGGCGCTTCTGCGCCCACCGGGGCAGGCGCCGGCCTTTGACATTGCGTGACATAAGCGGTCCAGCGGCACTGTTCCCACACGGGCGGGGAAACGCGGTGCGTTCCTTTTTCCGCCCGGCCCGGCGAACTGTGGCGGTCAGCCGCCCGGCTGAGGGAGGCAGGTGACCCTGCCATGCGAGGGTCCAGGCCCTTGTCACTGCCCATGGCAGGCGCTGCCTTTGGGCGCGTTGACACGGGCCATCCAGCGTCAGCGCCCCACGAGCAGAAACACGCCGCGTTTCCCTTTCCCGGCCCAGCCGCAACCCACTAGAACAGCGATAGTTGCCCGTCCTGCCCGACGCCCCGGCGCGGCGGGACGGCGAAGAGGTCGGACCTGAGGGGCGGCGTCGGGCCAAGGAGGCCAAGCCGCTTGGCGGCGATGGCGAACCGCCGGGCGATCAGGTCGGCATAGAGCCCCTCGCCGCGCATTCGCTTGCCCCATTCGGCATCGAAGTCCGCGCCCCCGCGCATCTCGCGCAGGCGGTTCAGCACATGGGCCGCGCTGTCGGGGTAGGCGCGCGCCAGCCAGTCGCGGAACAGGGGCGCTACCTCCAGCGGCAGGCGCAGAAGGATCCAGCTTGCGGCCCGCGCCCCGGCCCCGGCCCCGGCGGCCATGATCGCCTCCAGCTCGGGCTCGGTCAGGACCGGGACCACGGGCGCGGCCATCACCCGCACCGGCACCCCGGCGCCGGTCAGTGCCCGGATGGCGGCGATGCGGCGGGCGGGGGCGGGCGCGCGCGGTTCCATCGCCCGCGACAGCGCGGGGTCGAGCGTGGTGACCGACACGCCCACGGACACGAGCCCGCGCGCGGCCATGGGCGCCAGAAGGTCGAGGTCGCGCTCGATCAGGGCCGCGCCCTTGGTGACGATGGCGACCGGATGGTTGAAATCCGACAGGACCTGAAGGAGCCCGCGCATGATGCGGTAGGTGCCCTCGATCGGCTGGTAGGGGTCGGTGTTTGTGCCGATGGCGATGGTGCGGGGCCTGTAGGACTTGCGGGCGAGTTCCCGCGCCAGCACTTCGGGCGCGTCGGGGCGGGCGGTGAGCCGCGTCTCGAAGTCGAGCCCGGGCGACAGGCCGAGGTAGGCGTGGGTCGGGCGGGCGAAACAGTAGGTGCAGCCGTGCTCGCACCCCCGGTAGGGATTGATCGTGCGGTCGAAAGGCAGGTCGGGCGAGCGGACATAGTTCAGGACCGACCGGGGGCGTTCCTCTGCCACCTCGGTGCGCAGAAGGCGCTCTTCCTCGGGGATGTCCCAGCCGTCGTGGGCATGTTCGCGGGCATAGGGCTCGAAGCGGCCTGTGGCATTGGTCGCCGAGCCGCGCGCCCGGACGCGGAGCGCGGGGTCGACGGCAGGCAGGGCCGGATCGGGGGGCGCGTCGGACGACATCGCCCTATCATGAACGAAACATGAACTTATGCAAGTGTCACCGGCCCCGGTTTCCGCTGCGTCCGGCGCGGGGCGGGGCGAACCGGCCGGCAGCCGGTTTGGCAGGCAACCACAGGCCCTTCCTTGCAGGACCGCCCCTGTCGGCTTTCACGCGGGCCATGTCGGAAACGGCCAAGTTGACCGGCCCTCGCGGCCATATTACGACACTAACGACTGGCAGGAGAGGCGCGATGGCCGACGAAGGCGACATCATTCTTTCGGAACTGGATGACGAGGAACTCGTCCTTCAGATGCACGACGACCTCTATGACGGTCTCAAGGAAGAGATCGAAGAGGGCGTGAACATCCTGCTCGGCCGCGGCTGGGCGCCCTATGACGTGCTCACCAAGGCGCTCGTCGCCGGGATGACCATCGTCGGCGCCGACTTCCGCGACGGCATCCTGTTCGTGCCGGAAGTGCTTCTGGCCGCCAATGCGATGAAGGCGGGGATGTCCATCCTGAAGCCGCTCCTGGCCGAAACCGGCGCGCCGAAAGTCGGCAAGATGGTGATCGGCACCGTCAAGGGCGACATCCACGACATCGGCAAGAACCTTGTCGGCATGATGATGGAAGGCGCGGGCTTCGAGGTCGTGGACCTTGGCATCAACAACCCGGTCGAAAAGTACATCGAGGCGCTGGAGCGTGAGCAGGCCGACATCCTCGGCATGTCCGCCCTGCTGACCACGACCATGCCCTACATGAAGGTCGTCATCGACACGATGAAGGAGAAGGGCATGCGCGACGACTATATCGTGCTGGTCGGCGGCGCCCCCCTGAACGAGGAATTCGGCCGCGCCATCGGTGCCGACGCCTACTGCCGCGACGCCGCCGTCGCCGTGCAGACCGCGAAGGACTTCGTGGCGCGCAAGCACAACCAGATGGGCTGAGGCCCCGGACAGCGTTCAAAGGTCCAGAGCCCCGGCCCGTGCGAAGGCACTGGCCGGGGCTTACTTTTGCCGCACTGTCTTGGCATAGTGCCTCGCCGCGCCCAGATGTGAACCGAGTGGAAAGGACCGCCGATGGCGACACTGCGCATGATCGCGATTGTAGCGATGGTCCTGGTGGCCGCCGGGGCGACCGTGTGGCTTGGCTACCACGCCCGTTCGGTCGGCCAGCCGACCTGGATGGCGGCCATAGGGCCGGCGCTTCTGGTCCTTGGCCTGGTCGTTCACCTGAACGGCCGCGGACGGCCATGAACGCGCCCACCCCCAAGGCACCCCCGCCCCCCCCGACAGACGCCACGCTGACGGCCGAGGGCCTTGCCGCGCCGGCCGAGGCGCCGGGCTCGGTCCTTCTGATCGCCTGCGGGGCGCTGGCGCGCGAGATCCTGGACCTGAAGGCCGCGAATGGCTGGACGCACCTCGACCTGACCTGCCTGCCGGCAAACCTGCACCTGCGCCCGGACCGGATCGTGACGGCGGTGGAAGAGGCCGTGGCGCGGCACCGCGACAATTATGCCGGCATATTCGTCGTCTATGCCGACTGCGGCACCGGCGGCCAGCTTCAGGCCGCCTGCGAGCGGTTGGGGGTCGAGATGGTGGCGGGCCCGCACTGCTATTCTTTCTTCGAAGGCAATGCAGCCTTCGCCGCGCGCGACGAATTCACCGCCTTCTACCTGACCGACTTCCTCGTGCGGCAGTTCGATGCCTTCGTTTGGAAGCCCATGGGGCTCGACCGCCACCCCGAACTGCGCGACATGTATTTCGGCAATTATGAAAAGCTGGTCTATCAGGCCCAGACCGACGACCCCGCGCTCGACGTCAAGGCGCGCGACTGCGCGGCGCGGCTGGGGCTGGCCTATGAACGCCGCCTGACGGGCTATGGCGACCTGACGGGCGCGCTTGCCGCCATCCCGCGTTCCTGAGCCGCCCCCCGGGGCAGCCGCCAAGCCACCCTTGCGCTGGGGGCCGCCAGCCACTACCCCTTCCCATCTAACGACCGCGCGGCGGATGGGGCAGGGCATGGCACGGCAGACGTTGGCACAGAAGGCAGAGGCGAAGGCCGCGCAGGCGGCGGCGGATGCGGCCGAACGGACGCGCGAGCGGCGCTCGAACCTGCGCGTCATCCGCCGGGTCGCGCCCTACCTCTGGCCGCCGGGCCAGCCGGGCATCAAGGCGCGGGTCGTCCTGTCGCTGATCTTCCTCTTGGTGGCGCGGCTCGTCTCGGTCGGGACGCCCTTCCTTTACAAGGCCGCCGTCGACAGCCTTGGCGGCCAGACGCGGGGCGACGGCTGGCTGCTGGCCGTGGGGGCCATCGGGCTGACGGTCGCCTACGGGATGGCTCGGCTCGGCTCGATCGGCTTCAACGAGTTGCGCGACGCGATCTTCGTGCGGGTGGGGCAGGGCGCGATCCGCAAGCTGGCGCTCGAAACCTTCACCCACATCCACCGTCTGTCGATGCGCTACCACATCACGCGCAAGACCGGCGGCCTCAGCCGGATCATCGAGCGGGGCGTGAAGGGCGTCGACTTCCTCTTGCGCTTCCTTCTCTTGTCGGTCGGGCCGCTGATCCTTGAACTGACCATGGTGACGATCATCTTCGCCTGGGTCTTCGACTGGCGCTATGCTGCGGTCGTCGCCGTCACCATCGCGCTTTACGTCACCTTCACCTTCCGCATCACCGAATGGCGCGTCGGCATCCGCCGCCAGATGAACGAGCAGGACACCGACGCGAACCAGAAGGCCATCGACAGCCTGCTGAACTTCGAGACGGTGAAGTATTTCGGCGCCGAAACGCGCGAGGCCGCCCGCTATGACAAGGCGATGGAGGGGTATGAGGCCGCCGCGGTCAAGACCGGCCTGTCGCTCTCGGCCCTGAACTTCGGGCAGGGGCTCATCATCACCACGGGCCTTGTGATCGTCATGGTCATGGCCGCGGTCGGCGTGCAGGAGGGGCGCCTGACGGTCGGCGATTTCGTCATGGTCAACGCCTACATGATCCAGATCACGCTGCCCCTGAACTTCCTTGGCACCGTCTACCGCGAGATCCGGCAGGCGCTCGTCGACATGGGCGAGATGTTCGACCTTCTGGACCAGCCGGCCGAGGTCAAGGACAAGCCCGGCGCGCCCGACCTGAAGATCAAGGGCGGAGAGATCGCGCTCAGGGACCTGCATTTCGCCTATGAGCCGGACCGCCAGATCCTGAAGGGGATCGACCTGACCGTGCCGGCCGGCAAGACCGTCGCCATCGTCGGGCCTTCGGGGTCGGGCAAGTCGACCATCGGGCGGCTTCTCTTCCGCTTCTACGACGTGACCGGGGGGGCGCTGAAGATCGACGGGCAGGACGTGCGCGACGTGACGAGCCAGAGCCTGCATGACGCCATCGGCGTCGTGCCGCAGGACACGGTCCTCTTCAACGACACCGTCCTTTACAACATCGCCTATGGCCGCCCCGAGGCCAGCCGGGACGAGATCCTCGCCGCCGCCAAGGCCGCGCGCATCCATGATTTCATCGAAAGCCTGCCCGAGGGGTATGAGACCAAGGTGGGCGAACGCGGGCTGAAGCTGTCGGGCGGCGAAAAGCAGCGGGTGGGGATCGCGCGGACGATCCTGAAGAACCCGCCGATCCTCCTGCTGGACGAGGCGACGAGCGCGCTCGACACCCAGACCGAGAAGGACATCCAGGACAGCCTCGACGCCATGGGGCGCGGCCGGACCGTCATCACCATCGCCCACCGCCTTTCGACCATCGCCGATGCCGACCGGATCGTGGTGCTGGACGCGGGCCGGATCAGCGAAGAAGGCACGCATGACGATCTGCTGGCCAAGGGCGGCCGCTACGCCGCCATGTGGGCGCGCCAGTCCGCGGGCCTGGACGAAGAGGACGAGGATGAGGACGGGCCCCGTGTCGCATCCGCCGCCGGCGCGTGATGGCGGGGTCGGGCGGGGTCGGGCAATCGCGATCGCGTGAAGGGGCGCAGCGCGGCGTTGCCGCGTGACCCGCGCCCGGCGATAAAGCGGGCATGAGCGCCCCTGCCGACCCCCACGCCCATCATGCGCCCCCGTCGCGGCTGCCCCCGGCCGGGCGGGACCTCCTGTCGGGCGTGACGCTCGCGGCCCTGCTTCTGCCAGAGGCGGTGGCCTATTCGGCGATGGCGGGGCTGACGGCGGACCGGGCGATACTGGCCGCAATCGGCGGGTGCCTCGCCTATGGGCTGGTGGGGCGGAGCCGCGTGGCGATCCTGGCGCCGACCTCATCGTCGGCCGCGATCCTTGCGGCGATGCTGGCGGCCATGCCCACCACGATTTCGGGCGATCCAGCCGAGCGGGGCGCGTTCGCGACCATGGCGGTCCTGATGGTCGGGGGGCTTTTCCTTGCGGCGGGGCTTCTGCGGCTCGGGGGGCTGACGAACCTTGTGCCGCGCCCGGTCCTGAAGGGCTTTGCCGTCGGGATCGCGCTGACGATCATCGCCCGACAGCTGCCTGTCATCGCCGGGCTGAGGCTGTCCGCACCCGATCCCGCGCGGCTTCTCGACGCGCTCTGGCTAGCGCGGCGGGACTGGAACGGCTGGTCGGTCGCGGTTGGCCTCGGGGCGCTCGCGCTTTTCGTCACCTTGCGCTGCCTGAGGATGCCGGCGGCGCTGACCGTCCTTCTGGCCGGGATCGTCCTGTCGGCCCTTATGGGCCTGGGCGGGATGGGCGTCGGGCTGGTCGGGGCCATCGGCTTCGCCCCCGGCTGGCCGTCGCTGCCGCAGATCGCCTCGGGCCAGCTTGCGCTCCTGGCCTCTTACGTGGTGCCGCTGTTCCTGATCCTTCTCGCCGAAAGCTGGGGCACGGTAACGAGCCTTGCGCGCCCCGCCGACCCGACGCCCTCATCGAACCGCGAGCTTCTGGCCTTCGGCGCGGCCAACCTTACCAGCGGCCTTCTGCGCGGCCTGCCGGTCGGCGCAGGCTTTTCCGCCGGGGCCGCCGCCGACGCGTCGGGCGCGCGAAGCCGGCTGGCCGGCGTATTCGCGGCGCTGCTTCTTGTCGGGCTGATGCTCTTTGCGCGCGGGACGATCGCCATGTTGCCGCTGCCGGTCCTTGCCGCTGTCGTCATCGGAACGCTTCTGCCTGCACTGAACCCTGCGCCCTTCGTGCGGCTCTGGCGGCTTGGCCGCGACCTGCCCATCGCGCTCATCGCCGCCTTGTCGGTGCTGGGTTTCGGTGTCCTGAACGGCATGCTGATCGCGATCACGCTCTCGCTCGGCCTTCTTTTCCGCCGCCTTTCCGAGGCGCGCGTCGCCCGGCTTGGGCGGCTTGGGGACACGCACAACTACGTCGACATGGCGCGTCATCCGGACGCGGTGGCGCCACCTGCAACCGGCATCTGGCGACCGTCCGAGCCGCTCTTTTACGGCAATGCCGCCAGCGTCCTTTCGGCGATCCGCTCCGCCGTGCGGCACAGTCCCGGCGACACGGCCCGCCACGTTGTCCTGAGCCTTGAAGAGACGTTCGACCTGGACAGCACCACCTTCGACGCGCTGGTCGCGTTCGAGCACGCGCTTCAGGGCGACGGGCGGAGCCTCTGGCTCGCGCGCGTACACGACCATGTGCGCGACGTGCTTGCGGCGGGCGGCGAGGCCGGACTTCTGGCCCGGTCGAGCTATTCCGTTGCCGATGCGGTCGCGGCGATTGCGCGCGGCCAGGATGACACTCCGAAGGACCCCCCAGATGACCGACCTTGAAGACCGGATCGAGGTGCCCGAGGCCGCGGGTCCCCAACATGCCGACGCCCGGCCGATCCTGCACCGGATCGCGGTCGCGGACCTGCGCCCGACGCAATTCGCCATCGGCTTTGACGAGGTGGCAGAGAAGGTCCGGCACTGGCAGGCGCTCGACACCCGGCACGGGCGGGCCTTTCTGGGCGACCACATGCTGCCCGTGGTCATCGGCCCGAAGGAGCATGCCTATCTGATCGACAACCACCATCTGGCCCGCGCGCTTGAACTTGCGGGGGTCGAGACGGTGCTGGTGCGGCCCATCGCGCGGCTTTCGCGGCTGAAGAAGTCGGCCTTCTGGCGCTATCTTGACGGGCGGAACTGGGTCCGGGCCTATGACAGCAAGGGCCGGCGGCGGGACTTTCAGGACATGCCGCGCCGGCTTGGCGACCTGCAGGACGACCCCTACCGCTCGCTTGCCGGGGCGGTCCGGCGGGCGGGGGGCTATGCCAAGGACCTGACGCCCTTTTCCGAGTTCCTGTGGGCCGACCATTTCCGCGACCGCATCCCCCTGAAAGAGCTGGAGGGGGACAGGTCCGCCGCGCTGGCCACGGCCATGGCCCTCGCCCGCGACCATCATGCGGCCTACCTGCCCGGCTGGTGCGGGGTCGAGGGGGCCGAGGACTTGCCGCAGGGAAACTGACCCGACCCCTTGCGAAGCCGGGCGCCCCATGCGACAGGCGGCGGCCCCTAGGCCCGGACATCCATGCGCGCGCTTCAGACACCGGACGATTTCATTGCCGCGGGCCTTCTGGCGCCCGCCGACGGTCCGGTCGCGGCCCGCGTGGCCGGGGATTTCCGGCTTCTGCTGTCCCCGGCCATGGGCGCTGCGATCCAGGCGCCCGATGACCCGGTCGCGCGCCAGTTCGTGCCCTCTGCCGCCGAGCTTCTGCCCGATCCCGCCGGGCGGCCCGACCCAATCGGCGACGGCGCGCACCGGGTGGCGCCGGGCCTGACGCACCGCTACCCCGACCGCGCCATCCTGCAGGTCACGCAGACCTGCGCCGTCTATTGCCGCTTCTGCTTCCGGCGCGAAGCGGTGGGCGATACGGGCGCGCTGCCACCCCGCGACCTTCGGGCAGCCCTTGACCACCTTGTGCGCACGCCCGCGATCCGCGAGGTGATCCTGACCGGCGGCGATCCCCTGACGCTGTCGCCCCGCCGGCTGGCCGCCCTCCGCGCAGCACTTGCCGCCATGCCGCATGTCGAGCTGATGCGGATCCACACGCGCATCCCGGTTGTAGCACCCGAGCGGATCACGTCCCCGCTCCTCGACGCGCTCGGCGGCCCCGGCCCTACGGTCTGGCTCGTCATCCATACCAACCACGCGCAGGAACTGACCCCGCCCGCGCGCGCGGCCATCGCCCGGCTCGCCGACCGGGGAATCCCGCTTCTGTCGCAGAGCGTGCTTCTGCGCGGGGTCAACGACCGGGTGGAGGCACTGGAAGACCTCTTCCGTGCGCTCCTGAGGCTCCGCATCAAGCCCTACTACCTGCACCATTGCGACCTTGCCCGGGGCGCGGGCCATTTCCGCACCGGGATCGCCGAGGGGCAGGCGCTGATGGCAGAGCTTCGGCGGCGGATATCAGGGACGGGCCTGCCGGCCTATGTGCTCGACATTCCCGGCGGCTACGGCAAGGTGCC
This sequence comes from uncultured Paracoccaceae bacterium, assembly GCA_945952025.1. GTDB lineage: Bacteria > Pseudomonadota > Alphaproteobacteria > Rhodobacterales > Rhodobacteraceae > TMP-24. The sequence continues at coordinate 100,992 of CAMFGW010000004.1, forward strand.
GGTCGCGCCGCCGCATGTGGTGCCGGGCGATGGCCCGGGCCTTTGGCGGGTGAAGGACCGCGAAGGGCGGGTTCACGCCTATGCCGATCCCGACAGGGGCCAGGGCGCCTCGGGCGCCATCAGCTCGACCTCTTCGCCGCCACGGATCGCGGTGTAAAAGCAGGTGCGCCGGTTCGTGTGGCAGGCGGGGCCGGTCTGTTCGACCATCAGCACCAGCGCGTCGCGATCGCAGTCGAGCCGCATCTCGATCAGCCTTTGCACATGGCCCGAGGTTTCGCCCTTGACCCAGAAGTCCTGCCGCGAGCGTGACCAGTAGGTGACGCGGCCCGTCGCCAGCGTGCGCTCGACCGCCTCGCGGTTCATCCAGGCCAGCATCAGCACGTCGCCCGTCGCGCGATCCTGCGCGATGGCCGGGATCAGCCCTTGCGCGTCGTAAGTCAGCGTGCCCGCGTCGAACGTCATGCCGGTCCCTTCCGTTTCGCCGTTGCCGCGCCTATCCTTAGGGGGCAGGGCAGGCAGAGGCAAATGGCCGACAGCGATCTTCTGAGACTCTATTCGACCCGCATCCTGGCGCTTGCGGCCGACATTCCGCACCTTGGCCGCTTGCCGGGTGCCGCGGGTTCGGCCACGCGCCGCTCGCCCCAGTGCGGCTCGACGGTCACGGTCGATGTGACGCTCGCGGATGGCCGTATCGACCAGTTCGCACAAGAGGTGCGGGCGTGTGCGCTGGGGCAGGCCTCGGCGGCGATTGCCGGCGCGGTGTTGCCGGGCCGGTCCAGGGCCGAGGTCGAGGCGGCGCGCGACCAGTTGGCGGCGATGCTGGGGCAGGGCGGGCCGGTGCCCGCCGCGCCCTTCCAGGGCTATGAAGTGCTGACCCCCGCCCGCGAGTTCAGGAACCGCCATGCCTCGATCCTTCTGGTTCTTCAGGCGGCGGCGGAGGCGATGGCGGCCGCAGAGGCAGAGGCAGAGGCAGAAGCAGAAGCAGAAGCAGAGGCGGGCGCTTCCCCCGCACCGGCAAATCGGGCATAGAACGGCCAGCGCGCCTGCGAGTGGCGCGCCAGATTTGATGCGCCAGACGCCGGCCGAAAGGACGCCCCATGCACGACATCCGCGCCATCCGCGACAACCCCGCGCTTTTCGATCGCCGCCTGTCGCGCCGCCCCGGACAACCGCCGATGTCGGCAGAGATTCTGGCCATCGACGAGGCGCGGCGCGCGAAGATCCTGGCTGCGGAGACCGCGCAGGCAGCGCAGAACGCCGCCTCGAAAGAGGTGGGTGCCGCGAAGGCGCGGGGCGATGATGCCGGGTTCGAGCGGCTCAGGGCGCTTGTCGCCGAAAAGAAGGCCGAAGTCGCGCGCCTGACCTCCGAGGCCGGGGAAGAGGATGCGCGGCTGCGCGACCTGCTGTCGCGCCTGCCGAACCTGCCCCTGGACGAGGTGCCGGAGGGCACGGACGAGGCGGGGAATGTCGAACTTTACCGCCGCGGCACGCCCGGCACCTTCGCTTTCAAGCCGCGCGAACATTACGACATTCCGGGCGTCAAGGCGCTGATGGATTTCGAGACGGCCGCGAAGCTGTCGGGCGCGCGCTTCGTCGTCCTGAAGGGCGCCATCGCGCGCATTCATCGCGGGCTGGCGCAGTTCATGCTGGACATGCACACGAGCGAGCACGGTCTGACCGAATGGATCTCACCCGTCCTCGTGAAGGAAGAGGCGATGTATGGCACGAACCAGCTGCCGAAGTTCGCCGAGGACAGCTATCAGACCACCAACGGCTGGTGGCTGATCCCGACGTCCGAGGTGACGCTGACCAACTCGGTCCGGGAAGAGATCCTCGACGATGCCACCCTGCCGATCCGCATGACCGCGCATACGAACTGCTTCCGTTCCGAAGCCGGGTCGGCGGGCAAGGACACCTCCGGGATGCTGCGCCAGCACCAGTTCGAGAAGGTCGAGATGGTGTCGGTCACGCGGCCCGAGGACAGCCTGGCCGAACATGCCCGCATGACGAAGTGCGCCGAGGCGGTGCTGGACCGGCTGGGGCTGCCCTACCGGACAATCGTCCTGTGCACCGGCGACATGGGGTTCGGTGCGACCAAGACCCATGACCTTGAGGTCTGGCTGCCGGGCCAGAACACCTACCGCGAGATTTCGTCGGTTTCTGTGTGCGGCGACTTCCAGGCGCGCCGGATGAATGCGCGCTACCGGCCGGCGGGCGGCGGCAAGCCGGACTTCGTCCATACGCTGAACGGCTCGGGCCTTGCCGTCGGGCGCTGCCTGATCGCGGTGCTGGAAAATGGCCAGACCGAGGACGGGGGCGTGACCCTGCCGCAGGCGCTGTCGCCCTGGCTTGGCGGCAAGGTGAGGCTGACGGCCGAGGGGCAGTTGGTCTGAGGGGGGCGTTCCCTTCGGCCAATTGGTAGGGCTGGGCGGGATCAGGAAACGCACCGCGTTTCCCCCGCATGTGTGGAAACATTTCCGCTGGACCGCTGATGTCCTGAACCGTCAGAGGCCAGCGCCTGCCCCGGTGGGCGCATAGCGCCCGCCGATGGCGGGGCGGGCGCTGGCCGATGGCCTTTGGGCCATCGGAGGGGACAGGGGAGAAGCCTTCGCATGGCAGAGGCGATGGCCTCTGCCAACCGGGCGGCCCGGGCCGCGAGCAGCGACCGGCTGGTGATTTGGCCCGCCCCGACGGACGCTACCGCTTCCGGTAATCCTCGCGCCCCTTGCCCTCGGTATGTTTGCGCAGGCGCGAGGGTGTGTGGAACTTCTTGTTCTTGAACGGGTTCTTGTCGCCCTGATCGCGGAAGGTCAGGCGGATCGGCGTGCCCGGCATGTCGAAATCGTCGCGCAGCCCGTTGACCAGGTAGCGCGAATAGCTGTCGGGCAGCTCGTCGGCGTGGCTCGTCATGATGACGAAGCCCGGGGGCCGGGTCTTCACCTGCGTCGCATAGCGCAACCGGATCCGGCGGCCGCCCGGTGCGGGCGGGGGGTGCGCCTCGGTCATCGCCGACAGCCACTGGTTCAGCCGGGCGGTCGGCACGCGGGTGTTCCAGACCTCGTAGGCTTTCAGGATCGCGGCATGCAGCCGGTCGAGCCCCTTGCCGGTCTTGGCCGACACGGTGACAAGCGGCGCCCCGCGCAGCTGAGGCAAAAGCCGCTCGAACGCCTCGCGGAGCGTCTTCAGCTTTTCGACCTTCTCTTCCTCAAGGTCCCACTTGTTCGCGGCGACGACCACGGCCCGGCCCTCGGTTTCCGCGAAATCGGCGATGCGCAGGTCCTGCTGTTCGAAGGGAATGTCGACGTCCAGAAGCACCACGACCACCTCGGCGAAGCGCACCGCGCGCAAGCCGTCCGAGACCGACAGCTTTTCCAGCTTTCCCGTGACCTTCGCCTTCTTCCGCATCCCCGCCGTGTCGAAGATGCGGACCGGCGTGCCCATGAAATCGGCCCTGACCGAGATGGCGTCGCGGGTGATGCCGGCTTCGGGCCCGGTCAGAAGCCGGTCCTCGCCGATGATCTTGTTGATGAGCGTCGATTTTCCGGCGTTCGGGCGGCCGATGACGGCGATCTGCAGGGGCCGCGCCTCGGTCGGCAGGCGGATCGCGCCTTCTTCTTCGCTGTCCTCGGGCACATCGACGTCGACCTCGGGCGCATCCTCGGCCGCGCGTTCGGCGAAGGCGTCGGAGAGGGGGCGCAGGATGTGGTAAAGCTCGTCCATCCCCTCGCCATGTTCGGCCGACAGGCGCACCGGCTCGCCCAGGCCCAGTTCCCAGGCCTCGAGCACTCCGGCATCGGCCGCGCGGCCCTCGGACTTGTTCGCGGCCAGAATCACATGGGCGTTCTTCTTGCGCAGGATGTCGGCGAAGACGCGGTCGGAAGCAGTGATCCCTGCGCGCGCGTCGATGACGAAGAGGCAGACATCCGCCATCTCGACCGCGCGTTCCGTCAGGCGGCGCATGCGGCCCTGAAGGCTGTCGTCGGTCACATCCTCAAGGCCTGCGGAATCAATTACGGTGAAGCGCAGGTCGCCCAGACGCGCCGCGCCCTCGCGCAGGTCGCGCGTGACGCCGGGCGTGTCATCGACGAGCGCGAGCTTCTTGCCGACCAGCCGGTTGAAGAGCGTCGACTTGCCGACATTCGGGCGGCCGACGATGGCGAGAGTGAAGCTCATGTTCCGGGCCCTTCTGTCGAAAGCGCCCCCTTACAGGAGCGCGCGCCTATCGGAAAGCCATCAGTTGCCCGCCCGCGGTCAGGACATAGAGCGTGCCCCCCGCCACGACCGGCGCGGCCGCCGCACCGTCCGGCACGCTGGCCGTGCCGATCAGCCGCCCGGAGGCCGGATCGAAGGCGCGGACCAGCCCGTCGGACGAGGCGGTGACAAGGCGGCCGCCCGCAAGGACCGGACCATGGTGGACGAAGATGCCCTTCAGCTTCTTCGGCTTCGAATCCTTGGTGAAATAGGGCATGTCCACCCGCCAGACGACCGCGCCGGTCGCGGAGTTGATCCGCACCAGCTGGTTTTCGTCATTGACGAGGAAAAGCGCGTTGCCCGTGACCGTGACCGGGCCCTGCGCGCCCTCTTTCGCGGACCAGATCGCTTTGCCGTCGGTCATGTTGATCGCCGTCAGCCGCCCGGCCGAGGTGCCGGCATAAAGCGTGTTGCCGGCGATGACCGGGGCGCCGGTCACGTCGGAATAGGCGGCGTAGGCGCGGCCCGTGCGCTGGCCCGCGACGAAGCCCAGCCAGGCGGGCGCGCCGTCCTTGGTCTTGGCGGCCAGAAGCGCGCCCGACTGGAAGGGGAAGACGACCGTATCGCCAGAGACGGCCGGGGAGGACCCGCCCGACACGCCGGCCGGGCTGGTGGCGCCGGTCTGCTGCCAGGCGACGCGGCCGTCGCGGGCGTTGATCGCCCAGCCGGTGCCGTCGCGGCCGGTCACATAGACCATGCCGCCTGCGACCGTCGGCGCGCCGCCGGCCCCCACATCAAGCTTCTGGGTCCAGACGACGCCGCCGTTCGACGGGTTCAGCGCGACGAGCGTGCCGAAACCGGTCGAGGCGAAGACCAACCCCTCGCCCGCCGCCAGCCCGCCGCCCGAGCCTTCGCCCGTGCGGTCGGTCAGAGGCGTGAGGCTCGTGCGCCAGACCTGGCCGCCGTTCGTCGCCGTGGCGGTCACGTTGTCGGTCGCGTCGAGCGTGTAGATGACGCCGCCCGCGACGATCGGGTCGGCGATGATGCGGGTCTTGCGGCTGGAACCGGTGCCGACATTGACGGTGAAGACCGGCTGGAAGGCGCCGGAAAAGGCGTTGTTTCCGGCCAGATGGGCGGCGTTCGATCCGGCCTGCGGCCAGTCCGCCAGGGCTCGCGCGGCGGGGATCGAGACGGCGACGGGGGTCGCGCCGGTCGTCATCGGGTCGGCAACGACCGTCGGCATGCCCGAAGCCAGGACCGCCGGGCTTTGCCGCTCGCCTTCCAGGATCACTTCCTTCTCGCCGCAGGCGCTCAGCGCGACCAGGCCGGCCAGGGCAAGGGCCAGTGGGCCGGACGGAAGGGGGCGTGCGGGGCGCTGTTGGGTCGTCACGGGCGGTTCTCCCTTTGGGTGCCGGTCACTTGGGCAAGTCTCTCGGGCGGTCGGGTGCGGGTTATCAGGGTGCTGAGGTCGAAGTCGGGGCGGCGTCGGTCGTCGCAGGGGCCGCATCCGCAGGGGCCGCGCTTTCGACGGGCGGCTTGCCAAGCGCGGTCAGAAGCGCGTTGACGCGGGATTTCTCTGCCGCCGTCGCCTCTGCGTCCTGCGCGATCTTGCCCAGAAGCGCTGCCGCCGCATCGGTCTGGCCCGCATCCAGCAGCGACAGGGCCTGAAGTTCCAGCGCCACGGGCCGATAGGGCGCGCCCGGCGCCGTCACCTCGGCCAGGATCGCGTCGCGGTCGGCCTGCGGCAGGTCCGCGCCGGCGACCATCAGCATCTTCATCTGCGCAAGCTGGCGGTAGATCGGCGCAAGCTTCGTGTCGGCCGCCACGGCCTTCAGGCGCGCGACGGACGTTGCCGTGTCGCCCGCCGCCTGCGCCTGCGAGGCGACCAGTAGGCCGAGGATGCCCTCGCGCCCGGTCTTGCCCTGCGGGTCGATCGCGGCAAGGTCCGTGGCGCGCTTGGCCGGGTCGGTGTCCTTGATCGCAAGGCTGATCGCATCGCCGAAGGCGCGCGCCTCGGCCTCGGACCGGGCCTTCATCCATTCGTTCACGGCCGCGCCGCCGACAAGAAGCACGACGCCCGAGATCGCGATCCAGCCATATTTGCGGAACATGGCGTAAAGCTGGTCGCGGCGCACCTCTTCGGTGACTTCGTCGATGAAACTGTCGTGTTCGCTCACGTCTGGCCCCTGACCGTCCCTGACTGCCGCCGGCTGCGAGTGGCAGCCCTCGGTCCCCCGGGATGCTCGCCCCCGGTTGTTCCCGCCCGTCTTACAGGAAAGCCCCGGCGATTGCCAAGCCCGGCGGCCCCCCTTCGCGCCTGCGCCGGGGGTGCAGCGGTTGCGCCCAGACGTGGGGTTGCGATATAAGGGCGTCAACAAAATATAGCAGCGGGCATACCCTTGACCGACGAGACCGAAACGCCAGAAACCGACGTGCCGTCCTATCACCGGATGCTGCATGACGGGCCCACCGTCTCGATCGAGGACGAGATGCGCACGGCCTACCTCGATTACGCGATGAGCGTGATCGTGAGCCGCGCCATCCCCGACCTGCGCGACGGGCTGAAGCCGGTCCACCGCCGCATCCTTTATGCGATGCACGAAACCGGGAACACGCACGACAAGGCCTACCGCAAGTCGGCGCGGCCCGTGGGCGACGTGATGGGGAAATACCACCCGCACGGCGACGCGGCGATCTATGATGCGCTTGTCCGGATGGCGCAGGACTTTTCCATGTCGCTGCCGCTTCTGGACGGGCAGGGCAACTTCGGCTCGATGGACGGCGATAACGCTGCCGCCATGCGCTATACCGAAGTGCGCATGGCCAAGCCCGCCGCCAGCCTTCTGGCCGATATCGAGAAGGACACGGTTCCGTTCCAGCTGAACTATGACGGCAAGGACAACGAGCCGACCGTCCTTCCGGCGCGTTTCCCGAACATGCTCGTCAATGGCGCGGGCGGCATTGCGGTCGGTATGGCCACGAACATCCCGCCTCACAACCTGGGCGAGGTGATCGACGGCACGCTGGCACTCGTCGCCGACCCGGACCTGTCGGACGAGGCGCTGATGGAGATCATCCCGGCGCCGGACTTTCCGACCGGCGCCGTGATCCTTGGCCGGTCCGGCGCGCGCAAGGCCTACCTCGAGGGGCGCGGCTCGGTCATCATCCGGGCCAAGACGCGGATCGAGGAGCTGCGCAAGGACCGCTTTGCCATCATCGTCGACGAGATTCCCTATCAGGTGAACAAGGCCACGATGATCGAGAAGATCGCGGAACTTGTCCGCGACAAGAAGATCGAGGGCATCGCCCATGTGCAGGACGAAAGCGACCGCGTGGGGGTTCGTGTCGTCATCGAACTGAAGCGCGACGCGACGGCGGATGTGGTCCTGAACCAGCTTTACCGCTTCACGCCGCTGCAGACCTCGTTCGGCTGCAACATGCTGGCGCTGAATGGCGGGCGGCCAGAGGTTCTGACGCTGCGCGCGTTCCTGACGAACTTCATCGCCTTCCGCGAAGAGGTCGTCGCACGGCGCACCGCGTTCGAGTTGCGCAAGGCGCGCGAGCGCAGCCATATCCTTTGTGGTCTGGCGGTCGCGGTGACGAACGTGGACGAGGTGGTGGCGACCATCCGGTCGTCGTCCGACCCGACCGAGGCGCGCGAGCGGCTGATGGCGCGGCGCTGGCCGGCGCAGGACATCGCCGAGTACCTGGCTCTGATCGACGATCCGAACCACAAGATGAACGACGACGGGACCTACAACCTGTCCGAGGTTCAGGCCCGCGCCATCCTCGACCTGCGCCTGCAGCGGCTGACTGCGCTTGGCGTGAAAGAGGTCACGGACGAGCTTGAGGAGCTCGCGGCACGGATCAAGGATTACCTCGACATCCTCGCCTCGCGCGCGCGGATCATGGCGATCATCGCCGACGAGCTGCGCGAAGTGCGCGCGGCCTTCGCCGTGCCGCGCCGGACCGAGATCGTGGACTGGGCTGGCGATCTGGACGACGAGGATCTGATCGAGCGCGAGGACATGGTCGTCACCATCACCTCGGGCGGCTATATCAAGCGCACGCCTCTGGTCGAGTTCCGCTCGCAGAAGCGGGGCGGCAAGGGGCTGGCCAGCATGGCCACCAAGGAAGACGACGTGGTGACGACGCTCTTCGTCGCGAACACCCATACGCAGCTTCTGTTCTTCACGACCGACGGCATGGTCTACAGCCTGAAGACCTGGCGGCTGCCGCTTGCGGGGCGCACGGCCAAGGGCAAGGCGATCGTCAACATCCTGCCGATCGACAGCGGCGTCTCGATCGCCGCGCTGATGCCGGTCGACGTGCCAGAGGCCGAATGGGACGATCTGCAGGTCTTCTTCGCCACCTCCGAAGGCGATGTGCGCCGAAATGCGCTGTCGGACTTCGCCAACGTCATGCGCAACGGCAAGATCGCGATGAAGCTGCCCGAAGGCGTCAGCCTGGTGAATGCGCGCATCTGCGACGAGACGGACGACGTGATGCTGGTGACCGAGATGGGCCGCGCGATCCGCTTCCCGACGACCGAGGTGCGCGTCTTCAAGGGCCGCGATTCGACCGGGGTGCGCGGCATCCGCCTGGCCGAGGGCGACCGCGTCGTCTCGATGTCGATCATCCGCCATTTCGAGGCCGACCCGGCAGAGCGCGCGGCCTACCTCAAGCAACGCCGCCTGATGGCGGGCGTGACCGAAGAGGACGAGGCGGACGAGGATGAGGAAGCGGTGGGCGATGGCGACCTGGCGCCCGAACGCTATGCCGCCATGTCGGCGGCCGAAGACCTGATCCTGACCGTGACCGCGAGCGGGCAGGGCAAGATATCGTCAAGCCACGACTATCCGGTGCGCGGGCGTGGCGGCCAGGGCGTCAAGGCCATCTCGACCGGCGCACGGGGCGGGCGGCTTGTCGCCTGCTTCCCGGTCGAAGGCGATGACCAGGTGATGCTCGCGACCTCGACCGGTCAGTCGATTCGTTTCCCGGTTTCGGACATTTCCTTCCGCTCGCGCTCGGCCGGCGGCGTGCGGGTGTTCGATACGGGCGAGGGCGAAGAGGTGGTTTCCGTCGCCCGGATCGCCGAACAGGGCGAAGGGGACGAGGCGGAATAGCCTCGTCCCATGCCGGGCTGACCTCGGGCTACAGTCCTCTGTTGGCAGGTTATTGTTTCCAGCCGGGCACAACATGTTGTTGACATATTCTTAACTAATGCCCGTCATAGTTGACCCTGAAAACGGACAGATAGCCCTCGCGTCGTGGGCTTTCCGGAAATGGGGACTGACATGGCTTATACCGACTTCGTCGATGATTATGCGGCGGCACCGGCTGGCTCCGGACTGCTCGCGCGGATTGCACACTGGGTGCGCCCGCGTCCCGTCACCGGCGAAATGGCGCCCGGACTCGCCAAGCGGCTCGCCGGCCCCGACCCCCTTGATGCACGCACGCGCGGCTATCTGGCCGATCTGGATACCGAGGTCGGTTTCTGACACAGGTTTCTGACAGGGCGCCCGTCCGGACAGCTCTGGCACTGGATGGCGCGACCCTACCGGCGGGGGGGCGCGCCATTCGTGTTTTCGGGGTGATTTTTGGGCGTCTGTCCGGACGTCTTTTCGGGCAGGGGTTGCCCGCGCCCGGACCCAACGGGGTCACGGGCGCGCGTCACGGGCCCGTTCAGTAGCCCTGAAGCGTATCCATCAGGCCGCGTCCGCCAAAGGTCGAACCGGCGCCGAACTTGTAGCTTAGCCCCAGGCTGACGACGTTTTCAGAGTTCGACGGCTTGTGGATGCGCGCCAGGTCCATGTCCATGCCGAGCCCGTTGCCGAACTCGTAGCCAAGGCCCACGGAATAGCGGTCGAATTCCAGCCCGTCCGAGGCGGTGAAGAAGCCCGCGCGCAGTTGCGACTGGGGCGTCACGTTGACCGAGGCCTTGGCGCCGAGCCCGGTATAGTCGGCCGCCGTGCCGTTCGCCGACGAGCGGATCAGGTAGCCTTCAAGCTCGACCGGGGTCGAGGTGTCCATCCGCACCGTGCCCTCGATGCCGATGCCGCGCCCGACGCGCGTGCCGGGCACATGGTCCCAGGTCAGGAAGCCGCCGACCGAGGCCGTCTCGCTCAGCCGGTAGACCAGGTGGCCGGTCACGGTCGTGTTGTTGTTCGCGCCCTTTTCCCAGTGCCGGGCCAGGTCGCCCTGAATGGCCAGCGGACCGCCCAGGCCATAAAGCGCGGAGCCGCCGAGCGAGGTCAGGTTGCTGTCGTTCGTCGTGTCGCGCGCGTAGCCGAGCCGGACCTGGCCACCCTCGATCCCTTGCGAATGTGCTGCCGTGGTAATACCGACTGCTGCGATGCCTGCCAGAATGATGCGGTTCATGTTGCCTCCGTCCGCAATATCTTGTTGATTGGCTTGCTCTTAGCATAGCGGCAGGGGCCCGGAAAGAGTCTTGGCGCCTTTTCAAGGCGCTTGCCTTCGCCTATGTGGCGCACATGAGCGAACCCTTGCACATCGTTGGCGCCGGAATGGCCGGGTCAGAGGCCGCCTGGGCCGCGGCTAAGGCCGGACGGCCTGTCGTCCTGCATGAGATGCGGCCGAAGGTTGCGACCTTCGCCCACCGGACCGGGCTGTGCGCCGAGCTCGTCTGCTCGAACTCCTTCCGGTCGGATGATGACGAGAGGAATGCCGTCGGTCTTCTGCACTGGGAGATGCGGGCGGCGGGCGGGCTTTTGATGGATGTGGCCGCGCGCCACCGCCTGCCGGCCGGAGGCGCGCTGGCCGTCGACCGCGACGCCTTCGCGGCCGAGGTGACGGACAGGCTCCGCGCCCATCCGCTGATTTCTTTCTCGGCGGAAGAGGTCACCGACCTGCCGGACCAGGGACACTGGATCATCGCGACCGGGCCCCTGACGTCCGAGCCGCTGGCCCGTTCGATCCGGGCGGCGACGGGGGCCGAGGCGCTGGCCTTCTTCGACGCCATCGCGCCCATCGTTCATGCCGACACGATCGACATGTCCGTCGCCTGGCGCCAGTCGCGCTATGACAAGGGCGAGACGGACGAGGAACGCCGCGCCTACATCAACTGTCCCATGGACCGCGCCCAGTACGAAGCCTTCCTCGACGCGCTTCTGGGGGCCGACAAGGCCACCTTCCGCGAGGGCGAGACGGCGGGCTATTTCGACGGCTGCCTGCCGGTCGAGGTGATGGCCGAACGCGGCCGCGAGACCTTGCGCTTCGGGCCGATGAAGCCCGTCGGCCTGACCAATGCGCACCGGCCGGACGTGAAGCCCTATGCCGTCGTGCAGCTGCGCCGCGACAATGCGCTCGGCACGCTCTACAATATCGTCGGCTTCCAGACCAAGATGAAGCACGGCGCGCAAGTCGATGTTTTCCGGATGATTCCGGGGCTGGAGCAGGCCAGCTTCGCGCGTCTGGGCGGCATCCACCGCAACACCTTCATCAACTCGCCGACGCTTCTGGACGGAGGGATGCGGCTGAAGTCGCGCCCCAACCTGCGCTTTGCCGGCCAGATCACCGGGGTCGAGGGCTATGTCGAAAGCGCGGCCATGGGGCTTCTGGCCGGCCGGCTCGCGGCGGCAGCGATGGCGGGGCGCGACATGGACGGCCCGCCGCCCGAGACGGCCATGGGCGCGCTCGTCGCCCATATCACCGGGGGGGCCGAGGCCAAAACGTTCCAGCCGATGAACGTGAACTTCGGGCTTTTCCCGCCGATCGACGCGCGGGGCGGGCGGCGGGGGCGCAAGGACCGTTACAAGGCCTATACGGACCGGGCGAAGGCGCTGTTCACGGACTGGCTGTCAGGGCAGGGGTGATGCGCACCCGCTTCGCGCCCTCGCCGACCGGGCCGCTGCATCTTGGCCATGCCTATTCGGCGATCCTTGCCCATGACATGGCGCGCAGGGCGGGGGGGACCTTCCTTCTGCGGATGGAGGATACGGACCTTCAGCGGTCCCGGCCCGAGTGGGAGGCCGCGATCATCGAGGACCTGGCCTGGCTCGGCCTGAGCTGGGACGGGCCAGTCCATCGCCAGTCCGAGCATATCGCGCGCTACAACGACCGGCTCGAGACGCTGACGGGAGGCGGGCTTCTCTACCCCTGTTCCTGCACCCGGGGCGACATCCGCGCGGCCCTTTCGGCGCCCCAAGAAGGCGCGGTGGCACCGGTTTATCCGGGGACCTGTCGGGGCCGTCCGATGGCGTCGCGCCTGCCCGGTGATGCGCTCAGGCTCGATCTGGGGGCGGCGCTCGCCAGGCTCGACCCTGCGGCGCTGGTCTTCACGGATACGGGGCCGGAGCATCCGGGGCGGCATTCCGTCGACCCCGAGGTGGCGCGGCGGGTGATCGGCGATGTGGTCCTTGGCCGCAAGGGCGACGGGATCGTCGCCTATTTCCTCGCCTCGGCCTTCGATGATGCCGATCAGGGGATCACCCATGTGATCCGGGGGGCCGACCTCTTCGACTATACCCCGGTGCAGGTGATCCTGCAGCGCCTCCTGGGCCTGCCGACGCCTGTCTACCACCACCACCGGCTGATCCGCGACGAGGCTGGCAAGCGGCTGGCCAAGCGCGACGATGCCCGCGCGATCGGCAAATATCGCGACGAGGGGGCGACGGCGCACGACATCCGGCGGATGGTGGGGCTGTGAGATGTCGGGGTTTTTGGGTCTGGTTGGCAGAGGCAAGTGACTCTGCCATGCGATGGCTTTTCCGCTGTCCGGGCCGATGGCCCAAAGCCATCGGCCAGCGCCCGCCCCGCCGATGGCGGGCGCTTTCGAGCCCACCGGGGCGGGCGCTGGCCTTTGATGGTGAGTGACACGGACGGTCCAGCGGAACCGCCTCGCTGCGGCCGGGGAAACGCAGTGCGTTTCCTTTTCCCGCCCGGCCCGGCGAGTCGCGGCGGCCAGCGGTTCGAGTGGCAGGGGCCGTTGACCCTGCCATGCGATAGCCAAGCCCGTTGTCCCGGCCCGTGGCCCAAAGGCCATCGGCCAGCGCCCGCCCCGCCATCGGCGGGCGCTCTGCGCCCACCGGGGCAGGCGCCGGCCTTTGTAGGTAAGTGACATCAGCGGTCCAGCGGAGACGTTTCCGCACCGGCGGGGGAAACCTATAGGTTTCCTTTTCCCGCCCGGCCCGGCATTCCTAAAGGGGCCGGATCTTCAGCCGCGTGATGCGGTTGTCCTTGCGGCTCAACACCTCGAACCGGAAGCCGTGGAAGCTGAAGACCTGGCCCTCGGTCGGGATCATCTGCGCCTCGTGGATCACGAGGCCCGCGATGGTGTTGGCCTCGTCGTCGGGCAGGTTCCAGTCGGTCGCGCGGTTCAGGTCGCGGATCGTGGTCACGCCGTCGACGATATAGTCGCCGCCCTCGCCGGGCTTGATCTGGTGTTCGGCGTCGATGTCGAACTCGTCCGCGATCTCGCCCACGATCTCCTCGAGGATGTCCTCGAGCGTCAGGAGGCCCTGCAAAGCGCCATATTCGTCGACGACCAGCGCGAAATGGGTGCGGCTTTTCAGGAAGGCGCGCATCTGTTCGTCAAGCGTCGTGGTTTCCGGCACGAAATAGGGGGGCTTCGCCACGCTCAGTATGTCGAAGCCGCGCATGGTGCCGTTCTGCATGCCGCCCGCGCGCAGGGACTTCTCGACCGCACGCAGAAGGTCCTTGGCATGGACGACGCCGAGGATGTTCTCGGGCTCGCCCCGGTAGACCGGCAGGCGCGAATGGGGCGAGGCGAGGACTTTCGAGATGATGTCGGCCGGGGCCGCATCGCCGTCGATCATCGCGATCTTCGAGCGGTGGAGCATGATCTCGTCCACCGTCCGGTCGCCAAGGTCCAGGGCGCCCAGAAGCCGGTCGCGGTCCTCTTTCTGCACCGTGCCCTCGGAGTGAGCCAGCGCGAGGGTGCCGGCGATTTCCTCGTGCACCGAAAACAGGTGGCTGTTCGGATCGGTGCGCACCCCGAAAAGCAGAAGGACTAGACGGACGATCCCCTGCACCAGCGCAAGGATCGGCGACAGGAGCCGCATCAGGAACCAGACGCCGACCGACACGCGCGAGGCCACGGCCTCGGGGTAGGTGATGGCGTAGGTCTTGGGCAGGACCTCGGCGAAGATCAGGACAAGGACGGTCATCACCGCCGTCGCGATCACGACGCCCGTCTCGCCGAAGGCGCGTGTCAGGACGGCGGTCGCGAGCGATGCCGACAGGATGTTGGCGATATTGTTGCCCAGAAGCAGCGCGCCGATCAGCCGCTCGCTGTCCTCGGTGACGCGCAGGGCGACCTTCGCGCCGCGGCTGCCCCGGTCGGCCATGGCGTGCAGCTTGGCGCGGCTTGAGCCGGTCAGGGCCGTCTCTGACCCCGAAAAGAAGGCCGAGATCAGCAGAAGCGCCAGGATCGCGCCGCCGTAGATCCAAAGCGCGGGGTCGAGTTGGGTCTGTTGTTCCATTGCGGGCGCGCGCCTGTCCGTTCAGCCTGTCGTCGGTTCAGCCTGCCGTCCGGGCGCGCCTCAGCGCAGCCGGTCGCGCAGAGGTTCCAGATTGTAGCCAAAGCGCGCCCCCGCCGCGATCAGCGCGTCGGCACTGTCCTGGCCCGCGCGCGCCAGCGCCCAGACCTGCGACGAGCGGTTGCCGGATGCGCAATAGGCGAAGGTCGGGCCCTGACAGGCCAGCGCCTTGGCCTGTTCGGCGACATTGCCCTCGGTCATCTGGCCGGGGGTCACGGGATTGTAGACATACTCAAGGCCTGCCGCCGTGGCAGCGGCCTTCATCGCCGCCGATTGCAGGTCCGGCGGGTTTTCGGCATCGGGCCGGTTGCAGACGACCCGCGCGAAGCCGGCGGCCTTCAGGCCGGCCATGTCCGACGGTGCGATCTGCGGGGAAACGGCGTAGCCGTCGCTCAGTCGGCGAATGTCCATCTTGCTTTTCCTTTGCCCCATGGGCCCGTTGAGACGCGCGCGAACCGCGGGCGCAAGCATCATACCCGCCACCATCGCAAGAAGAAAGACAAGCCCGCCCGTCCCGCCGAAACTCAGCGAGGCCATCGCCGGGCCGGGGCAAAGGCCCGCGAGCGCCCAGCCGGCGCCAAAGAGGAGCGAGCCGATGACCAGCCCCCGGTCGAGGTGCGCGCCCGTCGGGCCGGGGTAGGGGGTGCCAAGGGCGGCGGCGGGGCGGCGGGCGGCGATGCGCCAGGCGATCGCCATGGGCAGGATCGCGCCGCCAAGGACGAAGGCCAGCGTCGGGTCCCAACGGCCGAAGATGTCGAGCCAGCCCTGCACCCGTGCCGTGTCAGTCATGCCCGACAGGACGAGCCCCAGCCCGAAAAGGGCGCCCACGCCAAGGGCGGACAGTAGCCGGGCCATCAGATGATCCCCCAGACATGGCGGGCTACGAACATGGTCACGGCCCCGGACAGAAGGTAAAGCAGCGTCGCGACGATGCCCCGGACCGACAGGCGCGAGATGCCGCAGACGCCATGCCCCGAGGTGCAGCCGTTGGCGAGCCTTGTGCCCAGCCCGACAAGCAGTCCCGCGACGATGACGATGGCAAGGGTGCCCGTCAGGTGCGTCGGCGGCGCATGGCCCGCAAGCGCCACCAGCGCCGGCGCGCCGACCAGCCCCGCGATCAGCGCCAGCCGCTCGGACGCCGTGGCGCGGCCCGAGCCGTCCAGAAGGCCGCCGAGGATGCCCGAGGCGCCCATGATCCGCCCGTTGACCAGCAGATAGGCCGAGGCCGCCGCGCCGATCATCAGCCCGCCCGCGAGCCCCCGCAGCCCGTCCGCGAGCGTCCAACCCTCGATCACCATCCTGCGTGCCCCCTTTTCGGTCCCCTCCGCCCGGTTTCGCAAGCGGGTCGGCCCTGCGCAAGGTTTGACTTGCATCATGGTGCCCCGCGCGCCAGTTTTCTAGGCAGGCGCGCAGGTCCAGCCGGACCATGCCCAAATGCTGCGTTCAGGAGCCATCATGACCTCGATCGACGACCGTATTGCCGCCCTTCGCACGCGCCAGCAGGATCTGCAGGCGCGGATGAGTTCGATCGAGTCCGAGCTTGAGGGGCACGACGCCAAGGACTTCGAGGACATGGCGACCGAGCGCGAGGGCGACGAGGTGCTCGAGGATATGGGCCAGTCGGCGCAGCAGGAATTGCGCATGATCGAGGCGGCACTCGCCCGCGCCGACGAAGGTGAGTACGGCTTCTGCGTGCGTTGCGGGACGCAGATCGACGAGGGGCGGCTCGACATCCTGCCGGCGACGCCCTTCTGCGCCACCTGCGCCGCCCAGGTCGCAGCCGGGGGTTGATCGCGACCCTGTCTTTGCTTGCCAAAGCGGCCCCGGTCGCAGACAGTTGACGCAGAGCCGCAGCAAGCGGCCGGGGCAGGACTGCGGGGGCAGCGATGGGTGAGGGCGAAAGCGACGCGGGCTTTGACCTTGGCACCGACCTGGTGCGCCTTGGCGTGGCCGACGGCGTCGCGACCATCACGCTCGACAATCCGCCGCTGAATGCGCTTGGCCATGGCCTGCGCGCGGGGCTTGCCGCCGCCTTCCGCATCGCCTCCGACGACGCGCAGGTCCGCGCCATCGTCCTGGCCGCCGCCGGGCGCAGCTGGCCGGTCGGGGCCGACATCCGTGAGTTCGGCAAGCCGCCCGTCCCGCCCACCCTGCCGGAACTCTGCCGCCAGATCGCCGCCGCGACGAAGCCGGTCATCGCCGCGCTTCACGGCAATGCGCTGGGCGGCGGGCTGGAACTGGCGCTTGTCGCCGCGATCCGGGTTGCGGCGCCCGGCATGTCGCTCGGCCTGCCGGAAGTCACGCTCGGCATCCTGCCGGGTGCGGGCGGCACGCAGCGGCTGCCGCGGCTGATCGGCCCGGCGGCGGCCTTGCCGATGATCCTGACCGGCCAGCCCGTGACGGCCGAGGCGGCGCTTGCCTCGGGTCTTGTCGACCGGGTCGCGGCCGATCCGCTGGCCGAGGCGCAGTCGCTGGCCCGCGCCCATGCCGAGGGGCGGCTGACGCTGCCCCTTGCCGCGCGGCGGCGGGGCCGGCGGGGTGACGTGGGCGACTGGCTTGCCGTCGTCGCAGAGGCCCGTGCCGTTCCGCGCGCGCCCCACCAGATGGCCGAGGCGCGCATCATCGACTGCGTCGAGGCGGCCCTTCTCTTGCCGCCCGACCGGGGCCTGATCTTCGAGCGCAGCGCCTTCGAGGACCTGGTCGCAACCCCCGTCGCGCGCGCTTTGCGCCACGCCTTCTTTGCCGAACGCGGTGCCGCGCGCAGCCTGCCGGCCGAGGCGCGCAAGGTGGCCCCCCTGACCCGGTTGGCCGTCATCGGGACCGGCCCCCTGGGTGCCGGCCTTGCGGCGCAGGCCCTCGGGCGCGGGGTCGAGGTCACCTTCACCGCCAAGTCGGCGCCGGCGCTGGCCGAGGGACTGGGCCGCGTCGGGCGGCTCATGGATGCGATGGTGGCGCGGGGCGAGATCGATGCCGGCCAGCGCGCGGCCGACTGGGCGCGGCTCAACGCGACGGTCGGCGGCACGCCTGCGGACGGGGTGGATGTCATCGTCGATGCGACGCGCGAAGAGCCCCTTGGCCTCAGGCGCCGGTTCCTGTCCTCGCTCGAGGGCTGGCTGACCGGCGAGCGCGCGGTCCTGAGCCTCGCCTGTTCCGCCGCCCCCGCCGACCTTGCGGCTGCCGCCCGCGCGGGGCACCAGGCGACGCTATGGGTCACGGAACCCGCAAGCCGCATCACGCTGGCCGAGCTTCGGGCAGACGACACCGCGCTGCCCGCGCTGAAGGCGGCGCAGGCCCTGTCCGAGCGGTTGGGCTGGCGGCTTCTGCGCACCGGCGCGAGTGCGGGCGGCCCCGGCTTTGTCGGGCGCAGGCTTTGGACCGCCTATCTGGATCTGGCCGACCGCTGCCTGTCGGCGGGTGCCCTGCCGCACGAGGTCGACGCGGCCTTTCGCGCCTGGGGCATGGCGCGGGGGCCGTTCGACCGGGCGGATGTCTACGGGCTCGACCATCGTCTCTATACGACCCCCGAACGGCGTGCCGGCACGCTCGCCGATCCGGTGGCCGAGGCGCTCAGGCTCGAGTTGCGGGCGGGCAAGCGGACGGGGCGCGCTGCCGGGCAGGGCTATTACCGCTATGACGGTGCCCGGCAATTGCCCGACGAGGCGGTGACGGCCGAGCTTGCCGGGCTGCGGTCCCGCGCCGCCCTGCCGCGCGACGCGCTTCAGGCGCGGCTGGTCGCGGGGCTGGCCAATGCCGGGGCCTGGGCCCTGGCCGGGGGGCAGGCGAAGGCGCCGGTCGATGTGGACCTCTGCGCCATGGCGCAGGGCGTGCCGCGCTGGCGGGGCGGCGTGATGCAGGCCGCCGACGAGATGGGGCCGCTTCTTCTTCGCGACCTTCTGCGGGCGCTGGCCGAACGCGGCGACGGCTTCTGGGAGCCCGCGCCCGTCTGGGACGAACTGGCGCTGAAGGGTGGCAGGCTCTCCGACCTTAATCCCTGACAGTCACGCCACTTACCCGGCGAGCCTCATGCAACGCATGAAATCAGTTGTCCGGCGGCACGAGGCCGAGGCCCCTGAGATAGATGCCGATCCCGGCCTCCAGCAGGTCCTCGGGCGGGAAGGGCGCGTTGACGCCGGGCTTGCCGCGCGCGAAGAGTTCGACAATGCCGTGGCTCATGGCCCAAATGTGGTTGGCGAACATCGAGGCGGGCGGGCGGCGGTTTTCGGGGATGTGCTGGGACAGGGCCTCGGCGGCGCGGGTCAGGACGGCGCGGGCGCGTTCGGAAGCGCGGGCAAGCTCGGGCGAGGCGTTGTAGTTCACGCCGCTTTCGAACATCGACATGTAATAGCCCGGAAACTTCCGCGCGAAGGCCAGGTAGGCGCGCCCCGTCGCCTCGAAGGCCTTGAGTGCCGTGGGCTTGCCGCCCGCATAGGCATGTTCCAGAAGGTCGCCGAAGATCTCGAACCCCTGGCGGGCACATTCGGCGATCAGGTCGTCACGGCCGTTGAAATGGCGGTAGACGGCGGCCGGCGTCACCCCCGCCGCGCGGGCCGCGTCCGACAGGCTGAAGCCCTGCGGCCCCTGCTCCTCGATCAGGCGCAGGGCGGCATCGACCAGCGCCTGCCGAAGATTCCCGTGGTGATAGCCTTGCTTCGCCATCCGTTCCGTCTGGCCCGTCAGTCCTTCAGGATCTCTGGCCCGCCGCAGATCTTGTCGTCGGGCTTGCCGATCGCCTGCTTGTCCTTGCGGCGATAGTCCACGGCGCGCAGCACGGCCTGCAGCGCCGCGATCCGGGCGCGGTTCTTGTCATCGGCGCGGATCACGGTCCAGGGCGCGTCCTTGCTGTGGCTTTTCGCCAGCGTCTCGGTGATCGCGTCGGTATAGGCGTCCCACTTCTTCAACCCCTCGACGTCGATCCAGCTGAGCTTCCACTGTTTCAGGGGATCGCCCTCGCGGGCGAGGAAGCGGCGAAGCTGCTCGGCCCGGCCCACGTCGAGCCAGAGCTTCACGAGGATGATGCCTTCGTCGACGATCATCTTCTCGAAGTCCGGCAACCGGCGGAAGAAGAGCTTGCGCTGGTCGTCGGTGCAGAAGCCGAACACCTTCTCGACCACGCCGCGGTTGTACCAGCTGCGGTCGAAGAGGGCGATTTCGCCCTTGGCGGGCAGCTGGTCGATATAGCGCTGGAAGTACCATTGGCCGGCCTCGCGGTCGGTCGGTTTGGCGAGGGCGACGATATAGGCCGAACGGGGGTTCAGGTTCTCGCGCATGCGCTCGATGGCGCCGCCCTTGCCGGCCGCATCGCGCCCCTCGAACAGGACGACGAGCCGCTTTCCGGTCGTGCGCAGGTCATACATCATCTTGACCATCTCGACCTGAAGCCCTTCCATCTGGGCTTCGTAGTCCTTGTCCGACATCTCGCGGTCGTAGGGGTAGGACCTGGCCAGGATGTCCTTCCTGCCCGCCTTCTCGATCGCCGTGCGGATCGCGGAAGGCGCCTCGTCGGTCAGAAAGCGGGTGATGTCGCCGACGAAGGGGATCTTGTCGGGGTCCGGGGCGGCTGTTGTCGCGGCGGTCGCAGCAGCAGGTGCGGGTGCGGCCGGCGCGGGGTCGGATTTCGAGGCGGGGCGATCTTTCGCCATGGCGGCTCCTTTGGCGCTGACGCGCGGGATCTGTCGTCGGGTCAGTCTAAGCGATGCGGGCCGGACGGCAAGCGGGTCGTCCGAAAGCCGCGCGTCCCGCAGGCCGCGCGTCCCGCAAGCTGCACCCTGTGGGCCCGTCAGGTGCCGATCCTTGCGATGTCGAAGGGGGTGGCCTGATAGATCTCGTTGATCCAGTTGCCGTAAAGCAGGTGGGCGTGGCTCCGCCAGCGGTTCATCGGCTGGCGCGAAGGATCGTCGTCGGGGTAGTAGTTCATCGGCACGTTGATCGTGGTCCCGGCGGCCACGTCGCGGTCGTATTCCTCTTTCAGCGTGCCGCTGTCATATTCGAAATGGTTGAAAATATAGAGCGCGCGGTGGGCCGGGTCCTCGATCAGGCAGGGGCCAACCTCGTCCGAGCCCAGAAGCGTCGTCAGGCCGGGGTGCGCGTCGATTTCGGGCTGGCGCATCTCGGTCCAGCGGCTGACGGGGATGACGAAATCGTCCGAGAAGCCGCGCAGGTAGGGCGAGGCGGGCGCGCGGTTCTGGTGGCGGAAACAGCCGAAGGCCTTGTGGTCCAGAAGGTGCTTCCTGATTCCGTGGAAGTGGTAGGCCATGGCCATGCCGCCCCAGCAGACGCCGAAGGTCGACTGGACATGCGTCTGCGTCCAGTCGAAGACCTGGCGCAACTCGTCCCAATAGGTCACGGCCTCGAACGGCAGGTGCTCGATCGGCGCGCCGGTGATGATGAGGCCGTCGAACTTGTCGCCGCTCTCTGCCACCTCGGCGAAGGGGCGGTAGAAGGCCTCCATGTGCTCGGCCGCGGTGTTCTTCGCCTCGTGCATGGTCATGCGGATCAGCGACAGGTCGATCTGCAGGGGTGTGGCGCCGATCAGCCGGGCGAACTGGTTTTCCGTCTGGATCTTCCTCGGCATCAGGTTCAGAAGCCCGATGCGCAGGGGGCGGATGTCCTGATGGGCCGCCCGGTCCGGCGACATCACCATGACGCCTTCCTTGGACAGGACGTCGAAGGCGGGCAGCGTTTCGGGCAGGGTGATCGGCATGGGTCTGGCTTCTCCTTGGCCCGCGATCTAAGCGGTCCGGCCCTTTGTCTCAAGGCTGCGTGCGTCAAGGGCGCGGGCGACAAGGGCCTCGAAGTCGGCGGCGCTTGCGACGGCGGCGGCCTCTTCGGCGGTGATGGTCAGGCCACGGCGGGCCATCGCCTCGTACCGGGGCTGGCGGTGGTCCAGCAGACGCGCGTAGCCGTAGCGCAGGAAGGCGTCGGGATCGACCCGGTCGCCCGGCTGGCCCTGTTCGCGGCAGTAGTCGGCCCAGAGGCGTTCCAGAAAGGCCGGCTGGTAGTAGATCGGCTTCGGCGCGCGGTCGAAGCGGCGGATCAGCTCGGCCCGGTGCGCCTCGCTTCCCTTGATCCAGATGAGAAGCAGGTTGCCGTCCAGGACGTTCAGGACCGGATCGTCGGGGCTTGCGGGGTCCACCACCTCGCAGATCGAGCCGCCGCTGTCGCAGACGAAGTTGCGGTAGCCGTAAAGCTCATTGGCGCGCTCGATGAAATGCGGCGTGTCGAGAAGCGAGGCGACCTCGGCCTGGCGGTGCTGTTCCTGCCGGCGCAGGTATTCGGCGAACGGAACGCCGCCGCGCGCCGGATCGCCCGGCTTGCCAAGATAGGTCGACAGGGGGGCGAGGTTGTTGAAGGTGATGTTCGACCCGATATGGACCGAGTCCGTCATCAGAAGCTCGCGCAGCAAGGGGACCTTCATCGCCTCGCGCTTGAAGTTGTCGGCGATGTGTTCGCCCATGTAGCGGGTGCCGATGCGGTAGTCGATCGAGTAGTGGAACCAGCCGCCCTCGCCCCGCAGAAGGTTCGAGATATGCGTCTTGCCAAGGCCGGACATGCCGAACAGAAGGACGCGCTTGCGGTCAGCCTTCAGCCAGTCGTCCGCATTCCGGTAGATCATTCGCTTGCCCCGCGCGTCAGTGCCGCACGCGCCTGATTAGCCGCGCCCATCGGAAAGTTCACGCGAATTCTTGCCCGGCAGCCGGACGCGCCCGTCGATGACCAGCAGCCCGAGCGCCAGAAGCACGAAGCCCGCATAGTCGGCCGCCGTCAGGGTTTCGCCGAAAAGGACGGCGCCGACAACGACAGAGACGGGTGCGATCATCAGCGTCACAAGGCTCGCATTGCCCGCACCCGCCACCCGCAGGAGGCGGTAGAAGCACAGGAAGGCCAGGGCCGACGAGACGATCCCGTGGTAGCCAAGCGCCACGAAGGTCGCCGGGTGCCAGGCGGCGAAGTTCGGCACGCCGTCGTGCGCCAGCGCAAGGGGCACCATGATGAGCGACGAGACGGTCAGCATCCCCGCTGCCGCGACCTCGGGCGGCTGGCCGGTGGCGAAGTGGCGGCCGAAGGTCGAGGCGAAGGCATAGCAGATAGAGGCGAGGATGATGGCAAGCTGCCCGAGCGAGGTCAGGTCGAGCGAGCGGAGCGCGTCGGTGCCCATCACCGTGACGACACCCGCAAAGCCCAGAAGGACGCCCACCATCTTCGCCGGCGTCATCCGCTCGTCATGGAACAGAAGGGCTGCCAGGCAGACGGTGAAGATCGCGGTCGAGGCATTGAGGATCGCGGCCAGGCCCGAGGCGATGTGCAGCTGCCCCCAGGCGATCAGGCTCCAGGGGATGACGTTGTTCATCACGCCCATGAAGGCAAAGACGAGGAGCGTGCGCCAGCTGACGCGAAACGGGATGCGAGCGGCGACGATGTAGATCCAGAGCGCGAGCGCCCCGCCGCCGACGCGTAAGGCGACAAGCGTTGCCACCTGCACGTCGAAAAGGGCGGCGCGGGTGGCGGCGAAGCTGATGCCCCAGAAGAGCGCGATGAGGCTGAGAAGGACCCAGGCTTCGGGGGTCATGCGGCGTTGGGTGGGGGCGGGTGCTTGGCTCATGCCTGCAACCTAGCCGGGGGTCGCCGTGCATTCCACCCGGATCTTGCGCCAAATGGTCCCGGCGCGGCACCCCCAAAGGAAAGGACCCCGGCCTTGCAGACGGGGTCCCTATGTCAGGTCAGGCCGGACGGATCAGAAGGAATAGCCGATCTTGACGCCGACGCCGACTACCTTGTTGCCGGTGAAGTTCGCGCGGGCCACGTCCGGCGTGCCGGTTTCGGGCATGGCGTCGCCCAGCTTGGTGTAGTTGACGCCCGTCGTGATCTTCATGTTGTCCTTGGTGTAGATCGCGGCCAGCGAGACGCCGGTGCGCCCGTTCGTCGGCGCGAGCGGCGAGACGAGCGGGTTGCCCTTCTTCTCGTAACTGACCGACACGGCGCCCGACCAGTTCTCGGTGAACTTGTGGCCCACGCCCAGCGTCCAGGTCGTGGTATCCTCGAGGCTGATAAGGCCGCCGCCCGCGAGGGGGGTGAAGACCTTGGGGTCGATCTGGAAGGCCGACCATTCGGCCCAGCGGATCTGGCCGAACACCAGCGTGTCGGCGGCAACGCCGGTCTGGAAGTCCAGGTTGACGCTCTTCGGGGTCGACACCTTGGTGACCGAGGGCAGACCCAGCGGCGCGCCATTCAGGGTCTCGACCGTGCCGAAGTTGTGCGTGATTTCCGAGTTGTAGGTCAGGGCGACGCGCAGCGCGATGTCCGGACGCTCATAGGCCGCGCCGATGACATAGCCCCAGGCCAGGTCCTGGTCGAGCCGCACGTTGTAGCCGCTGAACGGGCCATAGGCCGCACCCTTCAGCGTGATTTCGCCCGAGGCATTGTCGGCCCGCACGCCGCCGTGGACCGAGAAATTCTCGTTGAACTTGTACCGCATCAGGAACGTGCCGGCCATCGTTTCGGCCTTCACCTTGGTGCCGCCGAGGGCGATCGACGAGGGGCCATAGGCCAGGTCGGCGCCGAACGGCTGGTCGAGGATGATGGCGTAGGACAGCTTGTCGTTGATGTCGTTCTTGTAGGCGAACGAGAACTGCGTGTAGTTGCCGACGACGCCGCCCGTAGGCTGGCCGCCGAATATAGCCACGTCATGGCCCGACACCGACGGATTGACGCTGCCGAAGGTCAGTTCGGCATAGCCGCCCTTCTGGAATAGCGGGTCGATCGCCATGCCTGTGCGGTCGATGCCGCCTGCCGAGGCGGCGCCAGCCGAAATGGCCGCCATGCTCGCCCCGATCAGAAACTTCCTCATTCCCGTCTCTCCCATGAGAATGCTGCGATACCCTTGTGGATAAGGGTAGTTGGCGCGCGGCCACCCGGTCAACGAATGACGCAGCGTCGCAGTTTCGTGACCTGACGTGAGGGGGAAATCTGTAGCTTTTTCGCCTCAGGTTATGGCGGAAATCTGGCGCTCGCGGGCATCGGCGCGGATGTTCGACAGATTTGCGCCAAGAATGATCGCGCCGCCGGCGATGACCCAGGGGTCGAAGGGCTCGGCGTAGAAGGCCCAGCCGATGAGCGCGATGATCGGCAGGCGCAGGAAGTCGATCGGCACGACGACGGTGGCGGGGGCGAGCGACAGGGCCTTGGTCAGCGAGTAATGCGCCACAAGGCCAGAGATGCCGATCACCAGCACCCAGGGCAGGGCGGCGGCGCCTGGGGCGTGGACCTGGCCGTCGAAGGCGGCGATGGCAAAGCCCATGACCATCTGCATGAAGGTCAGCCAGTAAAGGATCGACAGGATCGGCACGATGCGGGTCAGCCGCTTGGTGAAAAGGGCGGCGCCCGCGAAGCCGAAGGCGCAGGCGAGTGCCGCCAGAAGGCCGATCGACAGGCCGCCGGCGCCGAAGGGCCGGGCGACGATCATCACGCCCAGGAACCCCACCGCCGCCGACAGGGCGCGGACGGGTGTCATGCGCTCGCCCAGGACAAGAGGGGCGGCCAGCGCCACAAGGATCGGATATGAAAATTCCAGCGCGAAAAGCTGGGCGAGCGGGATGAGCGGCAGGGCGAAGAGCCACAGGTTCTGGCCCGCGAAATGGACGAGGTTGCGGCCGAGCTGCAGGTCGAGCCGCCGCGGGCTGATCTGGCGTGCCTGTCCGGTGGCCAGCGCCACAAGGCAGACGATCGCCAGCCCGACGAGCGAACGCCAGGCCATGACCTCGAACGTCGTGAGGTGGTGGCGCAGCGCGCGCCCCGCGATGGCCACGGCCGAAAAGCCCGCGATCGAGCCGATCATCCAGAAGGCCGCCGCGACGGGCCGGTTCGGGGCGCCGCTCATCGGCTGGTTCCTCGCGTGTGTCCCATGTCCCCCCCGGTCAGATGACGCTGACCCAGGCGCGGGCGAGCGCAAGGCCTGCCGCGTCGGCGTCGGGTCCGAACTGGGCCGCGAGTTTCGGCTGGTCCTTCGTCCAGCCCGGCCGGATGCGTTCCGTCGTCGCGGCGAACTCGCGGCTCCAGAGGTCGACGACAGAGCGCGAGGCCTCGAAATGGAACTGCATGGCGTAGGTTGCGCGCCCAATGCGGAAGGACTGGCTTTCCGTCGCGGCATTGCGCGCCAGATGCAGGGCGCCCGGCGGCAGGTCGAAGCTGTCCTTGTGCCACTGGAACGAAACGAACTGGTCCGGCAGGACCGACAGGACCGGGTCGTCGCGCCCCGCCTCGGTGCGGCTGATGGGCGTCCAGCCAAACTCGGGCACCGTGCCCAGGTGGTTCTTGGCCCCCCAGGCCCGCGCGATCATCTGCGCGCCCAGGCAGAGGCCCAGCACCGCCTTTTCGGCCTGGCCCATGCGCCGGATCAGGCGCGCAAGCTCGGGCAGGTAGGGGTGGGTCGCGTCGGCCAGCGCGTTCTGCTCGCCCCCCATGACCACGAGCGCGTCGTGGTAGGCGCCATCGGGAAGGGCCTCGCCGGCCCAGGGGCGGAAGACCTGGATCTCTGCATCCGCCTCGCGCAGCGCCACGCCGACCTGCCCCAGGGGGGAGACTTCGGTATTGTCTATGACGGCAACTCGCATGGGCACTCCGTGGGTCAGGGGCCGGGGAGGGGGCCGAGGGATGGGGGTCTGTTCGCGACGACGATGGAAAGCATGACGGTCGGGCAGGGGCAAGGGGCCTTTCGGTGCCGAAGGCGTCCGACCGGGCCCAAACGGGGCTTGCGTTCCCGGCCCCCCCGTGAAAGAGCGAAGCGCCAAACGTCATCCGCCGGAAGGAGAATTCCCGTGCAGATTCGTGAGGCCCTGACCTTCGACGATGTCCTTCTGGTGCCTGCCGCCTCGAGCGTGCTGCCGGCTGATGCCGACACCTCGACACAAGTCACGAAGTCGATCCGCATGACCATCCCGCTGCTGTCCAGCGCCATGGACACGGTGACAGAGGCGCGCATGGCCATCGCCATGGCCCAGCAGGGCGGCATCGGCGTCATCCACCGCAACCTCGGGATCCTTGAACAGGCGGCCGAAGTCAGCCGGGTGAAGCGCTTTGAAAGCGGTGTGGTCGACAATCCGATCACGCTGCGGCCCGACCAGACGCTGGCCGACGCCAAGGCCCTGCAGGAACGCTACAACGTCACGGGCTTTCCGGTCGTCGACGAAAGGGGCCGCGTCGTCGGCATCGTGACGAACCGCGACATGCGTTTTGCCAGCGACGACCGCACGCCGGTCCGGGTGATGATGACCTCCGACAATCTCGCGATCCTGCAGGAACCAGCCGACCTTGAAGCCGCGAAAAGCCTGATGAAGGCCCGGCGGATCGAGAAGCTGCTGGTCACGGACGGCGGCGGCAAGCTGACCGGCCTTCTGACCCTGAAGGACACCGAAAAGGCGGTCCTGAACCCCCATGCCTGCAAGGACGAACAGGGGCGGCTTCGGGTCGCTGCCGCCTCGACCGTGGGCGAGGCGGGGTTTGAGCGCAGCCAGGCGCTGATCGACGCAGGCGTCGACCTGGTGGTGATCGACACGGCGCACGGCCATTCCGAAGGCGTGGCCAAGGCGGTCGAGCGGATCAAGGCGCTGTCGAACCGGGTGCAGGTGGTGGCCGGCAACGTCGCCACGGCCGAGGCGACGCGCGCGCTGATCGGGGCGGGGGCGGATGCGGTCAAGGTGGGCATCGGGCCGGGCTCGATCTGCACGACGCGCATCGTCGCGGGGGTGGGCGTGCCGCAACTGACGGCGATCATGGATGCGGCGGGCGCTGCCGGTGACGTGCCGGTCATCGCCGACGGCGGCATCAAATATTCCGGCGACTTCGCCAAGGCCATCGCCGCCGGCGCCTCCTGCGCCATGGTGGGGTCCGCCATCGCCGGCACCGACGAAAGCCCCGGCGAGGTGATCCTGTGGCAGGGCCGCACTTTCAAGGCCTATCGCGGCATGGGCTCGCTCGGCGCCATGGCGCGGGGCTCGGCCGACCGCTATTTCCAGAAGGACGCGGCGTCCGACAAGCTGGTGCCCGAGGGGATCGAGGGGCAGGTGCCTTACAAGGGCACGGCGGCGGCAGTGATCCACCAGCTGGTGGGCGGGTTGCGCGCGGCGATGGGCTATACCGGCAACCGCACCGTGGCCGAGATGCGGCAGCGCTGCGAGTTCGTGCGGATCACCGGGGCGGGGCTGAAGGAAAGCCATGTCCATGACGTGCAGATCACGCGCGAAAGCCCGAACTACCGGCTGGGCTGATCCATGACCCCTGCGGCGCGGGCAGCGGCGGCGATCGGCGTTCTGGATGCGGTCCTCGCCGGCGCGCCCGCCGAAGAAGCGCTGCTGCGCTGGTCGCGCGGCGCGCGTTATGCAGGGTCCGGCGACCGGGCCGCCGTGCGCGACCTGGTCTTTGACGGGCTTCGCGGCTTGCGGAGCCTCTCGTGGTCTGCTGGCGCGCCAGAGCCTTCGGGGCGCGCGGCCATTCTTGGAAAGATCGTCGCGCAAGGGATTGATCCGGCGTCGATATTCAGCGGCGAAGGCCATGCGCCCGCAGCGCTGAGTGCCGCCGAGCTGGCCGCGATCGGCGGTCTGCGTGCTGCGCCAGAGGCGGTGGCGATGGACCTTCCGGACTGGCTTCTGGACCCGATGCGCGCAGCGTTGGGCGACCGGTTGGCCCAGGTGATGGCCGCCGCACGGGACCGCGCGCGGGTCTACCTGCGCGTGAACCGGCTGAAGTCCGACCTTCCGCGCGCGGTAGAGGCGCTGGCCGCCGACGGGATCGTCGCAGAGCCGGAAGGCGATGCGCTACGCATTTCGCAAAATGCAAGCAAGATCAAGATGTCCAGCGCCTATCTTGAGGGATTGGTCGAACTTCAGGACCGGTCCTCGCAAGAGGCCGTGGCGGCGCTGGGCGGCCTGTCTGGGGCGCGGGTCCTGGACTATTGCGCGGGCGGCGGCGGCAAGTCGCTCGCGCTGGCGGCGCTGGGCGCAAGGGTGACCGCGCATGACGCCCAGCCGGCGCGGATGCGCGACCTGCCGGCCCGTGCCGTGCGCGCCGGGGCAAAGATAGCGCTCGCAAGGACCGACGCGCTCGCGGGGCGGACCTTCGATATGGTTCTGGTCGACGCGCCCTGTTCGGGGTCCGGCACTTGGCGGCGGACGCCCGACGCCAAATGGCGTCTGACGTCCGGGCGGCTGGCCGATCTGGTCGCGCTTCAGTCCCGGATACTGGACGAGGCGGCGCCCCATGTCGGCCCCGGCGGCCGGCTCGGCTACATGACCTGTTCCGTCCTGGTGGACGAGGACGAGCCGCAGATCGCGGCCTTTCTCGCGCGCCATCCCGACTTCCGACTGGACCGCCAGACACGCTACCCGGCTGACCCGGCGGCAACCGGTGGCGACGGCTTCTTCTCCGCACTCCTGTCGCGAGTGGGCCCCTAAATCGTCACAATTTAAGGTTGTGAATGGGGGGATTAAACGCGGCTTAACACTTTCGGGCGTGAGATATGACAGTCGATTCGGCACTTGGGGGCGCTCCGTTGATACCGTCGGTCATGTCATTCAAACCCGTCCTGAATACTGCCGACCGGCTGGCGCCACGGGCCATGCTGCTTCTGGGCCTTGCGGCGGCGCTGGCGGTCCTGACGCTGACGCTGCCCTTCCTGCCGGGGCTCGACCTTCTTCTGGATTTCCAACCGCTTCTGGGGCTCGCCGCGGGCGCGCTCGCGGCGCTCGGGCTTCTGACAACGGTTCTGCCGCGCCTTTTCAAGGGGCAGCGGGCCGGCCATGACGGGCTTGGCGCGCAGCTTGCGGCCTTCGTCGAACAGGATGCGGCGCCCTCGCTCACGACCGATGCCGAAGGGCTGGTGCGGTTCCAGAACCAGGCGGCTGTCGAACGTTTCGGCTCGCGCGCGAACCAGAGCTTTTCGCGTATCCTGGGCGAGATATTCGCCAACCCCGGCGCGGTCCTGCACCGCCTGCAACTCCGGGCAGAGGCCGGGGGCGCCGCGCATGAGGACCTGGTGACCCGGCGCGGCCACGTCCGGCTCGCGGCCCACCGGCTGACTGACGGCGGCATCCTGTGGCGGCTTGAGGACATGGCCGAACGCAACGCCGGCGGCCGTGGTGCCGAAGGGATCAGCCTGCCGATGCTGACCGTGTCGAAGGCCGGCACGATCCTCTTCATGAACGAAGCACTTCGCCGCATCGTCGGCGAACGCGTCCGCACGCTCGACCGCATCTTCCCCGACCTGCCGGTGCGCGCCGGCCAGGAACAGGACATCTCGGGCGCGACCGGCCCCCTTCTGACGCTGGTCGCAGAAGTCGAAGGCGCTGGCGGGCGGCGAGAGATCTATTTCCTTCCCGCAACGGGTCGTCCGGCGCTTTCGGCCGACAGCCTCGACTTCGACAGCCTGCCGGTGGCGCTGATGCGCCTTGGCCCCTCGGGCGAGGTCATGTCCGTGAACCAGGCCGCGCGCCGCCTGATCGGCGAGCCCAAGGCCGGCATTGCCTTCGCCGACCTGATGGAGGGCCTCGGCCGGCCGGTCCAGGACTGGCTGCAGGATGCGCTTCGGGGCCGGACCGTCAATCGCCCCGAGGTGCTCCGCCTGTCGGGAGCGGGGGAGGAGACGTTCCTGCAGGTGTCGCTCTCGCCCGTGAGTGCGGGTGGCGAGACGGGGCTGATGGCGCTTTTGTCGGACGCAACCCAGCTCAAGACGCTCGAGGCGCAGTTCGTCCAGAGCCAGAAGATGCAGGCCATCGGCCAGCTGGCCGGCGGCGTGGCACACGACTTCAACAACCTTCTGACCGCGATCTCTGGCCATTGCGACCTGCTTCTCTTGCGGCACGACCGGGCCGATCCCGACTATGCCGACCTGGTGCAGATCAACCAGAACGCCAATCGCGCCGCGAGCCTTGTGGGTCAGCTTCTGGCCTTCTCGCGCAAGCAGACGCTGAAGCCCGCGATACTGGACCTGCGCGACAGCCTTGCCGACCTGACGCACCTTCTGAACCGGCTCGTCGGCGAACGGGTCGATCTGACGCTGGTCCACGATCCGGCGTTGCGGCCGATCCGTGCCGACAAACGCCAGTTGGAACAGGTGATCATGAACCTGGTCGTCAACGCGCGCGACGCCATGCCCGAAGGCGGCCGGATCGAGATCGCGACCGAAAACGTGCATCTCGACCGCGATCTGGCCCGTGGGCGTGCGGCCGTCCCGGCGGGTGACTATGTGCTCGTCCGGGTCAGCGATCACGGCAGCGGGATCCCCGCTGACAAGATCGACAAGATCTTCGAGCCCTTCTTCACGACGAAGCGCCCCGGCGAGGGCACGGGCCTGGGTCTGTCGATGGTCTACGGCATCGTCAAGCAGACCGGCGGCTATATCTTCTGCGATTCGACGATCGGCGAGGGCACGGTCTTTTCGCTCTACTTCCCCGCGCACGACCACGCCGAACTGCACGAGGCGCAAGTCGCCGTCCCCGCCGATGTCCTGCCGGCCCCCCGCAGCCTGGCGGGTGACACCGGCGTGGTCCTTCTGGTCGAGGACGAGGCGCCGGTGCGCGCCTTCGCGAGCCGCGCGCTCAAGATGCGCGGCTACAAGGTGATCGAGGCCGCCGACGCCGAAGAGGCGCTCGACCTTCTGGCCGACCCCGCGCTCGAGGTCGACATCTTTGTCACCGATGTCATCATGCCGGGCAAGGACGGCCCGACCTGGGTGCGCGAGGCGCTGACCGACCGTCCCGGAACGCGCGTGATCTTCGTGTCCGGCTATTCTGAAGAAGCGCTCGCCGAGGAACGCGACCGGATCCCGAACTCGACCTTCCTGCCGAAGCCCTTCTCGCTCAGCGAATTGACGGCGACGGTGCAGCGGCAATTACACTAGGGGCGTGTGCCCTTGGGGCGCATGCCCAGAGCGCGCGCGAAAAGGCGCGCCTGCCGATACGGTGATGCGGGGCCCCGGGGCCGGCTTCCTACCCCAGGGCGCGCCAGAGCGCATAGTCCGGCGCGAACCGCTCTTCGAGGCGCGCGCGGGTCGGCGCGGTCAGGCCAAGATCGCCCGAGGGCGAGATGTTGAGGCGGGGCAGGTGGATGTCGAAATCGAGCCGGTCCTGGAGGAAGTCGATGAAGCTGCCCATGTCCTCGTAGCGAAAGAGCCGGTCGACGAGCGGCCGCCCCTGGTCGCCGCACAGCTGCGCCGCCTGGCTTCCGACCGCCATGGCAGGTGAGGGGCGGTCCGACAGGAAGTCGAGTGCCGCCTCTTCGAAGGACTTGCCCCTCGTCGACTTTTCCCTGCCGCCCAGGTCGTCGCGGCTGCGATAGCGATACCAGCTTCCGAGCCAGTCGACCGGCTCGCGAATCAGCGCGATCAGGGTGAAGCGATCGCCGGACAATTCCTCGAGCATCGGGCCGAGATGCGCCCGGTACCGCATGGCGCCCAGATGTTTCAGTTCCGGCGGCCGGGTCAGTGCAGCATGGGCGAGCGGTTGCAATGCGGTCTCGATCGCCGTGCTGCCGGTCTTGGTCGTGGCCAGAAAGACGAGCCGTTCCTTCCAGAAGATGAGCATGACGGCCTCCGCAAATGATCGACCCTGATTGGGACAGGTGGCGGGAAATTGAAAGGGGGCCGTGAACTTGCAGGAGGGGCAGGACCGCGAGCGATCTGGCTGGTTTGCGGGGTTGCGAAATAGATCGGAGCAAGGGCGGTCGCCCTGCGTGGACAACCTGCATAGGGTGCGACTGGGCCTCCCACCGCTGGCGACCGACTCTTGGACACCGTGCTATCGAGGCCATGTCAAAGCCGGGCGGGGAGCTTTGCCGCAGGGACGACACGGCAGCGCGGTGCGGTGCGGTCCGGGCCATCGGCCATTTTTCCGTCCCGCCCCATTTTTCATCAACCCTTTCTTAACCAATCCTTGCCACTTTTCCCCTACGAAGTCGGTTGCAATGTTCCCTGTTTGGTCTCATAAGATCGGAACAAGGCAAGAACAAACGCAGGATTGCCGCCCCGGCTGGGGTGTGGAATAAGGATCAGACCAATGGCAGTGGCGAACCTTTTTGACATGAACGACAAGCGCAGCACGGACCGGCAGAAGGCGCTCGACAGCGCGCTCGCCCAGATCGAACGCCAGTTCGGCAAGGGCTCGATCATGAAGCTCGGCGCCGGCAGCCCCGCGCTGGAGATCGAGGCGACCTCGACCGGCTCGCTCGGGCTCGACATCGCGCTCGGGATCGGCGGCCTGCCGAAGGGCCGGATCATCGAGGTCTACGGGCCCGAAAGCTCGGGCAAGACCACGCTCGCGCTGCATGTCGTGGCCGAGGAACAGAAGAAGGGCGGCGTCTGCGCCTTTGTCGATGCCGAACATGCGCTCGACCCGCTCTATGCCAAGAAGCTGGGCGTGAACCTTGAGGAACTGCTGATCAGCCAGCCGGACACGGGCGAACAGGCGCTGGAAATCGTTGATACGCTGGTGCGGTCGGGCGCGGTCAGCCTGGTCGTGGTCGATTCGGTCGCGGCGCTGACGCCCAAGGCCGAGCTCGAGGGCGACATGGGCGATGCGACGGTCGGCGCGCAGGCGCGGCTCATGAGCCAGGCGATGCGCAAGCTGACCGGCTCGATCAGCCGCTCGAACTGCATGGTGATCTTCATCAACCAGATCCGGATGAAGATCGGCGTGATGTTCGGCAACCCCGAGACCACCACGGGCGGCAATGCGCTGAAGTTCTATGCCAGCGTCCGCCTCGACATCCGCCGCATCGGAGCGATCAAGGACCGCGACGAGGTGGTCGGCAATACGACCCGCGTCAAGGTCGTGAAGAACAAGGTGGCGCCGCCGTTCAAGCAGGTCGAATTCGACATCATGTATGGCGAGGGCATTTCCAAGACCGGCGAGATGATCGACCTGGGCGTGAAGGCCGGGGTCGTGGAGAAGTCGGGCGCCTGGTATTCCTATGGCGACGAGCGGATCGGCCAGGGGCGCGAGAATGCCAAGCAGTATCTGCGCGACCATCCCGACGTGGCGCTGGCGATCGAGGACAAGATCCGGGCGAGCCATGGGCTCGACTTCGGCGCCTCGCCCGAAGGGGATGAGGACGAGGTGACGGAGGGCTGAGGCCCTCCGGCTGCCCGGAGGCGCCCCCGGGAGGCCCCCGGGGAGGCGCCCGAGGCGGCTCCCGGTCTGCGGTCTGTAGCCTTCAGGGCGTCGCCGTCGTTCCGCTTGCGGTATTTTCCGGACCCGAAGCTTCCGGCGTGGCCGTGGCATCGGTCGCGCCGGACTTTTCGGCCCGCGCCGCGACCACGATCTTCTGCAGCTCTTCGGCAGGCACGTAGCCGCGCACGAACTCAGTGCCCAGGATGAAGGTCGGCGTGCCGGAGATCGACAGGGTTTCGGCCAGTTTGTGGTTGGCAATGATCGGCTGCATGATGTCGGGGCCGTCCATCGCCGCGACGATGCGCTTGCCGTCAAGCCCGAGGCCGTCCCCGAAGGCGACGAGCGTCTCGGGCGTGACAGCGCCACGGAAGCTCTCGTAGAAGCCGGCGTTCACTTTTTCGTAAGCCT
Organism: uncultured Paracoccaceae bacterium; assembly: GCA_945952025.1. Taxonomy (GTDB): domain Bacteria; phylum Pseudomonadota; class Alphaproteobacteria; order Rhodobacterales; family Rhodobacteraceae; genus TMP-24. Next base: position 135,262 of record CAMFGW010000004.1, read on the forward strand.
CGGGCCCCGCGACCTTCAGCGTCGCGACGGCGAAGCGCGAGGCGATGAGTGATTCCTCGCCCAGGATCGGGAATTCCTTGACGATGTAGCGGATGTTGCCGTCGGCCTTGACCAGATCCTTCACGCCCTCATGCGCCTTCTTGCAGTAGCCGCAGCGGTAGTCGATGAACTCGACCAGCGTCACGTCGCCCGCCGGGTTGCCGCCGACATAGCTCATCCCGTCGGCAAAGATCTGCGAGGCGTTCTGCGCGATGAGCGTGCGATCATTGCCTTCCCGTGCTGCGGCCTGGCGGGCGTCGAGTTCCCGGCTGACGTCGATCAGCACCTCGGGGTTGGCCAGAAGATAGGCGCGCACCGCCTCGCCGAAGGCCTTTTCCTCGGCCGGGCTCATGGCCGCCGGGTCGAAGGCAATGGCGCCGGTGGGGGTCGCGAAGGCGACCGTGGCCACGAGGGCCGCCATCACGGCGGGGCGGAGGAGAAAGGGGCGGGTGGTCATGGCAAGGCTTTCGCGCTGGGGCAGGGGCGTGCCGACAATGGGGACATAAAACGGCGGGCGCAAGGGCCGGTGCCCCGCCGGTGCCCCGTTGCGCAGCATTGACGCGGGCGCCCCGACCGCTATGGATCGGGCCCAACGGGCAGATCGGGGCGGGGACGGAATGGCGCGGCACCGGGGGACAGGGGTTTTGGCGGCGCTGGCGCTTGCCCTGCTTGCGGCACTTCTTGCGGCCGCCCTGTCGCCCCTTGCGGCCCGCGCCGATGGAGCAGCACTGCATGCGCTCGTGCGGCTCGACCCGGGTGGGGCTGAACTTGCCGACGACGGTTCCGGCGTCGCGATCCGGCTGCCGCTCAGCCAGCCGGTGCCCTTCCGCGTCTCATTCCTCGACACGCCGCCGCGGCTCGTCGTCGACTTTCGCGAGGTGGATTTCGGCGGCGCGGACCCGATGGCGGCCGTCCACAGCAAGCGGATCACCGGCCTGAGCTGGGGTCCCTTTACCGATGGCTGGTCGCGCTTGGTCGCCGTGCTGGATGGGCCGATGGCGTTGGTCTCGGCCGAAGAGCAGACGACCGGGGCCTCGGACGGCGCGCTGATCCGGATCGCGCTGCAGCCGACGGACAAGGCGGCCTTCCAGGCGCGGGTCGCGGCGGACCGGGCGTCGGCCGGGGCTGGCGACTGGCGCCTGCCGCCGCCCGCGCCTGTCGCGGCGGCGAAAACCGCGCGCCAGACCGGCGACCGGCCGCTGAGGGTCACCATCGACCCCGGCCATGGCGGCATCGACCCCGGCGCGCAGGCGGGTCGGGTGCGCGAGGCGGCGGTCGTCCTGACTTTTGCGATGGACCTGGCCGAACGGCTGAAGCGCGCCGGGATGGAGGTCGAGCTCACGCGGCGGACAGACCAGTTCGTGCCCTTGGAAACCCGGATCTCGGTCGCGCGGGCCTCGGGCGCGGACCTCTTCCTGTCGATCCACGCCGATGCTCTGGCCGAGGGCGAGGCGGCGGGGGCCACGATCTACAAGATGGCGACCGAGGCTTCGGACCTTGCCTCCGAGCAGCTGGCCGAACGTCACGACCGGGCCGACATCCTGGCCGGGGTCGACCTGACCGGCAATGACGACGAGGTGGCGGGCGTGCTTCTGGACCTGGCGCGGCAGGAAACCCAGCCCCGCGCCGACAAGCTGGCGGTCGACTTGCAGACCGCGCTTCAGGCGGCGGGTGTGCCGATGCACCGCCACCCGATCCAGGAGGCGGCATTTTCCGTCCTGAAATCTGCCGATATCCCGTCGCTTCTGCTCGAGATCGGCTTCCTGTCCTCGGCCGAGGACCGGGCGCGGGTCGACGACCCGGCGGCGCGGGCGCGGATGGTGGCGGCCATCCAGGCGGGGATCGAGGATTGGGCGGCGACCGACGCGGCCGAGGCGCAGCTTCTGCGGCAATAGGCGGGGGACCGCCGGCGACCGGCCAGGGGGCGCTTTGCACGTCGAATTGACCGCCGGGCGGGGGAAAAGGGGCGGCGCGGGCTTTTGACCGCAGGCCAAGGGACCGATATAGAAGCCCAGAATCCTTGAGGGTTGGCCGGTGATCCGCTTCGTTTTGTCCTTTCTGGGCGCGCTCTTCAGTTGGCTCGTCACCGCGCTCGTCTGTGCGGGGATCGTGCTGGGCGTTGTCTTCTGGATCTACAGCCGCGACCTGCCGGACTACCAGGCGCTGGAAAACTACCAGCCGAAGACCATCAGCCGCATCTATTCCGGCGAAGGCCGGCTCATGGACGAGTTCGCAACCGAGCGGCGGATCTTCGCGCCGGTCGACGAAATCCCGGCCCTGGTGAAGGACGCCTTCATCTCGGCCGAGGACAAGAATTTCTATACCCATCATGGCTTTGACGCGATGGGCATCGCGTCGGCGGGGTGGGACGCAGTGCGTTCGCGCGGCAAGAACCTGCGCGGCGCCTCGACGATCCCTCAGCAGGTCGCGAAGAACTTCCTTCTGTCGGGCGACCGCACGGTCGACCGCAAGATCAAGGAACTGATCCTGGCCACGCGGCTGGTGAATGCGCTGCCCAAGGACAAGATCCTTGAGCTTTACCTCAACGAGATCGACCTTGGCTTCCAGTCCTTCGGGGTGGCGTCGGCGGCGCAGACCTATTTCAACAAGACGCTGGCCGAACTTAAGCCGGAAGAGGCGGCCTATCTGGCGGCGCTGCCGAAGGCGCCCTATTCCTACCATCCCGTCCGCCAGAAAGAGGCCGCGATCGACCGGCGCAACTATGTGCTGCGCGAGATGTATCAGAACGGCTACCTGGACAAGCCGGCCTTCGATACGGCGATCGCCGCACCCCTCCTGACGGTGCAGAACGGCGACTTCCCCTCGTTCCGCAGCGTCATGCCGCCGCGCGACTATTTCACCGACGAAATCCGGCGGCAGCTCTCGAAGAGCTTTGGCGAGGATGAGTTCTTCGGCGGCGGCCTGACGATCCGGGCGACGGTCGAGCCCGACATGCAGGCGAACGCCGCGGGCGCGCTGCAGACCGCGCTGGAAAAATATGACCGCGGGCTCGGCGTCTGGCGGGGCACGCACAAGACGATCCCGGCCGAGGCGCTCGGGTCCGAAGAGGCCTGGCGCGCGGCACTGGCGCAGGTGACCGACATTCCTCGCGACGTTCCGGGCTGGTTCCCGGCCGTGGTCCTCGACACGTCGGACGGCAAGGCGCGGATCGGCATCGAAGGCGTGCCGGCCACCGACGGCGGCACCTTCATCCCGGCGTCCGACGTGACCTGGGCCAGGAAGCGCGGTGCGGACGGCAGCCTTGGACCGAAGGCCAAGGTGCCGGGTGATCTGGTCTCGGCCGGCGACGTGGTCCTGGTCGAAGAGCGCGCCAAGGACGACGGCAGCGATAAGCACTGGTCGCTGCGCCAGGTGCCCGAGGTGCAGGGCGGCTTCATGGCGATGGACGTGAACACCGGCCGCGTCATCGCCATGCAGGGCGGCTTTTCCTACCAGTCCTCGGTCTTCAACCGCGCGACGCAGGCCGCGCGCCAGCCGGGGTCGAGCTTCAAGCCCTTCGTCTATGCCGCAGCCCTCGATTCCGGCTACACGCCGGCGACGATCGTGGTCGACGCGCCGATCGAGGTGAACACGCCCCAGGGCCTCTGGCGGCCGAAGAACGCCTCGAACAAATATTATGGCCCGACGCCGATGCGGACCGGGATCGAGCAGTCGCGCAACCTGATGACGGTGCGGATCGCGCAAGCCGTCGGCATGGATGTGGTCGCGGGCTATGCCGAACGCTTCGGGGTCTATGACCACCTCGACCCGTTCCTGGCCAATGCGCTCGGCGCGCAGGAGACGACGCTCTACAAGATGGTCGCGGCCTATGCGATGATCGCGAACGGCGGCGAGCGGGTCGAGCCGACGCTGGTCGACCGGGTGCAGGACCGCTGGGGCAAGACGGTCTACCGCCACGACCAGCGAGTCTGCACCGACTGCGCCGACCCGACGCTGCCGCCGGGCGAGGGGCCGACGATCCGGTCGGACCGCGAGCGGGTCATGGACGCGGTGACGGCCTACCAGATCACCTCGATGATGGAGGGGGTGGTGAAGCGCGGATCGGGCTCGGGCGTCAAGCTGCCGGTGCCGATCGCGGGCAAGACCGGGACGACGAACGACGCCAAGGACGTGTGGTTCATCGGCTTTTCCTCGAACATCGTCGCGGGCTGCTACATGGGGTTCGACCAGCCGAGGACGCTGGGTTCGGACGCCTTCGGGGGGACGCTCTGCGTGCCGGTCTTCCAGGCCTTCATGAAGGAAGCGATCCAGAAATACGGGGGCACCGACTTCCGCGTGCCGCCGGGCGGTCATTTCATCAACATCAACCGCTTCACGGGCGAGCCCCTGCCGGACGGGACGACGGGCGATTTCGTCCAGGCGGAATATTTCCGCGATGGCCAGACGCCCGAGTTTGGCTTGGCCGGCATGGTCGACGGCGGCTTCGCCATGGGGCAGAACCTGCCGATGTTCGCGCAGGGCGAGTTCGGCGGCGACGAGGGCGACGGGGCGGTCAAGGGCACGGTCACGACCAATTCGGACGGAGAGCAGATCGTGATCCCGAAGAAGGCGGACTTCGGGACGGTGTCGTCCGGCGGGCTCTACTGACCGGGGCTGCGGTTCGGGCGCGAGGGTCGGGCAGGGGGCTCGCGGGCGCCGGGACCGGGAGGTGGGGTTGATCGCCCGCCGCAAGGCCGATCGGCGCGAACACGCTCCACCTTTCCCCCGTCACTTTCCCCGGGCCCTTCACAAGCCTGACACCGCGACATTCCGTCCCCCCGTCTGGGGGTTGTCCGGGGGTGACGTCCGTTCGGGCGCGGGGTAAGAAGCGGCATGTTCGCGACCTCGCTACAGGATGCCGGCTTCGGGCTTGCCGCGCTGATGGCGCTGGCGGCGGGGGTGCTGTCGTTCCTCAGCCCCTGCGTCCTGCCGGTGGTGCCGCCCTACCTGGCCTACATGAGCGGGATCAGCATTTCCGAACTTTCCGGTGCGGCGGCACCGAAGGTCGCCGACCGGCGGCGGGGCGCGCTACTGCCCGCGCTCTTCTTCGTCATGGGGCTGTCGACGGTCTTCCTGCTTCTGGGGATCGCAGCGTCGGCGCTTGGCCGGGTGCTTTTGCCGTGGCTGTCGTGGCTCAACCTCGTCTCTGGCGCGATGGTGGTGATCCTCGGGCTGCATTTCCTGCATGTGTTCCGCATCCCGCTCCTGGACCGCGAGGCGCGGATCGACGCGGGCGACCGGGGCGGCTCGGCGCTTGGCGCCTATGTGCTGGGGCTGGCCTTCGCCTTCGGCTGGACGCCCTGCATCGGGCCGCAGCTTGGCGCCATCCTGTCACTCGCCGCGCAGGAGGCGTCGGTCGGGCGGGGCATGATCCTGTTGGCGGTCTATGCCGCCGGGCTTGGCATTCCCTTCGTGCTGGTCGCGCTGTTCATGGGGCGGGCAATCGGGCTGATGGCGCGGGTCAAGAAGCACATGGGCCTGATCGAGCGGCTGATGGGGATCCTGCTCATCCTTGTCGGCATCGCGCTGATGACCGGCTTCTTTTCCAGCTTCTCGAACTGGCTTTTGACCCAGTTCCCGGGGCTCGCGACACTGGGCTGACCCTGGGTCAGGCCCGCATCACCATCCAGATCAGGAAGCCCCAGACCGGCAGTGCCATCACGAGCGCGGGCAGGAGCCACCAGCCCGACGGCAGGCGGTCGTCATCCGGGATGTCTGACAGGTCGTCATCCTGGGGGGGCGCCTCTTCCTGCGCGATCCAGTGCGCGAGGGCAGAGCGCGGTTCAGCGGGACGGTAGTTTTCTGCGGACGAAGCCATGCGATTCCCCTATGGAACGATAAGGGAACACTAGGCGACGATCACTTACCAAAACCTTCACGGCCCGGGCGCTGGTCACGCCGGGGATGCGGGTTTTGTGAGTAAATTACTCAGCGACTTGTATCGGTTTCGGCCGGCCGCCCGTGCCATCGATCCGGTCGAGCCGCGCCTTCAGCGCGTCGATCCGCTCGCCGTCACGCTCTTGCGCGTCGGCCAGGGCGAAGGCGTCCGGCGGTACGGGCTCTTCTTCCTTCTCGCCGATGAAGCTGCCGAAGAAGCGGGCCAGGACCCCCTGCAGGTCGTCCATGATGAGGAAGAACGACGGCACGACGACCAGCGACAGGACGGTCGAGACGATGATGCCGCCGATCACGGCGATGGCCATGGGCGAGCGGAAGGCCCCCCCTTCGCCGACGCCGAGCGCCGAGGGCAGCATGCCCGCCGACATGGCGATCGAAGTCATGACGATCGGGCGGGCGCGCTTGTGGCCAGCCTCGATCAGCGCCTTCACCCGGTCCATGCCCGCGCGCCGCATCTCGATGGCGAAATCCACCAGCAGGATGGCGTTCTTGGTCACGATCCCCATCAGCATCAGCAGGCCGATGAGCACCGGCATCGAGAGCGCATTGTTGGTCAGGATCAGCGCCGCCGCGACGCCGCCGATGGCAAGCGGCAGCGACAGGAGGATGGTGAAGGGCTGGATCGCGCTCTTGAAAAGCAGGATCAGCACCGCCAGCACCAGCATGACCCCGAGCAGCATCGCGTTGCCGAAGCTCTGGTTCATTTCCTGCTGGATCTCGGCGTCGCCGGATTCGACGATCTTGACCGACTTCGGCAGGTCGACCGTCGCCGCGATGTCCTTGAAGCGCTTCGTGGCGGTGTCGAGGGCCACGCCGGGCGGAAGGTTTGCACCGATGGTGGCGGTGCGCTCGCGGTCGAGCCGTTCGATGGTGCCGGGGCCAAAGCCGATCTTGACGTCGGCGACGGCGGACAGCGGCACGCTCGCCCCGGTCGAGGTCGTCAGGCGCAGCGCGGCAAGCCGGACCACGTCGCGTTGCATGTCGTCGGTCAGCTGGACGCGCACCGGGATCAGGCGGTTGTCGATCGAGACCTTGGCAAGCGCGGAATCCACGTCGCCGATGGTCGCGACGCGCAGCGTCTCGGCAATCTGGGCGGTCGAGATGCCAAGCCGCGCGGCCTCGTCCAGGCGTGGGGTCACCTGCACCTCGGGCCGCGACAGCGCGCCCTGGGACGAAACGCCCGAGAGCGTCGGCTCGCCCGCCATCGCGGTTTCGAGCCGGTTGGCGGCGATGGCCAGATCATCGCCGGCCTGCGACTTGATCGAGAAGGAGATGTCGCGTTCGGCGCGGTCGTTGAGCTTGGCGAGCCGCACGTCCGGCACGGCGGCGAGCTTGCCCAGGACCTCGGCCTCGATGGCGTTTTGCGGGCGCACGCGGCCGTGCGGCGCCAGGTCGGGCACGATCCAGTTCAGGACCGGCACCTCGTTCAGGGCCGAGGCGATCTTGTAGATCAGCCGCTGGTCGAGCTTGTCGAGCTCGACCGTCAGGGTCGCCTTCCGCACGTCAAGATCGCCCTTGGGCGTCGAGCCCGCCAGCGTCGTGACCGCGTGCACGCCGTCGACCCCGGTGATGATGCGCTGCATCTCGGTCGTCTTGGCGTCGGTGTCCTGAAGCGACGATCCGGTCGGCAGTTCGACGGAGACGAGGAAGCGCGAAGAATCCTCGGGCGGCATGAAGCTGCCGGGCACCCTGAGCATGAAGAAGATCGAGACGGCAAGGACCGCGATGGCAGCCAGAAGCGTCAGGTAGTAGGTGCGGATATGCAAGCCCTGGAAGGTCCGCGTCCGCAGGGTCGAGCTGATGAGCCGCAGATAGCCGCGCATCACAGCGCCGTCCTCGTTGCCATGCTCGAGGTTCGCATCCTTGGACCGCATCAGGTAGGCCGCCATCAGGGGCGTGATAAGGCGCGCGACGAGAAGCGAGAACAGGACCGCGATGGCAACCGTCAGGCCGAACTGGCGGAAATACTGGCCGGGAACCCCCGGCATGAAGGACACCGGGACGAAGACCGCGACGATGGTCATGGTGGTGGCGATCACGGCAAGGCCGATCTCGTCCGCCGCTTCGATGGCGGCGCGGTAGGGGGATTTGCCCATTCGGATGTGCCGGGCGATGTTCTCGATCTCGACGATGGCGTCGTCGACCAGGATCCCGGTCGCAAGCGTCAGGGCCAGGAAGCTGACGAGGTTCAGCGAGAAGCCCAGCATGTCCATGACGAAGAAGGTCGGGATGGCCGCGAGCGGCAGGGCCACGGCCGAAATCATCGTCGCCCGCCAGTTCCTGAGGAACAGGAACACCACGACCACGGCGAGCGCGGCGCCCTCGATCAGCGTGTCGATGGCGGAATGGTAGTTGCCCTCGGTGTAATAGACCGCATCGTCGATCTTGCTGATCGTGATGTCGGGGTGCTCCTTGCGAAGGTCCTCGACCACCGCGTCGGCGGTGCGGGCGACGGACACTTCGCTGGCGCCCTTGGCGCGGAAGATCGCGAAGCTGACCACCGGTTCGCCGTTGTAGCGGGAAAGCGAGCGCATTTCCTTGTAGGTGTCGGTGACGTCGCCCAGTTCGCCCAGCCGCACATGGCGGCCCGAGGGCAGGGCGATGGTGGATTCGGCCAACCCCTGGGCCGTCTGCGCGTCGCCGAGCGTGCGGATGGCCTGTTCGCCATCGCCAAGCTTCGAGCGGCCGGAGCCGATGTTGGCATTGGTGGCGCGCAGCTGGGCGTTCACGGCGTTCGCCGTGATGCCGTAGCTGTCGAGTTTCAGCGGGTCGAGGTGGACCTGGATTTCGCGGTCCGCGCCGCCATAGCGGTCGACGCGGCCGATGCCGGGCTTGGCGCGCAGGGCGCGGGTGACCGTGTCATCGACGAACCAGCTTAGCTCTTCGATGGTCATGCCGGGCGAAGAGACGGCGTAGGTCAGGATCGGCGTGCCCTCGATGTCGATCTTCTGCACGATGGGCGTGTCGATGCCGGCGGGCAGGTCGCCCCGCACTTTGTCGACGGCATCCTTCGTGTCGTTGAGTGCGGTCTGGGTCGGGACCGACATCTCGAACTCGATGACGGTCAGCGAGTTGCCGTCGTTGACGGTCGAGCGGATGTGCTTGACGCCGGTCACAGCGGCGATGGCATCCTCGATCTTGCGCGTCACCTGGGTTTCAAGCTCGGCCGGGGCGGCGCCGGGCTGGGTGATAGTCACGGCGACGATCGGAACGTCGACGTTCGGGAAGCGGGTGATCGGCAGGGTCAGGAAGGAGCTGATCCCCAGAACCAGCAGGATGATGAAGCCGAGGATCGGCGCGACCGGATTTCGGATCGACCAGGCGGAAAAGTTCATCGCGGGGCCCCTTCAGTTCGTCACAGGCGCAGAGGCTTCGGCGACGGCGACCGGCGTCACCTGGTCGCCGTCGCGCACGAAGGAGGCGGCCTTTGCCACCACGTTCTGCCCGGCTGCGAGGCCCGACATGATCTCGACCAGGCCGCCGTCGCGTACGCCGGTCGTGACCTGGGTGCGGTGGACCTTGCCCTGGTCGTCGACCGCCATGACATAGCTGCCGGCCGCGTCGGTCCCGAGCGCGTTGATCGGCACGGACGGCACCTCGCGGTCCGAGATCTGCACCTCGGCTTCGAGGAACGTGCCCGACCGGACCGGCGCGGGCTGGTCGACGACGATGCGGATGCGGCCAAGGCGGGTCACGGGGTCGATGGCCGGTTCGACCAGCCGGACGGTCCCGGTCAGGGGCTCGGTCGTGCCGGCCGCGCGCAGCGCCACGCGCTGGCCCACGGCAAGGCGCGGCAGGTCCTGTTCGGCGACGTCGGCGTTCATCTGCAGGAGCCCGTCGCGGATCAGGACGAACATCGCCTTGCCCGCGGCCGAGGCGATGGCGCCGGTCGAGGCGTTCTTTTCGATGATCGTGCCGTCGGCTGGGGCGGTGATCTTAGTCCGCGACAGTTGCAGGTTCACGTTCTGGATCTGGGCGTCGACCACGTCGAGCTGCGCCTTTGCCGCCGCGTTGGTCTGGGTCGAGACCAAGACGCCCGCGTCCGCCGCCGTGGCCGCCGTGACGGCCTGGTCATAGGCCGCCTGCGACAGGCTGCCCTGCTGTTTCAGAAGCTCGGCCCGGGCGCGGGCCTTGTCGGCGGTGTCCGCGCTCGCCTTCGCCTCGACCATCTGCGCCTCGGACTGGGCGATGGTGGCCATTGCGGCCGCCCGGGTCGCCTCGAGCTGGCTTTTCTGCAGGGTCAGCGCGGAATCCGACAGGGTGGCCAGCACGTCGCCCTGTTTGACTTGGTCGCCCACGTCGGCGTTCACGCTTTCGATGGCCTGGCCCTCGATCTGGGGCTGGATCAGCACCTGATCGACGGCGCCGACCAGGCCAGAGGCGCGCACGCGGTCCTTCAGGACATGCACCGTGACCGGCGTCACCGAAATCGCGGGCCGGCTCACCGTCGCCGTCTTGGCCAATCCTTCGGCCGCCGCCGTTGTCCCGGCCTCGGCCGTCGCGTCGGGGCGGAGGTAAAGGAAAAGGCCACCCGCAACGAGCAGGGCGACGGCAAGGGCGACAAGAAGCGGAGAGAGGCGGCGGCTCATGGTCAGACTCGTATGTGACAGTATTCGGGGCGCGTGGGTTGGGCAGGGATCGGCTCAGGCTGCGGGGTCCCCGCCGGGTGGTCTGCCGGGTGGTCTGCCGGGTGGTCCGGCGGTTGGTGGCGGGACGGCGATTTCGGCCAGCGTCCGGTCGATCGCGCCCAGGATCAGGCCCCGCGCCTCGTGCAGGCCGCCGTGGTTCGACGGCCGGTCGCAGGTGCAGAAGGCCCGGCAGGCGCCCTTGTAGAGAAAGAGCAGGTAGCGGGCATGGCCCGTGTAGCGGCGGGCGGCCTCGTCCCGCGTCAGGCCCGACACGCGGGCGAAGACAGCCAGAAGCTGGGCCACGACCTGCGCCTCCATCGCGCTGGCGATGGCGGCGATTTCGGGGCGGCGGGCGGCCACGACCTCGATCTCGGCCCAGAGAAGGCCGTGGCCTTTCGAGCCGTGCTCCTCAAGGCCGTGCAGGAGCATGGCGCGGAGCGCCTCGGCCGGCTGGTCGGAATCGAGCACACCCTGAATCTGGGCGCCTATGTCGGCCAGTTCCTGTTCGACCATGGCCGACAGGATCTCGTCGCGCGAGCGGAAATAGCGGTAGAAGTTGCCGGCGCTCATCCCGGCGGCGCGCGCCAGATCCTGCATCGAGGCGCCGTCGAAGCCCTTTTCGGCGAAGGCCCGGCGAGCGGCGGACAAAAGTGCCTGCGGCCGTTCTGCGGACGACCCTGCGGGGGGTGCGGAACCCGGCCCCGGCCCATCGGCAGGGGCCGCGACGGGCTCTGGTCGAATGCGATGGCTCGGCATCGTGGGCCTGGTGCTTTTCATGTCGGGCGCGCGGGGCAGGCGGGGGCGCGATCGACGGCGGCGCCCAAGAATGAACGTTCATTCACCTAGTGGGCCGATTGAGCAAAGTCAATCGCCAATTGCCCCGGTGGCAGGTGGCGCGCCGGATCTTTCAACCGGAAAGCGAGAGGCGTTCACACCATCGCGGCGAGCGGCGCCTGCAACTCGTAGCGACCAACTAGGCCCTTGGGCGCGCTGGCGGCCAGTCGCCGAAGCTCGGCCCGCACCCGGTCAAGACCCTGCGCCCGCGCTGCGCCGAAGGCCCCGCGCGGGAAATTCAGGCCCAGTTTCAGGGCGGTGTCGATGTCGGTCTCGCTCACCGCACCCTCGGCCAGAAGGCTTGCGGCCTCGTTCGCGAGTGCGGACTCGATGCGCAGGACGATGGCCGCGGCGTCCGCCGGCGCGGGGCCTGGCGCGTCCGGATAAAGGAAGCCGCGCCCGGTCTTGCGGCCCAGATCGCCCCTGGCGACCTGCGCCTTCAGGGCGCCGAAGACGTGGTAGCGCGGGTTGAAGCCCATGGCGCGGGCCAGCCCCTCGGTCGCGGCCAGGTTCACGTCGGCGCCCACCAGGTCGATCAGGCTGAAGGGGCCGAGCCGGTAGCCCGCCGAAAGCATGGCCGCGTCGATGTCGGACGCGCTGCGCCCTTCCTCCATCATCGCCAGCGCCTCGCCATAGAAGGGCCGGGCGCAGCGGTTGACGACGAAGCCCGGCCGGTCGGCGCAGGTGATGACGGTCTTGCCCGCGCCTTCGGTCACGCGCCGCGCGATGGCGAGCGCGTCGGTGTCTGCCCCGGGGGGCGCCACCAGTTCGACCAGCTTCATCACCGGGGCGGGGTTGAAGAAATGCAGGCCGATCATGCGGCCCGGCCGCTTCAGCCCCTCGGCAATGGCCGCGACCGACAGGGCCGAGGTGTTGGTCGCAAGGATCGTCCCCGGACCCGCCGCCGCCTCGAGCCGGGCGCAAAGCGCGCGCTTGACCGCCAGATCCTCGAGCACCGCCTCGATCACCAGATCGGCCGCCGCCACCTCTTCCGCCGTCCCGACCACCGTCAGCCGGGACAGGAGTGCGTCGAGGTCGGCCGCCGCCATCTTGCCCGCCTCGACCCTTGGCGTCAGGCTGGCGCGGATGCGCTGGTGCGCCGTTTCGCGGGCGCCGGGCTGGGCGTCGGTCGCCACGACCGGGTGGCCCGCCTGCGCATAAAGCTGCGCGATGCCAAGGCCCATGGCCCCAAGGCCCACGACGCCGATCCGTTCCATGCCGCACCTCCACTTTGCGCCCATCATCGCCCACCGGAGAATATTTTCAAGCCAGAAGCTTTAAGCTTGAAATAATTCGCCGCCGGTGCCACCCTGTCTGCAGGGACGCACCAAGCCATGCTGTAGCCGGAGGGACGGATGAAGATTCTCTGCCTGGGCGGGGGCCCTGCTGGCCTCTACTTCGCCATTTCGATGAAACTGCGCGACCCGTCGCATCAGGTGACGGTGCTTGAACGCAATCGCGCCAACGACACGTTCGGCTGGGGGGTCGTCCTGTCGGATGACGCGCTCGGGCGGATGCAGAAGAACGATCCCAAGTCGACGCAGGCGATTCGCGATCACTTCGCCTACTGGGACGACATCGCGGTCGTCCATGACGGCCATCGCACCGTTTCCGGCGGCCACGGCTTCGCCGGGATCGGCCGCAAGCAAATGCTCATCATCCTGCAGCAGCGTGCCCGCGAGCTGGGCATCGACATGCGGTTCGAGACCGAGTTCAAGGACGCCGAGGAGTACCGCAAGGAGTATGACCTGGTTGTCGGCTCGGACGGGATCAATTCGCTGGTCCGCCGGGAATATGCCGATGTCTTCAAGCCCGACATCGACCAGCGTCTGGTGAAGTTCATCTGGCTTGGCACGCACCAGAAGTTCGACGACGCATTCACCTTCATCTTCGAAAAGACCGAGCACGGCTGGATGTGGGCGCACGTCTACCAGTTCGACGACAATACGGCGACCTTCATCGTCGACTGCATGCCCGACACCTGGGACCGCTGGGGTTTCGAGCATATGACGAAGGAGGAAACCGTCGAAACCTGCCGCAAGGTCTTTGAAAAGCACCTGGGCGGACATGAGCTGATCTCGAACGCGGCGCACCTGCGCGGCTCGGCGGTCTGGATGCAGTTCCCCCGCGTCCTGTGCGACAAGTGGTACAATGGCAATGTCGTCCTGATGGGCGATGCGGCGGCGACGGGGCATTATTCCATCGGCTCTGGCACGCGGCTGGCCTTCGACAGCGCGATCGCGCTCGCTGACTACCTGCACTCCGAACCGACCCTGGAACAGGCGTTCGAACGCTATCAGGCCGAGCGTCGGGTCGAGGTCCTGCGCCTGCAATCGGCGGCGCGCAACTCGCTTGAGTGGTTCGAGCAGGTCGAACGCTACCTCGACATGCCGCCGATGCAGTTCGCCTATGCGCTCCTGACCCGCAGCCAGCGCATCAGCCACGAAAACCTGCGGCTGCGCGATCCGAATTGGCTGGGCGAGGCCGAGGCCTGGTTTGCCGGGCAAGCGGGCACCGACCCCGGACGGCGGCCGATGTTCACGCCTTTCAAGTTGCGCGAGATGGAGCTGAAGAACCGCGTCGTCCTGTCGCCCATGGCGCAATACAAGGCCAAAAACGGCGTGCCGACCGACTGGCACTTCACCCATTACGCCGAACGCGCCAAGGGCGGGGCGGCGCTGATCTACACGGAAATGTCCTGCGTCAGCCCCGAGGGTCGCATCACCCCCGGCTGCCCCGGCCTTTACACGCCCGAACAGGAAGCGGCCTGGAAGCGGCTTGCGGACTTCATCCATGGCGAGACGAGCGCCAAGCTCTGCATCCAGATCGGCCATGCGGGGCGCAAGGCCTCGACCTGCGTGCCGTGGGAGGGCGGCGGGATCGACGCGCCCTTGCCGTCCGGCAACTGGCCGATCATCGCGGCCTCGGCCATTCCCTACAAACCCGCAAGCCAGACGCCAAAGGCCATGGACCGCGCCATGATGGACGAGGTGAAGGCCCAGTTCGTCAGCGCCACCCAGATGGCCGACCGCGCCGGCGCCGACATGATCGAGATGCATGCCGCGCACGGCTACCTGATCGCGACCTTCATCAGCCCGATCACCAACCAGCGCACCGACGCGTATGGCGGCAGCTTCGAGAACCGCCTGCGCTACCCGCTCGAGGTATTCAAGGCCATGCGGGCGGTCTGGCCGGCCAAGAAGCCGATGTCGGTCAGGATCAGCGCGCATGACTGGATCGACGGCGGCGTCGACCCGGCCGAGGCGGTCGAGATCGCGCGCGCCTTCAAGGCGGCGGGGGCCGACATCATCGACGTCTCCTCGGGCCAGACCGACCCGGCGGAAAAGCCGCTTTACGGGCGCATGTTCCAGACCCCGTTCAGCGACCGCATCCGGCACGAGGTCGGGATCGCGACCATGACCGTCGGCAACATCAGCGACTATGACCAGGTGAACGGCATCCTGATGGCGGGCCGGGCGGACCTTGTGTGCCTGGCGCGGATGCACCTGGCCGATCCCTACTGGACGCTTCACGCAGCGGTCGCGCAAGGTGACACGGCGACGGAATGGCCGCAGCCCTACAAGGGCGGCCGCGACCTGATGTTCCGTCTGCGCGAGCGGCAGATGGAAACCATTCGGGTCTGAGGGGTCCGGTCATGGGCATGGAGGGACGGCGCGTCCTGATTACCGGCGGCGGCACCGGCACAGGTGCCGACCTGGCGCGCGGCTTTGCCGCCGCCGGGGCCGAGGTCGTGATCTGCGGTCGCCGGCTCGACGCGCTGGAAGAGGTCGCCCGAGGCAACGGGCGCATCCGGGCGCTGGCGGCCGACGTGACGGACGAAGGCTCGGTCGCGGCCCTATTCGCGGCGGCCGGTCCCTGCGACATCGTCATCGCCAATGCGGGGGCGGCCGACAGCGCGCCCTTCGGCCGCACGACGCTTGCCCAGTGGCAGGCGATGATCGCGGTCAATCTGACCGGCGTCTTCCTGACCTTCCGCGCCGGGCTTGCCCAGATGGGCACGGGCGGCCGGCTGATCGCGGTGGCCTCGATGGCCGGGCTGAAGGGCTACGGCTATGTGGCGCCCTATGCGGCGGCCAAGCACGGGGTTGTCGGGCTTTGCCGCTCGCTCGCGCTCGAGGTGGCGAGGAAGGGCATCACGGTCAATGCGATCTGCCCGGGGTTCCTTGATACCGAGATGACGGACCGCTCGGTCGCCAACATCATGGGCAAGACCGGCAAGAGCCGGGACGAGGCGGTCGCCGCGCTGGCCGCCATGAACCCGCAAGGCCGGCTCATCGCGCCGGCCGAGGTCACGGCGACCGCGCTCTGGCTTGCCGGGCCGGGGGCCGAGGGGGTCAACGGCCAGGCCATCGCCATTTCGGGGGGCGAGGCATGAGCGAGCTGTCCAAGCGCCGGCTGAAGATGTGGGTGCGCATGCTGGGCGTCACCCGCACGACCGAGGCGAAGTTGCGCGACTACCTCAGGACCGAACATGACACGACGCTGCCCCGCTTCGACGTGCTGGCCGCACTCTGGCGGCGGCGCGACGGCGTGACGATGAGCGAGCTGAGCCGCATGCTTCTTGTGTCGAACGGCAATGCCACCGCCGTCGTCGACCGGCTGGAAGGCGAGGGGCTCGTGAAGCGCACGCCCTCCGCCGTCGACCGCCGGACGATCCATGTCGCGCTGACATCCGAGGGGCTGGCGCGGTTCGACGGGCAGGCGGTCGGGCATGAGGCGGAGCTCGACCGGATCTTCGCCGGCATGGATGAGGCCGACCTCGACCAGCTGACGGAAATACTGAAAAGGATGGCCAACAAATGACCGAGATGGCGGGGCTCAAGCCCAAGCATTTCCTGTGGTCGGTCAAGGACCGGGTGGCGACGGTGCGGCTCGACCGGCCGGACCGTAAGAACCCGCTGACCTTCGACAGCTACGCCGAGTTGCGCGATATGTTCCGCGCGCTGGTCTACGCCAGCGACGTGGACGTGTTGGTCTTTGCCTCGAACGGGGGGAACTTCTGTTCGGGCGGCGATGTGCATGACATCATCGGGCCGCTGATCGGGCTGGACATGAAGGGGCTCCTGGCCTTCACCCGCATGACGGGCGATCTGGTCAAGGCGATGATCCATTGCGGCAAGCCGATCATCGCCGCCGTCGATGGCGTCGCGGTCGGGGCGGGCGCGATCATCGCCATGGCGGCGGACATCCGGCTGGCGACTCCGGCCGCGAAATGCGCCTTCCTTTTCACCCGCGTCGGCCTTGCCGGCTGCGATATGGGCGCCTGCGCCATGCTGCCGCGCATCATCGGGCAGGGGCGGGCGGCAGAGCTTCTTTACACCGGCCGGGTGATGAGCGCGGACGAGGGCGCGGCCTGGGGCTTCTGGAACGTGATCCACGCGCCCGAGGTGCTTGATGGCGAGGCGATGACCCTGGCGAAGCGCATCGCGGCGGGGCCGACGTTTGCGCACGGCATCACCAAGACGCAACTGAACCAGGAATGGAACATGAGCCTGGACCAGGCGATCGAGGCAGAGGCGCAGGCCCAGGCGATCTGCATGCAGACCCGCGACTTCGAGCGCGCCTACCGCGCCTTCGTCGCCAAGGAAAAGCCGGTCTTCCAGGGGGACTGACGGCAGGGGCAGGGGGCACCCTGCCGGATGTTTGGAGAGTAAGATGCCCGACCAGAGCTTCCTGTCCTGGCCCTTCTTCGAGGACCGCCACCGCGAGCTTGCGGCGCGGCTCGACGCCTGGTGCGCGGCGAACCTGCCCGTTGACCACGGTGACGTGGATGCGGCCTGCCGGGGGCTGGTGGCGCGCCTCGGCAAGGGCGGCTGGCTTCAGCCGACCGGCGCGGGCGAGGGCGAGCGGCTGGACGTGCGCACGCTCTGCCTCATCCGCGAGACGCTGGCGCGCCATGATGCACTTGCAGATTTTTCCTTTGCCATGCAGGGGCTTGGCATGGGGGCGGTCACGCTTTTCGGTTCGGACGAACAGCGCCGCTGGCTGGACCGGACGCGGGTAGGTGCTGCGATTTCGGCCTTTGCGCTGACCGAGCCGGGGGCAGGGTCGGACGTGGCCCATACCGCCACCACCGCGCGGGCCGAGGGCGGCGAGTGGGTCATCGACGGCGAAAAGACCTATATCTCGAACGGCGGCATTGCCGATGTCTATGTCCTTTTCGCCCGGACCGGCGAGGGGCCGGGCGCCAAGGGCCTGTCGGCCTTCCTCATGCCCGGTGACGCGGCGGGCCTCTCGGTCGTGGACCGGATCGAGGTCATGGCGCCCCACCCACTTGCGCATCTGAAGATGGAGGGCGTGCGCCTGCCCGAAGCCGCGCGGATCGGCGGCCCCGGTGCGGGTTTCAAGATCGCCATGTCGGTCCTCGACGTCTTCCGCTCGACCGTCGGTGCCGCCGCGCTCGGCTTTGCGCGCCGGGCGATGGACGAGGCGCTGGCGCGTGCCGTCAAGGTCCGGGCCGGGGGCGGAGCGCTCGCCGATTACCAGATGGTGCAGGGCCACCTTGCCGACATGGCCGTCAGGATCGACGCGGCGGCCCTTCTGGTCTACCGCGCCGCCTGGACCAAGGACGCGGGCGCGCAGCGGGTGACGCGCGAGGCGGCGATGGCCAAGCTCTACGCGACCGAGGCGGCCCAACAGGTCATCGACATGGCCGTGCAGCTTCACGGCGGCGACGGCGTCCGCCACGGCTTCGCGGTCGAGGCGCTGTATCGCGATATCCGCGCGCTTCGCATCTACGAGGGCGCGTCGGACGTGCAACGTGTTGTCATCGCCCGCGCCGTGCTGGGCGAGAGGTAAGGAGGACCAGATGACAAAGACACTTCAAGGCGGCATCACCCGCAACGGCCAGGCCTATCACGGCCGCGAGTTGAACATCCTTGGCCAGCGCTATTTCCCCAAGGCGTCCTGCGAGGCAACCTTCGCGTTCGAGACGAACAGCGATCCGGGCCAGTTCGTGCCGGTGCATGTCCACCCGACGCAGGACGAATTCATCCTGGTGCAGGACGGCCAGCTTGAGCTGAAGCTTGACGGCAAATGGTCGACGGCGAAGGCGGGCGATCTGGTCAAGATGCCGCGCGGCGTGCCGCACGGCTATTTCAACAAGTCCGACAAGCCGGCGCGGGCGCTCTTCTGGGTGTCGCCCGCGGGCAAGCTCGAGGCGCTGTTCGAGACGCTGCACGACATGACCGACATTCCGGCAGTCATCGAAGCCTCGGCCCGGCACGATGTCGACTTCCTGCCGCCCGAAGCCAATGACTGAAGCCAATGACTGAGGGACAGACAGGCGCATGACCTACCAACGCACGATCCCGGTCGAGTTCAATCACTGCGATCCCGCCGGGATCGTCTTTTATCCGCGCTATTTCGAGATGACCAATTCGGTCGTCGAGAATTTCTTCGCCGAGCGCGTGGGCCGCAGCTACGCCCGCATCACCATGCAGGACGGCAACGGCGTGCCGACGGTCAGGATCGACGCCAATTTCCGCGCGCCCTCGCGGCTCGGCGACCGGCTGGTCTTCACGCTGCGGGTCCTGAAGGTCGGCGGCTCGTCCGTCGCCCTTTCCATCGCGGCGCGGGGCGAGGATGAGCCCGAAGGCAGCCAGCGGCTTCAGGCGGACCTGACGCTCGTCTGGGTCACGCCCGAGGGGCGCTCGGCCCCCTGGCCCGACGACATGCGGGCGAAACTGATGGTCGAACTCGACAAGGAGCCAGCAACATGACCGATACGGGTGCGAGCCCCCACCATTTTCTTCACCCCACCGGCTGGAAGGCCACGCCCGGCTATTCGAACGGCGTCGCCGCCGAGGGGCGGCTGGTCTTCACCGGCGGCATGATCGGCTGGAACGGCCAGCAGGAATTCGAGACGGACGATTTCGTGGGCCAGGTCGAAGCCGCGCTGAAGGCCATCGTCGCCGTGCTGGCCGTGGCCGGCGCGGGGCCGGAGCATCTGGTGCGGCTGACCTGGTATGTCACGTCCAAGCGCGACTACCTGGACAACCTGCGTGAGCTTGGCCGCGTCTACAAGGCCGTGATCGGGCGGCATTTTCCGGCCATGGCGCTGGTGCAGGTCGTGGCGCTGGTCGAGGACCGCGCCAAGGTCGAGATCGAGGCAACCGCGGTCGTGCCCCGCTAGGGGTCGTACCCGCGACCGGGGAGGCGCGGGACAACGGATTGAGGGAGGATACCATGCTTGGACCCACGGCTCATGTGGACCATTTCACCCGCGACCGGCTGCCGCCCCAGTCGGAGTGGCCGGACCTGCTTCTGGACGGGTTCGACTACCCCGAGCGCCTGAATGCGGGCGTCGAGCTGACCGACCGGATGGTCGAGCGGGGCTTTGGCGACAATACCGCGCTCATCGGCAACGGGCGGCACCGCACATACAAGGAGCTGACCGACTGGACCAACCGCATCGCCAATGCGCTGGTGCAGGATTACGGCGTGAAGCCCGGGAACCGCGTCCTGATCCGGTCGGCGAACAACCCGGCCATGGTGGCCTGCTGGCTGGCCGCGACCAAGGTCGGCGCGGTCGTCGTCAACACCATGCCGATGCTGCGGGCGGGCGAGCTGGCCAAGATCGTCGACAAGGCCGAGATCACCCATGCGCTCTGTGACACGCGGCTGATGGCTGAGCTTGTGGCCTGCGCCAATGGGTCGGCCTTCCTCAAGACGGTGGTGGGCTTTGACGGGTCGGCGAACCATGATGCCGAACTGGACCGCATGGCCCTTGCGCAGTCGATCAAGTTCACCGCCTGCGACACGGGCCGCGACGATGTGGCGCTTCTGGGCTTCACCTCGGGCACGACCGGGGATGCGAAGGCCACCATGCACTTCCACCGCGACCTGATGATCATCGCGGACGGCTATGCCAAGGAAGTGCTGGGCGTGACGCCCGAGGATGTGTTCATCGGCAGCCCGCCCCTTGCCTTCACCTTCGGCCTTGGTGGGCTTGCCGTCTTTCCCCTGCGCTTCGGCGCGGCGGCGACGCTTCTGGAAACGGCCTCGCCCCAGAACATGATCGAGATGATCATGGAGCATAAGGCCACGATCTGCTTCACGGCGCCGACCGCTTACCGGGTGATGATGAAGGCCATGGCCGAAGGCGCGGACCTGTCGTCGCTCAGGGCCGCCGTCAGCGCGGGCGAGACGCTGCCGGGGCCGGTCTACGAGGAATGGATGGCCAAGACCGGCAAGCCGATGCTGGACGGGATCGGCGCGACCGAGATGCTGCACATCTTCCTGACCAACCGGTTCGAGGATCACCGCCCGGCCTGCACGGGCCGTCCGGTCACGGGCTATGAGGCCAGAATCGTCGACGAGGCCGGCAAGGAGATGCCGCGGGGCGAGGTCGGGCGGCTTGCCGTGCGCGGGCCGACGGGCTGCCGCTACCTGAGCGATGACCGCCAGCGCAAATATGTCCAGAATGGCTGGAACCTGACCGGCGACAGTTTCTGGCAGGACGAGGACGGCCGCTTCCACTTCGCGGCGCGCTCGGACGACATGATCATCAGCGCGGGCTACAATATCGCAGGGCCAGAGGTCGAGGCGGCGCTCCTGTCGCACCCGGCCGTCGCAGAATGCGCGGTCGTCGGCGCCCCCGACGAGGCGCGCGGCCATATCGTCGAGGCGCATGTGGTGCTGGCGCCGGACCAGACGGGCGACGCGCTGATGACGCGGCTCTTGCAGGACCATGTGAAGGCGATCATCGCGCCTTACAAATATCCCCGGCGGATCGTCTACACCGATGCGCTGCCCAAGACCCAGACCGGCAAGATCCAGCGGTTCCGGCTGAAAGTGGGGCAATAGGCCGGGGGCTGGTGCTTGTGGGCGAGTGAGCCCGCCCGGCCCGGTGAACCCGGCAGCCGTCCGGGTGGCAGAGGCAAGTGACTCTGCCATGCGATGGCTCCCACCTATTGTCCCCGCCGGTGGCCCAAAGCCACCGGCCAGCGCCCGCCCCGCCGATGGCGGGCGCTCCCGCGCCCACCGGGGCAGGCGCTGGCCTTCGGTGTTCTGTGACATCAGCGGTCCAGCGGCATCGCCTCGCTGCGGGCGGGGGAAACGCGGGTCGCGTTTCCTTTTCCCGCCCGGCCCGGCGAGTCGCGGCGGCCAACCGACCGGGTGGCAGGGGCCGTTGACCTTGCCATGCGATGACTAAGCCTTTTGTCCCAACCGGTGGCCCAACGGCCATCGGCCAGCGCCCGCCCCGCCGATGGCGGGCGCTCCCGCGCCCACCGGGGCAGGCG